>JBNKUL010000073.1:0-52294 GCA_050298555.1 Thiohalomonadaceae bacterium
GTAGCTGGAGAGCTCCTGCTGCAGCAGCGCAAAGGGATCGTCATTGGAGTGGTAGCAGGAGTCGGCTGAGCAAACCTCGGTACCCTCGCCATGGGTCACCAGGGTGGTATGGGGGCGCGCCACCATAATGTCGAAGCGACCAAGCTCCCCTCCCAGGCCGCAGCTGTCCAACCACATTGCCCAGGGCTCGTCACTGACGACGGCGAAGAGCTGGCTGCACTCTTGAAAGTAGGGAAGGGTATGCTGAAGCGGTCTATTCATTGGGGCGAAAGTATATCAGGGCTTCCGCGCCCAGGAAGAGGCAGAAAAACAAAAGGGCCTACCAACGAATTGGTAAGCCCTTTTGTTCCGACCGAATTGGTCGGGGCGAGAGGATTCGAACCTCCGACCCCCACAACCCCATTGTGGTGCGCTACCAGGCTGCGCTACGCCCCGTAAAGAGGAGATTACCTCTTCAAGAAGCCGCGCATATTACACTAAAGAACGGCAGATGAGAACATCATTGGCGAGAAATTTTTCAGATATGGCTCCAAACGAAAAAAGCGCGAAGCGGCCATTGCCACTTCGCGCTTTTTTGCCATCATGTTAGCAATCTTATCGCTTGAGGATATCCAGCACCTCTTCAAGCTCGGCTCGCAGCTGACGGATGATTTGCTGGCTCTGGTTGGCGTCGCTCTTCACCTCTTCGCTCTCGAACTGCTGCCGAGCCCCACCGATGGTGAAGCCCTGCTCATAGAGCAGCGAACGGATCTGACGGATGATGATCACGTCCTGGCGCTGATAGTAGCGGCGATTGCCACGGCGCTTTACCGGCTTGAGCTGGGGAAACTCCTGCTCCCAGTAGCGCAGCACATGCGGCTTGACGTTACACAGCTCACTTACCTCACCGATGGTGAAGTAGCGCTTGCCAGGGATCGGCGGTAATTCGTTATTATTGCTGGGTTCCAGCATATGCCTCCACCCTTGCCTTTAGTTTTTGTCCAGGTCGGAACGTCACCACGCGACGAGCTGAGATGGGGATCTCCTCACCTGTTTTGGGGTTTCTGCCTGGGCGCTCACTCTTGTCGCGCAGGTCAAAATTGCCAAAACCGGATAACTTCACCTGATATCCGTTCTCCAGAGCAGATCGTATCTCTTCGAAAAACTGCTCTACCAGTTCCTTGGCCTCACGCTTATTGAGGCCCAGCTCTTCAAACAGGGATTCAGCAATCGCTGCCTTCGTCAAAGCCATAGTTATTCTCTTAGTGCTGCCCCAAGTTCGTTTGCCAGGGTCGTTACTACCTTGTCGATAGCGGAATCAACTTCTTCGTCAGTAAGAGTGCGCGATTGTGCCTGTAAGGTCAAGCCCAAAGCAAGACTTTTTCGTCCTGAATCAATATGTTCGCCCTGATAAAGGTCAAACAGCTTTAAGTGTTGCAGTGTATCGGGGGCCACGGCACGGATAGTTTCAACCACCTTTGAGGCCGGTGTGTCGCGATCGAGAACCAGGGCTATATCCCTACGAATTGCAGGATATTTGGAGATTTCGCTGAAATTCGCGACCGTTCCTGATAGCAGCGCCTCTGCCTCGATCTCGAACAGGAAGGTCTGGCCGCTAAGGCCCAGCTTTGACTCCAGCGAGGGATGCAGAGCCCCCAGCCAGCCTACATCCTTGCCCTCGTGGCTAATGCACGCGCTCTGGCCGGGGTGGAGTGCCGGGTGGGTATCCGCCCTGAAGGTGAAGGCATCAGCCCGGCCCGTCAGTGCCAGCAAGGCCTCCACGTCACCCTTCACATCGAAGAAGTCGAGCTTGGACTCTGTAGCGGCCCACTGCTCCGGCAGTACGCTACCGTAGACGACACCGGCCAGCACATTGTCCTGCTGCATCTCTCCATCCTGAAGTGGCAGGAAGCGCAGGCCGTACTCGAACAGGCGAACCCTGCCCTGCTGGCGGTTGATGTTGTGCTGCAGCGCAGGGAGCAGGCCGCTCCAGATGGTGGTACGCATCACCGACATATCGGCGGAGATGGGGTTGGCCAGGGCAATGGGCTCGCGCTGCGGGTCCAGCAGCTGCTGCATCTTGGGCTCGACGAAGGTGTAGGTTATCGCCTCCTGATAACCGCGTTCTACCAGCACGGCGGCCAGGTCGCCCTTACCCAGCCTTGCCTCAGGGCGCTCGCCCATACGCAGGCTACCCTGGGGACGAATGCTGGGGAGGTTACTGTAACCGATGATACGGCCAACCTCCTCAATGAGGTCCTCCTCAATGGCGATATCGAAGCGGAAGGCGGGTGCGGTGACCTGCCATCCCTCCCCGTTTGCCTCCACCTGCATGTCGAGGCGGCAGAGGATCTCGTCAACCGTCTCCTTCGCCACCTCGGTACCCAGTACCCGCTCGATACGGGCATGGCGCAGCCTTACCGCTGCGGCCTTCGGCAGGTGCTCATGCGAAGTCACCTCAGTGACAGGCCCGGCCTGGCCACCGGCGATTTCCAGCAGCAGCGCGGTGGCGCGCTCCATTGCCTGGCCGGCGAGCTGCGGGGAGACACCGCGCTCGAAGCGGTGCGAGGAGTCGGTGTGCAGGCCGTAGCGACGGGCACGCCCGGCGATGGAGTTGGGGCTGAAGAAGGCGCTCTCGAGGAAAATATCCTGGGTTTCGTCGCCAACGGCGGAGTCGGCACCACCCATTACACCCGCCATCGCCAGGGCGGTGCTGTCGTCGGCGATCACCAGGGTCTCGCCATCCAGTTCCACCTCGTCGTCGTTTAACAGTTTGAGTTTCTCTCCGGCATTGGCCAGACGGACCCGAATGCCACCGTTAATCTTGCCAAGGTCGAAGGCATGCATCGGTTGACCCAGCTCCAGCAGCACGTAGTTGGTCACATCGACTACTGCACTGAGGCTGCGGATACCGCTACGACGCAGGCGCTCCTGCATCCACAGCGGTGTTTCAGCGGCTACATTCACGCCACGAATCACCCGACCGAGATAGCGTGGGCAATCGGCAGCCGCATTGAGGCTGACATTAAGGCTATCGTCGATGGATGCCACTACCGCATCGCAGGCGGGACCGGAGACATCGGCGTGATTCAACACCCCGGTCTCACGGGCGACACCGGCAATACTCAGGCAGTCGCCGCGGTTGGGGGTCAGCCCCAGTTCGATGGTGACATCGTCCAGCTGCAGGTAGTCACGGAAGTTCTCACCCACCGGGGCATCGGCGGGTAGTTCCATCAGCCCCTCGGAGCTCTCGGCCAGGCCCAGTTCAGAGGCGGAGGCGAGCATGCCATTGGAGGGAACACCACGCAGCTTCGCCTTCTTGATCTTGAAGTTGCCAGGCAGCTTTGCGCCGACGGTGGCACAGGGTACACGCAGGCCGGGACGCACATTGGCGGCACCGCAGACGATCTGTACCGGCTCTCCCTCCCCTACGTTGACCTGGGTGACACGCAGCTTATCGGCATCCGGGTGCGGCTCTACGCTCAGCACCTCAGCCACCACCACGCCACTAAACTCCGCGGCAACCGCTTCCACCGCATCGACCTCAAGGCCTGCCATTGTCAACTGGTGACACAACTCCTCGGTAGAGACCGAAGGATTGACCCACTCACGCAACCACTGTTCGCTGAATTTCATATTGGTAATAAACCTGATTCTTTTATCGGACTTAAGCGCTAGTTGAACTGCTGCAGGAAGCGCAGGTCGTTCTCGAAGAAGAGGCGCAAGTCATTGACGCCGTAGCGCAGCATCGCCAGACGCTCGACCCCCATGCCGAAGGCGAAGCCGGTGTACTTCTCGCTGTCGATACCGACGTGACGGAACACCTCGGGGTGAACCATGCCGCAGCCCAGCACCTCCAGCCAGCCGGTGTGCGAACAGACACGGCAGCCCTCACCGCCGCACATCACACACTGGATGTCGGCCTCGGCCGAGGGCTCGGTAAAGGGGAAATAGGAGGGGCGGAAACGCACCTCCAGGTCGCGCTCGAAGAAGTTGCGCAGGAAGTCATCCAATATCCCTTTTAAATCGGCAAAGCTCACCTGCTCGTCCACCATTAACCCCTCCACCTGGTGGAACATCGGGGTGTGGGTCAGGTCGGAATCGCAACGATAGACACGGCCCGGCGCAATGACGCGAAGCGGCGGCTGCTCCTGCTCCATGGTGCGTACCTGTACCGGCGAGGTGTGGGTGCGCAGCAGGGTGTTGGCATTGAAGTAGAAGGTGTCGTGCATCGCCCGTGCCGGATGGGTCTCGGGGATGTTGAGTGCCTCGAAGTTATGAAAGTCGTCCTCGATCTCCGGTCCTTCGGCGGTGCTGAAGCCCAGCTGTGAGAACAACTCCTCGATACGCTGCAGGGTCAGGGTGACCGGGTGTAGTCCACCCGACTGCTGGCCGCGCCCCGGCAGGGTGACATCGACCTTCTCCGACTCCAGGCGCGCATTGAGGGCGGCATCCTTGAGGGTGTTTTTTCGCTCCTCGAGTGCCTGTTGTACCTTACCCTTGGCCTGGTTGATCGCCTGGCCTGCTGCCGGACGCTCCTCCGCTGAGAGCTTACCCAGACCCTTCATCAGGTCGGTGAAAGAGCCCTTCTTCCCCAGGTACTGAACACGCACCTGATCCAGCGCCTGCATATCAGCCGCCTCGGCAATCAACTTCTCCGCCTCAGTGACGAGGCCTGTCAATTCATCCACGCAACTTCTCCGAATTGCCGTAACGTCACTATAACGCCACGTATGGAATTCTTAAACGACAAAGGGGGAAGACTGGACGGCCTTCCCCCTTTGGTACGAATCAATTCTCGCTGTGCGCCGCTACTACGATTACGACGAACAGTTAGATTGATTTAAGCGAGTGCAGCCTTGGACTTATCAGCCAGGGCAGCAAAACCGCCTTTATCGGTTACGGCGATATCGGCGAGGATCTTACGATCGATCTCGATACCAGCCTTCTTCAGGCCGTTGATGAAACGGCTGTAGGACAGACCACACTCACGGGAGGCCGCATTGATACGGGCAATCCACAGGGCGCGGAACTGGCGCTTGCGCTGGCGGCGGTCACGGTAGGCGTACTGGCCTGCCTTGATGACTGCCTGCTTGGCAACGCGGTATACATTCTTGCGGCGGCCTTTATAACCTTTGGCCTGGGCAAGGACTTTCTTGTGCTTGGCGCGTGCAGTTACGCCACGTTTTACTCGTGCCATCGTTCAATCTCCTCAGCTATAGGGCAGCATGCGACGTACCATTGCTACGTCGACGGATGCGATCATTTCCGGCGAGCGCAGCTGACGCTTACGCTTGGTCGGTTTCTTGGTGAGGATGTGACGACGGAAGGACTGGTTGCGCTTGAAGCCACCAGCACTCTTCTTGAAGCGCTTGGCGGCGCCTCGGTTGGTTTTGATTTTCGGCATTTCTCAACTCCGCATTTCAATTAAAGAAAACGCAACGTTTGTGACTGGACACCGCCCCGCCATATATAGGGGGTGGACAGTAGCTGCGCTCGAAGCAATCAGATGATTACTTCTTCTTTTTCGGGGCAATCAGCATCACCATTTGGCGACCTTCCATCCTTGGGAACTGCTCGACACTTCCCAATTCAACAAGGTCGGCCTCGACGCGCTTCAACAGATCGCGACCGAGTTCCTGGTGGGCCATTTCACGGCCACGGAACCGTAAGGTTACCTTGACCCTGTCCCCGTCGTTGAGGAAGCGTGTCAGGTTGCGTAGTTTTACCTGATAGTCTCCCTCTTCAGTTCCTGGACGGAACTTAACCTCTTTGACCTGTACCTGCTTCTGCTTCTTCTTGGCGGCCTGCTGCTTTTTGCGCTGTTCAAAGATGAACTTGCCGTGGTCCATGATGCGGCAAACCGGTGGCTTGGCATCGGGTGAGACCTCAACCAGGTCAAGGTCATCCTCAGCGGCCATCTCCAGCGCTTGTGAGGTCGGTACTACCCCGACCTGCTCTCCGTCGGCGCCTATCAGGCGTACCTCAGGGACCCGAATGTCCTCATTGAGTCGGGTCTGCTTCTCTTTAGCAGCGATGTCGTCAATCCTCCAGTGCAGGTTTACGTCCGCGGTTCGCAATCTCCTCGTGGAGCAACTCGGCAAAGGCTTCCATCGACATGGAACCCAGGTCTTCACCGGTTCTGGTGCGTACCGCAACAGTTCGTTCTTCTACCTCGCGATCCCCGATAACCAGCATGTAGGGGGTGCGGTGTAGTGTGTGCTCGCGGATTTTAAAGCCGATTTTCTCATTTCTCAAGTCGGTTTTAAGGCGAATCCCCTGATTTTTAAGGAATTGCTCGATTTCAGCGACAAATTCGGCCTGTCGGTCGGTAATATTCATCACTACCGCCTGTACCGGGGCCAGCCACAGGGGGAAGGCCCCGGCAAAGTTCTCGATGAGGATACCGATGAAACGCTCCAGCGAACCGAGGATCGCACGGTGCAGCATGACCGGTACCTGCTTGGAGCCGTCCTCGGCGATGTAGTGGGCATCGAGGCGCCCCGGCATGGAGAAGTCGACCTGAATGGTGCCGCACTGCCATACCCGGCCCAGGCAATCCTTGAGCGAAAACTCGATCTTGGGGCCGTAGAAGGCCCCCTCGCCCGGCTGCAGGTCCCAGGCCAGCCCCTTGCTGTTGAGCGCCTGCTCAAGGGCGTGTTCCGCCTTGTCCCACACCTCGTCAGAACCAACACGCTGCTCGGGACGGGTGGAGAGCTTGATGATCACATCTTCGAAGCCGAAATCAGCATACACCTTATATAGGAGGTCGATGAACTCGGAGACCTCGGACTGGATTTGGTCCTCGGTACAGAAGATATGGGCGTCATCCTGGGTGAAGTTGCGCACCCGCATCAGGCCGTGCAGGGTACCGGAGGGCTCATTGCGGTGACAGGAGCCGAACTCGGCCATGCGCAGCGGCAGCTCGCGGTAGGATTTGAGGCCCTGGTTGAAGATCTGTACGTGGCAGGGGCAGTTCATCGGCTTGACCGCGTAGTCACGGTTCTCCGAGTGGGTGGTAAACATCATGTCACCGAACTTGTCCCAGTGGCCAGACTTCTCCCACAGGGAGCGATCTACCACCTGCGGCGTCTTCACCTCCTGGTAGCCGTTCTCACGCAGGATGGTGCGCACGTACTGCTCTACCTGTTGGTAGACCATCCAGCCGTTGTCGTGCCAGAAGACCATACCCGGGGCCTCCTCCTGGCTGTGGAACAGGGCGAGCTGGCGGCCAATCTTGCGGTGGTCGCGCTTCTCCGCCTCTTCCAGGCGGTGCAGGTAATCCTTGAGGTCGTTCTTGTTGGTCCAGGCGGTACCGTAGATGCGGGTCAGCATCTCGTTGTTGGAGTCGCCACGCCAGTAGGCACCCGCCACCTTCATCAGCTTGAAGGCCTTGAGCTTGGCGGTGGAAGGGACATGGGGACCGCGGCAGAGGTCGGTAAATTCGCCCTGCTTGTAGAGGGAGAGCACCTCGCCGTGAGGAATGGCCTCCACCAGCTCCGCCTTGTACTTCTCACCCATGCCGAGGAAAAACTCGATGGCATCCTCGCGGCTCATCTCCGAGCGCTCCAGTGCGAAGTTCTGGGAGACGATCTTCGCCATCTCCTTCTCGATCTTCTTCAGATCGTCACTGGTAAAGGCGCGCTCGTAGGCAAAGTCGTAGTAGAAACCGTCCTCAATCACCGGGCCGATGGTTACCTGGGCTCCGGGGAAGAGGCGCTGCACCGCCTGGGCCATCAGGTGGGCGGTAGAGTGACGGATGATCTCCAGCGCCTCCTCGCTCTTGTCGGTGATGATGGCGAGCTCGGCATCCTGTTCAATCAGATGGGAAGCATCGACCAGCTTGTCGTTCACCTTGCCGGCAAGGGTCGCCTTGGCCAGACCGGAGCCGATGTCAGCGGCTACTTCCTGTACGGTTACGGGGTTGTCGAACTCGCGCTTGGAGCCATCGGGAAGGGTAATGACGGGCATTTATTCTTTCCTTATGCAGTGGTGATCCCTACGAAAGACCACATGACAATAAAAAAGCACCGTGCCGGGCACAGTGCTTGGTAATTTTGCTTATTCAGGGGGCCTTAGACCACCCTATCTCATTGATTTTGCATAGTATCACAGCATGTAAGCGGGAGTGAAGCCTGATGCTGCAGTGCGCCACACATACCACCGCTTCATTCAGGGATTGCAGGAACCTGTCCTTTAAGATGAATGAACCGATATAATGACAGGATATGTCGTTGCAGCGTCCGCAAGCAGCGACAAACTGACCGCAAACGGGATATAGCTCGAGCATGCAAAACACGTTTTTCCCCAACATTGAAGAACTCGCCGTCAAGGATATCGTCACGATTCCTGATAGCACCACCCTCCGTCATGCCCTGAGTGAAATGGCGACCCGCAACATTCGTGATGTTATCGTCAGCAACGAGCCGGAACGCAGCTACCGACTACTGACGATTAACGACATTATCCGCCTCCATATTTCGTCACAGAGCCTGGAGCATCCGATCAGTGACGTAGAGTGCCTCCCCCTGCCAACCGTAACTGCGGGTGTTACGGTACTCGATGCGATGAAGCACTTCAGCCGTCACATGGAATACCTGGGCGTTGTTGATGACGCGGGCAAACTGATGGGCTTGGTCTCCTACAGCGATATTACCAACGCCATCGACCCGCAGCTTATTATCGAGCACCAGAGTGTGGGCGATCTCGTACTCCAGCACACGGCGAAGGTAGTCTCTCCCGGTGCTCCACTCTCCGATGTGTTTAGCCTGTTGCACGAGCCGAGCGATGCCGTCATCGTCCATCAGGAGGAGAAGGCGATAGGGATTCTTACCACCAAGGACGCGATTCGCCTGATCCACGAGGGGGTCTCCCTTAGCAGCCCGGTGGAGTACCACATGTCCTCACCCGTAGAGTCCATTAGTGCCAAAACATCCGTAAAAGAGGCCCTTAACTACCTGCAGGACAAGCACTTTAAGCGGGTCGTCATTCACCATGAGAACGGCCACCTGTTGGGGGTGGTATCGCAGCAGTCGCTGGTCTCAATGGCATACAGCCGCTGGGCGGAACTGATGCGTAATCACCAGGAGGAGCTAACCGAGCTGGTCGAGCTGCTGAAGAAGGAGAATACCCAATTCGAGCAGATCGCCATCATCGACCGGCTCACCGGCATCTACAATCGCACTAAATTTGATGAGCTGATTGAGTATGAGATTGCCCGAACCGGGCGCTACGGTGAAAACACCTTCACACTGCTGCTGATCGATATCGACCACTTTAAGTCGGTCAACGACACCTGGGGCCACCTCGAGGGTGATAAGGCGCTAAAACAGGTAGCGCGGGTGTTGAGCAGTGCGATTCGCAGCTCCGATACCGTTGCCCGCTGGGGCGGTGAAGAGTTTGTCGCCCTGCTTGCCAATACCCCTCAGGAGCAGGCCATGATTTTCGCCGAACGGCTGCGCCAGTCGGTTGAGGCCACCAACTTCGATATCGAACGCACCATCACGATCTCTATCGGTATCGCCGAGTACAACAGGGGTGAGGAGCAGAGCGAGCTCTTCGCCCGTGCCGACAAGGCGCTCTATCGTGCCAAGGAGCTTGGCCGCAACCGCGTGGAGTTCGCCTCATAGGCCCACTTAGCAGGATATCCAAAGTGGCCAAATAATGATCTAGCTCAATAATTGGGACTATCAGCCAGACTTAAACTGCTGTTTTTCATACAAGAGAAGGTGACATGGAATACGATATCGCGATCATCGGCGCTGGACCTGCAGGACTCAGCTTCGCCATCTCGCTGCGCCACAGCGGCCTTAAGGTGGTGGTGATAGAGAAGCAGTCGGCACAGCAGCTGGCCGACCCAGCCATAGATGGCCGCGATATCGCCCTCACCCACCTCTCGCGCAAGCTGATGCAGCAACAGGGCAGCTGGCAGCGTGTGGAGGCCGGCAAGGTCTCCCCCATTCAGCGGGCCGAGGTGATCGACGGCAACTCCCCCTACACCCTCGACTTCAACACCCCGAAGGGCGACACCGACGCCCTCGGCTTTCTCATCTCCAACCACCTTATTCGCAAGGCGATCTACGAGGAGTTCGAAACGCTGGATAACGTCACCCTGATGGATGAGTGTGAAGTCGCCCATGCCCACACCGATGAGCAGGGTGCCACCATCACCCTGGCAGACGGCCAGAGCATCAACGCCTCGCTGCTGGTCGCCGCCGATACCCGCTTCTCCGCCACCCGCCGCCAGCTGGGCATCTCCGCCGACTCCCACGATTTCGGCCGCACCGCCATCGTCTGCTGGATGGAACACGAGCAAAGCCACAACCATACCGCCTTCGAGTGCTTCCACTACGGCCGCACCCTGGCGATACTGCCGATGCCGGGCAACACCTCCTCCATCGTCATCACCGTCAACTCCGACCAGGCCCAGGAGATCCTCGATATGAGCGAGGCGGAGTTCAACTTCGATATCGAAGAGCGACTCAAGGGCAAGCTGGGAAGGATGAAACAGGTCGGCAAGCGCTATCCCTACCCGCTGGTGGCGGTCCACGCCAACAAGTTCTACGGCCAGCGTTGCGCCCTTATTGGCGACGCCGCCGTCGGCATGCACCCGGTGACCGCTCACGGCTTCAACCTGGGGCTGAGCGGCCAGGACCTGCTGGCCTCGGCGATCACCAAGGCACATGCCAAGGGTAAACCGTTCTGGAGCAGCGCCCTGCTGCAGCGCTATCAGCACCAGCACATGCTCACCACCCGTCCCATTTACCACGGCACCAACTCCATCGTCGGCCTCTTCACCAACGACAGCTTCCCCGCCACCCTGCTGCGTAAGGCCGCGCTACGACTCAGTAACAACATACCACCGGTGAAATGGGCGATTCAGCAGAAGCTGATGGCGAAAAAACAGCTCCCCTCTTTTTTGCCCCCCCTGTTCAGGTAGACGTCGTGCCCCGCTAGCGGGGCACGAGCCATATCCCTACCCTCTTTAAGGACTCCATGGCGGTAAATTCGGGTGAGAACTCAACCCGGAATTTCGCTACAATGAGCACCCTATTTCACGGCAATAAGGTGTGTAGCGATAGCGCCATGAGTGATGACTCTCAACAGCTTGTAAACGTCACCATCGACGGTAAGGCAATCCAGGCCCCGCCCTCGCTCTCGGTAATTCAGGCCCTGTGGCACGCGGGATATCCGCGGGTCAAGGGGGTCGGTTGTCTGGAGGGAGTCTGCGGCTCCTGCCGCGTTCTTGTGCGTCGCACCGACCAGGACGGCGTCAATATCGAGCTGGGCTGCCAGACCCTGGTTGAGGAAGGGATGCAGGCGATGTTCCTGGTCTTCCCCAACCCCACCCACCACCACTACAAGCTCTCTGAGATCAACAACTCCTGGGATGTACAGGCAGAGTTCCACCGCATCTTCCCCGAGGCGGCAAACTGCCGCCACTGCGGTGGCTGTACCAGGGGATGCCCCAAGGGGATTGAGGTGGAGAAAGGGGTCGCTCTGGCCAATGAGGGACGCTTTCGCGAGGCCGGTGAGCTGTTCGTCGAGTGCATTATGTGCAACATCTGCATGACCGGCTGTGCTGAAGAGATCGCCCCCAACCACGTGGGGCTGTTCGCCCGTCGCGTCACCGGCTATTTCCACTCCCGCCCCTCCAACCTGATTAAGCGCCTGGAGCAGATCCGCAAGGGCGAGCTGACCATTGAGGACAACGACAATGAGCAGTAAGCCGATCAGTTACGAGCAGGCCCTTGCCGACTACCAGGTACAGGCGGAGCGCCCTCTTAGCGAGCAACACGACGACAAAGAGGCGTTGCTACGCGCCTACCATCCGGACCACCGCGCCGACACCCTAACCACCCTTAAGGTCGGCCCCAACAGCGGCGAGCAGTGCCACCGCCAGGTGGCCGAGGCCGTTCAGGCCGACGCACGTATCGACGAGGCAGACCTTGCCGGCGCCACCGTGGTAGAGACTGACGTACTGGTGATCGGCGGCGGCGGTGCCGGTTGTGCCGCCGCGCTGGTGGCCGCGGAGAACGGCGCCAACGTGATACTCGCCACCAAGCTGCGCCTGGGCGACAGCAACACGGTGATGGCCGAGGGTGGCATACAGGCCTCCATTGAGAAGGAGGACACGCCGCAAATGCACTACGACGATACCCTCAAGGCCGGGCATCAGTGTGGTGACAAGAAGCTGGTGGCGCAGATGGTGATGGATGGGCCAGACGTCATTCGCTGGCTAATTCAGCAGGGGATGCAGTTCGACATGGACGAGTTCGGCGACCTGCTCACCCGCCGTGCCGGTGGTACCTCGGCGAACAGGGTCTGCTACTACCGTGACTACACCGGTCTGGAGATGATGCGGGTACTGCGCGAGGCGGTACAGAACTCCGACGTCGATGTCTGGGACTACAGCCCGGCGGTAGAGCTGATGGTCAACGAGCATGGCCATTGCGCCGGCGCGGTCATCTCCAACCTCAAGGAGTGCCGTTACATACAGGTGATTGCCAAGAGTGTGATTATCGCCACCGGCGGTATCGGGCGCATGCACCTTAACGACTTTCCCACCTCAAACCACTTCGGCGCGACCGGCGATGGGCTGGTGCTGGCCTACCGCCTGGGTGCCAAACTGCGCGACCTCGACTCCTTCCAGTACCACCCCACCGGCCTGGCCCATCCGCACCACCTCGCCGGTACCCTGATCACCGAGGGGGTGCGCTCCGCCGGTACCTACCTGCTCAACGGCAGGGGCGAGCGCTTCGTCGACGAGCTGAAGCCGCGTGACGTGGTTGCTGCGGCAATCCTCAAGGAGTGCGCCGAAGGACGCGGCATCGATACCGAGGATGGCGCGCAGGGCGTCTGGCTGGATACCCCCGGACTGGAGCTGCGCAATCCGGGGATTTTGAAAAAGCGCTTTCCCAAGCTACTGCATCTGGGCGAGAAGGCGGGCATCGACCCCCACACCTCACCGCTGCTCATCTACCCCACCCTGCACTACCAAAACGGTGGTGTTGCCATCGACGAGCACGGCGAGACCACGGTCTCCGGGCTCTACTGTGTGGGCGAGGCCAGCGGTGGCATCCACGGCAAGAACCGCATCATGGGCAATGCCCTGCTGGAGATCATCAGCTTCGGTCGCCGCGCCGGTGAACATGCCGCCGAGCGTCGTCACGGCCGGGGCCACAAGCGCACCTCCATCGACCACCTCAGTCGCCTGCGTCGCGAACTGACCATCTCGCAGATGCCGATGGAGAAGAAGGGGCCGATGCTGTTTCCGGAGTGTGCCAAATTCGATGACGACGCCGACTACGAAGGGCTGCGCCGCAACCAGCGCAAGAAGGGTTAACCATGAGCCAACTTAACCAAGTCCTGTTCCACGAGCACAGCCGCGTCGGTGCCGACCTTGATGCCTGGAACGCCACCATCGGCGGCCTGGGCCTGAAGCAGGCACTGCAGTCGCCCGAGGCGATTATTCCGCATATCGAAGCGGCGGGGCTTCGCGGCCTGGGCGGTAGCGGCTTTCCTACCTACAAAAAATGGCAGTTCGTTGCCGCACAGCCGAATGATCAGGATAAATACCTCATCTGCAACGGCAACGAGGATGAACCCGGTACCTTTAAAGACCGCATCCTGCTGTCTGAGGCACCACACCAGGTGATCGAGGGCGCCTGCATCACTGCCCTGGCCTGCGGCATCAACCACATCGTCTTCTACATCAACCCGGAACAGACCGAATCACTGGCAGCCATGGAGCTGGCGGTAGCGCAGTGGCGCGACGCTGACTACTTCGATGAAATTGAAGCAGCACTGGGCAAGCAGCTGGAACTGGTGGTGCGCCCCAGCTCAGGCCACTACATCGGTGGTGAGGAGACCGCCGCCATTGAGAGTGTGGAGGGGAAGTTCCCCTTCCCTCGCGGCAAGCCGCCCTACCCCGCCGAGTACGGTGTGTTCGGTAAGCCGACCCTGATCAACAATATGGAGACCCTCTCCAACGTCTCCCACATCCTGCGCAACGGGGCAGAGTGGTTCCGCGGTTTGGGGCTGGGTGAAGCAACGGGCACCAAGATCTACTGCCTCAGCGGTGATGTGCTCTACCCCGGCGCCTACGAGCTGCCCATGGGCACGCCGCTCTCCACCCTGATCAACGACTATGGCGGCGGCATGCTGCTGGATAAGAAGCTCAAGGCGATCTTTACCGGCGGCCCCTCCAATACCATCCTCACGCCCAGGGACCTGGATGTACCGCTGGACTATGAGAACGTCGCCGCCCGCGACTCCAGCCTCGGTACCGGTGCGATGATCGTCGTCTCCGAGGGGACCGGCATCGTCAAGCGCGTGGCCGAGTACGTCAATTTCTTCGCCCACTCCTCCTGCGGTCAGTGCCCGCCCTGTAAGAACGGCACCTTCTACGCTGCGCAGCTGCTTACCCGCATCGACACCGGCAAAGGCAGCCGCGCCGACCTCGACGCCCTCATCAACCTCTGCGACATCCTGCCGGGCTCCGGCCGCTGTCACCTGCCCGAGGGGGCGGTAAAGGTACTGCAGAGCTCGCTGCACCACTTTGGGCATGAGTATGAGCAGGCACTGGGGGAGTAGCGATAATTCCAACACCGGCGATCTCACTTCCACGATGACTTTCGCACCAGGCTCACTTAGCGCCGTAAATAACCAGGTGGACGAAGGACTATGCCCTCATCACTGATTAAAAGCGTACTTAATATCAGGGACCTCGGTTACAAACTCCTCCCCCTCCTCGGCCTGGTGCTAACGCTTCACCTGGGTATCACCGGATACAGCGACTATAAGCTGCGTGAGCAGACCGAGAAGGCGCTCTCCTATGCACTGCAATACCACCGGCTGGTGGTCGAAGAGTACAAAAGAAGCGGCAAGCCAGTCACCGATATAGAGCACTACAGTACGGTGATGAGTGTCGCTGCTCCTGAAAGCATTGCGCGTCTCGTTATCTCTGATGACATGAACAACGCGACTATCTACTTACAGGGGAAAGAGGAGATTGACGGCAAGCGGTTGCTGCTGAGCAAAACAGATTCCCACACTTCCCTTCAATGCCAGGCGCTAGATCCCATTAACAATTCGCTCCTGCCCAAGGCATGTAGAAAGCGAGATTAGTGGAATAACCAGGCACGCTCACCCGCTCTGATACAATAGCTTTCCCTATTTCAACCTAGCTCCAGACCATGGCCGAAAACCTCCTCATCCTCTCCCCCAAGGATTTTGACGCACTCCCCTCCGATAAAGGGCTACTTATCGCCGCACTACGTGAGGAACAATTTATCGGTGAGGGTATTGAGCTCAACGGCGAACAGCACTACCGCCCCGGCGAGGAGTTCATGATGTTGATCACCTTTATGGGCTGCTCACCGATGATCTACTCGGGTGAGGACGCAGAGGATGGCGAGCAGTATTGTCACATCGACATCGAGGGGCCCTACGATAAGCCGCATGCGATTACCGGCGATAACATCAAAATTCCGCGCTGCCCCAAGTGCGGTCACCGTTTCGATAACTGGCGAGAGCTGCTTGAAAGCTGGAGTGAAGCGCCCCACGATGAATTCAGTTGTCCGGCATGCGGCGAACACCAGTTACTGACAACACTACGCTGGCGCAAGTGCGTCGGTTTTGGTCGACTCTTCATCAAGGTGTGGGGAATCTTCGAAAGCGAGGCGGTGCCCAGTCCCAATCTGATGGCGGCGTTAAAACGCGCCACAGGGCTGGAGTGGCAGCACTTCTATATCCGCAACAATTAACGCTGTTTAAACGACCACAAAGCTCTTCATCTGCGAAGGGTCACTCTGGCTACCATCGCAAAAACGGTTCCTGCCCCCCTCCTTGGCCCGGTACATCCGCTCGTCTGCCAGCTGGATCAGCTTTGACAGCTCATCGACCTTATCCTTGCGGGTACATGCAGCACCGACACTGGCGGTGAGCGGTGTGCCGTCGGGACGCTTGCCCAGCCCCTGTTGGCCGATGCGGGCGACCATATCACACGCATCGTTCATGTTGGACATGGGCAGGGCGATAATAAACTCCTCACCGCCCCAGCGAATCAGCGCATCCTCCTCGCGTAGCTGTGCGCTAATGGCGTCACTTACCTGCTCCAGGATACGGTCACCACTCTCGTGGCCGAAGTTATCGTTAATCGTCTTAAAAAAATCGAGATCAATGAAGACGACGGAAAACGGGGTGTTATTACGGCGCGTCAAGGAGAGGTATTTCTCCATGAACTCCTCACCCGTCATACGGTTGTAGGCGTTGGTCAGGGCATCGTGTGCTGACTTGGTGACAATCTCGCTGAGAAAATGCAACTGCATCATGCCGGAGAGGACGGCGACACAGGCAATAAGTATGATCAGCCACAGCATACCGAGCTGCTCCGAAACAGCCCCGTCACCCAGCACCACGATACTGAGCCACTGTACCGCAATGACAGGAACGGCGAACACCACCCCCTCAACGGCGGCAAGGGGAAACACGCTCAGGCCCGCGGCGATGAGGAAGGGTAGCAGGTGGTAACCGCTGATGAGGCTGAGGGCGATCCCCTCACCACGAAAATTACCCAGCTGCATGCCGACGAAGAGGAAGAACAGCGTTGGGATGAGGAACAGGCTGCCGAGGGCGATATAGGCGTGGATTATGCGGTCTGATTTACGGTATGAGAGAGCCAGCACGGCAAAGGCGAGTGCAGCGATAATGCGGCCTGCACAGAGCATCCACGCCACCTTCTGCTCCAAAAAGATCTGGTCTAGGACGCACCACATGGGGGTCAGCAGTGCAAACAGTCCGGCGATAAGGCGTACCCGTCCAATCAGCAGTTCAGCGCGGTGACGCTGTACCAGTGATGAATAGAACCAGGGCGCGAAAATGCCGCGTAAATCGGTATTAATGTCGCCAAGGACTCGGCTCAACAGTGCGTGTATTTTTATTCTCACGACATCCTGCAACCAATTCAGAAATCTGTGTAGAACAGTCTAAAACATTTCACTTTATAGGTGAATTACCGCAGCCCTATTACTGAAAAATTTTGTGAATGCGTTATCAGATCCGCACTCTGACAATCTCTGCTATCTCCAGGTCCGTGAGCAACACCGGATTACTCTTCATGCTGTTCCCGCGGGAATCGGCGACGATGGCGGGAATGTCGGCCTCGCCAATGCCATATTGGTGCAACGGCGGGATCGCCATCAAATCGCGCCACGCCTCCAGTTCGCCGACCAGGGCGTCGCCAGCGGCCCTGTCATCCAGGCTCTCATCATTCAGCATCAGACGCCCGACACGGGCATATTTCTCCAGGGCAGGGCTGGCGGGCTCTCGCTCCCTCAGAGCACGTAGGTTGACCGCCGTGGCGGCTGCCAGTGTGGTGCCACAGGCGACGCCATGGGGGACGGGGAAGAGCGAGCCCAGCGGTTGCGCCAGGCCGTGCACCGAGCCGAGTCCCACCTGTGCCAGGGTAATACCCGAGAGCAGGGCGCCATAGGCCATCGCTGCCCGGCCCTGGCGTGCCGCCTCACCATCTCCCCCCTCATAGGCCGCGACAAAGCCGCCCGCGACCGCCTCTAGCCCGGACCAGGCCAGGGCATCGGTAAAGGGGTTGGCACGTAGCGAGACATAGGACTCCAGCAGCTGGGTAAAGGCGTCCATCCCTTGCGATGCAATCAGTTCACGGGGGCAGTTCTGTAGCAGCAGCGGGTCGACCACGGCGACACGTGCAACCATGGTGTCGTGGCGGAACGACTTCTTGTAGCCCCCCTCGCCATGCTGGCTTAGTACCGCATTCTTGGTCGCCTCGCTGCCGGTACCGGCCGTAGTAGGCACGGCAATGAAGGGCAGTGCCGGCCCCGCATAGGGAAGACCTCTTCCCACATCCTCCAGGTGGTCCATCACCGAATTGCCGTTCGGCAGCAGCGCGGCTATCGCCTTGGCCGCATCCAGCACACTGCCACCGCCCACCGCCGCTACCACCTCGATACCGCTGGCGGCATGCTGCGCCACCGCCTCGTCCACTATCGCCGGCGCCGGCTCGCCCGCCACGCTGAACATCTGGTAGTCGATGCCCGCCTGCTGCAGCCCCTGCTGTAGCACAGGCCAGTGATCGGAATCGAGGAAGGAACGCTTACCGCACACCAGTAGCGCCTTATTGCCGTACTCCCCCAGCAACGCGGGAAGTTTGAGAGCCTCGCCCTCGCCAAACAGGATACGGGGCAGCGTAGAGATGGAGAAATTCGATAAATTCATCATGGTTATTGTCTGTTAAAAAAAGTTAACCCAGTGCACTTGTCAATCATGCAGGGCACCACAATCTACTCCCTAAGAAGACAATGGAGGGCATAGGGTAATGAACAACGTCGTAAAGATCGAACCACAGCGCTACCCAAAATACCGCCGCCGCAGGGACCGTGCCGAGGCGCTCGCTCTGAGCATTAGCCAGGTCGAACGGCTACATAGCGGTCGGATGCGGCGGATGAAGTGGATGCTCGGTGTTTTCGCAGCCCTGCTATTCGTCAACGCCATCATCGTCATCAACCTGGGCTAGGTAGTGCTCAAGTCTGCCCAGGTCTTCCGGGCGATCCAGGTCCCAGCGGGGCGTTAACTCGTGCCAACGCCAGCCAAGCTCAGCAAAACGCTGAACTGTCTGCTCGAACACATACTCACCGCCCCACTCAACCCCCTCAAACAGCTCCCATCGCGCCTCTTTTAACGCCAGCAGGGCGTACCCCCCATCCTCCACGGGGGTAATCGCTGCGTCGTATCCCTGTTCCAGTGCATTGAGCGCCTGCTTAACGTCTTTATGCCCCAGCTCCGGTATGTCGCAACCGATGACCACGGCACGACGATGGCTGACAAGACTGCTCTTCAGTGCCTGATAGAGCCGCTCTCCCAGTCCATCGCCTTGCTGTCGCTGCAGGCTAGTACCGTATTGCTCGCGACACTGCTCAAAGAAGGGGTGAAAGCAATCAGGGGTACAGCAGAGGGTGATCGGCGCCACGTCCGCCTCGCTCAACTCTATGAGCAGGCGCTCCGTCAGCACGGCGTGTAACTTTGCCGCCCCCTCCTCTCCCAGGGCCGGGATCAGCCGGGTCTTCGCCTCACCCGGAACCGGTGCTCGCGCCATTACCAGGATCGCTGCATCGTTGAAGCGCATCAGCTCCCCTCCTTGGTATCGCTACGCCGGTAGCGTTGCGCCAAGGTGTCGGGCGAGGCGCCGAGAAAATATTCGAGGCGTAGCCGCCACATCAGCAGCACGGTGCGCAGGATGCCGTGGTGCTCCCAGCGGCGGCTGGAGGTGGTAAGCGGCTGGCGGATACAGCGCGGGCGTGCGATACGCCTTAGCCGCTTGCTCAGCTCCACATCCTCCATCAGGGGGAGCTCCGCAAAACCGTTAAGCTGCCGGAACAGTTCACGGCGAACGAAGATACCCTGGTCTCCGGTAGCGACCCCAGTGAGGCAGGAGCGCAGGTTTATTAAGCGCTCGATGATGCGAAACAGCCAGTGGCGGCCGCTAAGCCGGACATTAAAACGACCCCACTGGGCACCCGCGCCCATCGCCTGCTCAAGCTGCGCGAGCGCACCATCTGGCAGCACGGTATCGGCATGAAGGAAGACAAGAGTATCGCCGTTGGCAATGGCAGCACCTGCATTCATCTGCCTGGCGCGTCCACGTGGTGCACTGACCAGCGTGACACCCGCCTGCTGTGCGATAGCAACGCTCTGATCGCTGCTGCCACCATCGGCAAGGATGACTTCGGGCCTGTTCGGCAGGGCGGTAAGTGCAGGTAGAAGACGGCCAAGGGAGCTCGCCTCGTTGAGTGCGGGAATGATTATCGAGACGCTCACAGCGCCCCGCCGCAGCTACTCCCCTGACCGGCGGTGCAACCGTAACAGTGACCGCGCACCTCAATGGGGTGGCCAACGAGTGATAATTTCGGCAACTGCTCGAGCGTCAACGCCAGCCCCTCATTGGAGCGTATCGGCAACGCCAGCATTTGATTGAAGTCGCAGTCAAAGAGCCGCCCCTGCCAATCGACGCTAATGGCTGTGCGGCACATCACCGCCTCCATATTCTGCGGCTGGAAGCTCTCGCGCAACAGCTGCATATAGCCATCGAACTCTCCTGTTGACAGCAGCGTACTACCGAAACGTTTTATCGGCATGTTGGTGATACTGAACAGGCGATTAAACCTTATCCCGTGATCCTGCATCAGCCGCTGTTTATAGTCCTGCTCCAGTAGCTGCTGTGATGGTGGCAATACCGCCCCCTGAGGATTGAAGACCAGGTTGAGCGCCTTGTCGCCATCGTAGCCGTAACCGAGGGCATTCAACTGCTTTAGGGCGGCAATGCTGCTGTCAAAGACGCCGCGGCCACGTTGTGCATCGACGTTCTGCTGCAGATAACAGGGCAGCGAGGCGATGACCTCGACACCGTGCTCGGCCAGAAACTCGGCCAGACCCTTCCCCTCTGGCTCGTCGAGGACGGCAAGGTTACAGCGGTCAATGACATGGATACCCAGTGCACGTACCGTCGAGACCAGCTCACGGAACTGTGGGTGTAGCTCCGGGGCGCCGCCGGTGAGATCGAGTGTGGTAAAGAGTCCGGCTTCGGCAAGCTTGACGATCGTCTTGATATGCACAGGTGACATCGACTCGCTACGGCTAGGCCCGGCGTTGACGTGACAGTGTTTGCACTGCAGGTTGCAGCGGTAACCGAGGTTGACCTGGAGGGTCTCTACTCCCCCTCGCGTAAGCGCAGGGAAGTTGATCTCCTCTAGCCGAGGCAGTGTCTCAAGCATGGTTATAGAAGCGGGTTCACCGTAACTGGCGCAGATACCACCATTCAAAGAAGCGCTTCGCCCAGTGGGCGAGGCGTAGCGGCGGCAGCACGCGACCACCGTTTTCGGTACGGGTCACCAACATGCCGCTGTTGATGCTGTCGACGATACACATCAGCTCGATCTTGAAGGTATGGGTCGCAGAGCCGCCATTGAGGCTGGCCACGATATTGGCGGCGGCGGCAGTGGCCTGCAGGTCTGCCATGTGGGCCTGCTTGGGCATCCACTCTGGTCCTGGAAAACTGCCTGAGTCTCCCGCCACATAGACATTCTCGACACCGGCAACCTGGCAATACTGGTCAGCCTTAACCAGCCCGCCCTCTGAGCGCGGCAGTTCACTGTTGTCGAACCACTTATTACCGGTCATACCGGGCATGAAAAGTATCAGGTCGGCCTCGAACTCACCGCCCTCGGTGATCACCTTGTTGGCCTCGAAGCCCTTCATCTTGTGACCCAGGTGGGTATCGATGCCGCGCTTGATCATCGTATCGAGCAGCCCCTTTACCGCCTTGGGACCGAGCCGCTTGCCCGGCTGCGGCGCCGGATTGAAGAACACCAGTTTGAACTTGTCGCGCCGCCCTTGCTGACGCAGCAGGGTGTCGATACCAAAGAGGAACTCGAACATCGGTCCGCCTCGCATCGCCGACGGCTCCTTGGGATTACCGCCGAAACCGACGGCAATGGTACCGCCATCCATCGCATTGAGGCGGTCACGAATCTGCTCTGCTGCAGGAATACCCTCACACGGGGTGATGGCGTGCTCGATACCCGGTAGTTTCTTGATAAATCGACCGCCGGAGGCAATGAGTAGCGCATCGTTCTCCACTTCGCCGTTGACGGTGTAGACGGTGCGGCCGTCTGCACTAAGGCCGGTCACCTCGCCGGCAAAGAACTCCACCTTCATGCGGCGGAAGTAGTTGTCGAGTGATATGCGCAGGTCCTCGGCCTTGCGAATGCCGGCGGGGATCCAGATAAGACTGGGAAGGAAGATAAACTCCGCCTTCGGTGCAATCACGGTCAGTTGTGACTGTTTGTCGCGCTTGCGGATCTCACGTATCGCGGTGAGGGCGGCAAAACCGCTGCCGATGATGGTGATACGTTTATTGCTCATACTCAGCTATTCCTGTTCCTGCATCACAAGACTACCCCAAAGGGCTATCCAGGGGACTTATTTATCCAGATCCACGGTGTGGCAGAGCGGCGAGTTGTCTTTGAACTCGACCCAGTGCGCCACCTCCTGCACCATATCGCGCAACTCCTCCATGGAGATACAACCGAGGATGCGACCGACCAGATCCGGATCGAGTCGCACCATGCAGGGGGAACCGTCTGCCAGCTGCACCTGCACACCGGCGACGTTTTTCTCCAGTGCGTCCTCGCCCTGCTCCATCAGCTCGGCGGTCTCCTGCAACAGCTGTTCGTACTGGTTGTCGATCGCATCATCGAGTTCAGCACCGAGGTCATCGGGGATCTCAACGATAAAGGACTCGTCGTCGCTGACCTGGCAATCGACCTTTTTCTCCTTGAGAAATGCGACGAATTTATCGCGAATGGTTTCATCAAAAAATACGTATTCCAGCATGGGGGGCTCTCTTCAGGATTTCAACAGGGTTACGAAGGCGACGGCGTGTTCCTTCTCATCCGAGATGGAAATAAAACTCTCGCCTATCCCTTGCTCGTGACAGTAGCGCTGCGCCTCGTCGTCGAAGCGCAGCAGGGGCTTGCCCAGCTCATCGTGAGTGACGACGATGTGCGACATCGCCAGACCATTACGAAAGCCGGTGCCAAAGGCCTTGGCGGCGGCCTCCTTGGCGGCAAAACGCTTGGCCAGGAACTGTGCAGGCCGTTTGCTTTGGCGATAGTCATTCAGCTCCGACTCGCCAAGGATGCGCTCGGCAAACCGCTCGCCGTGGCGCTCCAGCGCCTCCGCCATACGGGTGACGCTGACGATGTCGGTACCGATGCCGAATATCACCGCCGCGCCTCAACCATAATGCGCTTCATTTCAGCGACGGCATTTTGCAGGCCCACGAAGACGGCACGGGCGATGATGGCGTGGCCGATATTGAGCTCACGTACCGCGTTAATTTCAGCGATCTCACGGGTATTGTGGTAATGCAGGCCGTGACCGGCGTTGACCTGCAGGCCCGCGGCCTGTGCCAGCCTCACACCCTCTTTGATACGCGCTAACTCCTCGGCCTGCTGTACCTCACTCTCGGCATCGGCATAGTGGCCGGTGTGGATCTCGATCACCGGCGCGCCGCAGGCCACCGCCGCCTCGATCTGTTTAGGCTCGGCATCGATAAAGAGGGAGACTCGTACTCCCGCATCCGCCAGGCGCTTGCAGGCATCGGCAATGCGCTGCTGCTGCCCCGCTACATCGAGTCCACCCTCGGTAGTCAGCTCCTCGCGCCGTTCAGGCACCAGGCAGCAGTCGGCTGGTTTGACCTGTTCGGCAATTCCGAGCATCTCATCGGTGACTGCCATCTCCAGGTTCATCTTGGTCTGCAGGATCTCTTTCAGCATGTGAACGTCGCGGTCCTGAATGTGGCGGCGATCCTCACGCAGGTGCAGGGTAATGCTGTCGGCCCCCGCCTGTTCCGCCTCGATAGCGGCCTGGATGGGGTCCGGGTAGCGGGTGCCGCGCGCCTGGCGCAGGGTGGCCACGTGGTCGATATTGACCCCCAGCAGTATTGTCTCTTTGTCGCTCAACAGCTCATCCTCTTAATCAACGTGGGCGCTTCTGCCTAAACAGCTCGCGGCTGGCAAGTGGCTTGGCGCCAAGATAGTGCCCCAGCACCTCACGCATCAGTAATTTGCATTCACGGCGTAGCTGCGCATCGTTGCACTCGCCGTCCGCCAGGGCTAGCAGTGCCGCACCCTGTAGACTCAGTTGTCCGCTGCCATCACTATAGAGGCGCTGCGGACCGGAGTCGTGATAATAACAGTAGCGGCCATCGGGCTCGACCTCCGCACCGCTCTGCCCTTCATGGGTCAGTAACAGGCCGTAACCGAGCTCCTGCAGCAGGTCACGTTCGAACAGGCGCAGCGCCCACTCGATGTCCTGCGCGGCTATCAGGCGTAGCAGTGCCTGCTGGTAGGCGGCGAACAGCTGGGGATGGGGGTCGTGACGTGCAAGCAGGCGCAGGATGAGCTCATTGAGGTAGAAGCCACTGGCCAGTGCATCGCCTTGCAGGAAGGCCGTCTGTCCCTGCGTTTCCGCGGAGGTGAGGGTCGGTAGCTCACCGCGACCGCTCCAGCTAACCAGTAGCTGCTGATAGGGCTGCAGTACCCCCTTGAGTTTGGAGCGCGCCCCACGGGCACCTCGGGCGATGAGTCCGATACGGCCATACTCGGGGGTGAAAAGCTCCAGCAACAGGCTGGTATCGCGAAAGGGTTTGCGATGTATCAGATAGGCGGGTTGCAGCTGTACCCGGTGCTCAGAACTCATCCTTGTAACCAAGGCTACTGAGGATGCGCTCGTTATCAGACCACCCCTCCTTCACCTTGACCCACAACTGCAGGTAGACCTTGCTGCCGAACAGCTTCTGCATATCGATACGCGCCTGCTTGCCTACCTCCTTGAGCTTCTCACCACCCTTGCCGATGACGATGCGCTTCTGGCTATTGCGTTCAACCCAGATGAGGGCATGGATGCGCAGCATCCCCTCCTCCTCCTTGAAGCTCTCGATCTCTACCGTGGTCGCATAGGGTAGCTCCTTACCCAGGCTGCGCATCAACTTCTCACGCACCAGTTCGGCAGCGAGGAATCGTTCGCTGCGATCGGTGACGTACTCCTCCGGGAACATCGGCGCCGCCTCGGGCAGGCGCTCAAGAACCAGCTTCTCCAGATCTTCTACGTTAGAACCCTTGAGCGCCGAGAGCGGGATAACGGATGAGAATTCCATCTTCGCCGATAACTCCTGCAGCACCGGTAGCAGCTCTTCCTTATCCTTAATGCGGTCAACCTTGTTGACCACCAGCACCACCGGCGTCTTGATCGCCTTGAGACGTTTGAGGACATTATCGTCCTCCTCGGTCCAGGTGGTGGCCTCAACCAGGAACAGGATCAGCTCTGCTTCCTCCAGACTGGTGGTAGCAGCACGATTCATGTAGCGGTTCATCGCCTTTTTCGCATTAAGGTGCACACCGGGTGTGTCGACGTAGATCACCTGCGCACTATCCGTGGTCTTAATACCGAGGATGCGGTGGCGTGTGGTCTGCGGCTTGCTGGAGGTAATGCTGATCTTCTGACCCAGAATGTGGTTCATCAGGGTCGACTTGCCGACGTTGGGACGGCCGACGATGGCGACGAAGCCGCTACGAAACTCTTGTTGATTACTCACTGTCCAGTTTATCCAGTATTAATTGGGCCGCGGCCTGTTCGGCCTTGCGGCGACTGCTGCCTTCCGCTGTAACCTGTTGCTCCAGCCCCTCAATGCGGCAGCTAACGCTAAAGGTCTGGGCGTGCGCCTTGCCCGTGATCTGCACCACCTCGTAACTGGGCAGTGACAGCTGGCGAGACTGCAGAAACTCCTGCAGCCGGGTCTTGGGGTCCTTGAGCGCACTCTTCGGCGAGGTCTCTGCGAGACGCTGCTCGAACAGGCGCAGTATCACCTGCTGCACCGTGGCGATATCGGAATCGAGGTAGATGGCGCCGAGTATCGCCTCGAAGGCGTCGGCGAGGATGGAGCTGCGACGGTAACCGCCGCTCTTCAGCTCTCCCGGACCTAGGCGCAGGTAGTCCCCCAGTGAAAGGTCGCGCGCCAATATCGCCAGGGTATCGCCCTTGACCAGCGAGGAGCGCAGCCGGCTCAGTCCCCCTTCATCAACATCAGGAAAGCGTTTAAAAAGCTCCACCGAGATGACGTAGCTGAGGATGGAATCACCGAGAAACTCCAGCCGCTCATTGTTGGCGCTGCCGATACTGCGGTGGCTCAGCGCAAGATGCAACAGCTCAGCTTGCTTGAAGTGGTAGCCAAGTTCATTGCAGAGCCTGTCGAGGGGTGGGGTCAACGTGCGCGGACCTCTGCACTGTTTTCGAAGGTAAGCACCAGATCGATATTGAACATATAGGGGACGCGTACCTCATAGAACACCTCTACCTGGTAGGTGTCGTCCTCGCGCGTGACCGAAATATCGTCCACCCCGACTGCCGTGACATTGTTAACACCCAGGCGCTTCAGCAGTGCGTTACGTACGGCCAGTACCCCGGCGTATTCCACATTTCGTTCCGTTTCCAGGCTCTCGACCGAGGCCTTTACAGCAAAGGCATCCGTATAGACGGGGAGCAGTTTGAGGGCCGTGAAGACGGCAAAACCCAGCAATACCAAAAAGAATGCCAGGCTCACCATGGTGAAGCCCTGTTGCGAGCGTTGCAGTTTCATCCTACCCTCCTCGTTCACTTGTTATTCAATGCTGTTGCCAAGGCGGCCCCAGTCGATGACACCATCCTGCTGCCAGTCCACATTCATCCAGATCATGAAGGCCTTGCCCACCAGATTCTCCTCGGGAAGAAAGCCCCAGGCGCGACTGTCACGGCTATTGTCGCGGTTATCGCCCATGGCGAAGAAGTGCCCCTCCGGCACTACGTAGTCAAAATCACCGCCGAAGACGTTACGCCCCGGCATCACCAGGATATCGTGGCCCTTGCCGTTGATCTCCTCGTGCAGGCGGCGCGCCCCGGTCATCACGCTACCGCTACCGATGCCGACATAGCTGTCCTGGTACTGCAACGGTACCGCCTTGCCATTGATATAGAGAATTTTGTTGCGGTACGCAACACGGTCACCCGGCACGCCAACGATACGTTTAATGAAGTCGATCTTCGGGTTTTCCGGGTAACGGAACACCGCGACGTCACCGCGCTGCGGCGTACCGTTTTCGATAATCTTGGTGTGGAGCACCGGCAGACGCAAGCCGTAGGCGTACTTGTTCACCAGGATAAAGTCGCCAACCAGCAAGGTCGGCATCATGGAGCCGGAGGGGATGCGGAAGGGCTCGACGACAAAGGAGCGTACCACCAGCACGATAAGGATGATGGGAAAGAAGGAGCGCGATAGCTCAACCAGCATCGGTTCGCTGCCCGCCTTCTCCACCATCTCGTCGGTGGCCTCGCCACCCTGTTGCAGCGCCTCGGCCTTCTGGCGTCGCTTCGGTGCCAACAGTGCGGCGTCCAGCGCCCAGATAATGCCGGTACCGAAGGTCATCAGCACCAGTAATAGCGGAAAATCAAAACTCATTTACTGTCCTTCCCTACATGTAACACAGCGAAGAAGGCCTCCTGCGGAATCTCCACCGAACCTACCTGCTTCATCCTCTTCTTACCCGCCTTCTGTTTTTCCAGCAGCTTGCGTTTACGGGTCACGTCGCCGCCATAGCATTTGGCGGTAACATTCTTGCGCAGCGCCTTGACGTTGGTACGGGCGATAATATGGGTGCCAATCGCCGCCTGTATCGCCACGTCGAACATCTGCCGCGGGATCAGCTCCTTCATCTTCTCCGCCAGCTCACGGCCACGGCTCTGGGCGTTGTCCTTATGCACGATCACCGCCAGGGCATCGACTACCTCTCCGTTCACCATAATGTCGAGCTTGGAGAGGTTGGCCGCCTCGAAGCGGTTGAAGTGGTAGTCCAGCGAGGCGAAGCCGCGGCTTACCGACTTGAGGCGGTCGAAGAAGTCGAGCACCACCTCGTTCATCGGCAACTCGTAGTTGAGTGAGACCTGGTTGCCCATATACTGCATATTCTTCTGCACACCGCGTTTCTCTACGCAGAGCGTGATCACATTTCCGACATATTCCTGCGGTACCAGAATGTTGGCTGTGATGATGGGCTCGCGGATCTCGTCGATGATATTCACCGGCGGCAGCTTGGCCGGGTTGTCGACCATCAGAGTCTCACCCTTGGTGGTGAGTACCTCGTAGACCACCGTCGGCGCGGTGGTAATCAGGTCGATGTCGTACTCACGCTCAAGGCGCTCCTGGATGATCTCCATGTGCAGCATGCCCAGGAAGCCGCAGCGGAAACCAAAGCCCAGCGCCTGCGATGTCTCCGGCTCGTAAAACAACGAGGCGTCGTTCAGGCGCAGCTTACCCAACGCCTCGCGCAGGTCTTCGTAATCGTCGCTGCTGACCGGGAACAGGCCGGCGAAGACACGCGGCTGTACCGGGGCAAAACCGGGTAGTGGCTCGGCAGCGGGGTTGTGGGTGTGGGTCAGGGTATCGCCCACCGGTGCGCCATCGATGTCCTTGATGGCGGCGATGATGAATCCCACATCGCCCGCCTGCAGCATCTCGGTATCCTGCATCTTGGGACTGAAGATACCGACACGGTCGGCCTGGTAACTCTGCCCGGTCGACATGACGGTGAACTTCTGCTTTTTCTTCAGCGTGCCCTGCATCACCCGCACCAGCGACACCACCCCGAGGTAGTTGTCGAACCAGGAGTCGATGATCAGCGCCTTCAGCTCGCTGTCGCGGCTCCCTTCGGGTGCGGGGATCTTCGCCACCAGCTCCTCGAGCAGGTCTTCGATACCAATACCCGACTTGGCACTCACCTGCACCGCACCGTGCGCCTCGATACCGACGATGTCCTCTATTTCATCGATTACCCGCTCCGGCTCGGCGGCGGGAAGGTCAATCTTATTGAGCACCGGCACCACCTCCAGCCCCTGGTCGATGGCGGTGTAGCAGTTGGCCACGGTCTGCGCCTCAACCCCCTGGGAGGCGTCGACCACCAACAGCGCCCCTTCACAGGCGGCCAGCGAACGTGAGACCTCATAGGAGAAGTCGACGTGCCCGGGGGTGTCGATAAAGTTAAGGGTGTAAGTCTCGCCGTTGCGGGCCTGGTACTGCAGGGTGACGCTTTGCGCCTTGATGGTGATGCCGCGCTCGCGTTCCAGATCCATCGAGTCGAGTACCTGGGCCTCCATCTCACGCTCGCTGAGGCCGCCACAGTGCTGGATAAAGCGGTCAGATATGGTCGATTTACCATGATCGATATGGGCGATGATGGAGAAGTTACGGATATGGCTCAGCTCGGACACGATGTTGTTCTTTCTCACTAAAACGCGCCCCGCCATTCGGGCCGCAAAAACCAAGCAATTCTACCGGAATTCCGGTGCCGGAGAAATGGGCGCAGGAAAATTAGCCGGGGTGCTCACCCGCGCTGTAGATGGCTATCCAGCGCCTCACGGTCGAGGAAATAGTGGCAGATCTCCTCACCCTCTCCCGAGGTCAGAACAGGGACCTTATGGCCGTAACGCTCCACCAGCTCCGCGCTGTTGTCGACGTCGATTTGTTCAAGCTGCAGGCGGAGCTGTGCCGCCAGCGGCATCAGCTCCGCCTGCATCTCCTCGCAGAGGGAGCAACCGCTGCGGTAGTAGAGCCTGAGCCGATGCGGCCCACTCAATCCTGAGGCACCCGCAGGGCGAGGAAGATGGGGCCACTGCGTCGCAGCACCAGCACCGGTACCGAGCGACCTGCCGGCAGCTCGTCCACCAGTTGGCGGAAGCCCTGTACGTCAGCCACGTCGCGATAGTTGAGCTTGACGATGACATCGCCGCTCTGGATCCCGGCTGAGGCCGCTGCCCCAGGTTTTACCTGCTCCACCAGTACACCCCCCTGCGGCAGGTCCAGGGCTCGGCGCTGCTCGGCACTGAGTGCGGTCACTGCAAGCCCGAGGCGGCCAGCCTGGGCCTTCTGCGGTTGCCCCTCAGCCACTGTAATATCGTCCTCTGCCGGTAGCTCAGCGATGCGCACCTTAATGCTGCGCATCTTGCCGTCGCGCAACACCTTCAGTTTGGCATCGCTGCCGACACGGGTGCGGCCCACCATCGGGGGCAGTTCCGAGGAGTATTGCACCGTCTCACCGTTAAACTCGGTTATCACGTCACCCACCTTCAGTCCCGCCTTGGCAGCGGGCGAGTCGTCCAGCACCTTTGCTACCAACGCGCCGGCAGGTTTGTTCATGCCGAAGGACTCGGCCAGTTCACGGGTAACGTCCTGAATCAGCACACCCAGCCAGCCGCGGCTGACGTAGCCCTGGTCCTTGATCTGTGCCACCACATCCATCGCGACATCGATGGGAATCGCGAAGGAGACCCCCATGAAGCCGCCAGTACGGCTGTAGATCTGAGAGTTGATACCGACCACCTCGCCATCGAGGTTGAACAGCGGGCCACCAGAGTTACCCGGGTTGATCGCCACGTCGGTCTGGATGAAGGGGACGTAGTTCTCGCTGGGCAGATTGCGGCCCAGGGCGCTGACCACACCGACAGAGACTGAGTGGTCAAAGCCGAAGGGGGAGCCAATCGCCATCACCCACTCGGCCACCTTGAGATCACGGCTCTTGCCCAGCTTGACCACCGGCAGGTCGTCCGCCTTAACCCGTAGCAGCGCGATATCGCTGCGTGCATCTGCGCCGATCACCTCGGCGACCAGCTCGCGACGGTCATTGAGGCGGACAATGACCTCATCTGCCCCCTCCACCACATGGTTGTTGGTAAGGATGTAACCCGCCTTGTCGATAATAAAGCCGGAACCCAGCGAGCGTGCCTCGTGCTCCTGCGGCTCACCACCGTTAAGGCCCTCGCCGAAAAAGTGGCGAAACAGTTCGTCCCAGGGACCGCCCTTGGGCAGGTCGGGCATCTGGAGCCCCTCTGGTAGCAGGGGATGGCCGCTTACCTTCTGCTTGGTACTGATATTCACCACCGCCGGCCCGTAGGACTCTACCAGTTGCGTGAATTCAGGCAGGGTACGCGCCTGGGCTCCCTGCACCATCAGACCAAAACCCAGCACCATCACCAGTGCCGCCGCATAGAGTTTGCTGAATGCTCTCATGGTTCTCCTGCTCAACTTTTTAAATTGAAATTAATCGGTTGTACCGAACTGTCTGCCCGGCGCAGTATCACCGCGCTATAGCTGCTGTCGCTCGCCGCATGACGATTGAAGCGGCGCAGCCACAACAGGCTGACACCGAGCCCCGCCAGGGCGAAAAGGATACTCATCGACTCGCTGGAGATGGCCAGCTGTGCGGCCATCAACTCACCAAACAGGCCGCCACCTAACAGTGCCAGCAGCGGCACCAGGTAGACCGCCAGCGAGCCACGCACCAGGGCCGACTCTGAAATCCCCAGCACCACCTGCTCGCCGGCACGGGCGTTGATGGGGTTCTTCACTCGCATACGCTGGCTCTTGCGCCCCAGCACCTGGCTCAACGCACCGGTGCCACAGCCCTTGGCCTCACAACTGCCGCAGCTGGTGCGGCGAGAGGTCTCGACCCAGGCGTAGTCGCCATCGGTATCAACCACTAGTCCGTTCTCTTCTATCACGCTCAGTTACCCAGCGGGACAATGGAGTCCCCAATCTGTTTAACGGTGGCCAGCGGCACCTCACCCAGCACGGTAATGCGCTGCTGCGCTGACTGTCGGCTATAGATGTTGATGCTGCCGCGACGCAAGCTCTTGCTGTGCAGCACCGTGCCACTCTTCAGCGGTTCGATAAAGACGGAGACTGAGGTGAGGCCATCACTATAGATCAGGTGGTCGATCACCACGCCGCTATCGCTACGGGTATGCTGACGCTGCAGGTCGAGGGTGAAACCGGCCGGTGGGTTGGTCAGCTGCCAGTGGCTCTGCACCTGGTTGCTATGCGGCTCGCTCTCCTCTTGCGACCGCTTAACGGCCTTACTCCCAGCCTCTGGCTGGAACAGTTCGGCGGCGACCTTATCCATCAGTTGCAGCGAGGTGAACTCCAGCTGCTCCAGTACCTCGCCGGTCCCATCGATAATATCGCTGCGCAGCAGTAGCCCGCTCTCGCGGTCGATCCAGTAATTCTGCCCGTAGCGCAATGTGTCGCGCGGGGAGATGGTAACGTGCACGGCGGGACGTCCTGCAACGCGCTGCTCACCCTGCACCTTGAAGTCATAGACATTGCGCAGCTGTTCCCAGTGGGTGGGCAGGGAGATGGGGAAGTTGAGGGTGTTGGAGGGGTGGCTGCTGACCAGCGCCTCCTTTTCCGGCAGGTAGCAGGTCACCTGACCATCTTGACGGATCACCTCACGACTGGAGCCGCTCAGTGAGACCAGCCGCTCCCGCTCCCCCTGCTCATCGCTGGCGTGTATCAGTCGCATCGTCTCAATGGTCTGATCCTTCATATAGACGAAGGTACCCTGGTAGTTGAGCTCATGGGTGGCGCGTGACATCCGCTCCAGCCATTCTGCCGCCTCCTCCGAGGCAAAGAGTGGCGCAGTGCCGAGGGCCAGTAGCAGCGTGATGAGGTGGAGGGCGCGACGCTGCATATTATTTACTTGTCCGGTGGCCGACGATACGCACATAAGGCAGAACCCCCTGCATACCGCGGTTGTTGGCAAACTCATTGTGCTCGACCAGGTAGGGGGTGATCGCGTTGTCCCTGCCCTCGTCGGCCTTCTCCCGGCTCTTCTCCGGCCCGGCGGCGACCAGGGTCGGTTCGATGCGGATATAGTCCTGCTTCGCGGCCAGCGGCGCGACAGTCGGTTGCGGCGTAACGCTATTCATATTCTGCACGCCGATAATGGCGATTGCGGTGACCGAAGCGGCGATGGCAAGCCCCGCTGCCTGCTTGAGCCAGGGGCGATGCTGGCGCCGCGGGGCGAGAATGGTGGGTTCATCGGCAATGGCGGCGGAGATCCGCGAGTGCAGTTGCAAGTCCATCGCCTCGTCGAGATTGCTGGAGACAGAGTCACGGATCAGGTGGTAGTGCTGCCAGCTCGCCTGCAGTTCGGGGTCGTGCTGCAGCGCATCGAGTGCCCGCTCCAGCTCGCGACCCTGTAGTTCGCCGTCGGCCAAAGCCGAGAGCCACTCTCTATTCTCTTTATTCATCATTGCATCTCCATCCGGGGGGGCCGTCTCAGCACCTTAGCCCCTGGATTCAAGCAGTGGTTTCAGTTTGGTCTCTATCGCCTCGCGGGCACGGAAGATGCGCGAACGCACCGTACCTACCGGGCAACCCATGGTGAGCGCAATCTCCTCATAGCTCAGTCCCTCCATCTCACGCAGCGTGATCGCTGTGCGCAGATCCTCTGGCAGGGCATCGATGCTCTGCTTAATCACCCGCTCTACCTCGTCGCGCTGCAGCAGCCGCTCCGGGGTGTCGCTCTCACTCAGACGCTCCCCACCCTCGACGTAGCTCGCCTCCTCGGCATCCACATCGGTGGCCGGCGGGCGGCGTCCCAGCGCCACCAGATAGTTCTTCGCCGTATTAATGGCGATGCGATAGAGCCAGGTGTAGAAGGCGCTCTCTCCGCGAAAATTGGGTAGCGCGCGGTAGGCCTTGATAAAGGCCTCCTGTGCCACGTCCAGCGCCTCGTCCTGATCCCGCACATAACGGGAGACGAGCTTGACGATGCGCTGCTGATATTTCAGCACCAGCACGTCGAACGCCTTCTTGTCACCTTGTTGAACACGCCTGACCAATTCCTGGTCGACACTCAGTTCGCCCATTCGGGCCTACCCCTTATTGTTTTGGCCTGGCGGCTCTGTCGTACACACCTGTGACAACAGCTCCACGCCAGAGTTCGCCTTAATTGCAATCTATGCGAGAATGGATGAAGTTCAGTGCTAAGGTCCATCCTTTTCATGCACTTAGCTTAACCAGCTTTCAATACACTTTAAAGAAGGATCTCGGGAGACCCGTGAACAAACAGCCCCAACACAGCAGCGATGTTCTAGTGATCGGCAGCGGTGCCGCCGGCCTCACCCTGGCCCTGCAGCTGGCCGAAACGGCCCGTGTCACCGTGCTCGCCAAGGGGGCGATGAACGAGGGCTGCACCCTCTATGCCCAGGGCGGCATCGCCGCGGTGCTGGACAAGGACGATACGGTCGACTCCCATGTGGAAGATACCCTGCGCGCCGGGGCCGGCCTGTGCGATCCCGGCGTGGTGCAGTATGTGGCGGAGAACGCCGCCGAGGCGATTCACTCCCTCATCGCTCACGGCGTGAAGTTCACCCGCGAGCGCCACGAGGACGGCCTGGGCAGCTACCACCTCACCCGCGAGGGCGGTCATAGCCACCGCCGCGTGATCCACGCCGCCGACGCTACCGGCAAGGCGGTAGAGAGCAGCCTGTTGCAGCAGGCTGAGGCCAACCCCAATATCACCCTGCATCAGCACCGCCTCGCCATCGACCTGATCACCAGCGCCAAGCTGGGCGATGGTGACAACCGGGTGCTGGGGGCCTACGTCTTCAACCGCGACACCGATCACGTCGAGGTCTACCGTGCCCGCTTCGTGGTACTGGCCACCGGCGGTGCCAGCAAGACCTACCTCTACACCAGCAACCCCGACCTCTCCACCGGCGACGGTATCGCCATGGCGTGGCGCGCCGGTTGCCGTGTCGCCAATATGGAGTTCAACCAGTTCCACCCCACCTGCCTCTACCACCCCAAGGCCAAGTCCTTCCTGGTGACCGAGGCGATACGTGGTGAGGGTGGGCTGCTCAAGCTGCCCGACGGCAGCCGCTTTATGGACCGCTTCGACGAACGCGCCGAGCTGGCGCCGCGCGACATCGTCGCCCGCGCCATCGACCATGAGATGAAGCGCCTCGGTGCCGAGTGCCTCTACCTCGACATCAGCCACCAACCGGCCGAGTTCATCACCGAGCACTTCCCTACCATCTACGCCCGCTGCATGGAGTTGGGGATCGACATCACCAGGGAACCGATCCCGGTGGTCCCCGCCGCCCACTACACCTGCGGCGGCGTGATGACCGATATCCACGGCCAGACCGACCTGCCCGGCCTCTACGCCATCGGCGAGGTCACCTTTACCGGCATGCACGGCGCCAACCGCATGGCCAGCAACTCCCTGCTCGAGTGCCTGGTCTTCGGTCACTCCGCGGCCAAGGCGATCGCCGTCCACCTCGACGAGGTGGAGATGCCCGAGACGCTACCCGCCTGGGACGAAAGCCGCGTCACCGACTCCGACGAAGAAGTCGTCGTCTCGCACAACTGGGAAGAGCTGCGCCACTTCATGTGGGACTACGTCGGCATCGTGCGCACCAACAAACGGCTGCAGCGCGCCAAGCGCCGCGTCGACCTGCTGGCCAATGAAATCGAAGAGTATTACGGCAACTTCCGTGTCACCAACGACCTGCTGGAGCTGCGTAACCTGGTAGTGGTAGCTGATCTGATTATTCGCTCAGCGATGGAAAGGAAGGAGAGTCGGGGGTTGCACTATACGTTGGACTATCCTGCCGTCGATGAGAAGCTGGCTAGGAATACTGTTTTGGTGCCGGGGAATTATTTGAGATCGGTTGGAGTGTAAGGACAACTGATACTAGCTTCAAACTCTATACATTAACTCTGATGACGCAATCTAGTTATTCACACAAGGAATTAATAGTGAGAGCGATATTCTTTTTCATCTCTACCATTATTACTTCACAGGTAATGGCAGATAATTTGTGCCCGATTAATGAGAAAGTTGAACCAGACGTACGCATACCCGAATCATACTTTACAAAAGAACGCGCAGAACAATCGATCGCAAGAATTCAGCAAATAGTGTCAGGCACAGATAAAGAGTATGAGTGGATTACGGTTCCTAATTCACTAAAAATAATTGAAGGTTATGTTTTAAGGAGAGATGCACTCAATGCTCAAGGGATTATGACTGAGTATTATAAGTCACAATTTTGTACATTTATGCAAACACAAGCATGGTGGTACGATTAATCCTTGTCCCCATACAACTCCAAATAAACCCCCAACCTCCGCCAAACACCCCCATCAACCTCCCGCCGCCACAAAACAAACGCCCTTTTCCCCTTATCACCGGAAAACATCAGGACAGCAATTGGATAACTCACCACACTCTCCCCCAACAGCTCCAACTTCTCGTCACCACACAGCCACCCACCATTCCCCCGCAACACCAACTCACACGCCTCGCCGCCCAATTCCGGCCGTTCACGCCAGCTCTTCAAGCCCACCACGATCAACACGACAAACACAGCCACCTTTAGCCACGGCGGCACCTGCGCCAGCAGCAACGAGACAACGCAGAGGGAGAGAAAAAGAATAAACACCGCCCGCAGTCGCACTGAGTGCCCAACCCGAATCCTCAGCGGCGTACCATATCTCGGTGATTGCACGGAAAAGCTCCTTTTCTCCTATGGTTGAATTAACCTTACCACGGCATCCATATTTCGCTATGCTTAGCACACTGATTTAGTGGGAATAACCGATGGACAACGAACAGAACAGCTGGCTCGAACACCTGCAGCAACAGGGGGCAAATATCGTCGATGGCCGTGTGGCCGATTTCGGTAGTGCCGCCGACGAGCTGAAGGCCGCGGTCAGCGGCGACGTAATGATCCCCCTCACCCACCTCGGCCTGATTAAGGCCAGTGGCGCCGATACTGCCGACTTCCTGCAGGGGCAGACCAGTAATGACGTGCGTTCGGTCGATAACGAGCACCACCAGCTCGGCAGCTACTGTACCCCCAAGGGTCGCATGTTGGCGCTCTACACCCTGTTTAAGCGCGACGATGACTTCTACCTGCAGCTGCCCCGTGCAGTACGGGAGCCGGTACAGAAGCGCTTGACCATGTTTGTGATGCGCTCTGATGTGAAGCTTGAGGACGTCAGCAACAGCATCCCCGCCTTTGCGCTCTGCGGCCCGCAGGCCGAGGCCTTGCTGCAGAAGGCGCTGGGCGCTTGCCCTGCGGAGCCTGAGCAGAGTCTGACCGTTGACGATGTCACGCTGCTGCGCCGTCCCGGCTCCAATCCGCGCTTTATCTGTTTCGCCCCGAGCGAGCGGCTCGCCACGCTGTGGGACACACTAGCCGCTGACGCGACACCCGCTGGCGCCGACGCCTGGGAACTGCTGGAGATCCGTGCCGGCATCCCCATTGTGGAGGTGGCGACGGTAGAGGCCTTCGTGCCGCAGATGGTCAACCTGCAGCGGGTCAACGGCGTCAGCTTCAAGAAGGGGTGCTACCCCGGACAGGAGGTGGTGGCGCGCATGCAGTACCTGGGCAAACTCAAGCGCCGCATGTACCGGGCGCATAGCGACGCCATACCTGCACCGCAGGCCGGCACCGAGCTCTACTCCGCCGCCTCGCAAAGCGGTCAAGGTGCCGGCAAGGTGGTGCGGGCCTGCCCCTCTCCCGAGGGTGGCAGCGAGCTGCTGGTGGTCAGCGAGATCAGTAGCGCCGAACAGGGGCCACTGCTGCTGGTGGACGAGAACGGCCCGCAACTCGAGGTGCTCGAGCTCCCCTACGCCTACGAAGATAACGATTAAGCCGAACGAATAAGGAATAATAAGATGGCATCGGAGTTGGCAACACAGTTCCTGCAGGAGCTGCTCAGCGACCTGGAGAATAACCGCCTGGTACTCCCTACCCTGCCCGAGGTCGCCCTCAAGGTACGCGATGCGGTCGATGATGACGACGCAACCCTCGACAGGATCACCGCAGTCATCGCCACCGATGCAGCGCTCAGCGCCCGCCTCATCCAGGTGGCAAACAGCCCGCTGATGCGGGCCACTCAGCTGATAGATAGTCTGGAGATGGCAGTCAACCGCCTCGGCATGAAACTGATCCGCGACATGGCGATCTCCATGGTGATGGAGCAGATGTTCCAGGCCACCTCCGATGTCACCGATCGCAAGCTGCGTGCGATCTGGGAGCACAGCACTGGAGTGGCGGCCATCAGCCACGCCCTGGCGGGGGTCTACACCCAGCTCCCCCCCGAGCAGGCGATGCTTGCCGGGCTGGTGCATGAGATCGGCGCCCTGCCGATCCTCACCAAGGCCGAGGCGTATCCACAGTTGCTGGAGGACGAGGCCGAGCTGAACCATATTATCGACAAGTTGCACACCCGAATTGGCGAGGCGATCCTGCAGGCGTGGAACTTCCCGCCCGAACTGGTGAAGGTGGCGGCGCAACACGAGGAGATCTACCGCGATTCTGAGCAAGTAGACCTGGTCGATGTGGTTATCGTCGCCAACCTGCAGTCACATATCAACGAGCAACATCCATTGCGTGATAAAGACTGGAGCAACGTCCCGGCCTTCAGCAAGCTCGGCCTTAACCACGACGTCAACGTGGTGGATATGGAAGAGACCGCAGAGGATATTAAGGAGACGCAGCGTCTATTGAACAGCTAACTCCTTTCGAGCGCACAAAGAAAAGGCCCGCATTAGCGGGCCTTTTTCGTTTGCAGGCGCGATGCTTAGCGTCGCACGAGTGGTCGATTCTCGCTTATCCAGCGGGTAATACCATTGCGCACGTTATACACCTTGGTATAGCCCATCTTCTCCACCAGGTGTCGAGCCAGGGCACTGGTACGGTTTCCGGTACGGCAGATCAACAATACCGGGTCATTTTTGCCGATGGCGCGAGTGAACTTTTCCAGAAAGCCCGGCATCACCCTGCCCTGACCATCGATAAAGGTGAGACGACGACTACCCTCGATGATACCGGTTTGACGCCACTCCTCTGCTCGACGGATATCGTAGAGCGGTACCCCCTGCTGCATCAGCTGCAGCAGGCCGTCGTTGTCGACGTTGGTATAGGGCAGCTCCTCGGAACAAGCGCCCAGCAGCAGGGCGAACAGCGGCAATAAAAACAGGCGCTTCATCATCATTATCATTAAGCCTGTGGGCGCATGTGCGGGAACAGCAGCACGTCGCGGATCGACGGCGCATCGGTGAACAGCATTACCAGGCGGTCGATGCCGATCCCCTCCCCCGCGGTCGGCGGCAGGCCGTGCTCTAGGGCGACGATGTAATCGGCGTCGAAGTGCATCGCCTCCTCGTCACCGGCGTCCTTCTCCTCGACCTGCTTGCGGAAGCGCTCGGCCTGGTCTTCGGCGTCGTTCAGCTCGGAGAAGCCGTTGGCCAGCTCGCGGCCGCCGACGAAGAACTCGAAGCGGTCGGTGACGAAGTGGTCGTCGTCGTTGCGTCGTGCCAGCGGCGATACCTCGGTGGGATAGGCAGTGATAAAGGTAGGGTCCATCAGGCGGTGTTCGACGGTCTTCTCGAAGATCTCGATCTGCACCTTGCCCAGGCCGTAGGACTCCTTCAGCGGGATCTCCAGGCGCTCGGCGACGGCACGCGCCTGCTCCAGGTCATCCAGCTCGGCCTCGGTGATGTCGGCATTGTAGTGGAGGATCGACTCCTTCACGCTCATACGGGTAAAGGGCTTGCCGAAGTCGTACTCGTCGCCCTGGTACTTGATGGTGGTGGTGCCCAGTACCGTTTCGGCCAGGCCGCGCAGCATCGCCTCGGTCAGATCCATCAGGTCTTTATAGTCGGCGTAGGCCTGATAGAACTCGATCATGGTGAACTCGGGGTTGTGACGGGTCGACAAACCTTCGTTACGGAAGTTGCGGTTAATCTCGAATACGCGCTCGAAACCGCCCACCACCAGGCGCTTGAGGTAGAGCTCCGGTGCGATGCGCAGGAACAGCTCCATATCGAGGGCGTTGTGGAAGGTGGTAAAGGGACGTGCGGTGGCGCCACCCGGGATCGCCTGCATCATCGGGGTTTCGACTTCGAGGTAGTCGCGCGCCACCATGAATTCGCGGATGTAGTGGACGATGGCCGAACGCATTTTGAAGGTGTCACGAGTCACGTCGTTGACGATGAGGTCGATGTAGCGCTGACGGTACTTGGTCTCCTGGTCGGAGAGGCCGTGGAACTTCTCCGGCAGCGGTCGCAGTGACTTGGTAAGCAGGCGGATGGTGTCGACCTTGACCGACAGCTCGCCCTTGTTGGTCTTGAACAGCACCCCCTCGGCACCGACGATGTCGCCGATATCCCAGGTCTTGAAGCTGTCATAGACCTCATCGCCCACCATCGCCTTCTGTACATAGACCTGGATGGTGCCCGACATGTCCTTGAGCTGGGCGAAAGAGGCCTTGCCCATGATGCGCTGGCCCATCATGCGACCGGCGACACTGACACGCAGCCCCTCGCCGTCGACCTGCTCCTTCTCCATCTCGCCATACTTGGCATGCAGCTCACCGGCGACTACGTTACGGCGGAAGTCGTTGGGGAAGGCGACGCCATTCTCGCGAATCGCCGCCAGCTTGGCGCGACGCTCGGCGATCAACTTGTTCTCGTCCTGGGCTTCGACTTGATTCTCTTCGCTCATCTTCAATCTTCTCGTCTGTTACAGGCCGCTCTTCAGGCTGGCCTCAATAAATTTGTCCAAATCACCGTCCAACACCGCCTGGGTGTTGCCGGTCTCGATCCCGGTACGCAGGTCCTTAATGCGCGACGCATCGAGCACATAGGAGCGGATCTGGCTACCCCAACCGATGTCGGCCTTGGTGTCCTCCAGCGCCTGGGCACTCTCGTTACGCTTCTGGATCTCCAGCTCGTAGAGTTTCGCCTTCAGCTGTTTCCACGCCTGGTCACGGTTCTTGTGCTGGGAGCGATCGTTCTGGCACTGCACCACAATGCCGGTGGGCATGTGGGTCAGTCGGATCGCCGAGTCGGTCTTGTTGACGTGCTGACCACCGGCTCCGGAGGCGCGGTAGGTATCGGTACGCACATCGGCGGGATTGATGTCGATCTCCACCGAGTCATCGATCTCCGGCGAGACGAAGACCGAGGTAAAGGAGGTGTGGCGGCGTCCACCGGAGTCGAAGGGCGACTTGCGCACCAGTCGGTGCACGCCGGTCTCAGTGCGCAGCCAGCCGAAGGCGTACTCGCCTTCGAAGCGAATGGTGGCGGACTTGATCCCGGCCACGTCGCCGGCGGAGGCCTCCATCAGCTCGGTCTTAAAGCCATGCGCCTCGCCCCAGCGCAGGTACATGCGCAGCAGCATCTCCGCCCAGTCCTGCGCCTCGGTGCCGCCGGAACCGGCCTGGATGTCGAGGAAGGCGTTGTTGGGATCCATCTCGCCGGAGAACATACGGCGAAACTCCAGCTCCTCCAGCCGTTTTTCAAACTCGTCGAGGTCCGACTCCACCGCGGCGACGGTCTCCTCGTCGTCCTCCTCGGCAGCCATCTCCAGCAGGTCCTGGGCATCGCCAAGTCCGGCATTGAGATCATCGATGGTGGATACCACCTTCTCCAGCGCCGAGCGCTCGCGCCCCAGTTCCTGGGCATACTCCGGCTTGTCCCAAATCGCCGGATCCTCCAGCTCTCGTGAGACCTCGGTCAGGCGTTCGCTCTTGGCCTCATAGTCAAAGATACCCCCTCAGGGCATCCACGCGCCCTTGCATATCCTTGATTTTGTTAACAATAAGGTTGATTTCCAGCATCGTTCGGTAACCTGATCAGGTGGTGCAACAAAGCCGCGTATGATACACCACCGTTGTAGTAACGTGAACATAAGTGCCTAACTTTATTGGGAAATCCCATGTGGTTTGGTCTCCTCAATAAAAAGAGCACACGCTCTATCCTCACAGAACGTATGGGCATATACTCGAACGTGCATATCCAAGTATCGAGGCATTATGAATCCATACGAAGATAAACTCTCAGCGGTCAACTGCAATATCCCGATCTCGGAAAAACTGAAGTTGATTCACGACGAGGTCAGGCAACACCATCCGCAAGTCGATCGCATCGCCATCGCACTCTATGAAGAGGAGCGCGACCTGCTAAAAACTTTTGCCTCCAGCTGCGACGGCGTGAAATCCATCGCCTTCTACCAGAGCCGGCTAGGTGACTCGCCATCACTACAGGCCATCATCGAAAGTGGCCAGCCTCGCATTTTGAATGACCTGAATGTGCTCAGGGACGTCAACAAGGAGCACACGAAACGCATCGCCAACAGCGGTTACGGCTCCAGCCATACCACCCCCATCTTCGATGACGGCAAGTTCAACGGCTTTATCTTCCTCAACTCCTATCAGCACGATGCCTTTCTCGAGCCCACTTGTGCGGCCCTGGCACCGTTTATCCACCTCATCGGTATGCTGACCTTAAAAGAGCTGGGCCTGACCAAGGTGTTGTTCGGTTCGGTAGCCACTGCTCTCGATATCAGTCACCACCGTGACCCGGAGACCGGTGCACATCTGGAGCGAATGTCACGCTATGCCCGGATTATTGCCAAGGAGCTGGGACCACAATTTGAGCTCGACGACGAGTATGTCGAATACATCTACCGCTTTGCCCCCCTGCACGACATCGGCAAGATAGCGGTGCCGGACACCATTCTGTTAAAACCAGGCCGGCTCGATGAAGAAGAGTTCGCGCAGATGAAGCTGCATGCCCCCAAGGGGCGGGAGATCATGGAGCGCATGCTCAGTAACTTCGACCTGCATGGCATTAAACACATGGAGCTACTGTTGAATATTATCGAATCGCACCACGAGTGTCTGGACGGTTCGGGTTACCCCCGCGGCCTGAAGGGGGATGAGGTGCCATTGGAGGCACGCATCATATCGGTAGCGGACATCTTCGATGCCCTCACCAGTGAGCGACCCTACAAAAAGGCGTGGAGCAATGATGAGGCCTTTGCCGAACTGGATAATATGGCCAGTCAGGGGCGGCTGGATAAAAGGTGTGTGGAAGCCCTGTTTCGCAATCAGCAGCAAGTCACTCATATTCAGGATACCTTCGCCGACGACCCACTCGGTTAAGGCTACACAATGAAAAAGGGGCCGTTACGGCCCCTTTGCAATTGAGCTTATAGTTCCGCTTAATCCTTCAGCCCAAGCACATCCTGCATATCGAACATCCCCTTCTCCACCCCGGCCAGCCAGGCGGCGGCGCGTACCGCCCCCTTGGCAAAGGTCATGCGGCTGGAGGCCTTGTGGGTGATCTCGATGCGCTCGCCGATACCGGCAAACATCACGGTGTGTTCGCCGACGATGTCGCCGGCGCGAATGGTCTCGAAACCGATAGTGTTGCGATCTCGCTCACCGGTACGTCCCTCACGGCCATAGACGGCACACTCCTTGAGGTCTCGCCCCAGGGTCTCGGCCACCGCCTCGCCCATCGCCAGCGCGGTACCGGAGGGTGCATCGATCTTGTGACGGTGGTGCGCCTCGATTACCTCGATGTCCACCTCGTCGCCCAGCACCTTCGCCGCCATCTGCAACAGCTTCAGGCTGAGGTTAACACCGACACTCATATTGGGGGCGAAGACCACAGCGATGTCGTTGGCCGCATCGTCGAGCTGCGCCTTCTGCTGATCGCTCAGACCGGTGGTACCGATAACGATCTTCTTGTTGTTGGCACGGCAGAAGGCGAGGTTCTCCTCTGTGACCTCGGGCAGGGTGAAGTCGATCAGGACGTCGAAGTGGTCACAGGCCGCCTCCAGTGAGTCGACAATCTGCACACCCAACGGCCCGACCCCGGCCATCTCACCGGCATCCGCTCCAACCAGCGATGAGCCCGGCCTGACGATGGCGGCGCCAAGGGAGACCCCCTCGGCCTGGTGGGTGGCCTCGATAAGGTTTCTTCCCATACGTCCGGCTGCACCGGTGATTGCAATTCTCACGATTAAATCCTCAAATATTCAGTATTGAATTCATTACCAGCTAATGTAGGAGTAGCCCTGCTCCTGCAGCTCCATCAGGTGGGCGCCGCCTACCTCAACGCGCCTGGCGAAAGGCACCAGGTCCTCTTCGGTCCAGCCAATACCCTTCATGGTATTGCCGCAGGCGACAAACTCCACGCCGTACTGCGACAGCGAGGAGATGCGCTGGCGGATCTCATCCTTGACCTCGCGACCCGGATTCTTGCCAAGGATATGGATACCCTCGGCGAAGGCGACCACGACGACCTTCACGTTGTCACCGTACTTACGGATCATTTCGCCGACGGAGAAGATCACATGGTCCTGGTAACCCAGCTCGGCCTTGTTGAACTGGTATACCACCTTGTGCTCAGGCTCGTCGCCGGGGAAACGCAGCTCCTCATCCTCTTCTTGCGCCGCGTGTGCCACACCAGCAGCCATGACACCGGCAGCCGCCAGCATGCCGCCCAACAGGCGGCGGCGCGACTTGCTGATTTTGTCTTCGTTATTATCGTTCATGCTTCGCCTCCAGCGGCTCAGAACTTCATGTCTTCGAAGAAGCTTTTAACCTTGTCCATCCAGCCGCTGTGGGCGGGACTGTGCTTGCTGTTATTGCCCTTCATACTGTTCTCAAACTCGCGCAACATGCCCTTCTGCTTGTCACTCAGGTTGACCGGGGTCTCGACGATAATGCGGCACAGCAGGTCACCGACCTGGCTGCCACGTACCGATTTAACCCCCTTGCCACGCAGGCGGAACAGCTTGCCCGTCTGGCTCTCAGCCGGCACCTTGAGTTTGACCCGACCGTTAAGGGTGGGCACGTCGAGCTCACCGCCCAGCGCCGCGGTGGCCATGCTGATCGGCACCTCGCAGAACAGGTCGCTGCCATCACGTTTGAAGATGGAGTGCTCACGTACGCTGATCTGCACGTAGAGGTCACCGGCTGGGCCGCCGTTCTCCCCCGCCTCGCCCTCGCCGCTGAGGCGAATGCGGTCGCCGTTATCGACGCCGGCAGGTACCTTCACCGAGAGGGTCTTCTGCTTCTCGATGCGGCCTTCGCCGTGACAGCTATTGCAGGGATCGGTGATGATCTTGCCGTTGCCGTGGCAACGCGGACAGGTCTGCTGCAGCGAGAAGAAGCCCTGCTGCATACGTACCTGGCCCTGGCCATGACAGGTGGGACAGGTGGTGGGCGTGGTCCCCTTCTTGGCGCCGCTGCCGCCACACTCCTCGCAGGCGATCAGGGTCGGCACGCGGATCTTCACCGAGGTACCATTGACCGCCTCTTCCAAGTTTAGCTCCAGATTGTAGCGAAGGTCGGCACCACGATAGACGCGCTGACCGCCGCCGCCACGACCGCCACCGCCGCCGAAGATGTCACCAAAGACATCGCCGAAGATATCGGAGAAGTTGGCGCCGCCGCCGAAGCCGCCACCAGGCCCGCCGCCCATGCCACCCTCAACACCGGCGTGACCGAACTGATCGTAGGCGGCACGCTTCTGCGTGTCGGAGAGCACATCGTAGGCCTCCTTGGCCTCCTTGAACTTATCCTCCGCCGACTTATCGTCCGGGTTACGGTCGGGGTGGTACTTCATCGCCAGGCGTTTGAAGGCCTTCTTGATCTCGGCCTCGGTGGCGTTCTTCTGTACACCTAATACTTCGTAAAAGTCGCGTTTCGACATCGTATCCGTCTTGCCCTTGTTGCTAATAACCGCTTCGTAAACGAAACAGTCTGAAACAACAACAGGCGGATGGTCCGCCTGTTGTTAATTGAAGGTGCGTAGACCTTACTTCTTGTCGTCGACCTCTTCAAACTCGGCATCGACCACATCATCGTCGGCGTTGCCGCCAGAGGCCTGTTCGGCACCCGCACCGGCACCGGCCGCACCCGCCGCACCCGCCGCACCGGCGTCACCGCCCTGCTCGGCGTAAAGCTTCTCGGCCATCTTACCGGAGGCGTCGGTGAGGGCCTTGGTCTTGGCCTCGATCTCATCCTTGTCGTCGCCCTTCATCGCCTCTTCCAGATCCTTGATAGCAGACTCGATCTTCTGCTTCTCGGCGTCGTCGATCTTGTCGCCCACCTCTTCCAGCCCCTTGCGGGTGGCGTGGATCATGCTGTCGGCGGTGTTACGTGCAGTGACCAATTCATGGAACTTGGCGTCCTCGGCCTTGTGGGCCTCGGCGTCCTGCACCATCTTATCGATCTCTTCATCGCTCAGACCGGAAGAGGCCTTGATCACGATGTTCTGCTCTTTACCGGTGCCCTTGTCCTTGGCGGAGACGTTGAGGATACCGTTGGCGTCGATGTCGAAGCTAACCTCGATTTGCGGCACACCGCGCGGCGCCGGCGGGATGTCGGTCAGGTCGAAACGGCCCAGGGACTTATTGGCACCGGCCTGCTCGCGCTCACCCTGCAGTACGTGCACGGTGACCGCGGTCTGGTTGTCGTCGGCGGTGGAGAAGATCTGGCTCGCCTTGGTCGGGATGGTGGTGTTCTTGTCGATGAGCTTGGTCATCACGCCACCCATGGTCTCGATACCCAGTGACAGCGGGGTAACGTCGAGCAGCAGTACGTCTTTTACATCACCGCCCAGTACACCACCCTGGATGGAGGCGCCCACGGCAACCGCCTCGTCGGGGTTAACGTCCTTGCGCGGCTCCTTGCCAAAGAAGTTCTGCACCGTCTCCTGCACCTTGGGCATACGGGTCTGGCCACCAACCAGGATGACGTCGTCGATCTCGGAGGCGGAGACACCGGCGTCGCTCAGGGCCATCTTGCAGGGCTCGATGGTGCGGGTGACCAGCTCCTCGACCAGCGACTCCAGCTTGGAGCGGGTGATCTTGATGTTGAGGTGCTTGGGACCGGAGGCGTCGGCGGTGATGTAGGGCAGGTTGACCTCGGTCTGCTGGCTGGAGGAGAGCTCGATCTTCGCCTTCTCCGCCGCCTCTTTCAGGCGCTGCAGCGCCAGCGGGTCGTTGTGCAGATCGACGCCCTGCTCCTTCTTGAACTCCTCGGCCAGATACTCGATCAGGCGCAGGTCGAAGTCCTCGCCACCGAGGAAGGTGTCACCGTTGGTGGAGAGCACCTCGAACTGGTGCTCGCCGTCGATTTCGTTAATCTCGATGATGGAGATATCGAAGGTACCGCCACCCAGGTCGTAGACGGCAATCTTGCGGTCGCCGGTCTGCTTGTCCATACCGAAGGCGAGGGCCGCAGCGGTCGGCTCGTTAATAATACGCTTGACATCGAGGCCGGCGATCTTGCCCGCGTCCTTGGTGGCCTGGCGCTGGGAGTCGTTGAAGTAGGCCGGAACGGTGATGACTGCCTCAGTCACCTCTTCACCAAGGTACTCCTCAGCGGTCTTCTTCATCTTCTGCAGCACCTTGGCAGAGATCTCGGGGGCGGCCATCTTCTTGCCCTTCACCTCAACCCAGGCGTCGCCATTGTCGGCCTTAACGATGTTGTAAGGCACCATCTTGATGTCCTTCTGCACCTCGGCGTCTTCAAAGCGACGACCGATCAGACGCTTAATGGCAAACAGGGTGTTCTCGGGGTTGGTTACCGCCTGGCGCTTGGCCGACTGGCCTACCAGTACCTCGTCATCGTCCTTGCTGTAGGCGATGATGGAGGGAGTGGTACGGTCACCCTCGCTGTTCTCGATGACGCGGGGCTTGGAGCCCTCCATCACGGCTACACAGCTGTTGGTGGTGCCCAGGTCAATACCGATAATCTTACCCATGTTCTATCTCCATAAAGTTTGTTGCATCCCCAAGGGTGGCCAAGGGGGTGAAATTAGCGTTAGGCCGTACATAATGGCGGCCCAAACAAATTCAAGAATTATTTACTTACCATTACCATCGCGGGGCGGATCAGGCGCTCGTTCAGCACATAGCCCTTCTGCATCACCGCGGTAACGGTGTTGGGCTCATGCTCATCGGAGGGCTGCATGGTCATCGCCTGGTGCAGCTCCGGATTGAAGGTCTCACCCAGCGGGTTGACCTCCTTAACGCCAAACTTCTCCAGCACACCGGCAAACATCTTCAGGGTCAGCTCGGTGCCCTCACGCAGCTTCTCGGCGATCTCGTGGTCGCTGCCCTCAGCGGCGGCGAGGCCCATCTCCAGGCTGTCGATCACCGGCAGCAGCTCGGCGGCGAACTTCTCCAGGCCGAACTTGTGCGCCTTTTCCACATCGGCGGCAGCGCGGCGGCGGGTGTTCTCCAGCTCGGCCTGCATGCGCAGCACCTGGTTCCAGTTCTCATCGGCCTTGGCACGGGCGTCCTCCAGCAGCTGGGCCATGTCTTCGCTGCTGTCTTCGCTGGTGCCGGCCACCTCTGCGGTCGCCTCGGCCTGGGCCTCTGCCCTCGCCTCTTCGGCTGCCGCCGCCTCTTCGCTCAGCGCCTCGGCGTTTGTCTTTTCTTCACTCATAATAACAACTCCAATACTGCTATCCCGACGCAGCCGGGAATTGAATTAACTTTAACTAAACCTTCTAACTACTTGAGAAGGTTGAGGGAATTACCCAATAATCTTGCCGTCATATCGACCACGGGAATGACCCGGTCATAGGCCATACGGGTCGGGCCGATAACACCGAGCACGCCCATTACCTCGCCGTCCACCCTGTAGGGGGCGGAAACCACACTGCAGTCACCGAGGACGTCGTAGCCCGACTCCTCACCGATGAAGATCTGCACCCCGTTCGCATGCATCGACTGGTCCAGCAGCTGCAGGATGTCGCGCTTCTGGTTAAAGGCCTCGAACAGCTGACGCATGCGATTCATATCACCCATGTCGGTGTAGGACATCAGGTTGGTCTGCCCTTCCAACAGGAAATCATCCTCGCCCTCCCCGCTGCCAAAGGCCTGCGCCGCCATCTCAATGGCATCGGCCATCAGCTGGTTCATGGTGTCACGCGCCTCATCCATCTCACGCAGCAGGCGCTGGCGCGCCTGGCGCAGGTCCTGACCGCCGCAGAGCTGGGTCAGATAGTTGGCGATCTGCTGCAGCTCCGCCGGACTGTAGTCGCGCGAGGTGGTGATGATGCGGTTCTGCACCTCACGCTCATTCAGCACCAGGATCACCAGCACCTGGCGGTTGGAGAGCGGCAGGAACTCCACCTGCCGCAGCGCTGCCAGCTCCTGCCTGGGCAGCATCACTACCCCGGCCATGGCGGTGATCTCGGAGAGCTGGCGCGAGGCGCTACTCAGAAGCTGGGCCTTGTCCACACTGCCGTCGATACGCTGCTTGATGGTGTTCAGGGTACCGCGGTTGAGCGGCTTGACCGTCAGCAGGTTGTCGACGAAGAGTCGATAACCCTTAATGGTCGGCACGCGTCCAGCCGAGGTATGAGGCGAGTGGATCAGCCCCAGCTCCTCCAGGTCCGCCATCACATTGCGTACTGTGGCCGGGCTCAGCGCCACCTGTTCGTCACGGGAAAGCGTGCGCGAGCCGACCGGCTGACCGTCACGTATGTAACGCTCTACCAGGTTCTTCAGCAGTAGCTGGGCGCGATCTGTAAGCTCATTGCCGGACATCGTTCACCGTCATTTCACCGTTATTAGCACTCACTCTCGCCGAGTGCTAATGGGATTATCCAGTTAACAGGAAGTGTGTCAAGCGGCCACCGGTATCGTTTAGGCGCTTGGCCTGGTACGGCCTTACGTGCTAACTTTCAGGGAGTTTTTTCGGGGGAAATATGGCTGAGAATTTCAACAAAATCGGCATTATCGGCAAATACGCCGACAGTAGCGTCAGCGAGACCCTGCATGCGCTTACCGACTACCTGAGGGCGCGTGATGTCTCCATCCTGCTGGATGAGGCCACCGCTGACGTGTGGAAAGACCACGACCTGGAGATCGGCACCCGAGACCAACTGGGGCGCGAGTGCGACCTGGCGATCATCGTCGGCGGCGACGGCACCTTCCTTAATGCCGCCCGCAGCCTGGCACACCACGATATCGCCCTGCTTGGCCTCAATATGGGCCACCTGGGCTTTCTCACCGATATCTCCCCCGACGAGATGCAGGGCAAACTGGACGAGATCTTCGCCGGCCAGTACACCGAGGAGGAGCGATTCCTGCTCAACTGCCGGGTGATCCGTGATGGCGAGCAGATCAACCGCAGCGAGGCGTTTAACGACGTGGTGGTGCACAAATGGGACGTGGCCCGGATGATCGAGGTCGATACCTATGTAAACGGTACCTTCGTCAACACCCTGCGCGCCGACGGCCTCATCGTCTCCACCCCCACCGGCTCTACCGCCTATGCCCTCTCCGGAGGCGGTCCGCTAATGCAGCCCTGCCTCAACGCCGTGGTGCTGGTCCCCATTTGCCCCCACACCATGAGCAACCGACCCATTGTGGTCGATGCCGACACGGTGGTGGAGATCGTCATTAAGGGCAAGCGGCAGATGAATGCACAGGTCAGTTGCGATGGCCAGATCAATCTCGGCGTGGTCGCCGGTGACCGGGTGCAGATCCGCAAGAAGGAGCACCCGGTAAAGTTGATCCATCCGGTGGATCACGACCACTTCCATATCCTGCGCGAAAAGCTCAACTGGGGCTAACGAAACGCCCGATGCTGACCCACCTGCAGATCCGTAATTTCGCCCTGGTCGAGTCGCTCGAACTCGACCTGCAACAGGGCATGAGCGTGCTGAGCGGCGAGACCGGCGCCGGCAAATCGATCCTGCTCGACGCCCTGGGCCTAACCCTGGGCGACCGCGCCGACAGCGCCGTAGTGCGCCACGGCTGCGAGCGAGCCGAGATCGCCGCCAGCTTCAACACCGACGCCACCCCTGCCGTCACCGCATGGCTGCAGGAGCACGACCTCGATATGGATGGCGAGTGCATCCTTCGCCGCACCATCAATGCCGAGGGGCGCTCGCGCGCCTTTATCAACGGCCAGCCCGCGCCGCTGCAGATGCTGCGTGAACTGGGCGAGCAACTGGTCGATATTCACGGCCAACACGCCCACCAGTCGCTACTCAAGCGTGACGAACAGCGCCGTTTGCTGGACGCTTACGCCGGCCACGGCAAGCTGCTGGAGCAGCTTGCCGACCACTACCGCCGCTGGCAGCAGCTACAGCAGGAGTATCAGGAGCTGGCCCGCCTTGCCGGCGAGCGCGACTCACGACTGGAGCTGCTGCGTTACCAGGTGGTGGAGCTGGAGGCACTGCAACTGCAGCAGGGTGAGCTGGAACAGCTGGACGAAGAGCTGGGCAAGCTGGCCAACGTCTCGCGCCTGCAGCAGGGGGCACAGGGTGCCGCCGCCCTGCTCTATGAGAATGACGAGGCAGCCCTGGCGCCACAACTGGAGCGTATGCTGCGCGAGTTGCAGGCGCTGCAGGCACTCGATACGGGGCTCGGCCCCGCCACCGAGCTACTGGAGGGGGCGGCGATACAGGCACGTGAAGCGGCAACTGAACTGCGCCACTATATCGACGGCCTGGAGAGCGACCCACAGCGCCTGCACGAAGTGGAGCAGCGTCTCGGCGTCATCCACGACCTGGCACGCAAACACCATAGCGAGCCGGACGAGCTTCCGCAGCTGCTAGAGCACCTGCAGCAGGAGCTCGTGGAGCTGGAGAGAGCGGGCAGCCGCCTCAACGGTCTACAGGCGGAGATCGACAGCGCCCTGGCCGACTACCAGAAGACCGCTGGCAAGCTCAGCGATGGTAGAAAGAGGGCGGCCAAAAAGCTGTCGCAACTTATTGCCGAGAATATGCAACAGCTGGGAATGGGCGGTGGGCGCTTCGATATCTCGCTCAAGCCGATCGATGAAGTTGCCGCCCTCCACGGCCAGGAGACGGTGGAGTTCCAGGTCAGCGCCAACCCGGGCCAGCCGCTAAGGCCGTTAAGCAAGGTCGCCTCCGGCGGTGAGCTGTCGCGCATCAGCCTCTCGATTCAGGTCATCGCCGCCGGTAAGGGAGGGATTCCCACCCTGATCTTCGACGAGGTCGACGTCGGTGTGGGCGGCGGGGTGGCCGAAATGGTCGGCCGTCAGCTACGCAGGCTGGGCAGCGAGCGGCAGGTGTTGTGCGTCACCCACCAGCCCCAGGTCGCCGCCCAGGGCCACCACCACTTCCACATCAGCAAGAGCACGGCGAAAGGGAGCACCCGCACCAGTGTGGTGGCCATCGATGGGGAACAGCGTGTCGAGGAGGTGGCGCGTATGTCGGGCGGTATCGACATCACTGAGCAGACCCTCAGCCATGCGCGGGAGATGCTGGCCGCGGCCAGCGCTTAGCGAAGAGCGAACGAGCGGCTACTGGCAGTCGCCGCAGATGCCGTAGATGGTGAGGCTGTGGTCGGTAATGGCGTAGCCGTGCTGCTTGGCGATATCGCGCTGGCGCTGCTCGATGGTCTCATCCATAAACTCATCGACCCGGCCGCACTTCATACAGAGGATGTGGTCGTGGTGTTGCCCCTCATTAAGCTCAAAGACCGCGTGCCCCCCCTCGAAGTTGTGACGCGTAACCAGGCCGGCGGCCTCGAATTGGGTCAGGACGCGATAGATTGTGGCCAGACCGATGTCCTCATCCTGCTCTAGCAGCATTTTATAGACATCCTCGGCGCTCAGGTGGCGCTGCTCTTTGCTGCTCTCCAGTATTTCCAGGATCTTCTTACGGGGCAGGGTGACCTTGAGGCCGGCGTCTTTCAGGTCTGTCTTTGGCATGGGTTGCTAGTTCTCACTGTCCTGCGGCATAGGGTATGATTGCGCAAACCTTAACCTGCAAGCAGAGCAAATGCAAAAGATTCTCATTCTCCCCCTCTTCCTCGCCCTCTTTCTCGGCGGCTGCGCCCACAAGATAGAGATCCAGCAGGGAAATGTCGTCACCCAGCCGAAACTGGAACAATTACAGGAGGGGATGAACGAGCGCGAGGTGCGTGCCCTGCTCGGCAGCCCGCTGCTTATCGATCCCTTCCACCCCGAACGCTGGGACTACTACTACAGCAAAAGCCGCGGTGACGAGCTGCTGCAGCGCAGCCGCCTGACCCTGTTCTT
>JBNKUL010000074.1:0-114333 GCA_050298555.1 Thiohalomonadaceae bacterium
CCGCCCACGCTATAGGGCACGGTGACCGGGTAGGTGACCGCCTCGCCATTCAGAATCACGCGGAAGGTGGTGGTGCTGCCTTCAGAGCTGGACTGGTCCTTACTGAAGCTGACCATCGGGTTGACGTTCACCGTCTGCGTATCGGTAGTGCTGTTACCCGCCGCATCGGTGGCGGTCCAGGTGACGGTGTGCACGCCCGGGGTGAACTTGGCCGGCGCATCGGAGGTGGGCGTCAGCGCACCATCCTTATCGTCGTTGGCCGTTGCCGTCCCCAGGTCGACCACGGTAAAGAGTCCCTCGGCATCCACCGTCACATCATTCGGCACGGTGAGGGTCGGTGCGTAGTCATCCACCTGCGGGTCGCTGCTGGCGGTGTACTCGTCGAGGTTGCTCACCCCGTCGCCATCGGCATCACCCGCGGCGTCGGCGGCATCCATCGGGTCGAGGCCGTTGGCATTCTCCCAATCATCCGTCATACCGTCGTTGTCATCATCCGGGTCGATGCTATCGGCAATGTTGTCATTGTCGTTGTCGGCATAGACCTCCAGGTCGAAGGCGGCCAGGCTGGTGCTCAGGCTGCCGTCGGTGACCGTAATAACGATACCCGAGGTGGTGCCAATGTGGGCCGAGGTCGGGGTACCGCTCAGGGTACCGGTAGCAGTGCTGAAGCTTGCCCACGCAGGCTTGTTGGTGATGCTGAAGGTGAGGGTGTCACCATCCACATCGCCCGCGGTCGGGGTGAAGCTGTAGGCCACATCGTCGCCCACACCGGTGGCCGGGGTGCCGCTGATGGTGGGGGCCTGGTTGCTGGCGATCACCGTCAGGTCGAAGCCCGCAAGGTCGGTGGTGTCGGTGCCGTCGGAGACCGTGATCACGATGCCGCTGTTAACGGTACCGATATCGCTCTCTGCCGGGATACCGCTGAGGGTACCGGTGGCGGCATCGAAGCTCGCCCAGGTGGGCTTGTTGGCGATGCTGAAGCTGAGGCTATCACCATCAACATCCACAGCCGTGGGGGTGAAGCTGTAGGCCACGCCATCGAATGCCTCGACGGCCGGGCTACCGCTGATGGTCGGGGCGGTATTGCCGACGCTGCTGCCCACGGAGCTGGCGGTGGTGGTGCCGCCATTGCCGTCGTCAGCAGTGACATCCACGGTGATCGCCGCATGCGCCTCGCTGGCGGTCAGGGTGTAGCTGCTGGCGGTGGCGCCGCTGATGGCGCTGCCGTCGGCCTTCCACTGATAGCTGTAGCTGAGGCTGTCGCCGTCCACATCGGTCCAGCTGCCGTCGCTGGTGCTCAGGGTATTACCCACCGCAGCGGTGCCGCTGATGGCCGGAAGCACGCTGTTGCTCGGTGCGGTATTGGCCACCGTGACAGCGCTTGAAGTCGCAGCTTGATCGGCGCTGCCGTTGCCGTCATCGGCGGTCACGGTCACGGTGATGTCGCTGTGCGCCTCGTTAGCGGTCAGGGTGTAGGTGCTGGCGGTGGCGCCACTAATCGCGACACCGCCGCTCTTCCACTGGTAGCTGTAGGTCAGGCTGTCGCCGTCCGCATCGCTCCAGGTGCCACTGCTCACGCTCAGGGTATTGCCCACCGCAGCGGTGCCGCTGATTGCGGGGGCCACGGTGTTGACTGGGGCGGTGTTAGCCACCGTGATACCTGTCGAGACGGCGTCAGCATAGAGGAAGCTATCCGTGGCGGTCACGGTCACGGTGATGCTCGCGTGCGCCTCGGCGGGAGACAGCGTGTGGCTGCTGCTGTCGATGCCGATGGTCACACCGTTGGCCTTCCACTGGTAGGTGTAACTCAGGGTATCCCCTTCCGGGTCGCTCCAGCTGCCGCTGGTGGCGTTCAGGGTGCCGCCGACCAGGTTGCTGCCGCTGATGGCGGGTACGGCGCTGTTAACCGGGGCATCGTTGACCGCCATGATGTTCGTGGTGGTGCTGTAGCTGTGGCTAAGCGCGCCGCCGCTACCCTGGCCGCCGCTGTTGCCGTCGTTGAAGACCCAGTCAAGCTGGATCGAGGCGGGCGGGTTATCGGAAGCAGTAGCGTAGAGGATAGACCCAAGCGCTGTGTCCACATCGGCGGCGGTGGCGCTGGCGTTAAAGGTGAGCACCAGGGTACCGCCGGAGTTGGTAGTGACGGTACCAATATCACCGCCGCCTACGTTGAAGCCAGCCCCCTCGGTCAGGGCACTCAGGCTTCCGCCCTCGGAGAAGAGGTCGTCCGCGTTGGCCCCGCCATTGCGAGCGAGGGTGATGGTGGCCCCGTCGTAGTTGTCCGCGGCGTCCAGCTCCGCATCGGCTACACGAACACTGCCTATCGCGACAGGTGCCCCACCCTCTGTATGGACGCCCGGGACAACCATGACCTCGTCAAGAACCGGGGCATCGTTGACCCCGGTGATGCTCAGGTTCAACGTCGCGGTGGCACCGCTGTTGCCGTTCACGTCACGGCCCACCACGGTGATGGTACGGGTGGTGGTATTGGGCGCCTCGGAGGTGTTGACATACTGCAGCTCACGCAGCAGCGCCTGGTAGTTGGCCGCCGTGGCACTACCCGAGAGCGTGATCAAGGTATCACTGGTGTAGGTGATGGTGATGCCGTTCACCACGTTGCCACTGCTACGGCCACTGAGGGTGATGTTCTCGCTCGCACCGTCCTGGGCATTGGTCAGCTCGATCAACAGCTGGTTGAGGTTGTCGCCATCCGGCTCGGTAATGGAGGCGGTGCTCGCCTCCAGGGTGGTGCCGTCGCCCTCGGTGTAGCTGGCCGCGCTCAAGCCACCTATCACCGGCGCGGTGACCACGTTCACAGTCGCCTGGGCGGTGGTGGAGCTCAAGGCCCCGTCATTGCTCACCACATTGATGGTACGGGCACCGGTGGTGATGTTGATCGCGGCATCCGTATTGTTGTACTGAATACCGCGCAGGATGGTCTGGTAGACAGACGGACTGGCGGTACCGCTCACCGTCAAGGTGGTGCCGGTGCTCACCGTCAGGCTTGCGCCGCTGGCGGCGGTAGTCGCGGTGGCGTCGAGAGAGAGGCTCTCGGCGCCCACATCCTGCACATTGGTGATAGTCGCTGTCAGCGAGGCGATCTGTGCGCCCGCATCCACATCGGCCACAGTGGCATCGCTATTGGCGATAAGCGCTGTCGCACCACCGGCAGAGAAGCTGGTGGTGTAGTTGAGGCCGCCGGCGGAGGCGTCGAGGTCGAGGGTCGGTGCCTCGTTGACGTCGTTAATAGTCACCGTCAGCGTGGCATCGGTGGTGTTGCCCGCATCGTCGGTGGCGCGCACGATAACGTCGTGGCTGGTGGCACTCTCGTAGTCCAGCTGGCTGCTGTCGGCCACGGTGACAGCCCCTGAGTGGCTGATGATGCTAAACCGGCCGTTCGCGTTGTCGGTGAAGGTGTAAGCGATGGCCCCGCTGGAGGAGATATCGCCTACCCAAATGGCGATCCCACTATTCTCATCGACCGCCAGGGTGCCGGTGGGGGTACCGGGGGCGATATTGTCCACCGTGGCACCGGTGGTGTCGGCGGTGGTGGTGCTGTTGCCGACATCGTCGGTAGCGGTCACCGAGACGTTGAGCCCCGTGCCGTCGATGGCCCCGGCGACGATGGTGTAGGTCGCGCTCCAGCTACCGGCGCTATTGGTGGCCGCCACCGCACTGCCGCCGCCAAAGGCGGAGAAGTCGACCGTGACACTGGCGACATCGCCGTTGTTGTCACCCGTACCGGTGTTGTCCCAGGTGGCGGTGACGGTATCGCCAATGATGTAGGCGCCGCCGCTGCCGCTGCCACCGGAGATGGCAATGTTAGCGGCGGTGACGGTGGGGGCGGTGGTGTCGATCACCAGCGCCTTATTGGCGCCCAGCGATCCCGCTGCACCGGGGGTGGCGAGGGTCAGGGTGGCAGCGTTACCGGCCGCGTCCTTGATGGTACCGCCGTTCAGCGCCAGGGCCGAGGTGGTGGTGTAGTCGAGGTCGCTGGAGGTATCGCCCGCCTGCACCGTGTAGCTGAAGGTCAGGGTGGTGGTGCCACTGCCGGAGCTGTATGCGGCGACACGGTCAGTGGTACCGGTCTCCAGGGTCAGCTGCGGGGTACCTGTCACCGTCACCACCTCATCGAACTGCACCGTCACGGCGATGGTATCACCCGCCTTGTATTTCCCGTCGGCGGTGGTCGAGGTAACGTTGGAGACCGTCGGCGCAATCGTGTCCACCAACACCGAGGTCAGGCTGCCAATCGAATTCAAGGTGGGATCGATGGCGTTACCCGCAGCATCCTTCATGGTGCCGCTATTAAGGTCGATACTCGCACCCACCTGGATACCATCGGTATCGGACAGATTCTGGCCCGACTCCACGGTGTAGCGGAATCCCAGTACCGTGTTACCCGTGCCCATTAGGTAGCTTGCGTACTTAACGGTACCGCCGATATTAACCGCCAGTCTCGGCGTACCGCCGGTGGTGTTGACGTCAATGATTTCACTGAAAGTGATGTCGAAGTCCAGGTTGTCCCCCGCGACATAGGTGCCATTGGCCGGCACCGCTACGCTGGTGACCGTCGGCACGATGGAGTCGACCAGCACCGATGCGGTACCTGCCACGCCATTGAGGGTGGTGTTCAAGTCATTGCCGGCGCTGTCCCTGAGGGTAGCGCCATTGGCGTCGAGGGTCCCCGCAACAGCGATACCGTCACTATCGAGAAGGCCGCTCTCTACCGTGTAACTGAACTCCAGAGCATTACTACCTGAGCCGGTAACATAGGTGGCGTATTTGGTCGTTCCGCCGATGGTCAGGGCAAGTCGCGGCGACCCACTGGTGGTATCTACAGTAATGTTCTCGTCGGTTACAACCAAGAAACCGAGCGAGTTACCGCCCACATAGGTTCCTCCAACCGGGACACCAACACTGGTTACCGTCGGCGCGGTATTGTCCAGGGTATAGGTCTCATCCGCCCCAGTCGGGGTGGTGCTGCTCAATGCATGGGCTTGCAGATCCTGAATATTATGGCCACCGGCCACATCCAGATTGACGGTGCCGTTGCTGCTGGTCAGACCGGTGATCGTCACATCGTAAACACTGGTCGAGACGGCGCTGACACTGTTGACCGTGCCATCGCCCGCGGCGGTGCCGCTAAGGGCGAAGTCGGTGGTATCGACGTTCTGCACACTCTCGTTGAAGGTGATGCGGAAGGTGACGCTGTCGGCATTGGTGGTCGCCGCCGTCGGCGTCTGGCGCACGATGGAGCTGATGGTCGGCGGCGTGGTGGCGGTCAGCTGGGTGCTGTTGACCGTACCTATACCTGGGGCAAAAGCCTCCAGATTAAAGGTCTCGTCAGAGGTGCCGGTGGCGGTATAGGTCATTGTCAGGTTGCTAAACGTCGCGACACCGCTTGACGCCGTCAGGGTCACCGTTGTGGCGTCCCCATCCGTATCCCCAGTACCGGTCATGGTGGCACTCCCTGCACCATTGATCTCGGAAATAACAATAGTGCTGTTATATCCCGTGTCCACGACATTATTCAGATCCACCGCCTTAACCACCGGCACGGTGGTAAAGGCGGTCGACTGACCACTGATTAGCGTAGTGGGGGCGGGCTCGGTGGTGACGATCAGCTTGGCCACCAACACATCGGAGATAACAGCGTTGGCGTTGGCGCCCGTCAGGCCGGGTGCGGCGGCACTCAGCGTGAACGACTGCTGGTCGGCCGTGGCGGTGTAGGCAATATCGGTGAAGGTCGCGACACCGGAAGAGGCGGCCACAGTGGTGGTACCAGAGAGGGTGCCGGCAGAAGCCTCGGAAAGGGTCACTTCAGCGGTGTAATCGACATCGACGTTGCCGACCCAATCCACCGCCTTGACCACCGGCTGGGTGCTCAGCGCGTAACCGCTGTCGGAGCCGGCGGGCTGGGTGGTGAAACTGAGATTGGTCGCGGTGACGGCAACCGCGGAACCGCTGCCGTTGGTGACCGGGGAGGTGGCGCCCATCAGGGTCTTGGTGCCGTCGACCGTCAGGTCGGTGTCACCGTCGATGGAGAGGAGGAAGCTACCGCCCTCGCTATTGCCGGTGGGGGTATTGAAGTAGGCGTTGACGGTATAGGTCTCACTGGCACCGTTCGGTACCGAAATAGTCAGACTGGGGAAGGTGATGGTGTTGCTACCAGCGCTGTAGGTACCCGCCACATTGGTGGCATCGGGGCCGTTGAGGCGCCAGGTCACCTTGCTGAAATCGCCCGAGCCGGAGGTGTGGAGCACCACCTGGGAGACGTCAAGGGTCATGCCGTCATTCGTGCCGCCATCGCTAATCTTGAAGTCAAAGACACCGAGCGCCTCGCCGGTGGTATCGGCCGTGGTGGGGATGGCCACCGGCTCGGCGACGCCCGTACCCGCGACAAGGTTGCCGTCCGAGTTTTGGGCAACCACCGTGTGCCAATTATATCCTCCTCCTGTACAGGAGGCCTTGGTGGTGATACCACTGGAAAGCTGTGAGCAGTGCCCATAGGGCGCCACGACGCTCCAGAACCAGGCGCTGGCGTGGGCAAAGCGCTTTCTTCCCAAATCGCCGCTCAGGGTACTTTTCGCCGTGCTGGAGCTGGAAGCCAGATTGTTCTGCTGAAGAAAATCGAGCACGGCCGTGCTGTCGACCGCCTGTTTCGCCTTTACGGCGACAGCCGCGCGGGCGCCAAAGGCGTTGAAGCTGTTCTGGTTGACGCTGCTTTGGGGGCGGGCCTGCAGTTCGCTTCCCTGCTGGACAAAGACCTGCCGCGGGCGGGCGCGCGAGGAGCGGCTGCGCGAAGAGAGGTTCGACAGGTTGCCTGCCAGCGCCGGTGCCCCCAGCAGCAGCAGGGGCGCCCCCGCGGCCAGTCTCTTGAAACCGTTACTCTTCGTCTTCTTCATTGTCTTCACTTCCTACAGGCTGTGTGGAAAATTAAATATCTGCGGCACTTTCTCATGCTGCGGCTCAAGCAGTTCCGGATAACGCGTCCCATGCATGACGGCGACATCGTATATCTGGTTAACATCACCCTCAAATTTGACGTACCCCAGCACCTGCTCATCTTCGAGATTGATGATCCAGATGCCGCTGAAGGTTTCGTCATACTCATCCGCTATCGGCGCCGGGTTGGCCACATCGCTGGCGCGGGTCTTGGACAGGCCGACGAACATCAGTGGACCGTAAAAGTCGATACCACGCGGGAACCCCTGCAGCTTTTGCACCACGCTGAGTTCACGGCTCTGCGGGTCATAGCGGCAGACCAGGCCCTTGCCCGACTCGCAGAAGTAGACCTGCCCCTGGTAGTAGCGGGGCGAGTGGGGCATGATCAGGCCCTGCAGCAGGATCTCGTCGGTCTCGACGTCGATCAGGGTGCCGTCATGCTTTTTGTACTTCTCGCTGTCCTTACGCCACGCCCCGGCCTCGTTGATCTGATTAAAGGTGGTGACGTACTTCGGGTAGCCATCCTTTAGCGCCATGCCATTGAGGTGGCAGCGGTCATCCGGTTTGAGCTCGGTGATAAAGGGGGGCTTCCAGCGCGGCACGAAGCTGTAGTCCGGCTCCAGCGTCGCCAGGCAGGAGAAGGCGCTGTTGACCACCCACAGCCCCTCCTCGCCGTAGGCGATATCGTGGATGTTGATCATGCCTGTGGTGTGGCTGGCGGAGGGGACAAAACAGGCATCGATCTTATCGCCATCCTCCAGGCCGGGGATCGCCGCGTCGTTGCGGTTGAACTTCAGGACCGCCGTGAATATCCCCAGGGTGATCTGGTCATCCGTCACGGCCAGCCCCATCGGCCGGGGAAATGACTTGAAGTTGGTATCGATAGCCTCGCCATCGGAACGGATGAAAAAGAGCGTTTGCGACTGGTAGCTGGTCACCGCCAGCGAAATATTGAGACCCGCCAGTATCTGCGGGAAGTTGTCGGTATAGCTGCTGCTGAAGTCAAACTCTTCGCGTTCATCCAGCTCATCAACCGGTTTCATCTCCATATCAGGCGTGCCCCCCGAGGAGGTCACCCAGCCTCTGCTCCAGCTGCGGCAGGGTCATGCCGGGGTCTGCGCCAAGCAGCAGGGCGATAATGCCCGAGACCAGCGGGGCGGAGGCGGAGGTGCCGCCAAAATTCCAGTAGGGGTGTTCAGGCGCGGTGGTCGTGGTCAGCAGGCGCATGCCGTAGGTGTAAAACTTAATGTGCTTACCATAATTACTGATGCGCAGCCTTTCGCCCCTTTTGTCCAGCGCACCGACGCTGATCACATCGGGAAGGGTCGCCTCGCTGCTGTTGGCCGCCAGTTCCGAGCGGCCGTTTCCTGCGGAGAAGACCACCGCGACCCCCTTCCCCTCACGGCCATGCTGCGCCAGGTCCCGGATGACATCCGCCACCGGCTCCAGCAGCAGCCGCGATGTCCAGCTGCAGTTGATCACATCGGCGCCAGCGAGTTTTGCCAGGTGGAACGACAGCAGGAGGTTTGAGGTGAGGCTTTGCGTATCGCGAATGGCGATAAGCTCCGCCTCAGGAGCGATACCGTTGGCCCCCTCCCCGTTATGGGCGGCAAAGATCAGCCCCGCCACCATGGTGCCGTGGCGGTCCCGTTTTTTGTCCTTGGGTGCGGCGTCCTGCGAGTGGTTCTGCATGTCGTACTGAAAGATGACTTTCGTCTGCTTCAGGTCTTCATGCCCGAGGTCGAAGCCGTCATCGATAATGGCGACCTTCACCCCCCTGCCCTTGCTCTTCTCCCACAGCTTCGGGATACCCAGCAGGCGGATGTGGTCGATCGGCAGTTGGTGGGCGCCGTCACCGGCATGGTGCCGACTCTTCAGCTGCAACAGGTCGGGCTGTACCAGGGTGACCGATTCATGCTGGCTAAGCGCCTGGATCACCTCGGCAAGGGAGACCCTGGTGTCAACGGCGGCTCCGTAGTAGACGGCATCCTGCATGCGGTAGAGCTCGATGATATCGGAGAGGGCAGAGTGGAACGTCAGGAGCTCGGTCTTGGTGGTCGACAGCGAGGTTTTGATAATCAGCCGCTGCAGTGCCTGCAGGGCGACGCCATCGAGCTGATAGCGTGCGTCTTGAGCGTCTACGGGCTGTAGCGCTACCTGCCGCGAAAAGTTGTCGAAGCTAATCGGCTGCTGAGACGCGGCCGCAATTTGGAACGGGCCCGAAGCGGAAAGAACGGCAACAAACAGGGCGATAAACCTGATGAAAACTCCCTTTATCACCCTACATAGCCCCCAGAAACTTCTGCCGTAATTATTTAATTAAAGATAAATGAACGGCGAATTCTGACAGGAACTGACAGATTTTCAACCCATTTACCCTTACTGTTGCGTGATATTCGCCATTTTTACCGGCTCAGGCAAGCCATAAAGGCCTATTTTTTTTACTAATGAGACAGGGGTCACATGAATGGAGGAGAGGAAAGACCAGGGCGGCGATATCCGCCCTGGCCGAAAGGCCTTAGTTTCTTGAAGGGTACTGCCCATCCATATTAATGCAGTAGTTGACCACCAGGTAGGGCTGAAGGTTCAGGTGCGGCTGACTCTGACCAGACTCCGCCAGGCTCTCCTGGGCCATCGGGTTCAGGTCGTCCGTCGGGTCGCTTTTGAACACCTTGGCACGTGGGTCCATAGTCAGATAATTCACATTGGACGGTTGATCGCTGGTACCGGACTTCTTATAGGCGTAGACGGTGTGGTTGTGCTCCGGCAGGTGCCCCTCGTGCAGGGAGATCCCCGCATACCCCTCCCACTGCCCCAGCCGTGACGGCGTCAGGCCGGGGGCGGCGCCGGTACCCATGGGGGTGCGCCCACTCAGGTTGGGCAGGGCGAATGTCGAGCGACCATCGCCACCGAAGGTAGTAGTAAGGATGGAGAAAAGTGCCGGATTTTCCTGGATATCAATATAAGAGCCATCGCAGAAGGCCCAACCTCGCGGCGCCCAGCTGAAGGCGAAGGGGCGAATCTCGCCCATAAATGGATCAGACATGTTAATACTCCTTTAATTGCGTGCCGGGTATACGCCGTTCAGGGCGATGATGTAGTTCAGGCCCAGGGTCGGCGCCATGTTGGAATGGGGCATTGCGGCGCCGCTATCGGCCACGGCCTTTTCGCTTAAAGCCGTTATGCTGTCCGGCTCCAGTGGCGGACCGAAGGAGTTCTCGTCGGAACCGACTGCCGAACCGACCGGCTGAATGCGCTCCGATGGCGCGGATGAGGCCTGCATCGGGTGGTTATGGCGGGGGATCTGATCCAGGGTCAGGTCCTCCTCCTCACTGCCAAAGCGTTGCCCCATATGCCTGGGGGTAAGCCCCGGCCCGCTACCGAACCCCATGGCGATACGCCCCCTCAGGTCGGGCAGGCCGAAGGTGACCCGGCCGTCACCGCCATAGGTGGTACCGATGAGGGATGCCAGTTGCTCGTAATCTGAGATGGCCAGGATCTGGCCGTTGCAAAACGCCCAACCCCTTGGGGCGTAGTTTCCCGCGAACAGGGTGATCTGTCCTACGTAAGGTTCCATATTGTTCTCTCCTGGTACTTTAGTTGCGAGACGGGAAGAGCCCGGTCATCGCAATGCAGTAGTTCATCACAAGGCTCGGTTGTATGTTGTTGTGCGGCAGGTTCCCCCCCTCCAGCGAGCAGGTATCGGGCGCCAGGGCGACCATCTTGTCAGCCCAGGTGTAGGCAGGCTGCCCCGACTCCGTTAACACAGCGGTATCGCTTGGGAAATTTGAGCCCGCCTCGGTGGAAGACATCAGCAGGTGGCCATGTTGTGGCAGCGTGGCGATGTTGAGGGTCACATATTCAAGCCCCCCCTGCTCCCCAACGAAGAAGCCCTGCCCCTGGTGCGTTGCGACGCGCCCCTGCAGGTCGGGCAGTTTGAACCAGTTCTTTCCATCACCACCGTAGTTGGTTCCCAAAACCGCATACAGGCTTGGATAGTCCTGAACGTTTAGCGATGCCCCATTGCACATGGCCCACCCCTTCGGCACAAAGCCGTAGGGCATCAGCCTGATCTCTCCTAAAAATGGTTCACTCATGTTACCTCCTCGCTGTAGTTAGCACTGTTTGTTGTTACTTGTTGTTGCCTGGTTTTTTCTCCATCAGGAGATAGATACCGTCACCCTTTAGCGGCTCGAAACCCAAACGTTGATAGAGCGACATGGCGGGGTTATTTACCTCCACGTGAATCGTGACGGGGGCTCCTTTCTGCTCCGCCTCAAGCAGGATATCGTTGAGGATTCGGCTGCCGGTCCCCCGGTTTCTGTAGGCAGGCAAGATTGCGATATCGACAATGCGGATATCGTGCGGCTGGTCATGCCGATAGAGCCGCCCCACGCTCTGGCCTTCGACCTCGATGACGCTGAACTGCGCACCCAGGTAGTGTTGTTGATAGTGGTGGTGCTGGGCATTGAACTGCATGTCGATAAACTGCTCCTTCTGTTCATCACTCCACTCGGTCAGTTCAAGCTCCTCCCGGCGCGTGGCGGCATAGACCTCGCGCAGGAAGGGGAGATCGTCGTCACCAATAGCCCTGAGGGTGTAGCTACTATCAGACATCACGCCCCCTCATTCTCCGGCAAAAATTTCAACACGGTTTCGTAGCAGACGCCGGGGCGGTCAGGGACCACCGGTACGATGAACAGGTTAAACTCACCCAACGCCGGATGTGTTACCGCCACGGGCCCCTGACCAATCGAGGGGTTCACCGTATCATTGAACAGCAGGGTGAAGTTCTCCTTCCCCCTCCCTTCTATGGTGTGACCTCGGCTCTCCACCTCAACCAGCTCGACGCTTATCGGCGGCAGCCCTTCGGCCTGAAAGATGAACATCGTGTTCAACTGTTTCCTGAAATTTTCTATTTGAAACAGGTCGCTCATTTCGCTCCAGTTTTTTTTGTTATTAATAAAGACTGCGTTCTTGCCTACAGGCCAGGCCGACCACCGCTTCTTACCACCCCTTTTCAATCATCGATGAGAGCCACTTATTGGCCACCACATCGAGCACGATATGCACACGGTCGCTATCGCCATAATTATTAAGGTAGTGCGGGTCACTCAGGCGTAGATACCAGCACTCACCGGGATGCATGGTTACCGGCCTGCCGTTAAGGACAAACTCCATCTGCGGGTTGGTGGTAATGGGGATATGCAGACGGGCATATCCCTCCTCCATCGCCAGGTCCGGGTCGATATGCTCTTTAATGCTTGAACCGGCATCCAGTTTCATCAACCTGACGCTAAGCAGTTCGCACTGAAACTGTTGCAATACCTCGCTGAAATAGGGGCTGCGTTTAAGAAACTCGGTATCGCAAAACTCGGTGGCACTGGGGTTGGAGAATATCTGCTGAATCGGATGGGTGGCCCCGGCCTGCGCCCGCAGCGGAATGGCCTGCCAGCTGCCTTCATAATTCTGCCTGACGAAATGGTCTATCCACTCGCTGTTGTCAAAGCCTTCGAGGTCTTCCAACAGGCGCTGATTATCGAAGGAGAGGGGGAGCCTTTTTCGGTCGCCACTGACAGCCGCCACCTCCTGCTCCTCTACGGTCATCTCCTGGTGGGTAATAAACCCGGGGCAGGAACCCAGTTGGTACTCAAGCTTAAGCTCCTTGCCCGCCACCACCGGCGCCTCTGTTTTCAGGCGTGTCGGCACGGTGAGGCTGCAATCGTAGTCCCGCAGACTGATATCGTCGTAGGTGGTAATGGACGTCATCAGTGTGAGCTGCAGCCTGGGGTCGAGAAAATCGGGAAGCCGGATAGTCGCGGCTGGCAGGGTGTCCCCACTCTCTCCCTGCCAGCGGGCGATGTTCTCCCGGTCCAGCCTGAAGACTTCGCCCAGGGGAACGCGCTCCCGCTCCGGAGGTGGCAGTTCTGCCGAAGGCTCTGTGCCGCCGACGCTATGCTCCCTGGCGGGATCCAGCAGAACCAGGTCAATCTGCACCCGCTCCGGGATAAGGACTGCATCCGGTGCCTGTGCCAGCAGGTTACGGCTAAGCGCGACCTGGGGCTCGTTCCACAGGGCGACGCTCATCGTCTCCGTCACAATGATGTCAGGTTGCTCACCTTCGGGTATGCGGTATTCACAGGCATCGGCCACGACATAGTCGGCCACCCCGTCACTCAACCCCAACTTTTCAATCAACGCCTGTGCCGAATCCATCGATTCCTGGTGAATATCCAGCAGGGTCAGTTGCAACTGCGAAGCGGGGTAGTGGGCCAGCAGCGGTAACGCCAGGGTGGCCCAGGGGCCACACCCTGCATAGAGAACGGAAACGGCCCTGCCGGGCTCACTCTCTAACTGTGCTTCAACCGCCCGATTGAGGCCTTCAATAAAACGGTGGGTACGAAGGGGTTCATTGGCGCACCTAGCCGCCATGCTAGGTGAGACCGCCAAACCGGAAGGGAGGCGGCTCTCCCCCTCGGCAATCGCGCTACCCTCTGCCGGCTTGAATGGTGCGCTCTCGAGTATGACGGCCTTAAGATCAGCAACGAAGTCGTAGGGGGTGAGATCGCTATTGCGGAGGAGATTGTGGGCAATGGATATTAGGCTGCCGTCCATGTGAGTCGTGTCATCCCTGAGGTTCTTTTTTTATGTCCGTGACCGTACTCCAACGCCCACACCATGTCAAAGGTAGTGCCAGCTAATAATAGCCGGCCACAGCTAGCGACGCGGCTTGGCCCGAGAGGTGGCCTCGGCACTCCATGGGTCGTCCGGCCAGGGGTGTTTGGGGTAACGCCCCTTCATCTCCTTTTTCACCTCGGGGTAGGTGTTGTGCCAGAAGCTCACCAGGTCCTGGGTCACCTGTAGCGGACGTTGCGCCGGGGAGAGCAGGTGCAGCATCACTGCCACCTGGCCATGGGCAACGGCTGGCGTTTCAGCCAGACCAAACAGCTCCTGCAGCTTGACCGCCAACACCGGCGGAGCACCGTCGATGCTGTATTGCAGCTTTTTGCGTGAGCCACTGGGCACCTGCAGGTGGGTGGGGGCCAGCCTATCCAACTCTTGTTGGCGCTCCCAGCCGAGGGTGGCAAGCAGCGCCGCCCGCAGGTCGAGCCGCTTGAGGTGGTCGCGGCGGCTAATGCCGTTAAGCCAGGGGGCGAGCCACTCCTCCAGGGTATCGAGCAGAGCCTCATCGCCGAGATCGGGCCAGTCGTCGTCGGGCAGCCAGGCATGTAGCGAGCAGACCCGTGCCTGCAGCTGGCGGCACTCCTCGTCCCACGGCAGGGCATCCAGTCCCATCTGCCGTATCCCTTCCAGCATCGCCTGGGCGATGGCCTCACTGTCGGGTGAGGCCAGCTTGCCCTCCTCCAGCACCAACGCACCCAGCCCCCGCACCTGCCTGGCGACAACGGCGCCATTGCGCTCGTCCCACATCACCTCCTCGCGCCAGGCCAGTTGTTCGGCGAAGAGTGATTCGAGCTGCGACAAAGTAACAGGGGCGGCAGAGAAGATACGTCCCTCGCCTTTGTAACCGGCATCGAGCGCCGCGGCGACGATAAACTCCGCCGCCGGCGGGCACTCCTGGGGCAGGGCTGCACCACGGCCATTGGCCAACAGGTAACGGCCACTGCCCGCTTCACGCTGGCGAGCCACCCGGTCAGGGTAGGCGAGGGCCAGCAGCTCCCCGACCTCGGACTCCTCCACCTCGCTGTTGTCGCCCTCCACTTTTAACAGGCGGCGCCACTGTTTTGCCGCCTGCTCCACCGCCCGGCACGCCTTACTATCAACGCCATAGGCTCGCCTGCCTCCCGAGCGATGGGCCCGTAGCGCCTCCAGCCGCAGGGCGAAGTCGCAGCGCCCCTCTCCCTCCACACCCCGCAGGATGTCACGCTCCGATAGCAGGGCGGCAATGTCACAGGCCAGGGCGCCCAGACCGATGCCTTCTGCCCGCACCAGCATGTGGGCGAGGCGCGGATGGAGCGGCAGCCGCACCATCGCCCTGCCGTCGGCAGTAATACGGCGCTGACCGTCCAGCGCGCCGAGCTGTTGCAGCAGCTGCTGCGCCTGGTTGAAGGCGGCGCTCGGCGGGGCGTCTAGCCAGTTGAGGGCGGCGGCATCGCTGACGCCCCACTGGGCCAGCTCCAGCGCCAGGGGGGCGAGGTCGGCCTCGATAATTTCAGGATTGTTGTATGGAACCAAGCCGGTTTGGGTGGTCTCGCTCCACAGTCGATAGCAGACACCGGGTTCCAGTCGCCCGGCGCGCCCTGTCCGCTGGGTAGCCGAGGCGCGCGAGACGCGCACCGTCTCCAGCCGGGTGAGGCCGCTGCGCGGCTCGAAGCGGGGGATGCGCTGCCAGCCCGAGTCGATCACCACCCTTACCCCCTCGATGGTGAGCGAGGTCTCGGCGATATTGGTGGTGAGCACCACCTTGCGCCGCCCGACGGGGCTGGGGGCGATAGCGCGCTCCTGCTCACTGTGGGGCAGGTCGCCGTAGAGGGGATAGAGGTCGGTGCCGACACAGGCGGGCTCACCCTTTAGGAGGTCGAGGGTGCGGCGGATCTCCCCGGCGCCGGGGAGGAAGAGCAGGATGTCGCCCGGCTCCTCGTTAAGGGCACGCTTCACCGCCGCGGCGGCGACCTCGGGGATGCGCCCCTGCGGCTCACGCGGCAGGTAGCGCTCGGCCACCGGGTAGCTGCGTCCCTCGCTACGCAGCACCGGGGCGTCGAGCAACCGGGCGACACGCTCGCCGTCGAGGGTGGCCGACATCACCAGAATCTTCAGGTCCTCACGCAGCCCCTGCTGGGCATCGAGGCAGAGGGCGAGGGCCAGGTCGGAGTGGAGGTTGCGCTCGTGGAACTCGTCGAAGATCACCAGCCCGACGCCCTCCAGCTCCGGGTCCTGCTGCAGGCGGCGGGTGAGGATCCCCTCGGTCACCACCTCGATGCGGGTAGCGGGCCCCACCCTGGAGTCGAAACGCACCCGGTAACCGACCCGCTCCCCCGCCTGCTCGCCCAGCTCAGCGGCCATGTAGAGGGCGGCGTTGCGGGCGGCAAGGCGGCGCGGTTCCAGCATGATGATGGTCTTCCCTGCCAGCCAGGGGGACTGCTGCTCATCCAGCAAAGCCAGCGGCACACGGGTGGTCTTGCCCGCGCCAGGCGGGGCCTCCAGCACCAGGGAGGGGTGGTCGGCCAGGGTGTCACGCAACTGCGGTAGCAACGGGTCGATAGGCAGGGTCGTCATGGGCGCCATTGTACAGCAGGCGAAGGAGTACAAGCTGTCCTATGCTTGGGATTACCCATAGACGACAACAGAAGGGGGATTCATATGAAGAACACCTGGCTACTGATCGCCAACGGCAGCGAAGCAAGACTGTACGAAACCGAATTCCGCCCCAAGGAGCTCAACCTGCTACAGGAGTTTGTCCACCCGGAGAGCCGCGAGAAGGGGACGGAGCTGGCCTCTGACAAATCGGGCCACTTCCAGGGGGACTCTGGCACCGGCGCCTCCACCCAGGGCTCCTTCAGCGAGGCCACCGACCCCAAGGAGTACGAAATGGAGCGTTTCGCCGGCGAGCTGGTCAACGCGCTGGACGCGGGGCGCACCGCCAACAGCTACCAGCACCTGGTCATCGCCTCTTCGCCCAAGTTCCACGGCCTGCTCAATAAAAAGATGAACGGCCAGCTCTCTAAATTAGTCGACAAGCACATCAACAAGGACCTCACCTCGTTGAATGAGCGAGAGCTGTTAGAGCGCTTGTAGCGCGCTACGGAAGTCCCAATAAAAAGGCCGCACCCCGGCTTGGGGTGCGGCCTTTTTGGTTTGTGCGACAGGCGCTACCCGGTAATCAACGGCAACGTGCCGACTCGCGGCAGAGTTTACTACCGTCGATATTGAGACAACCGGGATTACCAATCTGGTTGTAACGCAGCTGCGCCGTATCGCCACTGTTGTATTGCACATGGATCACGCCGCTCTGGGTATCGCCCTGAATGGTCCAGCGCCCCTGGCCGCCACTCTGGCCGGCAGCGCCCCACGCCCCGGTCTGGTAGCCGCCGGAGTCGTAGTGGCGCCCCGAATAGCCCGACTCGCGAAAATCCATATAGCTGCCGTCGGGACAGAGGCCGATTTTGCGCTCGGTCGAACCCGCGTAGCCCCACCAGACCCCGGCGATCTGCTGCTGCAACGTGGCATTGTTGGCCCCCGCTGCGCTTCCACCCACGGAGCCCTTACCCTTGGGGGCCGAAGCGGGAGCGGCCGGCTCACGCCCCGCCTTGGAGTAATCCATCGCCCCGCCCTTGGCACTGAGGTCGATGTCGAGGCGCTTGTTTTCCTTGGCCCCCTTTATCACCAGCTCCCGCTGGATATCCCCTACCTGCAGCCGATAGTAACCGGGGGCGACCCCCTTGAATTTGTATTTGCCGAAAAAATTGGTGTTATCGATATCCACCACCTGCCCGCTGTTGCCATCGATCAATTTCACCGACATGCCAGGGGCCACCTGGGTGGCACTCTGGCCGACGAAGCCCTCCACCACCGCAGCAGGTAGTATTAACGGCAACATAAAGAGGGACAAACCCAGCCCCGCCAACACCCCTGTTTTTGAAATATCCGCCATACCGCCACCCCCATGAAGAAACCGGAAACTACTGTTAAATAATATGCGCGAATAAGCCGTTGTCTACGCACGCCGTGTCAGCGTGAATCCAACGGGGTGAGTTGATAGCCTCGCTGACGCAGCAACTCGACAACCCCCTCCTTCCCGGGCAGATGCAGCGCACCGATGGCGATGAACACCTTGCCCTGTTTCAGCTGCGGCTCCATGCGTTCGACCATACGGTAATTACGCTGACCAAGCAGGCGTCTCATCAGCTTCTGCTGTAACGCCTGGTCATCACTACTGAGCTGGCTGTTACTGATCGCCGCCAGGCGGTCGAGGTCGCGTTCGAGATAGGCGACGGTCATCTGCTCGAACAGTTGCGGGTAATCACGATACTCCTGCAGCACGCTTTGCAGCAGCGCCCTCTGCTCGTCGAGGGCAAGGCCATCGAAGACAGCGAGCTGCTCATCGGCGCTCTCCAGGGCGAAAAACGCCTTTCCCTCGCGTAGCGCACGCTGGTAGAGAAGCGTGTCGAGCACCAGGCCGCTCTCCGGCTTTGGCGTGCTGAGGGTCAGTACGGTGGCCCAGGGCTGCATACGCTCGGTGGCCTCAGGCGGGATGCCCCGCTCCTGCATCGCCTGTCGGGCCTGACTTGCCAGCACCTCACCCACCAGCCCGCTAAGGGTCTGTTGCGGTGGCAAGCGCATGCGCATCGCCACCGCCATCGCCGTCTGCTCGTCCAGCGATACCTCCAGCATCAGGGTCTCGGCGCCATTGAAGCGGCGCTCCACCTCCGGCGACAAGCGGGTCACCCTGGGGTCTTCGCTGTGCATGGTGCCAAACAGGTAGCCGTCGGCACCGTTGCCGCTGACCTGCCACAACAGCCCCTCCCCGCTTGCCGCCGCCGCAGAGAGCAACAACAACCACAGCAGCAATATTCGCGATAGCGCTCTAGCTAACCCTGTCATGATTCACCTTAGATAATTGGCCGACGATCCGGTAAGCTGCGCCCCATGTCTGAGAACAAGCCCCCCAAAATCGCCGATCGCTTCCGCGGCTTCCTGCCTGTGGTGGTCGATGTGGAGACCGCCGGCTTTAACGCCGAGACGGACGCCCTGCTGGAGATCGCCGCGGTGACCCTGCGCATGGATGACGACGGCACCCTGCGCCGCAGCCAGATCATTGCCTGCCATGTGGAGCCCTTTCCCGGAGCCAACCTCGAGCAGCGTGCGCTCGACTTCACCGGCATCGACCCCTACAACCCGTTTCGCATGGCGAAGAAGGAGGCGGATGCGCTGGAGCACATCTTTGCCCCCATCCGTGAGGAAGTAAAGGTACAGGGCTGCACCCGCGCCATCCTGGTGGGGCACAACCCGTTTTTCGACATGGGATTTATTCGTGCGGCCATCGAGCGCAACGACTATAAGAAGAGCCCCTTCCACAGTTTCAGCAGTTTCGACACCGCTACCCTGGGTGGCCTTGCCTACGGTCAGACGGTGTTAGCCAAGGCCTGTGCCGCGGCGGGCATCGAGTTCGACGGCGCGCAGGCCCACTCGGCCATCTACGATACCGAGCGCACCGCCGAGCTGTTCTGCACCATCGTCAATCGCTGGCGCGAGATGGGTGGCTGCCCGCTACTGTAGCGGCACTACTTCAACGGCACCCGCAGCCCCAGTGAGACTGAAAATAGATCGAGTGGGCTCAGATATTCGGTACTGTTGAGGTAGTCGAGCAGGTAACTATCGAGCACCCCCGCCTCCACGTAGACGCTGACACCCTGCGTCCCTCCATCCTGCGGTGTCACGTTCAGCCCCAGATGCGGCATCAGGTGCCAGGCGTAGTAGGTGTAATACTTCTCCGGGTAGTCATCACTGGTGCGGATACGGTACTGCTCGCCGTGGTAGTAGTTCAGCCCCAGCCCCAGGTAGGGGGTGAGACGCTGCCCCGCAACGTAGTGCGATGAGTAGAGGTAACGCGCCTTGAGAGCCAGGGCATAGACATCCTCCCCCACCACCCATGCCGGGGCATAACCGAACAGCAAATCCGCCTCCACCACGCCATCGTGGAACGACCTGCCGGCTCCCGCCGACAAATATCCGATCTGTCCGGCAAACTGCGCGACACCATACTCCGGACTCAGCATCGTCTCCTCCGCCCAGGAGGGATGCACGGTGAGCAACAGCAGCAACAGGATAAAGGGACGGGGCCGCACTAGAACTCCACCCTCTGCAATAACACCTCGTCAGCCTCCACGCTAACGACGGTATAGCTCCTGCGATTGATCGCGCCGTTAATGAGGAAGCCGATCGTTTTTCCCGTCGAGAGGATCTCCTCCCAGTAGCGGTAGTCGTGGCCATGGCCCGTAGCGACCAGCGAGACATAGTTGTCACGCAGCACCCCCTGATACTGCTCGCTCAGTGAGGCATTAAACCTGCTATCGAAGGGGTTGATATGGGTCAGCACGATCTGGTGCTGGTAGACAGCGTAACCCTCTAACTGCGTCTGTAACCACTCCAGGCGGGGGACCTCATCGGAGAATTCCCAGTTATTACTATTCAGTGCCACGAACTTCACCTGGTTAAAGGTAAAGCTGTAATCGAACGGGCCGTAGAGCGCCGCGTAGTTCTGCTTACCGTTGTTCAGCGCATCGTGGTTGCCGATCACTGTCAGGTAGGGGGGGCTGAGGCGACTCAGAAGCTCCTCTGTCCACTCATACTCCTGCAACAGACCGCTCTCGCTTACATCACCGGCGTGCAGCACAAAACTCAGGTCGGAGCGCTGATTGATTGCCGCTACCGCATCCTGCAAATCGTCATAGTAGGCGTGGCTGTCGGAGATGACAGCAAACTTGAAGGGGGTGAAGGCGCCCTGAGAGAGGGAGGCGATTTTTTTCAGGTTGAGCTCAGTGAGCCGGCGCTCGCCGGTCTCAACTTCATAAGGCGAGAAATCGATGCAGCCGCTGAGCAGCACAAACAGCAGGATAAGGAGAGGGTATCGCATCTGCCTCCTCCTTACCCTGCTTGAGGGGTGAGTTACTCCGCCGCCTCTTCGCTGTTACCGGCTGCGGCCTGCAGCAGCGGCTGCAGTTCGCCCTTCTGGTACATCTCCATCAGGATGTCGTGGCCGCCGATCAACTCGCCGTTGACGTAGATCTGCGGGAAGGTGGGCCAGTTCTGGTAGCGCGGCAGGTTCTCGAAGATCTCCGGATCGGCCAGCACGTTGACGTAGGCGAACTCGACACCGCAGCTCTGCATCGCCTGGGAGGCACGGCTGGAGTAGCCGCACATGGGCATCTGCGGGGTACCCTTCATGTAGATGACGATGGGGTTATTCTTCACCTGCTCGTCGATGCGCTCTAATACGTCCATTAATGGTTACCTCTGTTCGTTGCTATCGGGGGAGTGGGTTCTACAATAGTGACTATTGTACCGATCTCAAGTAGGCATTCCGAGTTATGAAAGCCCACAGCCAGATTTAGGCCCCCTCCCGCATGAGACATCATGCCTTTAACCAAGGAGATGACGATGCAAACCAAACACATCCCCAGCCTTGCCCTGGTGCTATTCACCCTGCCTGCCACGACCCTTGCTGCAGGAAACGGCTACTGGAGCGACCAAAACGGAGAGTCCGTTCACGACATTAACGGTGACTGTGTGGGCGCACTCTATCACGGCACCCCGTTTGAGAAGTGTGGAGCTCCCCCCGCCCCCGAGCCGACCCCGGCACCGGTAGTGGCACCTGCACCGGTGGTCACTGCACCGCCTCCCGCCCCCGCGGACAGTGACAACGACGGCGTCCCCGACAGCGCGGATCGCTGTGCCGGCACCCCCGCAGGGTCCAGGGTCGACAGCAGCGGCTGTGCCGAGAAGATCGTGGTGCAGAACCTTAGCTTTGCCAGCAACAGCTCCGAGTTGAACGCCGAATCGAAGGCGGCGCTCGACGGCATCGCCGAGAGCATCCGCAACAACCCCACGGTCGCCCGCGTGATGGTCACCGGCCATAGCGATGACCGCGGCGCTGCCGAGTACAACAAGTGGCTCTCAGGCAAGCGTGCCCAGTCCGTTGCAGACTACCTGGTGAGCCGGGGGGTGGATGCCAAGATGGTCAGCAGTGAGGGCATGGGCGAAGCCCGGCCGATTGCCGACAACGCCACCGCTGAGGGACGCCGCGCGAACCGCCGGGTAGAGATTGACCTGAAATAGAAAAGCGATAACCAGAGCTTAACGGCGCCTGATGGCGCCGTTTTTTTATTCCTGCGTCAACGGATCCACATGGGTCTGCAGCCATAACTCCAGCAGCGCCAGGTGCCACAGCTTGGAGCCGCGCAGGCGGGTGAAGTGAGCCTCGTCGTCGGGGGCGGCAAGCAGCTTCTCCACATAGTCCCGATTGTAGATGCCTCGCTGGATGCAGGCCTCGGAATTGAGGATGGTGCGCATGAACTCCAGAAACTCACCGCGCACATACTTCAGCGCCGGCATCGGGAAGTAGCCCTTGGGGCGGTCGATGACGCTGTCGGGGATGATGCCGCGGGCGATGCGCTTCAAGGCGTACTTGGCGTCATCGCCGTTCGGTCCCAGCTTCATCGAGGGGGGCATGCTCATCGCCAGTTCCACCAGCTCGTGGTCGAGGAAGGGGACGCGCGCCTCCAGCCCCCAGGCCATGGTCATGTTGTCGACCCGCTTTACCGGGTCATCGACGATCAGCATGGTGGTATCGAGGCGCAGCACCTTATCCAGGTACTCATCGGCACCCGGCTCGGCCAGGCGCTCTGCGATCAGCTGGGAGGTATAGTCCTCGCCGCGATACGGCTCGCTCACGGTCTGCAGGAACTCATCGTGATCGCGGTCGAAGTAGTGGCTGGCGAAGCGCTCCAGGTCGGAACCCTCGGCCTGTGCCATCTGCGGATACCAGAAGTAACCGGCGAAGACCTCGTCTGCCCCCTGCCCGCTCTGCACCACCTTCACCTCTTTGGACACCTGCTCGGAGAGTAGGTAGAAGGCGACCGCGTCCTGCCCCACCATCGGTTCGGCCATCTGCGCCACCGCCTCGGGCAGGCGCTTGAGCACCTGGTCGTTGGGGATGTGGTACTTGTGGTGACGGGTGTTGTGCATCGCCACCACCTGGTCGGAGTACTCGAACTCGCTGCCCGCCTCCTCCGGCTGGTCCTCAAAGCCGATGGAGAAGGTGAGGATATCCTCCACCCCCTGCTCGGCCAGCAGGCCCACCAGCAGGGAGGAGTCGAGGCCGCCGGAGAGCAGCACGCCCACCGGCACATCGGCGATATCGAGGCGGCGCTTCACCGCCTTTTTCAACGCGGCATGGACCTCTTCGACCCACTCCTCCTCCTCCATCTCCATCACCGGTCGCATCGCATAGAGGTACCAGTACTGGCGCAGGGCGGTGCTGCCATCCTTCTCGATGGTGAGGCTGTGGCCCGGCTGCAGCTTACGTACCCCATTGAGGATGGTGCGCGGCGCCGGGATCACCGCATGCAGGGTGAACTGGTGGTGCAGCGCCATCGGGTCGATGGAGGTATCGACGCCCCCGGCGGCGAGGATCGACTGAATATTGGAGCCCAGCAGCAGGCGCCCCTCATCCAGGCTGTAGTAGAGCGGCTTGATGCCGAGGCGGTCGCGGGCGAGGAACAGGCGCTGCGCCTCCATCTCCCAGATGGCGAAGGCGAACATGCCGTGCAGGTGCTCCACGCACTCCTCGCCCCAGGCGGCGTAGGCCTTGAGGATGACTTCAGTATCGCCGTCGGAGAAGAAGCGGTATCCAAGCCCCTTCAACTCTTCGCGCAATTCCGGGTAGTTATAGATGGTGCCGTTGAAGACGATGGCGAGGCCCAACTCGGCGTCCACCATCGGCTGGTTACCGCGCTCGGAGAGGTCGATGATGGAAAGACGACGGTGGCCCAATGCCAGCGGGCCGTCGGCATAGCTGCCTTCGTGATCCGGGCCGCGCCGCTCCAGCATCTGCATCATGCGATCGACATCGGCCAGCTCAGGATGGCTGCCGTCAAAACGCAGTTCGCCACATATTCCGCACATAAACTCTTTCTCTATCTCTTTAGGGTTTTACGCTCAGCTGGTTATCCACCCGCTTCACACCTTCCACCTTGGCGGCGATCTTTGCCGCCAGCGGCACCATCCCCGCACTGGGCACGCTGCCGCTAAGTGTGACCACAGCGTGATAGGTGCGCACCTTGATGTCGATCGCCCTAACCTCGCGGTCACGCAGCAGGAGCTCGGTGACCCTGGCGCTGATGAGGTTATCGGCACGCGCCTCTTCGTAGCTCCTGCCACTCACGTCGCGACCACCCTGGCCGTAGCCGCTGCTTACCCCCGCGGCGCAGCCGCTCAACCAGATTAGCACCGCTAGCGTTAACCATCGTCGCATCAGCTCTCTCCTTTACCCCAACCGCCGCCGCCGGGGGTGGCGACACTAAGGCGGTCGCCGGCGGCTACCTTGAGGGTGGTCTTTCCCGCCAGCACCTCACCGTTGATCCTGTTCTCGCCCGGCTCTCCGGACTCACCGCCCGCCAGCCCCCAGGGGGCATGGCAGCGGCGCTCGGTGAGCAGGGTCACCTCGGCGTTGTCGAGGAATTCAAACTCGCGCAGCAGACCATCACCACCGCGCCGCGCACCAGCGCCGCCGGAACCACGCCGCAGGGCGTAGCGGCGCAGGCGCAGCGGGTAGTTCATCTCCAGCACCTCGATTGGGGTGTTGAGGGTGTTGGTCATGTGGGTCTGTAGCGCCGAGAGGCCGCCGCCGTTGGCACCCGCCCCCATGCCGCCGCCCATGGTCTCATAGTAGTCCCACTTGCCCGCCTTGCCGTCACCAGCCTCCCCTCGACTCCCCATGGCCAGGTTGTTCATCGAGCCGTGGCTGGCCGCCGGGATCCGCTCGGGTATCGCCTGGGCCAGGGCACCGCAGATCACGTCGACCACGCGGGTCGAGGTCTCCACATTGCCCGCCGCCACTGCCGCCGGGCGGCGGGCATTGAGCAGACAGCCCTCGGGGGCGGTGATGGCGATGGCGCGGAAGGCCCCGGCGCAGGCGGGGGTGTGCGGCGGCATCAGGCAGCGGAAGACGTAGTAGACCCCGGCGGCGGCCACCGAGAGGGGGCAGTTGACGTTTCCGGCGGTCTGTTGGGCGGTACCGTCGAAATTCACCGTAATCGTGTCGTGCTCCACCGCGACGCTCGCAGCGATGGTGAGATCCTTGTTGCCCAGGCCATCGTCGTCGAGGCAGTCCTCGAAGTGGTAGTCACCATCGGGGATCGCGGCCAGGGCGGAGCGCGCCAGCCGCTCGGCGTAGTCGTTGAGCTCGGCCAGGGCCTCCTGGTAGGCCGGTACCCCCATCCCCTGCACCAACTCCGCCAGCCGTGCCGCACCGCTGCGGTTGGCGCTGATCTGGGCGGCGAAGTCGCCATGCAGTTCGTGGGCGTTGCCGGTGGAACCGACGATCTCATCAAGCAGCGCCTGGTCCAGCTCACCGCCCCGCAGCAGCTGGGTGGGGGGGATGACGATCCCCTCCTCCTCCAGGCTTTTGGAGATCGGCATCGAGCCGGGGGCGTTACCACCGATGTCGGCGTGGTGGGCACGGTTGGCGACGAAGCCGAGCAGTTCGTCATGAATATGGATGGGGGCGATGAGGGTGACATCGGGCAGGTGGGTACCGCCGAGGAAGGGGTCGTTGACCACCACCATGTCGCCCGCCTGCCATTCGATGGGGTGGGCGATACCACCGACGATGTCGCGCATCGCATAGGCCATGGAGCCGAGATGGACCGGAATGTGTGCGGCCTGGGCGCAGAGCTCGCCCGCGGCATCAAACACGGCACAGGAGAAATCGAGGCGGTCCTTGATATTGGGCGAGAAGGCGGTGCGACGCAGCACCGCCCCCATCTCCTCGCACACCGCCTCGATCCGGCTGGAGAATATGCTCAGTTCAATCGCATTCATGGCTGCGAATGATAACAGACCCTACGCCCCTCGCTCTTCGTCAAGCTTGACGATCACGCTCTGGTTGCTCTGCTGGAAGTAGTCACTAAAGGCGGCGGCGCCCAGGGGGCGGCTGTAGTGGTAGCCCTGGATGAAGTGGCAGCCGTTCTGCTTGAGGAAGGTGAGCTGGTCGACCTCCTCCACACCCTCGGCGATCACCTCCAGGTTGAAGGTCTGGGCCAGGCCGATAATGGCGCGGGTCAGCTCGGCGTCCTCCTTGTCGGTGGTGAGATTGCGCACGAAGGACTGGTCGATCTTCAGGGTGTTGACCGGGAAACGTTTGAGATAGCTGAGCGAGGAGAAGCCGGTGCCGAAGTCGTCCACCGAGAGTTTGATCCCCATCTCGCGCACGTGGTTGAGCCAGCGCAGGGTCTTCTCGGTCTTCTCCAGCAGCAGCCCCTCGGTAATCTCCAGGGTCAGATACTGGGGCGGCAACCCCACCTCTTCGAGCAGACTGACGATATCCTCCACGTTCAACCCCAGCCGGATCTGCTTGGCCGAGATATTGACCGACACCCCAATGTGGTAGCCGCGCTTGTGCCAGATGGCGGCCTGACTACACGCCTCCTCCAGTACCCACCAGCCCAACGGGGCGATGAGGCCCGAATCCTCGGCCACGGAGATAAAGTCGAACGGCGAGACCCGCCCCCGCATCGGGTGCTGCCAGCGCACCAGGGCCTCGGCGTGGGCCACCTCGCCGCTGCGGGCATCGACAATGGGCTGGTACTCGAGGAAAAACTCGTCCTGCTGCAGGGCCAGGCGCATGTCGTCCTCCATGCGGCTGCGTGCCTGGATCTGATCGTTCATGCTCTGGGTAAAGAAGCGGTAGCGGCCGCGTCCCGCCTCCTTGGCACGGTACATGGCCAGATCGGCATTGCGGACCAACTCCTCGTCCTCCCATGCATCGTTGGGATAGAGGGTGATACCGATACTGCCGCCGATGTAGATATCGCCCCCCTCGGCAAAGAAGGGCTCCGCCAGGGTCTCGACGATCTTCTGCGCCACCCTGGCGGCGCTGTCGGCATCCCCCACGTCCTGCAGGATCACGGTAAACTCATCGCCGCCCAGGCGCGCCACGGTATCGGCCTCGCGCACGCAGGCGGCGAGGCGTCCGGCCACCTCCTGCAGCAGCCAGTCGCCTACCGCATGGCCGCGGGTGTCGTTGACCATCTTGAAGTGGTCGAGGTCGATAAACAGCAGCGCGGTGACCCACTCCTCACGGTGCGAGCTGCTGATGCTGGCCTTTAGCCGCTCGGTGAACAGGGTACGGTTGGGCAGACTGGTGACCGCATCGTAGTTGGCCTGCCAGCGGATCTTCTCCTCGTCCTGCTTGCGCTTGGTGATATCGCTGAACACCGCGATATGCTGAACCACATCACCGCGCTCATCGCGCACCAGGGTGAGGGAGAGCCACTCGGCGTAAACCTCGCCGAATTTGTTACGGTTCCAGATCTCCCCCTCCCAGATATCGTTATCGTAGAGGCTGCGCCACATCTCACTGTAGAACTCGGCGTCGTGGCGCCCGGAGGAGAGCAGGTTAGGGCTCTTGCCCACCACCTCGTCGGCACGGTAGCCGGTGATTTGAGTGAAGCCCGGATTGACGGCGAGGATGCAGTTGTTGTGGTCGGTCACCACGATACCCTCGCTACTGGTATCGAACACCGCGGCAGCGATACCCAACTGCTCTTCGGTCTCCAGCCGCTCGGTGATGTCGACAAAGACCGAAGCGATCCCCCCCTCTGAGGTACGGCTGTTACTCACCAGGTAGTGACGGCCGTCGGCCAGGGTCTCGACCTCCGCCTTCTCGGTGTTGCTGTGGTGCTCCAGCAGCTTTGTCAGTTGCAACTCTTCGAGCTCATCCTCCGGGTAGTCACCGTTCTCCACACGCAGCCGGGCCAGCTCGGCAAAGGGGGTGCCAACCTCCAGAAGCGCGGCGGAGGCCGGGTAGAGTTCGGCATACTTACGGTTCCACAGCAGCAGGCGGTCGCCTGCATCGAAGGAGACGAAGGGCTCGGAGATACTCTCCACCGCGTCGTGCAGCTGCTGAAGCGTCTGCTCGCTGCTGCGGCGAGCGCGGTGCAGCGACAGCATCAGGTAGCCCATCCCCAGGAACAGGACGAACAACAACACGAATAGCAGGCGGCTGGTATTGTAGAAGCGGGCGGTCTGGCGCTGGTAGTTGCCGGAGAAGACCTCACGCAACTGCTGCAGCAGTTGCGGGCTCTGCTGGGTGCGGTACTCACGCACCATCTCGTCTATCTCGGTGCGCAGGCTGACGCTTAAGGTGAGGTGCAGCAGCACCTGGTCGAGAAACTCTGCCTTCTCCTGCTCCCACACCGGCAGGGTGAGCTCGGCGATCTCATCCAGCAGGTTGCGGTAGTTCTCATCCCCGGGGAACAGGTGGTACTCCAACAACGCACTAAGCAGCCCCTGCTCGACACCCAGCTGCTCATGGCTGCTTTCGCCGGTCAACTGTTCCAACAGGGCCGGCAGGTAGTGCAGCGAGTTACGCAGCAGTGCCACCCTGGATTTGATCCGTTCCAGCATCTGTATCTTCTGCCCCACCGCCTGCTGGTAGTCGTCTAGCAGGGCATCAAAACCCGGGGCATCGATGCTGCCTCGCAGCCCCTGTTCGGGGCCGGCGATGCGCTCCGCATTCTCCCGCAGGGCGATGGTGGTCTCCATCAGGGTATCGTAGTGCAGCAGCTGCAGCGAGAGCACGCGCTGCAGGTCCTCATCGAGGCGCGCATCGAGTCTGCCGGCCTCCTGCAACAGCACCATGCGATCGCTGTAGGCATCCACCTCCACGTTGCGCTGCAACAGGTAGACGGCCACCATCACCAGCGCCAGCAGCGCCCCCATGAAGATGATGACTAGTCTGCGCTCAGAACTCATTTCGGCACCTGGTAGAGCGTTCCATCAAGCGATTCGAGGAAGGCGCGGATGGCGGCGATCTCTTTGTCGCTCATCCTGCGTGCCAGCTGGTAGCGCGCCATGATACTGATCGCCTCCTCCAGCTTCTCCACGCTGCCATCATGGAAGTAGGGGGCCGTGTGCGTGACCATACGCAGGCTGGGCACCTTGAATACATGCCGGTCCTCCTCCGCCCTGGTGACGTTATAGCGCCCCATATCCGCCTCGTTCAGTTCGGGCTTGTGAATGAAGTAGTTACCGATGGTGCCCATACGGGCAAACATGTTGCCGCCCACGTTCCTGCCCTGGTGGCAGGCGACACAACCGTAAGACTTGAACAGGCGATAGCCATGCTTGGCCTGATCGGAAATCGCCATCTCATCGCCGCGCAGGTAGCGGTCAAAGGGGGCACCGACGCTAAGCAGGGAGCGCTCGAACTGGGCGATGACGCGCACGATGTTGTCCGCGGTCATACCGTCGGCATAGAGCCTGCGGAAACGGGCCACGTACTCCTTGTCGCCCTGCAGTTTGCCCAGCACCTCATCCCAGTCCGAGCCCATCTCAATAGGGTTATGCACCGGCCCTGCCGCCTGCTGCTCCAGGGTATCCGCACGGCCATCCCAGAACTGGGCGATGTTAAGGCTGCTGTTGATCACCGTGGGGGCATTCACCGTGCCCATGACACCGTTAATACCGATGGAGGTGGGACGCTGGTCCGTGCCCCCCTTGTCGAGGCTATGGCAACTGGCGCAGCTGATGGTGTTGTCATGGGAGAGGCGCTTGTCATTGAACAGCTGACGCCCCAACTCAATCTCCCTGAGCTCGTCACTGGAGAAGACAGGGGGAGAAATGGGCAGGATCGGCTCTTTCATTGGCTGCGCCGAAGCGGCATATGCCAGCAGCGCGCCGCCGATGAGAAGGGCGGGCCTGGCCAGGTGGAGCAGCAGTTTGTAGTTCAACCGGTTACCTATCATGCGGTAAATATTTTCCCTAGGTCGGGCTGCGCTCCCTGCATCGAATCTATGCCGTAACTTTAGTTTATTAGAAACAAACAATAAACCTTTCGTTTTACATGGTTATGAAAAAAAATGACCCTTCCTGGAGTTGAGGTGTCTACATTTAGACTGCATCTATCTAACGGGACACCAGGGGAAGAACATGCTGATAAAAAAACCGGGTGACATCAAACCCTCGGAGATCACCACCGAATCGATCTACAGGGAACGGCGCCGTTTCCTCGGTATGGCCGCTGCGGGGACCGCCCTGCTAGCCGGCGGAGGGCTGCTGCTGACACAAACTGAGCTCGAGGCGGCCACTGAACTCAAGGCTCTGGGTCCGCTGAAAAAGAGCCGCTTCAGCAGCGATGAAGAGCCCAACAGCTTCGAACAGATCACCGGCTACAACAACTTCTACGAGTTCGGCACCGACAAATCGGATCCGGCCCGCTACGGCCACCTGCTGAAGACCGCCCCCTGGTCGGTGACCATCGACGGTGAGGTGGAGAAGCCCGGCATCTATACGATGGAGGACATCCTCAAGCCCCATCCGCTGGAGGAGCGCATCTACCGCCTGCGCTGCGTCGAGGCGTGGTCGATGGTGATCCCCTGGGTCGGGTTTCCGCTGGGTGACCTCATCAAGCGTTTCAAACCCACCTCTCGCGCCAAATACGTCACCTTCACCACCCTGCACGACCCGGAACAGATGCCGGGCCAGCGCCGCACTACCCTGCAGTGGCCCTATGTAGAGGGGCTGCGCATCGATGAGGCGATGCACCCCCTCACCCTGCTCGCCGTCGGCCTCTACGGTAAAGAGATGCCGAACCAGAACGGCGCCCCGTTGCGGCTGGTGGTGCCGTGGAAGTACGGCTTCAAAAGCATTAAGAGCATCGTTCGCATCACCCTGAGCGAGACCCAGCCCGCCACCAGCTGGAACAGCACCAACCCGCGCGAGTACGGCTTCTACTCCAACGTCAATCCGCAAGTGGACCACCCGCGCTGGAGCCAACGGCGCGAACGGCGCATCGGCGAGTTTCTCAAACGTGAGACCCTGCCCTTCAACGGCTATGCGGCGGAGGTGGCCTCACTCTACAGCGGCATGGATCTGAAGCGATACTTCTAGGCGATCGCATGAGAATTTCGCCACTTAAGCCCGCCGTCTTCTGCCTCGCCCTGTTGCCACTGTTGTGGCTGGGGTGGGGAGCCTATAGCGGCTCACTGGGCGCCAACCCCATCGAGACGATCACCCGCAGCCTGGGTGACTGGGCCCTGCGCCTGCTGCTACTGACCCTGGCGGTCACCCCACTGCGACGCCTCAGCGGCTGGAGCTGGCCGATGCGGCTAAGGCGCATGCTAGGCCTGTTCAGCTTTTTCTACGCCCTGCTCCACCTTCTCAGCTACATCGTGCTGGATCAGTTCTTCTACTGGCCGGAGATCTGGGCCGACATCCTCAAACGCCCCTACATCACCGTCGGCATGGCCGTCTTCCTGCTGCTCATCCCGCTGGCCGCCACCTCCACCAACGGCTGGATGCGGCGGCTGGGGAGGAACTGGCGGCGGTTGCACCGGCTGGTCTACCCCATCGCCATCGGCGCGGTGCTACACCAGCTGATGCTGGCGAAGGTGATCACGGCCGAGCCCCTGCTCTATACGGGGATAGTGACGCTGCTACTGGCATCAAGGGTGCCCCTGCCCTTGAAATCGTCTATCTTTCGCTAAACATCATGGGTATGAATCTAACAATTAAGGAGTGACACCATGGCCTACGAACTGCCCGAACTGCCGTACGAGAAGAACGCCCTGGAGCCCCACATCAGCGCCGAGACGCTGGAGTTCCACCACGACAAACACCACGCCACCTACGTCACCAACCTCAACAACCTGGTGCCCGGCACCGAGTTCGAGGGTAAGAGCCTGGAGGAGATCATTACCTCTGCCCCGGCCGGCGGCATCTTCAACAACGCCGCCCAGGTGTGGAACCACACCTTCTACTGGAGCTGCATGGCACCCAATGGCGGCGGCGAGCCCGATGGCGACCTGGCCGGTGCCATCAATGCGGCCTTCGGCTCCTTCGGTGAGTTCAAACAGAAGTTCGCCACCGCCTGTGCCACCAACTTCGGTTCCGGCTGGACCTGGCTGGTGAAGAACGACGACGGCAGCGTGGAGATCGTCAACACCTCCAATGCCGGCAGCCCCCTCACCGCAGGCCAGACCCCACTGCTCACCTGCGATGTGTGGGAGCATGCCTACTACATCGACTACCGCAATGCCCGCCCCGCCTACGTGGAGGCGTTCTGGAACGTGGTGAACTGGGAGTTCGTAGCACAGAACTTCGCCGCCTGATCCCCGCAGCTGTGCCCCGAATCGGGGCATTTCGCTTATTTGCCACCACCGCTGAGTGGGGGTAGAATCCGCAATCTGCCAAATGGCAGTCTCACCTTTGAGACTGCCATTTTTGTTTTTTGGTCTAAGAAAAATTGTTGCTGGAAACAAACCATGTCGAACTCACTGATGAGCACCTACGCCCGCCTGCCGGTCACCTTTGAGAAGGGTGAGGGCTGCACGCTGTGGGACACGGAGGGCAAGCGCTACCTCGATGCGCTGAGCGGTATCGCCGTGTGCAATCTGGGCCACGCCCACCCGGCACTGAAGCAGGCGATCTGCGAACAGGCGGGCGAGCTGCTGCACACCTCCAACCTCTACGGCATCGCCAAGCAGGAGGCACTGGGTGACAAGCTAACCGCCCTCTCCGGCATGGACAAGGTCTTCTTCAGCAACTCCGGCGCCGAGGCCAACGAGGCGGCAATCAAGCTGGCACGCCTGCACGGCCACAAGCAGGGCATCGAAGAGCCCGCCATTATCGTCATGGAGCAGAGCTTCCATGGCCGTACCCTGGCCACCCTTAGCGCCACCGGCAACCGCAAGGTACAGGCCGGTTTCGAGCCGCTGGTAAAAGGCTTTATTCGCGCCCCCTATAACGACGTCGAAGCGCTGGAGAACATCGCCAGGCACAGCAGCAACGTGGTAGCGGTACTGGTAGAGCCGGTACAGGGCGAGGGCGGCGTGCACGTGCCCGCCGACAATTATCTAAATGAAGTACGCCGCCTCTGCGATGAGCACGGCTGGTTGATGATGCTCGACGAGATCCAGACCGGCATGGGCCGCACCGGCCGCATGTTCGCCTTCCAGCACAACGACATCACCCCCGATGTGATGACCCTGGCCAAGGGGCTGGGCAACGGCGTGCCGATCGGCGCCTGTCTCGCCAAGGGCGAGGCGGCCGAGCTGTTCCAGCCGGGCCACCACGGCTCCACCTTCGGTGGCAACCCACTGGCCTGCGCCGCCGGCCTGGCGGTGGTCGACACCCTGGTGGGCGAGAAGCTGGTCGAGCGTGCCGAATCGGTCGGTGCCCAGCTGCGCAAGGGCTTTGAGCTGGCGCTGGGTGAGCAGGAGTACATCACCAACATCCGCGGCAAGGGGATGATGATCGGCATCGAGCTAGACCGCGACTGCCCACAACTGGTGAGCATGGCCCTGCAGCGCGGCCTGCTGATCAACGTCACCGCGGGCAACACCGTGCGCCTGCTGCCGCCACTGGTACTGAGCAACGACGAGGCGGAGCAGCTGGTCACCGCCGTTACCGAGCTGATTAACGAATTCGTCGCCAACGGCGACAACGGATAACATCATGGCAACACGACACTTTCTCAGCCTGCTGGACCTCAGCAGCGACGAGCTGAACGCACTGATTCAGCGCGCCATCGAACTGAAGGCGATGGTCAAGCGCGGCGAGATCTACGAGCCGCTGAAGAATAAGACCCTGGCGATGATCTTCGAGAAATCATCCACCCGCACCCGCGTCAGCTTCGAGACCGGCATGACCCAGTTCGGTGGCCACGCCCTGTTCCTTTCACCCAACGACACCCAGCTGGGGCGCGGCGAGCCGGTGGAGGACACCGCCCGCGTCATCTCGCGCATGGTCGATGCGGTGATGATTCGCACCTTCGAACAGGAGATGGTGGAGACCTTTGCCGCCAACTCCGAAGTGCCGGTGATCAACGCCCTCACCGACATGTACCACCCCTGCCAGCTACTGGCCGATGTGCAGACCTACGTCGAGCACCGCGGCAGCATCGCCGGCAAGACCGTCACCTGGATCGGTGATGGCAACAACATGTGCCACTCCTACATCAACGCCGCGCGCCAGTTCGGCTTTTCTCTGCAGGCCGCCTGCCCCGAGGGCTACGACCCGGACCAGGGCGTGCTGGAGGCGGCGGGCGACTGCGTCACCATCGTGCGCGACCCCAGGGAGGCCGCCACTGGTGCCGACCTGGTCACCACCGACGTGTGGGCCAGCATGGGCCAGGAGCAGGAGCAGAAGGAGCGCGAGGCGGCCTTCGCCGGCTTCATGGTGGACGATGCCATCATGGCCTGCGCCAACGACGATGCCCTGTTCCTCCACTGCCTCCCCGCCCACCGCGGCGAAGAGGTGAGCGCCTCGGTGATCGACGGCAAGCAGAGCGTGGTGTGGGACCAGGCGGAGAACCGCCTGCACGCACAGAAGGCGCTGCTGGAGTTTTTGCTCACCAAGTAAGAGAATGCGGGGATGCGCAGACATAACAGCCTCATCCTCGCCCTGCTCCTCTCCCTGCCCGCCCTGAGCTGGCCCGCACTAAGCTGGAGTGGTCCCCTCGACGACGGCCTTGCCGCCTTCAACCGCGGCGACTACCAGCAGGCCTTCAATCTATGGAAACCCCTGGCCGAGGCGGGCGACGCCAAGGCGCGCTACAACCTTGGATTGCTGTTCCAGAAGGGGCTGGGGGTGGAGAAGAACCTGCAGCAGGCGCGGCTGCTGTTCGAGGCCGCCGCCAAACAGGGCGACGCCGACGCCCAGTACCAGATCGGCTATATCTTCTACCAGGGCCTGGGGGTATTCCGCAGTAACAAGGAGGCCCTCTACTGGTGGCGCAAGGCCGCCGCGCAGAACCACCCCAGGGCGCAATACAATCTGGGGATTTTCAACGCCTACGGCATAGGGATACAGATGGACCACGCCAGGGCGCGCGAACTGTGGCGCGCCAGCGCCGAGCAGGGAGAACGCGAGGCGATAAAGGTGATGATACGAATCCACCAGAGCGGTGAATTTGGTGCCGAGGTCAGCGCCGAACAGGCCGCCTACTGGAAGGGCAAGCTCGCGAACTGACGCCCATTACAGGTCGATACTGCGCTCGACCTCACTCTGCTCCAGCGACCACAACGTGGCATGGCCGACCTTCCTGCCCGGCTTCGGCTTTTTGTCGTAGTCGTGCAGGTGCAGGCCGGGCACAGAGAGTACCGCCGCGGTTGCCGGCATCTCACCAATGAAGTTAATCATCTTGGCATAGCCCTTGGCCGCGGTATCGCCCAGCGGCAGCCCGGCAACGGCACGCATGTGGTTCTCGAACTGGCTGGTCTCGGCACCCTCGATGCTCCAGTGACCGGAGTTATGCACCCGCGGCGCCATCTCGTTGGCGAGAAGCGCATCACCGCTATCGAACAGCTCCAGCGCCATCACGCCGACATAATCCAGTTCCTCTAGAAGACGCTTGGCATAAGACTCCGCCAGGGCCTGCCTCGGGTCGTCGATAAGGCTGCGTGCGGTATCAAGGATACCGTCCTTGTGTTCATTCTCAGAGAGTGGGTAGTAGCGGATCTCGCCGCCGCGACCACGCACGCTGATGATGGAGATCTCGCGCTGGAAGCTGGCGAAGCCCTCGAGGATCAGTGGCACGCCGCCGATCTCGCCCCACGCCGCGGCCAGCTCGTCGGCGCTACGCAGCAGCACCTGTCCCTTGCCGTCATAGCCCAGGGTACGGGTCTTGAGGATAGCGGGAAGGCCGATCTCTTCTGCCGCCTGCTGCAGCTCTTCCAGCGAGTCGACGGTGGCGAAGGGGACGGTGGCGATGCCCAGTTGCTTGAACAGGCTCTTTTCGTTGAGGCGGTCGCGGGCGGTGGCGAGGGCCTTATCGGAGGGGAAGACGTCGATCAGCTTGGAGAGGAAGGCGATGGCGTGGGCCGGCACGTTCTCGAACTCGTAGGTGACCACATCTGCCTTCTCGGCCATCTCGCGCAGCAGCGCCTCATCATCGTAGGCACCGCAGAGGTGCTCGCCCAGTGCCGCGGCACAGGCGTCCTCGGCGGGGTCGAGGAAGATAAAGCGCATGCCCAGCGGGATACCGGCCAGCGCCATCATACGGGCCAGCTGGCCACCGCCGACGATACCGACGATCATGCCCCCTCCTCCTCTGGGGCCCTCGGGTCCGGACGGGAGAGCACCGTCTCGGTCTGCTTCTGGCGGTATTCATCCAGTGCGGCACGCACCTTTTCATCCTGGTTGGCGACGATGGCCGCGGCCAGCAGGCCTGCATTGACCGCACCGGCACGGCCGATAGCGAGGGTACCGACGGGGATACCGGCCGGCATCTGCGCGATCGAGAGCAGGGAGTCCATGCCGTTGAGGGCCTTGGACTGCACCGGCACGCCAAGTACCGGCACGGCGGTCTTGGCCGCGACCATGCCCGGCAGGTGGGCGGCACCGCCGGCACCGGCGATGATCACCTGCAGCCCCCGCTGCGCCGCGCTCTCGGCGTAGCTGAAGAGCTTGTCGGGGGTGCGGTGGGCCGAAACGACCTCGACCTCGTGCTCAACGCCGAGGGCCTCCAGGGCCTCCGCCGCGTGCCGCATCGTCTCCCAATCTGAGGTCGACCCCATGATGACGCCCACCCGTGGGGCTTCGCTCTGTGTGCTCATAATCGTGCCTTGTCAATTAGCGCTCGAAACAAGAGGCGAATAATACCATACCCCGCCTCGCCGGGAATGTTGCAAAGATGCAACCCAGCACCCATCTGTGTTAAAGATGGGGGGACGCATAAGGGACCGGTAACTAAGCATGGTAATGACAAACCTGAAAGAATTTCTAAAGCTCGAATCGGCCAGTGGCATCATCCTGGTGGTGGCAGCGCTGGCGGCGATGGTGCTGGCCAATACGCCGCTGCTGAGCTACTACAACACACTGATAGAGATGCCGGTGGCGGTGCGCGTCGGCAACTTCGAAATCGCCAAGCCGCTGCTGTTGTGGATTAACGACGGTCTGATGGCGGTGTTCTTCTTCCTCGTCGGCCTGGAACTGAAGCGCGAACTGCTCGAGGGAGAGCTGAAACAGATCGGCAATGTGGTGCTGCCTGCGCTGGCGGCCCTGGGAGGCATGGTGGTGCCGGCACTCGTCTACACCGCCTTCAATGCCGGAGACGGCAGTGCCATGCAGGGCTGGGCCACCCCTACCGCCACCGATATCGCCTTCGCCCTGGGAGTATTGTCGCTGCTCGGTGACCGTGTCCCTACCAGCCTGAAGATCTTCCTCGTCAGCCTGGCGATCTTCGACGACATGGGCGCTATCATCATCATCGCCCTGTTCTACACCTCGCAGCTCTCTACCACCTCGCTGCTTATCGCCGCCGCCTGCCTGGGCGTGCTGTTCACGCTGAACCGCCGCGGCACCTCCGAGATGACCCCCTATATCATCGTCGGCATTATTATGTGGGTGGCGGTGCTCAAGTCCGGGGTACACGCCACCCTGGCCGGGGTGCTGCTCGCCTTCTTTATCCCCATACGCGACAGGCAGGACCCGCAGCGCTCCCTGCTCAAGGAGCTGGAGCACGACCTGCACGGCGTGGTCGCCTTCGCCATCCTGCCGCTGTTCGCCTTCGCCAACTCCGGCATCTCGTTACAGGGGATAGGCATGGAGCAGCTGCTGCACCCGGTGCCGCTGGGCATCGCCGCCGGCCTGTTCATCGGCAAGCAGCTCGGGGTATTCGCCTTCTGCTGGCTGGGGGTCAAGCTGGGTATCGCCAAACTGCCGCAGGGGATCAGCTGGAGCGTGCTCTACGGTACCTCGCTCATCACCGGTATCGGTTTCACCATGAGCCTCTTCATCGGCTCACTCGCCTTCGAGGAGAGCGGCGTCAATAGGTTATTCGATGAGCGCCTCGGCATCATCATCGGCTCACTGCTCTCGGCGGTTAGCGGTTATATGGTACTGAGCAGGGTGTTGCCGCCGGTCAAGAAAAAGCCGTAGCAGTGGCACATGGAGCCGCGGCCAGGGAGTGACCGCTTCTCCTCTCCCCTTCCCACCCAGATTCTCTAGAAAATTTCAGAAAAAGTGTAAGGAATGGCAAGCCCCTGCGACAAACAGATGATGCAGGGCCTATACACCATGACACTAAAGAGTAAGGAATAGAGATGGGAGAACAAGCAAGGGCGAACGTCGGTTTGTTAAGTGACCGCGACATTGCCGCCATTCGCCCGGACATGCTGAAGTTCGCCACACTGCAACTGCGTGACGCCTCTCTGGCCGAAGACGCGGTTCAGGAGGCACTGCTTGCCGCTCACAAGGCAAGCAGCCGCTTTGAGGGGCGGGCCAAGCTAAAGACCTGGGTCTTCTCCATTCTTCGCAACAAGATCATCGATATCCTGCGTGAACGCAGCCGTCGCCCAACAGAAAGTCTAACCGAGGAGGACGGCAGGGACGCCGAGCTGGATGCCCTGTTCGATGAGAGGGATCACTGGACCAGGGAGGGTTCCCCCTCAGACTGGGGCGAACCTGAAGCCGCCTTTAACAACGCGCAGTTCTGGCAGGTCTTCGAGATCTGCCTCAACCATATGAAGGAGAAGGTGGCGCGGGTATTCATGATGCGCGAATTCATCGGCCTGGAGACCGAGGAGATCTGCCGCGAGCTGGAGATAAGTGAAAGCAACTGCTGGGTTATCCTCCACCGCGCCCGCTCGCGCCTGAGGCTCTGCCTGGAACAGAAGTGGGTGAGGTAAAACATGCTTAAGTGTAAAGACGCCACCAAACTGATATCGCAAGCCCAGGACCGACCGCTTGAGTTGAAGGAGCGGATGGGCCTGAAATTCCACCTGTTGATTTGCCCCGCCTGCGTCAACTACAACAAGCAGTTGGCATTCATCCGCAAGGCATGCCGCCACCTTGGCGGCGACGAATAATCCTCCTCATATCATGGCCAAATATTTTTAAAACAAAAGTGTAAGGAATAGCTCCCCCCTGACGACCAACAGACAGACAAAGTGTTTCGTCAGGAGTGAGCACCATGCACAGCAGGCCCTATTCATCACTGATTTCCAACCGGTTCCATACGCCAATGGCTCAAATTGAGCCCTTCGGCAGGGCGCCCCTGCGCCCGAAAAAAACCATCAATACCCTGTTTGATCGTTAAACCCAGCAAACCACAGAGAGGAAAGTACCATGTCAAACTCAACCACTAAAAAACCCGTCGCCCTGGCCCTCGGCGTTGCCTTCGCGGCTTCCATCGCCGCGGCTCCCGTTCAAGCCGACGTAAACCCCTTCACCATAAGCTCTCTTGCCAGCGGCTACATGGTCGCCGACACCAAGGGCGTCGAAGGAAAGTGCGGCGGCGCCAAGTCTGCAGAGAAGGTATCTGAAAGCAAATGCGGCGCTAACAAAGCACAGAGCGAAGCCGCCCCCAAGCCGCTTCAGGAGGCCAAGTGCGGCGAAGCCAAGTGTGGCAGCAACAAGTGAGCGGGAGCCGGAGAGATGGGACAACAGACAACCCAAATCACCGGCGCCGGACTTGGTCTGCGGCGGCCCCTGCTGGGGCCGCTGGCAGAGCAGCCTGACGCCGCTATCGATTTCATGGAGGTGGCCCCCGAAAACTGGATGGGGATTGGCGGTGCACTGGGCAGACAATTTCGGGGCTTTAGCGAACGTTACCCGATGGTGCTGCACGGCCTCTCACTCTCAGTCGGTGGCCCTGCGCCGCTGGATGAGACCTTTCTCCATCGCCTCAAGGCCTTTATGGCCGAGCATCAGGCCCCGCTCTACAGTGAACACCTGAGCTACTGCAGTGACGATGGCCACCTTTACGATCTCATGCCCATCCCCTTCACCGAGGAGGCGGCTCACTATGTGGCCGCACGCATACGCCGGGTACAGGATGTTCTTGAACAGCGCATCGCCATCGAGAACATCTCCTACTACGCGGCGCCGGGTCAGGAGATGGCAGAGATCGACTTTGTGAATGCGGTACTGGCGGAGGCCGACTGCGACCTGTTGCTGGATGTTAACAATATCTACGTTAACAGCATCAACCACGGCTATGACGCTAACAACTACCTCAGCGCACTTCCCGGCGAACGAATCGCCTATATCCATGTTGCCGGTCACTATGTCGAAGAGAAGGATCTGCTCATCGACACCCACGGTGCGCCGATCAACCACCCGGTATGGCAACTGCTGCAAAATGCCTACCACTATTTTGGCGTCATCCCCACCCTGCTGGAGCGCGACTTCAACCTGCCGCCCCTTGAGGAGCTACTCATGGAGGTGGAACAAATCCGCGACTATCAGATGAAATGGAGTGAGCACCATGCCATACGCGCATAACACATCTGATCGCCCCGCCTTCGTGCAGCATCAGTATGCCTTCGCCGCACGTATTCGCGACCCGCAAAACGCCCCGTCACCTGCTGGTGTCGATCCTCAGCGCATGAGAGTCTATGAGGAGCTGTTCTACAACAACATCGAAGCGTTCCTTGCCAACGCCTTTCCGGTGCTGCGAACACTCTACGACGACACAAGCTGGCACGCCCTGGTGCGTGGTTACTTCTCCAGCCACCGCGCCCAGACTCCGCTGTTTCACGAAATGCCACAGGAGTTTCTGCACTACCTGCAGCATGAACGCGGCGCGCACGAAGGGAACTACCCCTTCATGCTGCAGCTGGCACACTACGAGTGGGTCGAACTGGAGTTGCTAACCGCCGAGGATGTCATCACCAACGTCGATAGCGGGGGCGACCTGCTTGCAGCCACTCCACGACTCTCACCACTGACACGCCTGCTTAGCTACGACTACGCGGTACAGAAGATAGGCCCTGGACATATTCCACAACAAGCCGAGCATGAGCCCACACTCCTGCTGGTCTATCGCGACCTGAAGGATGAGGTCGGCTTCATTGAACTCAACCCGGTCTCCGCACGACTGCTGCAGTTAATAGATGAGCAACCTAAAAAAAACGGACGGCAATTACTGGAGCAGATTGCCGGTGAACTGAAACACCCCAACCTGCAGACCGTTATCGACGGCGGACTAGAAATTATGCTCGACCTCAGGCAGCGGGACGTCATTCTCGGCACCACCATCTAACGAGGAGAAGGTGATGACTATTTCAACTGCACACAAGGTTCACACCCTGCTCGAGAAAAGCCGTTGCGCCGACTTCCTCGCCCCCCTGTTGTTGCGTCTCTATCTAGCCCCCATCTTCTGGATGGCCGGCAGCAACAAGCTCAGCAACATGGAGGGTACTATCGAATGGTTCGGTAATAGCGAGTGGGGACTGGGTCTTCCCCTACCCACGCTGATGGCCTATCTAGCAACCTTCACCGAGCTATTCGGTGCCCTCTTCCTGCTCATCGGCTTTGCCCTGCGCTATATCACCATACCGTTGATGGTCACCATGCTCGTCGCCGCCGCCACCGTGCACTGGCAGAATGGCTGGCTCGCCATCGCAGAAGGCTCCGCGAGTCTGTTTGCGAATGAACGCACCATCGGCGCCATCGAGCGGCTGGAGAGGGCCAGGGAGATTCTACGTGAGCACGGCCACTACGACTGGCTCACCCAGAACGGTAGTTTCGTGATACTTAACAACGGCATCGAGTTTGCCGCCACCTACTTTGTGATGCTGCTGACGCTGTTCTATATCGGCGCGGGGCGATATTTCAGTGCAGACTACTGGTTACGCAGGCGCTTATGAGGCCATGCTGTCCGTCGTCATCCCCTGGCTACAATAGACGGGCATGCGACGGCGGTCCACATAGAGGCTGTTGCCCTGCTCCTTCTTTGCCATCTTTTTCGCATCACTGGCTAGTGCGGCCACATCGTGTGGACAGGTGCAAACCATCGGATCCGGCTGTACCACACCGATGGAGAGTGACAACAGAGGGATAATTGTCGTGTTACCGCCGCGGTCAACACCGTGGTACCCCCCCCTTATCAGGCTATCGCGATCGAAGAACTCCTGGGTCTGTACCAGAAAATCATCAAGCACCGACTGCAGTCGCTTCTCCCAGTCGGTACTCTGCATTACGGCGATAAAATCATCACCACCGATGTGGCCGATAAAGTCCCGATCACCGTCAATATGGGCATTGAGCAGGCTACCCAGGAGTCGAATCACATCATCCCCTTTCTTAAAACCGTATTGATCGTTGAATGGCTTAAAGTGGTCAAGGTCGCAGTATGCAATGATAAAGTCATCGCCGCGCGACAGTAATCGCTCGATATGTTCGTCGATGATGACATTGCCGGGCAGCTGGGTGAGCGGATTGGCGTGGCGGGCATTGCGAATCTGCAACTTGGTTATGGTCTTGAGCAGGTCGCGTACCCGCCCCACGCCCAGGTAGTAGCCGCCTTTGGTGATGAAGAATTCGCTCTCGAACTCGAAGTTGAGTCGGTCGGTAACCTGCTGACTCACCTGCTCAACTCCCATGTCATGGTCGAACATCAACGGTTGGCTATCCATAAAGCGGCGCACCGGTTTACGCCCATGCAGGTCTCGCGCATACGGGGTAGCGGAAAGAAGGTTTATGATCCTGGAGTGACGCAGCATGCCAAGAGGAATTCCGTCTTCAACCACCGGTACCGACTGCAGGTTCTCGTTATCTTTGAATAGTGGCATCACCTCGCCAAGCGTCGTGTTTGAAGATACCGTCGGGATGGTGTGGACCAACTTACCAATCTTTTCGGAATAACGGCTGCTGAAGCGCTGTTTTTCGTTATATGAGGGCTTTTTCAGACGTAACGGCGGTCGCTGTTTCGGCTTGGCGTAATGGTATCCCTGGCCAAGCTGAATATTTAGTTCCCTCACCGCGTCAAGCTCTTCCTGCGACTCAATCCCCTCCGCCACCACACGGCAACGTATACCGCGCGCTATGTCGCGGATGGAGCGTACGAACTCCTGTTTAACCGGGTCTTTGTGGATCCCCTGAATAAAGTGCATATCGAGCTTCACCAGATCAGGCTGAATCTCCGACCACAGACGCAGCCCTGAGTAGCCGGCACCCAAATCATCTATAGCGATGCTGAAACCGTGTGCACGGTACTCCTGCAACGCACTCTGCAGCGCAGCGTAATCATCGATCGGACTCTGCTCTGTAATCTCAATGACCACTACTCCCGGATCCAGCGGCGGCTCCAACTCCGGGTCGTGCAACAACTTGAGCATCGGCTCAACCTTCATCAAGGTACAGGGCGAGGTATTGAGGAACAGCCTTCCTGGAAGATGCAGGTCACTGAAGGCGCGCCAGGCACGGCGCCATATCAGCCGCTCCAGTTTACTTAGCAGGCCGTGCGTCTGGGCGGTGGAGAAGAGACAGCCAGGCGCATGCAGCGGACTGTCCGAGGGGCCGCGAGTCAGCGCCTCGTAACCGAAGATCTTACCGCTGGCGTTCTCGACGATGGGCTGGAACAGTGTGGTCAACTGCTCGTTTTCAATAATTGAACACAGCTCGGAATGTAGCTCGTCATTGACACTCATGGGGGTGGCCTATCTCAGTCATCACTCTTGAGATAGACAGGGTACAGACTGTGCGTGACAGGGGTGTGACAGGGGTGGCCTTAGAGACCTTCGGCAATCGCCGCAACAAACTCCTCCCCGTAATGAATCGTGATCTCTGCACCCCTGGCAATATTGCGAATAGCGTAGAGGTCAAAGCCTTCGAACTCGGCACAGGGTTTGTGGTGGTGGTTCATATAGCGCAGGATGTTGCGGCCATCGCGACCGACCCAGACGCCCTCTTCCTGCTCTACCCACAGCACGTGCGGGCCGCCGGTTTCAAGGTCGTAACAGGTGGGGCCTTTGTAGGTGCCCATGTAGTCGCCCTTCGTGATCGACTGCCTGGCGAACAGCCCCTTGCCGTGGATGCCCGAGTCGTCGACGTAAAAGAGATCAGAGAGTTTTATCTTTTTCATAGCGGCATTTTGCTTATTGGCATGGTACTAAGCTATGCAAGGCGCGGAAGAAATGCAAGGCACAAAAAAAGCGGGCCATGCCCGCTTTCTCATCTGGGACGCCAGTTCCTAGCGATCGCTAAGCACCTCTTCTTCCATCTGATCGAGGGTGATGTGGCGTACGTCCTTGCCCTTGACCAGGTAGATAACGTATTCGCAGATGTTGCCAGCGTGGTCACCGATACGCTCCAGGGCGCGGGCGGCCCACATCACATCGAGTACGCGGGTGATAGTGCGCGGGTCTTCCATCATGTAGGTCATCGACTGGCGCATAATCGACTCATACTCCTTGTCCACCTTGGCGTCCTCGCGGGCAACGTCGAGGGCCGCCTCGGCATCCATGCGGGTGAAGGCGTCGAGGGCGTCGTGCAGCATTTCGCGCACGTGGTTGCCCAGGTGCTGCAACTCGACGTAGTGGCTCTTTTTCATGTCGGCGTCGGCCAGGCGCACCGCCATACGCCCTACCCGCTCCGCCTGGTCGCCGATGCGCTCCAGGTCGGTGATGGTCTTGATCACGGCGACGATGAGGCGCAGGTCGCCGGCAGCGGGCTGGCGGCGGGCGAGGACGCGCATGCACTCTTCGTCGATGTTGACCTCCAGGCCATTGACCTTATGATCGTTGGCTATCACCTGCTCGCCCATGGCGGAGTCGCCCTCCACCAGGGCGGTAATGGCATCGGCCAGTTGCTGTTCGACCAGACCACCCATGCCCATGACCAGATTGCGGATCTCTTCCAGCTCTTCATTGAACTGCTGGGAAATATGCTGGCCGAGGTTCATCTTATCCATCTCTCTCTCCACTCGTTATGTCGTTACTGTCGTTGTTTCGGCTTATCCGTAACGACCAGTGATGTAATCTTCAGTCTGCTTTTTGCGCGGATTGGTGAACAGTGTATCGGTATCGCCAAACTCGATCAGCTCCCCCATGTACATAAAGGCAGTGTAGTCGGAAACGCGCGCTGCCTGCTGCATGTTGTGGGTAACGATGACAATGGTGTACTTGTCCTTGAGCTCGTAGATCAACTCCTCGATCTTCAGGGTGGAGATCGGGTCCAGCGCCGAGGCAGGTTCGTCTAGCAGCAGCACCTCCGGCTCAATGGCGATGGCGCGGGCGATCACCAGACGCTGCTGCTGACCACCGGAGAGGCCCAGCGCCGAGTCGTGCAGGCGGTCCTTTACCTCGTCCCACAGGGCGGCGCCCTTAAGCGCCTTCTCCACTACCTCGTCGAGTTCGCGCTTGCCGGGATTGCCCTGGATGCGCAGGCCGTAGGCCACGTTTTCGTAGATCGACTTGGGGAAGGGGTTGGGCTTCTGGAACACCATGCCGACGCGGCGGCGCAACTCGGCAACGTTGACGTAGGGGCTGTACATGTCCTCGCCGTCAATCTCGATCTTACCGTCGATACGGCAGCCGTCGACCAGGTCGTTCATGCGGTTGAAGCAGCGCAGCAGGGTCGACTTACCGCAACCGGACGGGCCGATGAAGGCGGAGACGCGCTGCTTGGGGATCTGCATGTTGATGCCCTGCAGCGCCCGCTTCTCGCCGTAATAGAGGTCGAGGTCCTTCACCTCCAGGCAGAGTTTCTCGTCCTGCAGGCTGAGGTGACGCGGCTCGCGCTCCAGGGCGCTGATATCGATGCCATGGGTGGCGGCGTTTGAATCGGTCATTACAGGTCTCACTTAATATTCGGGGCTTAATGTTCCAGCGCGCGATACTTCTCACGCAGATGGTTACGAATGGCGATGGCCGCCAGGTTGAGCAGCACAATCACCAGCACCAGCAGCAGCGCGGTGGCATAGACCAGCGGGCGTGCTGCCTCCACATTGGGGCTCTGGAAGCCGACATCGTAGATGTGGAAGCCCAGGTGCATGAACTTGCGGTCCAGGTGCAGGAAGGGGTAGTTGCCGTCGAGGCCGAGTGACGGCGCCATTTTGACCACGCCCACCAGCATCAGCGGTGCCACCTCACCGGCGGCCCGGGCCACCGCGAGGATCAGGCCGGTCATCATCGCCGGGCTGGCCATCGGCAACACGGTGCGCCACAGGGTCTCGGCCTTGGTGGCGCCCAATGCCAGCGAGCCCTCACGGATCGAGCGCGGGATGCGTGACAGCCCCTCCTCGGTAGCGACGATCACCACCGGCACGGTGAGGATGGCCAGGGTGAGCGAGGCCCACAGCAAACCAGGGGTACCGAAGGTGGGCGACGGCAACGCCTCGGGGAAGAATAGCTGGTCGATGTTGCCGCCGAGGAAATAGACGAAAAAGCCCAGGCCGAACACACCGTAAACGATCGACGGTACACCGGCGAGGTTGTTCACCGCGATGCGGATGGTGCGGGTCAGCGGCCCCTGCTTGGCGTATTCGCGCAGGTAGACCGCGGCGATCACGCCAAAGGGGGTGACGAAGATCGACATCAGGATCACCATCAGCACGGTACCGAAGATGGCGGGGAAGATACCGCCCTCGGTGTTGGCCTCGCGCGGGTCGTCGCTGACGAACTCCCACAGCTTGCTGAAATAGAAGCCGATCTTATCAAAGGTACTCATCGCATTGGGGCGGTAGGCACGCACCACCTGTGACAGGGAGATCTCCACCACGCGCCCATCCATCACCTCGGCGTTAATGCTGTCTCGGCGCACCTGCTGATGCAACTCATGGAGGTTCTTCTGCAGTCCCTCATACTCATGCTGCAGCACGGCACGCTCCTCCTCGAGGGCAGTGAATTTCGCGCTACCCGGCTTCTCACCCTTAAGCTCCAGGGCACGCCCCTTCAGGCGCAACCGCTCCATGTTGTAGTTGATGGCACCGATCTCGCCTTTCTCGATCTCGCTGATCTGCTCGTGCAGTTCGGCGGTACGCTGAAGCCGGTTCTGCAGCTCCTGCCACGCTGCAGCACCCTCGGCCACCACCTGTCCGTTCTCTTTTACACTCTTCAGGTAGCCGTAGAAGTTGCCCCACTCGTAGCGCTCCATCGCCATCAGATCTTCGGGGTAGTGCTTGTTTTGCATCTGCGTGGCCAGCGCCCAGCGGAAATCGAGGCCACCGGTATCGCGGTTGCCGGTCTTCACCAGCAGTCGCGGTACGCTGTCGACCCCCTCGGCCACCTGAATGCCGGTATCACGCAGCCGCTCGGCAGGGACGAGCTCCTCATCGTGCACCTCACCGATCAGGCGGATCACCGAGCCGTCCGGCTCCACGTAGTCGGCCTCGAAGATCGACTTGGCCCAGAAGTGGCCCAGGCCACGCGACGCGATCAGGATCAGCAAGGCGGCGACCATAACGATGCTGGCGGTGACCGCACCGGCGTTGAGCCAGACCCAGGGTGAGCCGCTACGGAACCATTGTTTCAGATCATTCATCATTAAGCTCCGTTACAGGCTGCTGTACTTGCGGCGCAGACGCTGGCGCACGATCTCGGCCAGGGTGTTAAAGGCGAAGGTGAACATAAACAGCACCAGGGCGGCGAGGAACAGCACGCGGTAGTGGGTGCTGGCCACCTCGGACTCGGGCATCTCCACCGCGATGTTGGCAGATAGGGTGCGCATGCCCTGGAAGATACTGAAGTCCATCACCGGGGTGTTACCGGTTGCCATCAGTACGATCATGGTCTCACCCACGGCACGTCCCATGCCGATCATCACCGCAGAGAAGATGCCGGGGCTGGCGGTGAGAATCACCACCCGTACCAGGGTCTGCCACGGGGTGGCTCCCAGCGCCAGCGAACCGAAGGTGAGGTGCTTGGGTACGCTGAAGATGGCGTCCTCAGCAATGGAGAAGATGGTGGGGATCACCGCAAAGCCCATCGCCAGGCCGACCACCAGAGAGTTACGCTGGTCGTAGGAGATACCCAACTCATTACTCAGCCAGGAGCGCATATCGCCACCGAAGAAGAGTTTCTCTATCGGCAGGCTGAGGCTGAAGCTGAGCCAGGTGACGCCGATGACCACCGGGATCAGCAGCGCCGCATCCCAGCCGTCGGGGATGCGCGCGCGCAGCTCACGTGGCAGCTTGTTAATGGCGTAGCCGAAGGCGAGTACGCCTAGCGGCATCATGATCAACAGGGCGAAGATCGCCGGCAGGTGGTTCTCCAGCACCGGGGCCAGCCACAGACCGGCGAGGAAGCCGAGGATAACCGTCGGCAGAGCCTCCATGATCTCGATGGTCGGCTTCACCACGCGGCGCATGCCCGGTGCCATGAAGTAGGCGGTATAGATGGCACCGAGTATCGCCAGTGGCACCGCGATCATCATGGCGTAGAAGGCGGCCTTCAGGGTGCCGAAGGCGAGCGGGGTGAGACTGAACTTGGGCTCGAAGTCGTTACTGGCCGAGGAGGACTGCCAGATGTAATCCGGCCTTTCATAGCCCTCGTAGTGCACCTTACCCCAGAGCGAGGACCAGGAGACCTCCGGGTGCTCATTCTCCACGTGCCAGAAGTGCATGCGGCCGTCGGCGTCCTCGGCAAGGAAGGCGTTGGAACGCGGCGAGCTGCTCAGGCGGGTAATGGGCGAATCACTGACCTGGTCGCTAAGGATAGTGCGGTGGGCGGTGCTGTGGTAAATGACCACACGGCCCGAGTCGTCCGCGGCGAGGAAGCCCTTACGACGCTCCTCGGTGGCGATGCTGCGGATCGGCCGGCTCTGCGAATTAAAGCCACGAATACGGGTCAGCTTGTAGCTGTTGTGCTCGTCGCGCACCGGGAACCACTGAATCACCTCGCCCTGGTCGCTGCCCGCCAGCAGCGAGTAGCCGCCGACCAGCATCTTCAGCGAGCTGAGCCCCTGGCCCCTGGGGGTGAGCTGCACCCGCTCCTGCAGACGGGCCTCCTCGTCGCTGACATCGTAGTGCAACAGCTCGCCACTGTTGCTGGCGAGGTAGAGGTGGCGCTGGCTGGGTTCGAGCAGCAGATAGTCGGCGGCCACGCCCTCGTCGTCCGCCACCTCGGCCTCACGCTCCAGGCTCACCGAATCGTCGAGGAAGGAGGACTCCTTGGTGAACTTCACCACATGCAGCCTGTTGTCGCCATCGATAGCGGCGAATAGCAGTAGATCCTCCGTGTCGCTCACTGCCACGCGGGTGAGTGGCATACCGTCAACGATCTCCAGCGACTCCTCGCCGTAGGGGTATTCAATACGCGGGGTGACGGTACGCACATCGTTGGGATAGCTGATAGCGAACTTATGCTTCACCACCAGCACACGGCCATCACTCAGGCCCAGCGCCAGCTGGCGGCTGCCGGGTACGTCCTCGCTGATACTGGTAACGCTTGCCCCATCGAGGCCCTGCAGCGCGACCTCATCAATCACCCTGCCGTCAGCGCTTTCGAAGAAGATCGCCTTGCCGCTGTCACTGTAGCGCACCGCCATCCCGGCCTGCTCCTCCATCTCCATATAGAGGGTGTGGCCTTCGCCGGGCACGGCGTAGTCACCCACCGCCTCGCTGCTGGCAGGGATAAAGAGGGGGAATACCACATAGAGCAGGTAGAAGAAGATCAGCACGATCGCGATGATCACGCTGATACCGCCAAAGGCGACGCCGTGGCGCGCCATGCGGTCTTTCAACATACGCCAGTGGTGGCGGGAGTCGGGCGCGACGTCGAGACGGCGCGCTGGTGTCTGAGAGGGCTCGGTCATGCGCGCATCTTAGTGCGCAAATATGACACAAATATTACAGTCTAACTTATCTTTATATTTCAGCAGGTTATCACATTAGCCGATGAGGAAACTCGTCCTTCAGCCCAAGCACCTGCTGGGCAACGGAGATCCCCTGCTCACAGAAGTGGTCCAGGTCGCGCCAGGCGGGGGAGGTGTCGAGATCGCGCTCCATATTGGGGGCGATGAGGCGCAGGGTGAGGTCTCCCCCCGGCAGCTTGATCGCTACCACGTAAAGGCTGGGGTCGCTCTTACCGTCCGGCACCATGGCGAAGACATACTGGTAGTCATTGCCGTCACCGCTCTGCACATCACCCAGCACGGTGATGCCGAAATCGCCCAACTGGTAACGACGCTTGGGAATGGCGGTATTGATCTGCGGTACGTTCATGGTTATCTCTGTATCATTCTGTATTAAGCAAATAGATGCAGACCTATGGTACTGAATTCAAGTCACAGAAACGACCTGCTCGATGAGGTGAAACTGCTGGGTAAGCCTGGCGGCGGACAGTTACGCATCCTTTTTAACGGCCCGTTCGAGGGCGGAGAGGTTTGCTGGGACGCCACCCTCTATACCCCCAGGGCATGGGCCGAAGAGTTTGACGAGGCACCGCCCACGCAGAACATCATAGAGATCGGTGGTGAAAGCGAACATGGAGTTACACTAGCCGTCTGCCTCAAGGTGACATCAATGGATCGCCCCACGGTGCGCAAGGCGGTAATGATGATCCGCCAATACAAACGGTTGAGCCGGGGCCGGCATCAGTACGGCTAGCCTTCCTCCAGTTACTCCTTCCCCTCCTGTCCAGGCAATGCCTCGGGCTCGGCCGGCCTCTCCGGCTCCTCCCCCTCGGGCCACTCACTGAAGGGATAGGGCATCACCTCGCTGTTGAAGGTGAGAAAACGCACCACCTGGTAGATATAGGCGGCAAGTGCCGCGCCCAGGCTGAGCAGCCGCGGATGGCTCCTGGCGTTAAACACCTGGTAGAAGAACTGCACCACCACCGTCACCGTCAATACGAACTCAGCCACGCTGTAGAACAGGACGAACAGCAGCATGTAGAGGCTGCGGCCCCAGATGTTGTTCCCCTTGTGCATCTCCTCGCTCATCATGCTCTCCTGAAAAGTAGTAACTCCCCAAGCTTAGTCGTGAAACGGCGTATGCAACCACCCCGGCAGTTCATGCACCGCCTTTTTCAGCGCCTTCTCCAGCAACTTATAGTGCGGTTCAACCCCCTGGACCAGCGCCCAGTAACGCGGCGAGTGGTTGAGGTGGACGGTGTGGCAGAGTTCGTGGACGAAGAGGTAGCGCACCAGGTCGGGCTGCAGGAAGAGCAGACCATAGTTGAGGTTGATGCGCCCACTGGCCGAGCAGCTACCCCAGCGGGTGCGCTGGCCGCGGATGGAGACACCATTATACGGAAGGCCGATCTCCCCACTGGTCTGCTGCAGCCAGGGAACCAGGTGGCGCTTGCCCTTGCGCGACAGCCAGCGCTTGAGCAGCTCGCGCCGCTGCTCGTCGCTGTCGGCACTGACCCTCAGCTCGGCTGAACCGTGCTCGCGAACGCCGCTGCGGCCGCCGCCCGGCAGGTAGCTCACCTGCCACTGCTCTTCGATGGCGGGGAGGATGATGGTGGTCGGCGGGGTCAGGGGGGCTGAGTACTGACGCCCCATCTTTTCCAGCCGCTGCTCCAGCCAGTTGTGGTGGCGCGCCAGGATCGCCGGCAGCTCCTTCTCATCGAAGCCCTGCGGCACCACCACCTCGAGCCGACCCGGGGGGTGGATCTTGAGCCGTACATGCCTGGCGCGGCGGCTGCGCCGCAACACCATCGTCTCTTGCCAGGAGCCATTCCCCATTTGCCTACCGTCATACTCTTTTCAAACCCGGGGGATGATACGCTGATCCCGACTTGTATTTCCCGCCATATTTCCTAACATGCCCTCCTTTTACACAACATTGGGGCGGGTATGCGCAAATATCACGGTGAGCTGATCCACGAGGGCCGCGATGAGCTTGGCGTCATCGAGGTGGTGGATGACGGACACTACCGCTCCATGCACTTCGGCACCGATGCCAAGCAGAGCAGCATGCTGCTGCACGCCCCCGACGCCCTCGCCCTCAGCTACACCCGAGCCATGTGCAGCGCCCTGCTGCTCTCCGATACTCCTCGCCGCGTCCTCATGCTGGGGCTGGGTGGCGGCTCACTGGCCAAATTCTTCCTGCACCACTTTCCCGACTGCCATATCGACGCGGTGGAGTTCCGCCCCGAGGTGCATAAGATTGCGCAACAATTCTTCGCGCTGCCCGATGATCCGCGCCTGCAGCTCTATTACGAGGATGCCGGCAGCTTTATCCGCAATACCGTGACACAGCACGAGCCGTATGACCTCATCCTTATCGACGCCTTTCTGGATCGGGGGATCGCCTTCTCGGTCTGTGGTATGAGCTTCTTCGCCGCCTGCCACGACTGCCTCAGCGCCGAAGGGGTGATGGCGATGAACCTCTGGTCAGATGACCGCATTCACGCCCGGGACTTTCTCGAGGATATGGGACAGAGCTTCGGCGATCAGGTATTGCGCCTGCCGGTCGAGGGCAGAGCCAACATCATCGGTATCGCCAGCCGTAGAAAGGCGGTAAAAAAGTTGTTGCGCAAACTCGATGACAAGGCCAAAAATCTGGAACAACGGACCGAGCTTGAATTCACCAGCCTGCTGCGTGCATTAAAAAAGGCGAACCGCTCTTTCTTCTTTTAATGTGCCTGCCAGTAACGGCGGAACAACAGCGTCAGCAACAGGGCCAGGGCGATGATTAACACCGTCACCGCCGGCTGACTGAGCCACTCGGGAGCTAGCAGCAGTAGCAAACCCAGCCCCAACATCATTAGCCCGGACAGCAGCTTCAGCAGCCTTCCCCCCATCGCCTGCAATTTTCCCCTGGCGACACCAAAGGAGAAGAGCAGCACGATCAGCGCCAACGGCACCACATAGACAACGTTGTAGAGCAACAGATAGAGGTAGTAGCTAACCGCCGGTAGCTCCTCCAGGGTAAGGATGCGGGTATAGACCATAGGCAGCCCGGAGGTACAGAGCAGCTCGTAACTGTTGGCCAGCAGCGCCAGCACCACAGTACCGAACAACAGGCCGGGCAACCCCTGCATCTTCAGCAGCTCGCGCACACGACGGAACAGCCCCGGTTTCTTTTCATCGGAGATCGACAGGGAGACCACACCACCCGGACGTAGCGCATCTTTGATGTTAATGACGGCGGCCAGCAGCGCCACCAACGCCGCGGCAATAGTGACCGGACGCAGCACCCCCACCAGCAGAAAGAGGTTGAGCCAGGCACTCATAAAGAGGAAATAGAGCAGACCGGAGATAAAGACGAAGAGCCCGCCCACCAGCAGCATACGCCAGCGCTCGCGGGCGTGGGCCATCATACCGAGCAGGAACAGCAGGACGAAAAAGGCACAGGGGTTGAAGGCATCGAGGGCGGCGATCATCACCGTCAACGGCAGCAGCCCGACCTCATCACGAGAGAGGCCATGGGGCAACGCCGCTGGGGCTATCTCATCATGCATCGTTCCGCCTGCACGCAAGCGCTCACGGCACGCCGCTATACCGCTGAACAGGGCGCCCCCCTCACCTTCGGCATCAAAGCCCACTACCATCTCGCCACAGTAGAAGAAGGCAGGAACCGAACGCGCCTCCATACCCTGCTCCGCCGCCATGGCGCGGTATAGGCGCAGATTCTCACGCTCCGCCCCCACCTCCAGCGATTCCAGCTCCAGCCAGGGATTGGCCTCGGCATAGGCGTCGACCAGCGGCCTGGCGGCAATACAGTGGGGGCAGGCCTGGGACCAGAAAAAGTAGAGCTTGAGCGAGACCTCGCCATTATCGTCGAGCCGGTACCAACGCTCCTCATCGGCGGCGGCCGGTTGTGCGGAAAACAGGGCCAACAAGAGGGGAAGGAGAAGAAAAATACGCGACATCATCGTGCCGGAACAGCGCTCCAGGCTGCCCAGTTGATAAGACTTTCTTATCAATTCACCACATACCATCAGAAATAAGATAGCGCCTATATTTGAATGATTACCGTAACAATAACCCACAAGCCGTTCATCACCAAAAAGATTCCAGCCAGGTGAAATCCACCATTTTTTCATCCTGACGCGTTACCGCTGCCAGGCCGCATCCGGTGCATCACTATTTCGCCAACTTCTAACATGGATAAGCACCATTTTGCTCCTACGCTGAATGAACCCGTCGAAAACGGGGCCGGAAAGGGGGAAGAGAAGATGGAAACACTGCAACAACCCATACTGAACGGGCTGCACAATATTCACGTCATGCTCAACTACGGCCCACTCGGCATCGTGCGGGCCGCCACCGAGGCCGTTGCCCGAGACCATATCCGGGTCAATACCGGCGCCGTCAGCCTGCAACACAACACCGAGGTGGAGGTGGTGCTGAGCATTCCCGGCAGCAAACACACCGAACACCATCGCCTTCGTGCCCTGGTGAGTCACTGCGATGCGAGCGGCCACACCACCCTCACCTTCTGCTGCTGTGGCAGAGAGACGATGCTGGCACTGCGCCCCTACCTCACGCTGCACTGAATAGGTAGCGCCCCTAAACGAAAAAACGCCCAGAAGGGCGTTTTCTCTTTGGCAGTAAGGGATGATTGTTACTGAATCATCTTCAGCTGCTTGGCTACCACCTTGGCGGGCAGCGGGATGTAACCATCCTTCACGACAACCTCCTGACCGACCTTGGAGAGCACCATCTTGATGAACTCGCGCTCCAGCGGGGCCAGTGCCTTGTTGGGGTGCTTGTTGACGTAGATGTAGAGGAAACGGGAGAGCGGGTAGGTACCGTTCAGCGCGTTCTCGGTGGTCGCATCGATGAACTTACCACCAGCCTTCTTGGTCAGCGGAATGGTCTTCACGCCCGAGGTTTTGTAGCCCACGCCGGAGTAACCGATACCGTTCAGAGAGCTGGAGACCGACTGAACCACGGAGGCGGAACCGGGTTGCTCGTTAACAGTGCTCTTGTAGTCACCCTTACACAAGGCGTGCTTCTTGAAGTAACCGTAGGTACCGGATACGGAGTTACGTCCGTAGATCTGGATGTTCTGATCTGCCAGGGAACCGCCAACACCGGCCTGGCCCCAGGTGGTGATATCGGACTTGCCGCCACACTTGCGGGTGGAGGAGAAGATGGCATCAACCTGCGGAATGGTCAGACCCTGAATCGGGTTGTCCTTGTGCGCGTAGACCGCCAGGGCGTCGATGGCAACAGGAATAGCCAGGGGCTGGTAACCGTGCTTCTTCTCGAAGGCCTCCAACTCCTTGTTCTTCATCTTGCGGCTCATCGGGCCGAGGTTGGAGGTGCCCTCGGTCAGCGCGGGCGGTGCAGTGGAGGAACCGGCTGCCTGAATCTGGATGTTGACGTTGGGGTAGTTGCGCTTGAACTCCTCGGCCCACAGGGTCATCAGGTTGGCGAGGGTATCGGAACCGACGCTGGAGATGTTTCCTGAAACGCCACTGGCCTTGTTGTACTCAGGTACACCGGCTTCTACCTTGGCACCGGCAACGGCCTGACCGGCCATCAGGCTCATGCCGATCACGCCGGCAAGGATCGTCTTCACTGCTTTCATCAGAGTCTTACTCCTGGTTATGTCATCACTTTGGATGGAGCCATTGTGGCGCGGCAAGATGACAGATTTATTACCGCAGAGTGAAAGTTTGATGACGGGGGGAGGTGATACGGCTCACGCCGCCTTATCGGCAACGATCGATTCAACAGGAAAGTCACAGCTAAAGGTGGAACCGCGGTTAATCGCACTGCTGATACGCAGAGTGGCATCATGACGGTTGAGCACATGTTTGACGATGGCCAGACCCAGGCCGGTACCGCCGCTCTCGCGCGAGCGCCCTACGTCGACGCGATAGAAGCGCTCGGTAAGGCGGGGGATGTGTTGCGGGGCGATACCCATGCCGGTGTCCTGCACCTCAAAGTGGGCCCCCCTGTCATCGCGGTACCAGCGTACGCTGATACTGCCCCCTTCCGGGGTATAGCGCACCGCGTTGGTAATCAGGTTGCTGAAGGCGCTGTAGAGCTCCTTCTCGGCACCATACAGCCACAGGCTCGTATCGCATTCAAAGCTCAACTGCTGCCCCTTCTCCCGCGCCAGCGGCTCCACTCCCTCATGTACCATCGCCAGCATCGCCCCCACCGCGACCTTCTCGCGCGACAGGCGATTGCTGTCTGACTCCAGGCGCGACAGCAGCAGCAGGTCTTCGACGATCTGGCTCATCCTTCCGGCCTGCTGCTCCATCAGGGTGAGAGAGCGCTCCATATGGGGCGGATAGTCGTCTGCCTCGTCCTGCAGGGTCTCGAGGAAGCCGTTGACCACGGTGAGGGGGGTGCGCAGTTCGTGAGAGACATTGGCGACAAAGTCACGGCGCATCTGCTCCAGGCGCTGCTGCTGGCTCACGTCGCGGGCGATTAGCAGGCGCTGGTTCTTGCCGTAGGGCACGATGCGCAGGTTGAGGGTAGTGTTCTCATCCAGGGGTGAAGGAAGGCGAATCGCCTGTTCTGGCGCGCCCTGGGCGAGAAAACGGCGGAACTCCGGGTTACGCACCAGGTTGAGAATGCGCTGGCCCACATCGCGCCCCGGCTGCAGCCCCAACAGGGATTGGGCCGCACCGTTGAACCACTCGATACCACCGTCGGCATCGAGGATCACGGTGGCGTCGGGCATCGCCGCAGTGGCCTCCTGGAAGCGCTTGATCAGACCGGTCAGGCGTTTCTTGCGCTTACGGTTGCGCAGTTGCGAACGGTAGATAAGATTGAAGACATCGCCCCAAATCCCCGAGGCCTCGGGCGGGTGAAAGCGGTGGCCGTCCTGCAGCCAGCTGTAGAGGCGGTAGAGGTTACGCAGGTGCCAGTAGAGGTAGGCGGCAAGCGCCAGCAGCACGAACACCCCGGGGTGGCCGAAGGGCAGCCCGGCAAGCAGTGCTACAACAAGCAGGATGCCAAGTCGTCGCAGCTCGGCTGACCAGGGATTGAACAACGCTGTCTGACCTCAACTAGGCTCTATATCTGGTTAGAGAAGCGGTAACCTGCGCCGCGCACCGTCTGCACCATACCTTCGTATCCGTGCGGCTCCAGTGCCTTGCGCAGGCGGCGTATGTGCACATCCACCGTGCGCTCCTCAACGAAACTGCCACGGCTCCACACCATATCGAGCAGCTGGGCACGGCTATAGACCCGCTCCGGGTGCGCCATGAAGAACTGTAACAGGCGAAACTCGGTCGGCCCCACCTCCAGCCCCTTGCCGTCGGCGGTAACGCGGTGACTGATAGTATCGAGCATCAGACCACCCGCCGCCAGGGCACCATCGGCACCGGCGGGACTGGTGCGACGCAGCAGCGCCTTGATGCGCGCCACCAGCTCCCGCGGCGAAAAGGGCTTGGTCATATAATCGTCAACACCACTGTCGAGGCCGCGGATGGTGTCATCCTCCTCACTGCGGGCAGTGAGCATGATGATCGGCAGGTCGCGGGTCACCTCGTCACGGCGCAGGCGGCGTGCGATCTCCGGGCCGCTGGCACCCGGCAGCATCCAGTCGAGCAGAATGAGGTCCGGCAGGCCATCAGCAAGGATGCGCTCCGCCTCGGCGCCGTCACCCGCCTGCCACACAGTGTAACCGGCACGCTCCAGCGCCATACAGACCATCTCGCGGATGGCCGCCTCGTCCTCAACCAGTAATATCGTATTTGCGCTCATCGTCCGCTTCCCATTAATCAGCGGCTCCCATTAGAGACAAGTAATATTACAGCCGTGTGACAGCATATGGGCGCGGTGAAGGTTTTGTGACGCCCCTATTTCTCCAGCTGGCTCACGTCACGTACCGCGCCGCGGGCAGCGGAGGTGGCCATCGCCGCATAGGCCTTCAGTGCATTGGAGACGACACGCTCTCGATCTACCGGCTTCCAGGCGTGGGTCCCCTTCAGCTCCATGGTGGCGTGACGCTCGGCCAGCTCGTCGTCGCTCAGGGCAACGTTGATACTGCGATTGGGGATATCGATCTCAATGGTATCGCCCTCCTCCACCAGGCCGATGGCACCGCCCTCGGCCGCCTCGGGGGAGACGTGCCCGATGGAGAGGCCGGAGGTACCGCCGGAGAAGCGACCGTCGGTGAGCAGGGCGCAGGCCTTACCCAGCCCCTTGGACTTGAGGTAGGAGGTCGGGTAGAGCATCTCCTGCATACCGGGGCCGCCCTTGGGCCCTTCGTAGCGGATCACCACCACGTCGCCCTCGTTGATCTTATCGCCGAGGATCGCCTCCACCGCCGCGTCCTGGCTCTCGAAGATGCGCGCAGGGCCGGAGAACTTGAGGATTGACTCGTCCACGCCCGCGGTCTTCACTACGCAGCCATCTTTGGCGATGTTGCCGTAGAGCACGGCGAGGCCGCCGTCCTGGCTGAAGGCGTGGTCCCGGTCGCGGATACAACCGTTCTCACGGTCATCGTCCAATGACGGGTAGCGCTTGTCCTGACTGAAGGCGACGGTGGTGGGCACGCCGCCGGGGGCGGCGCGGTAGAACTCCTTGCGCGCGGCATCATCGGTGATGCGGATATCCCATTGCGCCAGGGCCTCGGCCATGCTCTCGGCATGGACGGTCTTCACATCGTTGTCGAGCAGGCCGGCGCGGTCCAGTTCGCCGAGGATGCCGACCACACCGCCTGCACGGTGTACGTCCTCCATGTGGTACTGCTGGGTGGAGGGGGCCACCTTGCAGAGGTGGGGCACCTTTCTACTCAAACGATCAATGTCGTCCATAGTGAAGTCGACCCCGCCCTCCTGCGCCGCCGCCAGCAGGTGGAGGATGGTGTTGGTGGAACCGCCCATGGCGATATCGAGGCTCATCGCGTTCTCGAAGGCGGCCTTGGTGGCGATGGAGCGCGGCAGCACGCTGTCGTCATCACCCTCGTAGTAGCGTTTGGCCAGCTCGACCGCCATGGTGCCCGCCTGCTTGAACAGCTTTTCGCGGTCGGCGTGGGTCGCTACCAGCGAGCCGTTGCCGGGCAGGGAGAGGCCCAGCGCCTCGGTGAGGCAGTTCATGGAGTTGGCGGTGAACATGCCGGAGCAGGAGCCGCAGGTGGGGCAGGCGCTACGCTCGACGGTCTCGACATCTTCATCGGACTCGTTGGGATTGGCCGCCATGATCATGGCATCGACCAGGTCCAGCGCCACGCTCTCCTCGTGCACCACCGCCTTGCCCGCCTCCATCGGCCCGCCGGAGACGAACACCGCCGGGATATTGAGACGCATCGCCGCATTGAGCATGCCGGGGGTGATCTTGTCGCAGTTGGAGATGCAGACCAGGGCGTCGGCGCAGTGGGCGTTGACCATGTATTCAACGCTATCGGCGATGATCTCACGGCTCGGCAGCGAGTAGAGCATACCGCCGTGGCCCATGGCGATACCGTCGTCGATGGCGATGGTATTGAACTCCTTGGCCACACCGCCGGCCTTCTCGATCTCGCGCGCCACCAGCTGCCCCATGTCCTTGAGGTGGACGTGACCCGGCACGAACTGGGTGAAGGAGTTGACCACCGCGATAATCGGCTTGGAGAAGTCCTCATCCTTCATTCCGGTGGCGCGCCACAGGGAACGGGCACCGGCCATATTGCGGCCGGCGGTGGAGGTGCGTGAACGATACTCGGGCATGGTCTCTCTCTCAGGCAATCATTAACAATAGCCGCGTAGTTTACACCGCGCCCCAAGGATGAGGAACCGGCGATGAGGAACCAGCCAATCCCGTTTCTAGCCGCCGCGGCGACGCACTACCCACTTCTCCAGCTCCACCAACCAGAGTACCGAGGATGCGACGACGATGACCCGCTGCCAGGCATCCAGACCCATCGCGGTGGTGGCGAACAGGGTCTGCATCGGCGGCAGATAGGTGAAGGCGGCCTGGAACAGCAGCAGGATGGCGATGGCGTAGAGGACATAGCGGTTGCCCAGCAGTCCTTCGCGGGTGAGTGAAGGGGCGGTGAGGAAGCGGGCGCTAAAGAGGTAGAAGATCTCGAACATCACCAGGGTGTTGACCGCCACGGTGCGCGCCAGCACGATCTCCGCCCCCTGCTCGCGCTCCCAGATAAAGAGGCCGAAGGTGCCCACCACCAAGATCAGCGAAACGAAGAGGATGCGCCAGATGAGGAAGCCAGAGAGGATGGGCTCGCGGCTGTTACGCGGCGGGCGGCGCATCACCTGCTGCTCCGCCGGTTCGAAGGCGAGCGCCAGGGCGAGGGTGACGGCGGTGATCATATTGACCCACAGGATCTGCGCCGGGGTGATCGGCAGCATCCTGCCGAAGGCGATGGCGGCGATGATGGTAAAGGCCTCGCCACCGTTGGTGGGAAGGATGAAGAGGATCGCCTTCTTCAGGTTGTCGTAGACGGTACGCCCCTCCTCCACGGCCTTGGCAATGGAGGCGAAGTTGTCGTCGGTAAGCACCATCTCCGAGGCCTCCTTCGCCACCTCGGTGCCGTTGATGCCCATCGCCACCCCCACGTCGGCGCGCTTCAGGGCCGGGGCGTCGTTGACCCCGTCGCCGGTCATCGCCACCACCTGATCCTGTGCCTGCAGGGCGGTCACCAACTGCAGCTTCTGCTCCGGCGAGACGCGGGCGAAGATGTCGCTACGCCGCACCGCCTGCTGTAGTTCGGCGTCGTCGTAGCGCGCCAGCTCGGCCCCCTCTATCGCCGACTCGCCGTTACCGATCCCCATCTGCGCGCCGATGGCGCGGGCGGTGACGACGTGATCGCCGGTGATCATCTTCACCCCGATCCCGGCGCTGCGGCAGTCGGCGATGGCGCGTATCGCCTCCTCCCGCGGCGGGTCCATAATACCCACCACCCCCAGCAGGGTGAGACCGTCCTCCACATCGGCGAAGGTAAGTCCGTGCAGCCCGTCGGCATCGGATTTGAAGGCAATGGCGAGCAGGCGCTGCCCCCGGCCGGCGACCTCATTCAGGCACTGCTCCCAGTAGAGACGGTCGAGGGGCACGTCCTCGCCGCGCTTGCGCTGGCGGTTACACATCTGCAGCAACCGCTCCGGCGCCCCCTTGACGAAGATGAAGCCGTGCCCGGCGTGGTCGTGGTGCAGGGTGGCCATAAAGCGGTGCTTTGACTCGAAGGGGATGGTATCGGTACGCGGGTACTGGTTCTGCTGCAGAGACTGCTCCAACCCGGCCTTGATCGCCATGGTAAGCAGTGCCCCCTCGGTGGGGTCGCCGTGCAGCCGCCACTGCCCCTCGGACTCAGTGAGGGTGGCGTCGTTACAGAGCAGCGCCGCCTGCGCCACCTCTCGTAACAGCGGTAGCTGCTCGGTGGTGACCTCCTCGCCGTCAAGGGTGAAGACACCGTGAGGGTCGTAGCCGCTGCCGCTCACCTCACAGAAACCGGCGGCGGTGACCAGTGTCTGCACCGTCATTTCGTTGCGCGTCAGGGTGCCGGTCTTGTCGGAACAGATGGTGGTCACCGAGCCGAGGGTCTCCACCGCAGGAAGGCGACGGATAATGGCGTTGTTGCGTGCCATGCGCTGCACGCCAATGGCCAGGGTGATGGTCATAATGGCCGGCAACCCCTCGGGGATCCCTGCCACCGCGAGACCGACGGCCGCGAGAAACATCTCGCCGATGGCGTAGTCGCGCACCACTACGCCAAAGGCCATGGTAAGGAGGGCGATGACACCGATGGCGAGGGTCAGCCAACGGGCGAACTGCGCCATCTGCCGCAGCAGCGGGGTGGTGATGGTCTCCACCTCACCAAGCAGGCCGCTGATGCGGCCAATCTCGGTCTCGTCGCCGGTGGCCACCACCATCCCTGTGCCCTGGCCGTAGCTCACCAGGGTGCCGGAGTAGGCAAGGCTGAGGCGGTCGCCGATGGCGGCCCCCTCATCCACCGCCTCGACACCCTTCTCCACCGGCACCGACTCGCCGGTCAGCATCGCCTCCTCGATACGCAACTCCCGACTGTGAAACAGGCGCAGATCCGCCGGTACCTTATCGCCGGACTGCAGCAACACCACATCACCCGGCACCAGTTGCTCGGCGGGCAGGGTGATGAAGTGGCCGTCGCGCTTCACCATCGCCTGCTGCGAGAGCATGGAGCGAATGGCGTCGAGGGCGCGCTCCGCCTTGCCCTCCTGGATAAAGCCGATGATGGCGTTGACCACCACCACGCCGATGATAACACCACAATCGACCCAATGACCGAGCAGTGCGGTGACCAGTGCCGCACCGAGCAACACATAGATCAGGACATTGCGGAATTGCTGTAGGAAGCGCGCCAGCGGCCCCTTGCGGCTGGGCGGACGCAGACGGTTGGGGCCATAGCGCTGCAATCGCTCCGCCGCCTCATCGCCGCAGAGGCCCTGCGCCGAGGCGGAGAGCCGCCCGAAGACCTCATCAGTGGCGAGGCCGTGCCAGGGGGTTGCCTCGTCGCTACTTTGATTCTGCTCATTCATCTACTCACCTCACCATCTCCCATATATAGAAGCTCCCCCTCTCCCTGCCACTTAGGGCGATATTGTTACAAAGCGTTACTTGACTCTTTCGAGGTTCGCCCACACAATCCAACCAAACGGTTTAACCAAATGGTTGAAAATGACAAAGAGAGATAAACAGGCCGCTGACAGCACAGCCGAAACCATTCTCGATGCCGCCTCCGAGCTCTTCGCCGAGAAGGGCTACGAGGGGGCCCGGGTGGATGAGCTGGCCCGGGCCGCCGGGGTAAACAAGGCGACCCTCTACTATCAGATCGGCGATAAAGAGGCGATCTACCACGCGGTGATCACGCGGGTACTGGCCCGCACCGCCAACGAAGTGTGTGCGGCGGTAGCCGAGGCAGAGGGCTGTGAAGAGAAGATCCGTCACTACGTGCACCTGTTCGCCGCCCAGGCCGGCAACATGCGCTACGCCGCCCCTATCATGCTGCGTGAGGTCGCATCAGGCGGCCGCAACCTGCCCGAAAGCGCCATGCAGGAGATGGGACGCATGCTGGGAGCGCTGAGCGAGACCCTGGTCGAGGGCGAACAGCAGGGGCTGTTCCGCCCGGTCAACGAGTTCATGGTGCATATGATGATTGTCGGCAGCCTGATGCTCTACGCCTCCAACGAGCCGATCCGCCGCCGCAACGTCGAGCGCCACCCCGAAATACACAATGCGAACCACTTCATCTCCAACGATGAGGCCGGCGAGGCTATCGCCGACATGGTGCTGGCCGCCATCGCCAATACGAACAACCGCTAATAAAGGAAACATCCCCCATGAGCAGCAATACACGGAGCAGCAATATTCGCCAACGGATTGAGAAGCGCTTCGAGGCCCTGGGCCACCTCATCTACCGCAACCACTGGAAGGCACTGATACTGGTGTTAATGGTCGTCGCCGCCTTCGTCTCGCAACTGCCGAAACTGACCATGGACACCTCCACCGAGGGCTTTCTGCATGAGAACGACCCCACCCTGGAGCGCTACAACGCCTTTCGCGACCAGTTCGGCCGTGACGAGGTGGTCTTTATCGCCATCGAGGGAAAAGCGGTCTTCAGCCAGCCGTTCCTGAAAAAACTCAACGGCCTGCACCATGAACTGGAAAACGAGCTGCCCTACCTGGACGACATCACCTCGTTGATCAACGCCCGCAATACCCGTGGCGAACAGGACGAATTGATCGTCGAAGACCTGCTGGAGAACTGGCCCGAGGACGAAGCGGCACTGCAGGCGGTAAAAGAACGCGCCATGGCCAACCGCAACTACCGCGACATGCTGCTGTCGCGCGACGGCACCATTACCACCATCATCCTCAAGACCGACACCTACTCCAGTATCGGTGTGGAGAGCGATGCGATGGCCGGTTTCGAAGACGGCATGGGTGACGGCTTCGGCGATACGGCTAGCGAGACGCCACAGAAGCCACTCGAGTACATCACCGACGCCGAGAGCAGCGCCCTGGTGCACAAGGCCGAAGAGATCCTGCAAAAATATGAGGGCGAGGACTTTCGCATCCACATGGCAGGCTCACCGCCGGTGGTCGACGTGCTAAAGACGTCGATGCAGGAGAACATGCGCCGCTTCGTGCTGCTGTCGATCGTCGCCATCAGCCTGCTGCTGCTCGTGCTGTTCCGCCGTCCCTCCGGCGTAGTGCTGCCGATGCTGGTGGTAATCCTCACCCTGCTCTCCACCCTGGGGATGATGGGCATGAGCGGCGTCGCCTTTAAGCTGCCGACGCAGATCCTCCCCTCCTTCCTGCTGGCGGTGGGCGTGGGCGCCTCGGTACACGTGCTCTCCATCTTCTTCCACCACCTGCAGAATAACGAAGATAAGGAAGCGGCCATCTCCCATGCCCTGGGCCACTCGGGACTGGCTATCACCATGACCTCACTCACTACCGCCGCCGGTCTCGCCTCCTTTGCCGGGGCCGAGGTCGCCCCCATCGGCGAGCTGGGGCTGTTCGCCGCCATCGGCATCATGCTCTCACTGATCTATACCATCGTACTGCTACCTGCGCTGCTCTCCCTCCTGCCGGTGAAGGCGAAAAAGAGCGCCTCGGCCGACAAGCGCCACCAGCGCATGGACCGCATCATGACCCGCTTTACCGATATCGCCACCGGCAAGTCGAAGATGGTCCTTGGCATCAGCGCACTGGTATTCGTGATCGGTATCGTCGGTGCTTCACAGGTAAAGTTCTCGCACAAACCCTTCGAGTGGCTGCCAAAGAGCGAGACCGTGCGCCAGGCCACCGACTTTTTGAATGAACGGATGGGCGGCGCCAGCACCATGGAGGTGGTCGTCGACACCGGCAAGGAGAACGGTCTCTATGAGCCGAAGATCATGGCGGCACTGGATCGCCTGGGCGCCGAAGTCAGCGCCATGGACCACGGTGAACTGTTCGTTGGCAAGACCCAGTCGCTGGCTGACATCCTCAAGGAGATCCACCAGGCACTGAATGAAAATAATCCCGAGTTCTATACCACGCCCGACGACCGCCAGTTGATCGCCCAGGAGTTCCTGCTATTCGAAAACTCCGGCTCCGACGACCTGGAGGATTTTGTCGACAGTCAGTTCTCCAAGGCGCGCTTTACCATCAAGATGCCGTGGGCAGATGCCATCCTCTACGACGACTTCATGAGCGAGCTGCAGCAGCGCTTCGAGCGGCAGTTGGGTGACGGTGTAGAGGTGACGGTCACCGGTATGAACGCCCTGCTCAGCCGTACCATGTCGGCCACCATTATCTCGATGGCGGAGAGCTATGTGATCGCCGCACTGGTTATCACCGGGATGATGATCCTGCTGCTGGGCGACATAAAGATCGGTCTTATCAGCATGATCCCCAACCTGCTGCCAATCATCCTCACCCTGGGCGTAATGGGCTGGCTGGGACTGCCGCTGGATCTATTCACCATGCTGATCGGTTCCATCGCCATCGGCCTGGCGGTGGACGACACCATCCACTTCATGCACAACTACCGCCGCTATCACCGCGATAGCGGCGACGTCTACCAGGCAGTACACAAGACGCTGCATAGCTCGGGACGGGCGATGCTGATCACCACCATCGTGCTGGCGACCGGCTTCTTCCTCTACCTGTTCTCAACCATGAGCAACCTGTTTAACTTCGGCCTCCTCACCGGCTTTACCATCATCATGGCACTGCTGGCCGATTTCCTGTTGGCACCGGCGCTGATGGCGCAGCTGCATAAGTCACACCTGATCGCCGATGACGGTGACTACTAAGTTTTGTTAAGGAGCGTAACGATGAAAGCAATGAAATTCGTGTTAGCCACAGTGCTTTCCATGGCACTTGTGCAAACGGCGATGGCGGAAATGAGCGCCCGCGAGATCATGCAGGCGGTGGAAGACCGTGACGACGGCGATAACCGCGTCGCCGATATGAAGATGGTGCTAATCGACAAGAACGGCGATCAGCGCACACGTACCATCCGCAGCTTCGACAAGGACAAGGGCGAAGACAACCAGCGCATTATGTTCTTTACCGCCCCTGCTGATGTGAAGGACACCGCCTTTCTCACCTACGACTACGACGCCTACGAAAAAGACGACGACCAGTGGCTCTACCTGCCGGCCCTGCGCAAGTCCAAGCGCATCGCCTCCTCGGACAAGAGCGGCTCCTTCATGGGCTCCGACTTCAGCTACTCGGACATGACCCGCAAGAACCTCGATGCCTATGACTTCAAGATCCTTAAACAGGGCGAGGTGCGCGGCAGCAAAGTATGGATGATCGAGTCAAATCCGAAGACCGAGGAGGAGATCGAGGAGACCGGCTACGAGAAATCCGTCCTCTTCGTGCGTCAGGACAACTTCGTCGTGGTGCGCGCCATCCACTGGGTCAAAGAGGGCAAGCGCCTGAAGTATCTCGACGTCAGCAGGCTGGAACAGATCGACGGTGTCTGGACCGTGCTGGAGATGAGCATGACCACCAAGAAGGGCAAGACGACCTTGCACAAGACCGTGCTCAACTTCGACAACGTACGCTACAACCAGGGGCTGGATGAGCAGATGTTCACCGTGCGCCGTCTGGAGAAGGGGCTGTAGATGTCACGTTTCGGCATGCTCTCGCTGCTGCTGGTCGCTTCACTCCCGCTTCATGCCGCAGATGATCTTGAAGCGGTCCTGGAGGGATTTGATAACCCAGCAGAGACCAGCGATCTCGATGCGGCTCTCGGCGGCTTCGATGACACCGCCGCAGAAACCGCTAGCGATATTGCGGTGGATGACAAGCCGTGGCAACTCGGCGGTGCGCTCACCCTGGGCGCGGCCTATAACTACGCCCACGATGCCCCGGCGGCGGGGCAGAGCGACTACCGCGGCCTCTCCCGCCTGCGTGCCAAACTCAACCTGGATTTCGACTACGACCTCAGCCGCAACTGGCGCGGCCACGCCGGCGGTTACGCCTACCACGACCTCGCCTACCAGCTGAACGGTCGTAACGACTACAGTGACGAGGTGCTCGACGAGTACGAAAGCGAACTGGAACTGGGTGAGGCGTGGCTGCAGGGCAAATTAAACAGCCGCACCGATCTCAAGCTGGGACGGCAGATCGTGGTATGGGGTAAATCCGACAATATCCGCGTCACCGACATTATCAACCCGATGGACAACCGCGAGCCGGGCATGGTCGATATCGAAGACCTGCGCCTACCGCTGGCCATGGCGCGCCTCGACTACTACATCGGCGATTGGGGGATTACCGCCCTGGCAATCCCGGAGATCCGCTTTAACAAAATGCCGCCGCTCGGCTCCGACTTCTACCCACTACCGACAGCAATGCCCGATGAAACGATTCCCGGCAGGGCCGAATACGGCCTCGCCGCCAACGGCATCTTCAGCGGCTGGGATCTCTCGCTCTACTGGGCGCAGCTCTACGACGACAATCCACACACGGTGATGGTTTCGGGCTCCCCGGAACTACAGCACAGCCGCCTCGAGATGCTGGGCACGGCGGTGAATGTCGCCGCCGCCAACTGGCTCATTAAGGGTGAACTGGCACACCTCCGCGGACTCGAATACAGCGGCGTGGCGAACGACAGCTTCGCCCGCACCGACACCCTGCTCGGTGTCGAATACTCCGGCTTTCGCGATACCACGCTCTCACTGGAGGTCGCCAACCGCCACCTGCACGACAACATCACGGCACTACAGGGCGCCGGTATCCAGGAGAACGAGTGGCAGAGCGCCCTGCGCTACAGCGGCGACTTTATGCATGCCCGCCTGCATCTGACGGCGGTGCTCAGCGCCTTTGGTGAACAACTCGATGAAGGGGGCTTCGGCCGCTACTCCGCCGCCTACGATATCGCCGACGGCATGAGCGTCACCGGCGGTGTGGTGAGTTACGAGTCGGGGGATAAGTTTCCCTTTGGCAGTTACGGCGACAACGACCGGGTGTTTGTGGATCTGAAATACAGCTTCTAAGGCCGTATTCGTCCCTGTCCACAGCGCGGGGACTAGCTGTGATCCAGAAGGCAGTACCGCTCCATCGCGGTTGACTCCACCTGAATGGTGGCGTGATCCACATCGAACTCATCATGCAGCTGCTGCTGCAGCTGCAGCAAGAAATCGTTATTGAGCAGCGTCTCGTCGACTTCCAGGTGTACCGTTAGCGCCACCTCCGTGGTGCTCAACGGCCAAACGTGGAAGTCGTGCAATCCGCTTACCTGCGGCTGGGACATGAGGTAGTTCTTGATGCCGACCGTGTCGATCTTCTCCGGCACCGCGTCCATGGAGTAATTGAGCGAGTCGCGCAGCAACCCCCAGGTGGCGATGATCACCACGGCAACGACAATAAGGCTGAGGATAGGGTCGATCACCGTGAGGCCGCTATAGGCGATCAATCCGCCACCCACCACCACCCCGAGCGACACCCCGGCATCGGCGGCCATATGAAGGAAGGCTCCACGGAGATTCAGGTCATGTTTCTGCCCACGCATGAACAGCATGGCGGTCAGTGAATTGATGACAAAACCAATCCCCGCCACGATCATGACCACCGTGCCCTCCACCGGCGCCGGATTTTGCAGGCGCTCAAGTGACTCCCATGCAATACCGCCTAGCGCGATAAACAGCAAGATCGCACTTGCCAGCGAGGCCAGCACCGTTGCCTTGCGAAAACCGTAAGTACGCATTTCCGTCGCCGACTTCGCGGCCAGGATAGTGGCCCCCCAGGCGAGCAACAGACTGAACACGTCACTCAAATTGTGCCCTGCATCGGCAATCAGGGCCATGGAGTTGGCATACAGGCCATAGCCAACCTCGACGCCCACAAACAGGACATTCAACAGGACACCGAGCGCAAACGAGCGGTTATAGTTGTGGCTTTGGTGATGATGGTGGTGATCGTGAGACATACCCCAACTTCCGTAGCTAACGGTTGTGCTCAGCACCTGTGGAAAACAGACTGGATGAAGGTGCTTCGTCCCTGACTCCACCGCACAGGGTACTGTGCGGCAGAGTCGTTATGGATCGTAAACAGAGCTTAGTCGTTCGGTTTATTCGAAAAACTCGACCACGCCGCTCTCAATGTCGTACTCGGCGCCAATGATCATCAGCCCCTCGTTTTCCACCAGCTGTTCCAGCGTTTGTGAACCGTGGCGCAGATGATCGACCGAGGCCAGTACATTGGCACGCGTGGCGTGCCTGATGAGCTCATCCCGTTGCTGCCACAGATCGGTGGGACGGAAGGGCTCTACCGCAGGGCGAATACGGTCGACGATCGCCTTGATGTTGAGTGACTGCTCCGCGTTAGGCCTGTGCATCTCCTCCACGGTGGCGGAGATCGCCCCGCACTGGGTGTGGCCCATGACGACGACCAGTCGGGTCTTGAACTGCTCCGCCGCGAACTCGACGCTGCCCACCTGGGAGGGGGCGACGATGTTGCCGGCAACGCGAATCACGAAGAGGTCGCCCAGCCCCTGGTCGAAGACCATCTCGGCCGGCACCCGTGAGTCGGAGCAACCGAGGATAATGGCAAAGGGCTCCTGCCCTTCGGCGAGTTGATCGCGACGGGTATGACTCAGCATTGCTTCCACGCTGCGTACACCGGTAGCAAAGCGAGTATTGCCCTCGCGCAGGCGGGCCAGTGCTTCAGTCGCCGGAATCATACAATCTTGCCTCACTGTGATTAGTCTCGTGACGGCGAATGATGCCACGATTGTCGCGATTAAAACAGCAGGGTCATCACTAACATCATGACAACCAGGAACAGCACGGTCATGATGCCGCCGGCCTTCATATAGTCGGGCACGCGGTAGCCGCCTGGGGCCATGATCAGGGCGTTTACCTGGTGGGTGGGGATGAGGAAGGAGTTGGAGGTGGCGATGGCCACGGTCAGGGCGAACACCGCCGGGTCCGCCCCTACCTGCAGGGCGATATTCACCGCCAGCGGCACCAGCAGTACGGTGGCCCCGACGTTGGACATCACCAGGGTGAAGAAGGTGGCCAGGGCGGCGATAGCGCCCTGGATCACCCACGGTGCGGCGCCGCCAACCAGGTCAACCACCTCCCCGGCGATCCACCTGGCGGTGCCGCTGGTCTCCACCGCCAGGCCGAGCGGAATCAGGGAGGCCAGCAGGAACACGGTCTTCCAGCTCACCGCCCCATAGGCCTCCTCGATGGTCAATACCTTGGAGAGCACCATCCCCATGGCGCCGGTAAGCAGCGCGACGGAGAGACGTACATCCATGAAGATCAAGGTTAAGGCGCTAAGGAAAAAGAGCAGTGCCGGCATCAACTTGTGCGGTCGTAGCTCTTCATGGGGGTATTCGGTGGTAATGACGATAAAGTTTTTGTCCTTGGCGATATGTGAGAGATCCGACCAGAGGGTGTGAACCATCAGGCTGTCGCTCGCCTTTAACGGCACATCTCGTACGCCGCCTTTTGTATAGTTAATAATCTCGTCGCCACGATGGATAGCCAGCAGTGACAGGCCATAGACCTTACGCATCCACAGGTCACGTGCCGACTTGCCGATGAGGTTGGAGCCGGGCGGTACGATAATCTCGGCAATCCCCGACTTGCTCGGTGACAGGGCATCGGCAAAGAGATCGAGCACCGGCTTGATCACGACGCCGGAGTTATCGGCAAAGGTGCGGATCTCCGCCTCGCTGGAAAGAATCCCCAGGATGGTGCCGGCCTCGATACCGAGGTTGCGATCCACCGCATCACTGCCGACACGTACGCCATCGCCCTTGTTTACGCCTATCACGCGCAAGTGGTAGAGGCGCTCCAGCTCATCCACACTGAGTCCACACACCGGGCTCTGGTGCGGGACCTCCACCTCGTATAGGTCAAAGCGCCGTACCCCGTAGGTGTGGTCGAAGTACTCCATCAGCCCAGAGGCTTCACGCGCCTTCTCCCGCTGCTCCGGCAAGACGAAACGCCCCGCCAGCACAAAGTAGATGATGCCGGTAGCCACTAGTGCCACCCCTATGGGGGTAACAGAGAAGAGGCCGAAGGTCTCCATCTGCTGCGCCTCGGGCAGCGTCTGGTTGGAGGTGAGGATCAGGTCGTTGAGCAGAATCAGCGGCGAGGAGCCGATCATGGTCATGGTGCCGCCGAGGATGGCGGTAAAGCCCATCGGCATCAGCAGGCGTGACATCGGCAGGCCGGAACGGACGGAGATGCGTGACACCACCGGCAGGAACAGCGCCGCGGCACCCACGTTTTGCATGAAGGAGGAGATGAAGCCGACGGTACCGGAGATGATGGGAATAATACGCCCCTCGGTGGTACCGCCGATCTTCAGGATGAAGTTGGCCACCTTGCCCATCAGGCCGGTCTTGTCGAGACCGGCGCCGATGATCATGACCGCGATGATCGAGATCACCGCATTGGAGGAGAAGCCGTCGAACAGGTGGTGGGTATCGACCAGCCCCTGCTCCAGCCCCATCAGCGGGGCCAGCACCGAGGTGAGGCCCAGCAGCACCATCACCGAGGCGGCGGCCACATCCACCCCCACCACCTCGAAGGCAAAGAGGTAGATGGTAAGCAGCAGGATCGCCGTCACCCAGGCGATCTCCAGCGTTGGCACCACCATGGCCATGAACAGGGCCAGCAGCAGAAATACCACTGCGGCGAACTTCTGCCGACTGCTCAGAAGCTCAGGCGATACCGCCCCCTGCTCCCTCTCCGTGTCTATCGGCAAACTCCTCCCCCTCTATGCTTCCTCTGACGGCTTGGGGCCACACTCACGGAAGATGCGCTTGTCACAGGTGCGGCAGATGGAGTGATCCAGCTTGCGGTAGATGCCGCGTATCGCAGCCTCCTTGGACTGGAACACGTTACGCGCGCCCGACTCATCGAAACAGCCACAGCGCTCCAGGGTGTCCCACAGCCCCTCCTTGACGCGGATCATGTAGAAGTCACCGCCATCGGCCTTGCGACGCTTGGCCTCGGCCGCCAGGGCCTCACCACCCTGCAGGTCGACGAAGTTGATACCGTCGGCCACCAGTGCCAGGTGCTTCTGCTCCGGCGACTGCTCGCGCATGTGTTCCAGGGTCTCCTGTACGTGGTTAACCGAGCCGAAGAAGATGGAACCGTCGATACGGATAAACTTCAACTGCGGGCACTCCGGCACCCAGCGCTCCGAGGAGAAGGCGCGCTTGGGGGCGTGGGGATCGGGGGCTCGACTGAGGATACGCGGTTTGGAGACGCGCTCCAGATAGAGCACCAGAGAGAACAGTACGCCGGCGAAAATGGCGAACTCGAGTTCCAGGAACAGGGCACCGAAGAAGGTGATGCCAAGAACCACGGTCTCACGTTTGGAGGATTTGAGGATGTGGGCCATCTCATGAAAGTCGATGAGCCCCCATGCCACCAGGAATAAGATGCCGGCCATGGCTGCCTTGGGCAGGTAGGCCGCCAGAGGAGCGACCAGCACTACGATAACCATCAGCAGCAGACCGGCAAAAACTGCCGCTAGCGGGGTACGGGCACCGGCCTGGAAATTGAGGCCGCTGCGATTGAATGAGCCGGTGGCCACATAACCGGAGGTGAAGGCGCCAGCGATGTTGGAGAGGCCCTGGCCGATGAACTCCTGGTTACCGTTGATACGGTAACCGCCACGGGCCGCCAGCGAACGGCCAATGGAGACCGCCTCGGTCAGCGCGAACAGGGTAACCGCGAAGGCCGAGGGGGCGAGGTTCTTGATGTTCTCAAGGGTCAGGCTGGGGGCAGAGAGCGGCGGCAGGCTGGCCGGAAGCGCCCCTACCGTGGCAATTTTCGTTACCTCATTGCCGAAGTACCAGTCCAGCGCCACGGCGAGCATACTGCCGCCAATCATGGCAACGATCATATAGGGCAGTTTCGGCAACCAGCGTTTGACCGCAATACCGGAGAATAGGGTAAAGAATGCAACCGCCGTCACATAGGGGTTGATATTCCCCGCCTGATGAAAGAACTCGATGAGGATGTCGTGCACATGGCCGCCGCGCGCCATCTCGATGCCGAAGAAGTATTTCAGCTGCTTGGCGGCGATGAGGATTGCCGCGCCGGCGGTAAAGCCAACCACCACCGAGTGGGAGATGAAGTTAACCAGCGCACCCATCCGCGCCAGACCCAGCGCCAGCTCGAAGATACCGACCATAAAGGTGAGGGTCAGGGCCAGGGCCACGTAATCCATGGTGCCCGGCTCGGCATAGACAGAGAGTGCCGAGAACAGAACGATGGAGGCGGCAGTCGTCGGCCCGGAAACCAGGTGTTTCGAGGAGCCGAACAGGGCGGCGATAATCGCGGGAATCATCCCGGCATAGAGCCCGTATTCGGGGGGCATGCCGGCGATGGTGGCAAAGGCCACACCTTGCGGCAGGACGACGATGGCACCGGTCAGACCGGCGGTAAGGTCGGCGCGAAAGTCGCGCTGACTGATGTTTGGCATCCATGCCAAGAAGGGAATTAACCAGCTCCAGGAGCGGGATGCTGTTGCTGCGTTCATTAAAACCTCAAGCTGCGTTGATGGAATTGAGACGGTTGATACCGACTTTGGGTGAGCGATCGACCAGCACCATCGGCAGGTGCAAACGCCCGTCGATGTGTGGTGAGTTTTCCTGGGTCAGCTCCAGCGCCAGGGCGTCATCCGCCGAGGCGACCAGGTAGGCAAGGGAGTGACGACTATTGAGGTAGTCGACAAGGGACTCCATGCTCTGCTTACCGAGCAGAATCAGCTCGTAGGCAATACCGCTGCTCTGTAGCTGGTGGCGCAACTCCTCAACCTGCTCGCGCGCCTCACCATAAAGCACGAGATCCAGGCTCGCCTGCTGGTTACTACAGGCGTTTAGGGCGTAGTGCAGGGGACCGTTGCTGTCTTGGCCGTCACTGAGGAGGGCCACACGTCTCGATGGACGAGGCCCCCCCCCAGGGAGGTGAGCACCGCGCTTCGGCTCACTGAAACCCAAGCCACCCATTTTATCACGCATCGGCGGATAATCGGCAGCATCTTGCAATGCCATGGCACTGAGCATACGTTTCAGATCATCGGTAAGTCGTTTCATCACTGTTTTCCCAGTTGATCGCTGCCCTCCTATTGGCAATAGCCGTGCCACTCCAAACAGAACGTAAGTCATTGATATCTCGTAAATTTATCGAGGATAGACGCACGCAGCTGTTGCATATTGCAACGCACGTATTCAATGTTTCAATGAAAAGAGGCAATTTAAAGCTATAAGCCTTACAATTACCCGATGTTGCAATCTGCAACGCACAGTTGCAGGATGAAATAGCTATGCAGAGCATTCACAGAAAGATCACCCTCACCTTTAGCTCGCTGGCCGCATTAATTGCGGCGCTGGCCCTGTTTGCCTATCTCGATATGCTCTTTCTGGAGGGGCGGGTTGAACACGGCGTCGTGGTGTCGAAGCTTGAATACACCTTAATGGAGATACGCCGTCAGGAGAAAAACCTCTTTCTCTATCGTGACCGGGGGGCCGGAGAAGAGACGCTGGCACTCGCCTCCAGTGCCTCATCCCTGATTCTGCGAGAGCGCACGGCCCTGGAGCACCTGGACACCAAAGGGGCGATAGATACCTTGAGCCAGATGCTGAAGGAGTACCACCAGCTATTAAATGATTACCTGGCGGGCGACGGGGCCTCTCGTGAAGAGGAAGAGGCGATACGCCGACAGGGGCACGCCATCAGCCAGATGGCCGACGGTTTGGTACTAAGGGAGCGTGAGTCCCTGGCCGCCTCCGTCTCCGCCTCGCAGTGGGCCCTGGCCCTCTCCATCTTTATTCTCGCCCTGGTTGTTGTCGCACTGGGACGCTGGCTAAGCCGCCGGGTGGTGGCCCCCCTGCGCCGCCTGCCGCAAGACCTTCAGCCCATCGCAGAGGGGCGATTTCAGCACCTGAGCAGCAGCTACGAGGAGGCGGAGATGATCGCCTTCAGCCAGGCCTTCAACCGCATGCTGGATGAGCTCAATTCACGTCGCCGCCGTTTGGTGCAGTCGGAGAAGCTTGCCGCACTCGGGGTACTGGTGGCCGGTGTGGCGCATGAGCTGAACAACCCCCTCTCCAATATCTCCTCCTCCTGCCAACTATTGATAGAAGAGCTGGATACGGCGCAGCGCGAACAACTGATGGAGTGGGCCAACACCATCGACAGTGAGGCCGAACGGGCACGCACCATTGTCGCCGCCCTGATGGGGTATGGCCGGCGCCACGAGGCGGAGTTGGTCGCGGTGAATTTAAGCGAGTTGCTCGACACCACACGACTTTTGCTCAAGGGACAGTTACGCAATTCCGGTGGAAAAATCGAATTCGATATCCCAAAAAACCTGAACGTAATGGGCGATCCACAACGCCTGCAACAGGTCTTCATCAACCTGTTACGTAATGCGGCGGAGAGTGGTGAGGGGGTAACCGTCAAGGTATCCGCCCTTCCATGCAGTGCTCAAATGAACAGCCTGCCTGACGGGGTCGAGGTGATCGGCGAACCGAATTGCCACCTGCAGGCCTCCCAACAGGCGACGCAAATCGTGATTGAGGACAATGGCCGCGGCATCCCCGCTGACGATCTGGCCCATGTCTTTGAGCCCTTCTACAGTCGGCGCAAAGAGGGCCAGGGGATGGGATTGGGACTCTATATCGTGCAGGAGATCATTCAGGAGCACGATGGTTGTATCGCCATCGGCAGTCGGCCCCGACAGGGGACCCAAATTTTCCTGCGCCTGCCCTGTGCCGGGGGTGTAGCGTGAGCACGAAAATCCTGGTCATTGATGATGAGCCGGTGGCGGTAAAGAACCTCGCCTACGCCCTGGAAAAACAGGGCTATGAGGTGGCGACCCGCGGTAGCGGCAGCGGCGGCATCGACGCCCTGGAACAGTCCCCCTTTGATGTTGTGTTGACCGACCTGCGCATGGAGCGGGTCGACGGGATGGCGATCCTCAAACGCGCCCTGGAGCTTGATCCCGACGTGGCGGTGGTGTTGATCACCGCCCACGGCACCCTCTCCACCGCGGTCGATGCGATGAAGGCCGGCGCCTTTAATGTCATCGCCAAACCGTTCCGCCTCGATGAGGTACGCGCCGTGGTACATGCCGCCGCGGAGATGGTGCAGCTGAAACGGGAGAATCGCGAGCTGCGCGAGCAGGTCCAGGAGTCAGAGCAGGGCACACGCCTCATCACACAGGATGCCACCTTGCTGCGTCTGCTGGAGAGCGCCCGGCAGATCGCCCCCACCGATACCAATGTCCTGATTAGTGGTGAGAGCGGCACCGGCAAGGAGCTGCTGGCGCGTTATATTCACCAGCACAGCATGCGTGACGACGGGCCGTTTATCGCCATCAACTGCGGGGCGATGCAGGAGGATTTGCTGGCCAATGAGCTGTTCGGTCACGAGAAGGGCGCCTACACCGGGGCCAACGAGTCACGCACCGGGGTGATCGAGGCGGCCGGTGGCGGCACCCTGTTCCTCGATGAGGTTGGCGAGATGTCACTGGGAATGCAGGTCAAGCTGTTGCGGGTGATGCAGGAGTCGGAGGTGCAGCGGCTGGGGGCGACCCAGGCAACCCCGGTCAATGTGCGCTGGATCGCCGCGACCAACCGCGACCTGCGCAATGAGGTAGCGGCGGGAAGATTCCGCCAGGACCTCTACTTCCGCATCAATGTGGTCGGCCTGCAGTTGACGCCACTGTCGCAACGCAAGAATGATGTCCCGCTACTGGCCTTCTACTTCCTGCGCAAACACGCCCTGCGTATGGGACGTGAGGTGACCGATATCGCCGCTGATGCGATGGCCATCCTCAACGACTACGACTACCCGGGAAATGTTCGAGAGCTGGAAAACCTGATCGAGCGCGGCATTGCTTTGGCTCGCGGCCATGAACTGACCAGCGCCGAACTACCGGCGGAGCTGGCACAGTACTCCGTCCGTATCGTCAGAGAAAAAGACGGCAGCCTGCCAACCCTGGCCGAGCGGGAGGTCGAGTACATTCAATATGTGCTGGAGCAGTGCCACGGCAACCGTACCCAGGCGGCACAGATTCTCGGCATCGATCGCGTCTCGCTATGGCGAAAACTGAAGAAGTACCAGCTCCTCGATGAGGATTAGTCGCCGAACCTTCGCTTAGCGCCGACGGTGATAATCCAGGCGGCGCACGAACTCCCCCATCACCCGGCGGTATAGCTCCTCCTTCAGGAAAACATCCTCCACCCCCGCCTCGAGGTTGGGGTTATCGTTCACCTCAATGACGTAGACCTCGTCACCACGCTGCTTGAGGTCGACGCCGTAAAGGCCGTCACCAATAAGGTTGGCGGCCCTGAGCGCCACCTTGACAACCTCGGGCGGCGCCTGTTCAACCGCCATCGTAGCAAAGCCCCCCTCCCTGAAGCCCCCCTTACCGTCATACTCGACGATCTGCCAGTGACTTTTAGACATAAAGTACTGGCTTACAAAGAGTGGTTCACGATTAAGAATGCCGACGCGCCAATCGAAGTCGGTGTAGAGGAACTCCTGTGCCAGCACCAGTTCCGAGTCACGAAACAGGCGTGCAGTTACCTCAGCAAGTTGTTCGCTATGCTCCACCTTGAACACTCCCTGGGAGAAGGAGCCGTCCGGCACCTTGAGCACCATGGGAAAACCGAGTGCCTGCTCAGCTGCCGCCAGGTCGCCCCTGCCGACAATCACCGTCTTCGGCGTCGGTACCCGGTGGGCACGCAGTAACTCTGCCAGGTAGACCTTATTGGTGCAGAGCAGGATGGAGCGCGGATCGTCAATCACCACCATCTCCTCACTCTCCGCCTTTTTCGCGAAGCGATAGGTGTAGTGGTCGATACGGGTGGTATCGCGGATGAAGAGCGCATCGTACTCGGCAAGGCGCGCATAGTCGCGTCGCTCGATTAGCTCCACCTCCACCCCCATGGCTCGGCCCGCCTTGATGAACTGGTTTAATGCACGCTTATTGGAGGGGGGCTGCGGATCGTTGGGGTCGTGCAGGATAGCGATGTCATAGCGCGCCGCCACCCGCCCCTTCGGCGCACGCCAGCGTTTGGTGCGATAGGCCTCGAAGTGCTCGATAAAGGCGTCGTCTTGCGCATGCCCCAAACGATTGAGCGGCAGCGCCTTGATGGCGCCGATACGCCACTTTCCCTGGCGCTGGAACCTCACCCGCAGCAGCGGCGCGGGAAAGGCCTCGAACAGCTGGCGCGCCAACGCGGTAAGCGCCTGATGTTTGCAGCGGCCGAACAGCACATCCATCTCGAACGCCTCCTCCTGCTGCTGAGGCTGTTTGGCAAACGCCTTCTGGATGCGCTCGTCGAGGTTCTCCACATCGAGGCTGTACATCGACTTGCGGCTCAGGTCGAGCATGGTCTTCACCGACGGCAGCACACGGTGACCGCGCGCCTCGGCCAACAGCGAGCAGTAGTAACCCACGCTCAAATAACGGTAGCTGCGACAGAGGTTGAGCACCTGGATGTTGCGCTGTTTGAAATAGTCACTTCCGGCGAGGTAGTCATCCACATGCACCACCTCGGCCTGCAGCCTGGCGAAGCGCCAGTCGGCAAGCTGCTCCACCACGATGATCTGCCGGCTCATTTCGCGCCCCTTTCGACAGCGCTCAGGAGTAGCGCGGCCCGCAGGCCGCTCTTGCCATAACGGGCCATGCGCTCGAAGTCCTTCTGCAGGATCGGCATATTGATGCAGTCGGTCTCGCTCTTGCCCTTCTCCACATCCACATAGGGGTCGTGCACGTAGATGTAGCGCTCGTCGAAGCCGGTCACCACCACCCAGTGGGGAAACTTCTCACGATAGATACGGTAGGAGCTGATCAGCACCACCGGGATCGCCCCCTGCTCGAAGCGCTCGCGCATCTCGGCCAGGGCGAGGCGCTGGTAGTGGACGGGGATCGCCGCCGCCGCCACCCGCTGCTCGAAGCCCTGCTGTACCAGGGCCATCACCTCCTTCTTCTCCTCGCTGCGCACCGAGTCGATGAACAGCGCCCCCGACTCGCTAAGGAAGAGCTCAACCGCGAAGCCGCGCTGGTGGGCGGCCAGGGCCAGACCGTGGGGGCCGCAGCCGCCGTGACCGGCGGTCATGAAGACGGTGGTCGACTCGCGCCACAGCTCGATCTCGTGGGCGCGGTCAAGCTCAACCCCGGGATTGAGACTACGCATCGCCATCAATAGCGAGGCGGGGCCGCAGGTAAACTCCAGCGTCTGACGGTAGAAGGGGACGCGGGCTCGATCCGCATCGAGGTGTGGCACCAGATCCTTCTCGAAGCGCAGCGCATCCATGTGGTCTTCGTAGTAATCGTCGTAGTGGCCGAACTGGCGATAACCGAGACGACGAAACAGGGCGAGGGAGTCCGCATTATCGCTACGTACCTCCAGCCGCAGTACCACGCAGTCACCGTCGATCGCCGCCTGTTCAGCCGCGGCGACCAGACGCCGCGCCACACCCTGGCCCCGGCAGACGAGGTCGACGGCAATGGAGTAGAGGCGCGCCAGTGAGGTACCCATATTGAACAGTATGGTGGCGTAACCGGCGATCTCCCCCTCCAGCTCCTCGACCACGGTCACGGCATTGGCCTTGGTCAACAGGTGGCGGAAGCTGCGGCGAGAGAGGCGGTCGAGGGAAAAGCAGCGATTCTCCAACGCCACCAGGGCATCGAGGTCGTGGAGTGTGGCCTTGCGGATCATCGGCGTACCCCCTCCTTGCGGGAGTACCGGTTAAGAGGCGCAAAATGTAGCACCGCTTTCCTCCCCCAGCTATCCATTTTTACACCTTGTAGGAAACTTTTTTTCCCCCCACAATTTGCCCATGACAAACCGCACACCATCCCTGATACAGATGCTCGCAGAGCTCATCGCCGCCCCGTCTATGAGCAGCGTCTCGCCCGCCTTCGACACCGACAACATGGCGGTGATCCAGCTGCTGGCCGAGTGGTGCCGCAACCTCGGTTTTGAGGTCGAGGTGCAACCGCTGCCGGGCCAGCCCCACAAGGCCAACCTCATCGCCACTTTAGGTACCGGTCCCGGCGGCCTGGTACTGGCGGGCCATACCGATACCGTTCCCTACGACGAGGGGCGCTGGAACCACGATCCGTTCCGCCTCACCGAGCAGCAGGGGAGGCTCTACGGCCTGGGCACCAGCGACATGAAGGGCTTTTTCGCCCTGGCGCTGGAAGCGGTTCAGGCATTTCGTGCAGAAGAGTTGCAGCAGCCGTTGATCCTGCTCGCCACCGCCGACGAGGAGAGCTCGATGGAGGGCGCACGGGCGCTGGTGGAGCTGGGCAGACCGAAGGCGCGCTATGCGGTGATCGGTGAGCCGACCGGGATGCGCCCGGTGAACGCCCACAAGGGGATCATGATGGAGGGGATCACCCTCAGCGGCCTCTCCGGCCACTCCAGCGACCCGTCACTGGGGGTCAGCGCGCTGGAGGGAATGCATAGGGTCATTGGCGACCTGCTCGCCTGGCGTGAAGAGCTGCAGGCGGCACACCGCGACCCGCGCTTTCAGGTACCGGTGCCGACCCTCAACCTCGGCCATATCCACGGCGGCGACAACCCCAACCGCATCTGCGGCTGCTGTGAACTGCACATCGACCTGCGTCCCCTGCCCGGCATGGAGCTGGACGAGCTGCGCGACACCCTCAACCGGCGTCTGCACACCCTGCTGGGCGAGACCCGGCTTGGCTGGGAGGTGCACCGCCTGTTCGAGGGGACCCCCTCCATGCATACGCCGAAAAGTTCGGCCATCGTAGCGGCGGCGGAGAAACTCACCGGCCACGACAGCGAGGCAGTCGCCTTCTGCACCGAGGGGCCCTACCTCAACGCCCTGGGGATGGAGACCATCATCCTCGGCCCAGGCGACATCGATCAGGCGCACCAGCCTGACGAGTACCTCGCCCTGGAACGGCTGCAGCCGACGGTGGCGTTGCTGCAGGGGCTGATACGCAAGTTCTGTCTTTAACTTGCCACGATCTTTACAGACCGCGACAATAGGCCGTCTATTCATTAATTAAGCGCGCCGCCATGGACTCTCACCTCGACCCACAGACATTTGTACGCTGGTTCCGGGATTTCTCCCCGTACATCAATGCGTTTCGCGGTCGCACCTTCGTCATCGCCTTCGGCGGCGAGGTGATCGCCGAGGAGCAGTTTGCCGGGCTGGTGCACGACATCGCCCTGCTCAACAGCCTCGGGGTACGGCTGGTGCTGGTCAACGGCGCGCGACCGCAGATCGAACAGCGGCTGCAGGAGCGCGGTGCCGAGATGCACTACCTCAACGGCCTGCGCGTGACCGACGATACGGCGCTGGCCTGCGTCAAGGAGGCGGCCGGTACGGTGCGGGTGGAGATCGAGGCACTGCTCTCCATGGGGCTGGCCAACTCACCGATGGCCGGGGCGCGTATCCGTGTCGCCTCCGGCAACTTCGTCACCGCCCAGCCATTGGGGGTACGTGAGGGGGTCGACTACCTGCACACCGGCGAGGTGCGGCGTATTGACGGAGACGCCATAAAACGCCAATTGAGCGAGGGGGCAATTGTATTGCTGCCACCGCTCGGCTACTCCCCCACCGGCGAGGTCTTCAACCTCAGCGCCGAGGACGTGGCCACCGCCGCCGCCATCGAACTGAACGCGGAGAAGTTGATCTACCTGGTCGATGGTCCCGGACTGCAGATGGACGACGGCACCCTGGTGCGCCAGCTCAGCCTGGACGATGCGGAGAGCTTCCTCGACGAGCACAGCGAGATGTCCGAACCGCTGGCCAAGGCTCTCTATAGCGCCCTCTACGCCTGCGACCAGGGCGTTAACCGCGCCCACCTCATCGACCGCCACCAGGACGGTTCGCTGCTGATGGAGCTGTTCACCCGCGATGGCGTCGGCACCCTGATCAGCACCGGGGTCTACGAGGGGATGGGGCGCGCAGACATTGAGGACGTGGGCGGTATCCTCGAGCTGCTGGCACCGCTGGAGGAGAGTGGCGTGCTGGTGCGCCGTTCGCGTGAGCTGCTGGAGACCGAGATCGACCACTTCACCGTGGTGGAGCGCGACGGCACGATCATCGCATGCGCCGCCCTCTACCCCTTTGTTGACGACGGCCTGGGCGAGCTGGCCTGCATGGCGGTGCGCGAGGAGTACCGTAAGGAGGGGCGCGGCGATGCGCTGCTCGACTATATCGAGGGGCAGGCACGCGAACTCGGCATCTCACGCCTGTTCGTCCTCACCACCCGCACCGCCCACTGGTTCCAGGAGCGCGGCTTCGAGCCCGCCTCGCTCAAGGAGCTGCCGATGGAGCGCCAGGCACTCTACAACTACCAGCGCCGCTCCAAGGTCTTCATCAAGCAACTTTAATGGCGGCGAATAAGCGACAGACTGGGGGCACCGAGCCGGTGCGCCCCTTCCTCAAGTGGGCGGGCAACAAGTTCCGTATTATCGACCGGGTTAAGAAGAAGCTGCCCAGCGGCGAACGGCTGGTCGAGCCCTTCGTCGGCTCCGGCGCGGTGTTCCTTAACACCGAATTCGATCACTACCTGCTGTGCGACGCCAACCGCGACCTCATCGAGCTCTACACCATCCTGCGTGACGAGGGCGAGGCCTTCATCGAGGAGGCACAACGCTACTTCGATGGCCGCTACAACAACGAGGCGAGTTACTACGACCTGCGCGAGGAGTTCAACGCCGCGCGCAGCCACGAAAAGCGCGCAGCCCTCTTCATCTACCTCAACCGCCACGGCTATAACGGCCTCTGCCGCTACAACGCCAAGGGGCGCTTTAACGTCCCCTTCGGCCGCTACAAGCGCCCCTACTTCCCGCAAAAGGAGCTACGTGCCTTCCACCAGCAGGCACAACGGGCCGAGTTCCGGCAGGCCGGGTTCGAGCTAAGCATGAGTGAGACCCGGGCGGGGGATGTGGTCTACTGCGACCCGCCCTACGTTCCCCTCTCCTCCTCCGCCAACTTCACCAGCTACAGCGCCGGCGGTTTCTCCATGGCGCAGCAGCAACAGTTGGCCGAGATGGCACAAGAGAGCGCTTCGCGTGGCGTACCGGTGGTGATCTCCAACCACAGCACCGCCGAGACCCGCCGCCTCTACCGCGAGGCCGGCGGCCAGTGCGGCCGCAGCTTCAGCGTCCACCGCTCCATCAGCTGCAACGGCGCCAAACGCAAACGGGCCAGCGAGCTACTGGCCCTGTTCGACTGATCCCCCCATCGGCACCATCCGCCCACTCACCACCAGGGAGTGCGCCTTAGAGGTTTAGCGTTTCTTAATATACACTTAAGGGGTGATCCCCCCCCCTCAAACATTAGAGGTCTCTCCCATGAAGAAACTCGGCCTTTCCCCCCTCCTCGCGACCCTGCTCTCCCTCACCCTGCTACTCAGCGCCTGCTCCGAACAGGAGGAGACCACCGCACAAGCCTCCTACAAGGAGGAGATGCTGATCTACTGCGGCATCACCATGGCACACCCGGTTAAGGAGATCGCCAGGCTGCTTGAGCCCGAACTGGGGGTGACGATCGTAATCACCCAGGGCGGCTCGGAAGACCTCTACCAAAGCCTGCGTGCGGCAAAGAAGGGGGATCTCTATCTACCGGGCTCCGCCTCCTACCGCAAACGTCACCTCGATGAGGGGTTGCTGGGTGAGTTTGTCCATGTCGGATACAACCAGGCGGCACTCATGGTGGTCAAGGGAAACCCGAAGGGGCTGGACAACGACCTCAACCACCTCACCCGCCCCGAGCTGAAGGTGGTGATCGGCGCACCTGGGAGCGGCAGTATCGGCCGCGAGACCCAGCGCATACTGGATACGGCCGGCATCTATGACAAGGTGCGCATGAACACCCTGTTCCTCTCCACCGACTCGCGCAACCTTAACTACGCCCTCAAGCAAGGGGATGCCGACGTCACCATCAACTGGCGCGCCACCGCATTTTTCGCTGAAAACCGCGATCAACTCCAGGCCATCGATCTCCCGCCTGAAACCGCAAAACCTAAAAAACTGCTGCTGAACCTCCTAAGCTTCTCTAAAATGCCAGACAAGGCACAGCGCTTTATGGCGTTCGCCGCTTCACCTCAGGGGCAGGAGATTTTCAGGAAACACGGCTTTCTTGACAAGAATATGAGCGGCGGTACCAACTAAGCCTGACGGCTAACACAAAAACAAACAGGTAAGCTCCCGGATGGAAACACAATCCAGTTACGACTTCGGCAGTGGGGTATCCTCGAAGCGAATCTACCACCTGCTGGGGATCAACCTGATCGGCTTTGCCCTGATCTTCCTGCTGGACCTAGCCGTCCAAAACCTGATCAGCGACCTCAACAAACGCCTGGATAACGAGCAATCCCGCGTCTCGATCGGCGAACTACTCTCCAACGACATTGCCCGTCTTGAGGCCAAGACCTTCCAAATGGCCACGACCCTGGGAGTGAAAGGTCAGGCGTGGATAAACCGGGAGATCGAGACCATCTTCAGTCAGATGGATGCAAGCCTCAACATCCTGGAGCACGGTGGCGAGTTAGTGCGCGAAACACGAGTGAATATCGAAAGCCAGGAGTCGATGGTACGCCGTTACCACTACGTGCCGGAGAAACAGCAGGGCTACGTCCTGGAGTCCATCGACCTTAAACCCAAGCTGCGCGTAATACACGACAAAATCGACACACTCACACAACTGTTAAAGCTGCGCGAGGAGCACCGTAATACAAAAGGACCGCTCTATACCGAGGTTATTGCAGAGACCATGTCGCTGCTGCAAACCTTCCCGCCGCTGTTCACGCGAATGAGCGAAAACGCCAACCGCATGTTCTACCAGAGCCAGCGCAAGCTCGATGCGATCCATGCCGATATCCAGCAACAGAAAACGTTCTACGCAGCCCTGCAGACACTGCTCTCACTTAGCATCATCGGAATCGTACTGTTCCTCGGCCTGCGCCTGCTGCGCCAGGTTGGTGACTCCAATAAACAACTGCATCAGCTGGCCCGAAACCTGAAGCAGGAGAAGTTCGCCCTGGATCAGCACGCCATCGTCAGTATCACCGACGTCAGGGGCAACATCACCTATGCCAACGACAAGTTCTGCGAGATCAGCGGCTACTCGCAGGAGGAGCTGCTCGGTAAAAACCACCGCATCGTCAAATCCGACGAACACGGCCCGGAGGTCTACCGTGAAATGTGGCGCACCATCGCCAGCGGTAAGACCTGGCACGGCGAGGTCAAGAACAGAACAAAAGACGGGGGCAGCTACTGGGTGGCGGCGACCATCGTCCCCTTCCTGGGGGAGGACGGCAAGCCGTTCCAGTACGTATCCATTCGTACCGACATCACAACACGTAAAAGGATGGAGGAGGAGGCGCTGGAGAGAAACCGCTTCCTCACCAGCCTCACCAACGCCATGGGCGAGGGGGTTTACGCCCTGGATGCCAATAGCCGTTGCCACTTCCTCAACCCCGAGGCGAAGCAGCTTCTCGGCTGGTCGCAGGAGGAGCTGGCGCAGAGAGGCATTCACGACACCATTCACCATCAGCTGGATGAAGAGGGTAATCGCGAAGGGCCCGACAAGTGCCGAATTCTATCCGCCGTCAAGAAGGGAGAGGTCTACCGCGCCGACAGTGAAGAGTTCATCCGCCGCGATGGCACCGTCTTCCCCGTCTCACTGGTCTCGGTGCCACTCTTTAACGAGGAGACCTTTGCCGGCTCGGTAACGGTATTCCAGGACATCACCCAACGGCGACAGGATGAACACGCCATGGCCGAGGCGCGGCAGGCCGCCGAAGATGCCAACCGTGCAAAATCCGACTTCCTCTCCAGCATGAGCCATGAGTTGCGCACCCCGCTCAACGCCATAATCGGCTTCTCCCAGACCCTGGGGATGGAGGCGCTGAACGACGAACAGCACGACCAGGTAAGGGAGATCGGCCACGCCGGTGAACACCTGCTGGGACTGGTCAACGAAATCCTCGACCTCGCCCGCATCGAATCCGGGCGACTGGAACTCAGCACCAAACCGGTATCACTGGACAAGGTGGTCGACGAGTGTGTCAGCCTCACCCAGACCCTGGCAGATGGGAAAGGCATCACCATCGCCACCGCCATTGAGACCAGCGGCCTGCACGTGCAGGCCGACTACACCCGCTTCAAACAGGTGCTACTCAACCTGATGTCCAACGGCATCAAATACAACCGCGACAACGGTACGCTCACCATTCGTGTAGAGGGCGAAGGAAGCAGCGGGGTAGCGAAGGTCCTCGTTAGCGACACCGGTATGGGCCTGACAGCGGAACAGCTGGCAAAATTGTTCCAACCCTTCGAACGCCTCGGCCAGGACGCCACCTCGACCGAGGGCACCGGCATCGGCCTGGTCATCACCAAGGACCTGGTCGAATTGATGCAAGGCGAGATCGGCGTCGAGAGCGAACACGGCCAGGGCAGCACCTTCTGGTTCACCCTCCCCCTCACCGAGGCCGAAGCAGTCGAAGCGAAGCAGGCACCACGCCCTAGCGAGGCTCAGCAGGAGGCTGCCAGCGACGAGGCCGCGGGCAGCACCACGATCCTCTACATCGACGACAACCGGGTAAACCTGAAGCTGGTGGAGAAGTTCCTGCAAAAACGCCCGGAGCTGGAACTACACACCACCCAGGACCCGCATACCGGCCTGGAGATGGCGGCCGAACTGAAACCGGCAATGATCCTGCTCGACATCAACATGCCGGTACTCAACGGCTACCAGGTAGTGGAAAGACTACAGCAGGACCCCGCGACAAAATTGATCCCCGTGATCGGCCTCAGCGCCAACGCCATGCCCTCAGACATCGAGAGTGCCCTCGCCGCCGGCTTCTCCGACTACCTCACCAAACCGATAAACATCATGGCGCTGTTTGCCGCGATTGAGAAGTGGAAGGGGTGAGTGTGGGGTGGTGAGGGGTTAATTTAGATCGGTGCGGTTCGTGTTACTCACCGCACCCTACAAGCTGTTCCTGAGGAGTAGTGTTTACTCCTCAGCTTCCTCCTCATCCTCCTCCGGCACCGCAATCTCCTCCAAACTGAGGTTCATCGACGGCTTCTCCTCTTCGCCCTCCCCGCCCTGCGGCGCGTCGCCCTTTTCGGAGAGCGAGACACGCAGGCGCAGGTTGTTGGGGGAATCGGCATTTTTCAGCGCCTCTTCCAGGTCGATGTGGCCCGCCTTGTAGAGTTTAAACAGGGCGCCGTCGAAGGTCTGCATACCGCTGGCCTCGGACTTTTCCATCACCTCCTTAATCATATGAACATCGCCACGCTTGATCAGCTCCTGCACGGTGGGGGAGCCGAGCAGCACCTCGATGGCGGCCTTGCGTTTGCCATCGATGGTGGGAACGAGGCGTTGCGAGACGAAGGCGCGCAGGTTGGAACTGAGGTCCTGCAGCAGTTGCGGACGGCGCTCCTCGGGGAAGAAGTTAATGATGCGATCCAGTGCCTGGTTGGCGTTGTTGGCGTGCAGGGTGGAGATGGCGAGGTGGCCGGTCTCGGCAAAGGCGAGGGCGTGCTCCATGGTTTCGCGATCGCGGATCTCACCGATTAGGATCACGTCGGGGGCCTGACGCAGGGTGTTCTTCAGCGCCTTTTCGAAGCTCAGGGTGTCGACCCCCACCTCGCGCTGGTTAACGATGCAACGCTTGTGCGGGTGGACGAATTCGATGGGGTCCTCAATGGTGATGATATGGCCGCCGTTGGGGGCGTTGCTGTTGCGGTGATCGATAAGGGCCGCCAGCGAGGTGGACTTGCCCGAGCCGGTACCACCGACGAAGAGGATGAGACCGCGCTTGGCCATGATCACTTCAGTAAGGATGGGCGGCAGGTCGAGGTCCTTGATGTTGGGGATCTCGGTCTTGATGTTGCGCACCACCATCGAGACCTCGTTACGCTGGCGGAAGATGTTGACGCGGAAACGGCCGATGCCCTTTTCCGAGATCGCCATATTCATTTCGTGTTCACGGGCGAACTCTTCACGCTGCTCCTCGCTCATGATCGACTCGGCGATCTCGAGGATGCGGCCCGAGGGCAGCGACATCTTCTCCAGCGGCTTGAGCATGCCGTGGAACTTGGCCGCCGGCGGCGCGCCGGTGCTGAGATAGAGATCGGAGCCATCTTTCGCGGCGAGGATGCGTAGGTAGTCTTTGAATTCCATCGTCTCTCTTCTGGTCGTTGTCCCGAATATGAATGGGGGTTATTTACCGGCGCGCACCAGGCCACCCAGGCCCGCCTTATCCAGTGCACGCTCCAGCTCGGTGCGTATCATCTGCGGATTGTCGGCCAGCAGCGCCTTGTTCAGCAGGGTACGGGCACGGCGGCGATTAAAGCTGCGGATAACCCACTTAATGCGTGAGAGGCTGGAGGCGGTCATGCTAAGGCTGTCGACCCCCATGCCCAGCATCAACAGGGCGGCCATCGGGTCGCCGGCCATCTCGCCGCAGACGCTTACCGGCGTCTTCTGCTTTTTCGCCGCGTCCACCACGGTCTTCACCGCAGAGAGCACCGAGGGGTGCAGTGCATCGTAAAGGGCGGCGACGCGGGAGTTATTGCGATCCACCGCCAGCAGGTACTGGGTGAGGTCGTTGCTGCCGATGGAGAGGAAGTCGGCGCGCGCCGCCAGCTGATCGATTTGGTAGATGATGGAGGGCACCTCCACCATCGCCCCGATGGGCGGCAGCGGCAAGTCATAGCCCTCCTCCTGCAACTCGGCGTGGGCACGGATGATGAGGGCGTTGGCGTCGGCGAACTCGTCCAGGGTGGCAATCATCGGCAACAGCAACTGCAGATTGCCCAGCCCCTCGTTGGCGCGCAGCATGGCGCGGATCTGGGTCAGGAAGATCTCTGGGTGGTCGAGGGTAATGCGAATACCACGCCAGCCGAGGAAGGGGTTGTCCTCCTCGATGGGGAAGTAGGGCAACGCCTTGTCGCCGCCGACGTCGAGGGTCCGCATGGTCACCGGGCGGGGATAAAAGGCCTCCAGCACCTGACGATAGAGACGGCTCTGCGACTCCTCGCCGGGAAAGCGTTCGCTGACCATGAAGGGGAACTCGGTACGATAGAGCCCCACCCCTTCGGCGCCACTGTTTAACGAGGGGGCGATATCGGTAAGCAGGCCGGTATTGGCGTAGAGCGGAATACGAAAACCGTCCTTACTCTCGGCGGGCAGTTCGCGCAGCCCCTGCAGCCCCTCGGCCAGCTCCTGCTCCTCTTTAAGCAGGCGGCGATATTCGCCCTTCACGGTAGAGGGGGCGTTGATGAAGACACGGCCGGCGTAACCGTCGACGATCACCTCGCGCTCGCCGACGCGGGGCACCGGCAGGTCGTCCACCCCCATGACCGCGGGGATACCCAGGGCACGCGCCAGAATCGCGGTGTGCGAAGTGGTGGAGCCGCGCACCGAGACCACGCCCAACAGGCTCTTAGGCGGGATCTCCGCCAGCATCGAGGCGGAGATCTCCTCGCCCACCAGAATAGTGTTACGCGGGTAGCGCGGCTTGCGCTTGCCCTGGGGCTTTTGTTCCAGCGCCTGCAGCAGGCGGCGACTCAGGTCCCGGATATCCTCGGCACGCTCACGCAGGTAGGGGTCTTCCATGTCGCGAAAGATGCGAATGTGCTCCTCGGCGGTCTCGCGCAGGGCGCCGGGGGCCCAGTTGCCCTCCTCAATGCGCTTCAGGGTGGGGTCGATGAGGCTGCTGCTCTCCAGCATCATCAGGTAGGCGTCGAACAGGGCACTGTCGGCGCTGGGCAGGGCCTCCCCCATATTCTCCACCATAGCGCGCACATCCAGCTTCACCTGCTTCACCGCCTGCTGGAAGCGCTTCTTCTCCGCCCGGACATCCTCCACCGCACGGTCAGGCACACTGTCGATATCGGCGTGCTGCTGCAGCACCACGGCACGGCCGATGGCAACACCCGGGGCGCCCGGCAGCCCCTTCAGCGAGAGGGTCTCCATCGCCCTGCAGCTCTGCAGGGCGTCGATGCCGCCGCTTACCTCGGCATGGGCGATGGCCCCGGCCAGCTGCGCCGCCACGGTAACGACGAAGGTAACGACATCCTCCTCGTAACGGCTCTGCTGGCTCTGCTGCAGTACCAGCACCCCAAGCACCTGGCGATGGTGGATGATCGGCACACCGAGGAAGCCGTGATAGCGCTCCTCGCCGGTCTCGGCAAAATAGCGATAGCTGGGATGCTCGGTGGCGTTAGCGAGGTTGAAGGGTTCGGCGCGCTCGGCCACCAGCCCCACCAGTCCCTGGTTATTGGCCAGGCGCACCGCGCCAATCGATTCGGGATGGAGGCCATCGGAGGCCATCAATACCAGGTCGGAGGTCTCCTGGTTGCGCAGGTAGATCGAGCAGACGTCCACCTCCAGCTCGCCCTTAACCCGCGAGACGATGATGGAGAGCGCCTGTTCCAGATTGCGGGCGTCGTTGACCGCCTGGACGATGCTGCGCAGGGTATCGAGCATGAAGACTCCTGTCCGTTATTGTGGTGTTGACCGCTGAAGTGGCTCAGGCGGCGTGTCCCTGCTTTGCCCTGTTGTGGCAAGCGGGCTTATCGTTGTCCGGCCCTACTTTCTCTTGTGCAGGGCGAAGCGCGTCGAGCGCTGTCGTTTGGGGCGTTGCTCCCGGTTCGGGAACAGTACCGGCTCCAGCTCCCTCAGCGCCCGCTCGTAGACGCGCCGCTTGAAGAAGACGATCTCCTTGAGCGGCAACCAGTAGTCGACCCAGCGCCACTCCTCGAACTCCGGCTGGTCGCTCAGGTCCAGGCGGACCGCGTTATCGTCGGAGAGCAGGCGTAGCACGAACCAGCGCTGTTTCTGGCCGATGCAGAGCGGGCGGCTGTGGTAGCGGATAAAGCGACGCGGCAGCTTGTAGCGCAGCCAGCTACGGGTGCTGCCGAGGATTTCCACGTCGTCCGGCTCCAGACCGACCTCCTCATGCAGCTCGCGATAGAGGGCCTGCTCCGCCGTCTCGTCGCGCTTGATGCCGCCCTGAGGAAATTGCCACGAACTCTGTCCTAGGCGGCGCGCCCATAGCACGCGCCCATCCTTATTGCTCAGGATGATCCCGACGTTCGCTCGATAGCCTTGTGAATCAATCACTTACAAAAAACCGCCCATTACTTATTACATATGATTCTTCCACAACTGTGACGTGGCGGCAAATCCCCTCGATAACGACGCCCTTCCCCTGCCGCAGGCATGGAGTTAGACCGGCTCGGACTATATGATGGGCCTCTTTTTCAACCACATCCGCGGGAGAACGACCTTGAGTTTGGCCATCTTCGACCTCGACAACACCCTGCTGGGCGGCGACAGCGACTACCTGTGGGGCCGCTTCCTGGTGGAACAGGGACACGTCGACGGCGACTACTACGAGCGCGAGAACCAGCGCTTCTACGACGAATACAAGAACGGCACCCTCGACATCTTCGAGTTCCTGCGCTTCAGCCTGAAGCCGCTGGCCGAGCACGACATGGCCACCCTGCAGCAGTGGCACCAGCGCTTCATGGCCGAGAAGATCGCCCCCATCATGCTGCCCAAGGCGGCCGAACTGCTGCAAAGACACCGCGACGCCGGCGACTACCTGCTGATTATCACCGCCACCAATAGCTTCGTCACCGCCCCCATCGCCGAGGCGATGGGAGTAGACCACATCATCGCCACCGACCCACAGATGGTCGGTGGGCGCTACAACGGCGAGGTGGCCGGCACACCGTGCTTCCAGCAGGGGAAGGTGACGCGCCTCGATGAGTGGCTGGCCGAGAGCGGCCACAACCTGGCCGACAGCTGGTTCTACAGCGATTCGCACAACGACCTGCCGCTGCTGGAGCGGGTGACCCACCCGGTGGCGGTGGACGCCGACGAGACCCTGGCCGCCCACGCCGAGGCCAAGGGCTGGCCCCACATCTCTCTGCGCTGACTCGATGAAGCCGCTGCCGCTACTCACCCTACTGGCCCTGCTCGCCCTGCTGGCGCTGCTGCTGGCCCTGATGGTGGGCAGCATCAGCGTCTCCCCCTCGGAGCTGCTCGCCATCCTCTTCGGTGACAGCAGCGGGGTAAATAACGAAATCGTCTGGCAGCTGCGCCTGCCCCGGGCGCTGGCCGCCTTCGCCGTCGGCGGCCTGCTGGCACTAGCGGGGGTGCAGATGCAGGTACTGCTGGGCAACCCGCTGGCCGACCCCTACGTGCTGGGGATCTCCGGCGGCGCGGCGGTGGGGGCGCTACTGGCATTGCTGGCCGGGGCGGCAACCATTGTCGTCAACGGCGCGGCACTGGCTGGAGCCCTGGGTTCGATGCTACTGGTATTCGGCCTGGCACACGGGCGCGGCGTCTGGTCGCCCACCCGCCTGCTGCTCACCGGGGTGGTGGTGGCCGCCGGGTGGGGGGCGCTGATTAGTTTTCTTTTGGCGGTGGCGCCGCAGCACAACCTGCCGGGCATGCTGTTCTGGCTGATGGGCGACCTGGCCCACGCCGACCAGGCGGGGCCCGCCCTGCTCGTCCTCGCCCTTGGCCTAATGTTCTCGCTGCCGCAGGCACGCAATCTCAACCTGCTGGCACGCGGCGAGCTGCAGGCCGGGGTGCTGGGGGTGAGCGTGGTGCCACTAAGGCTACAGCTCTACCTGCTCGCCTCGCTGCTCACCGCGGCGGCGGTCACCATCGGCGGCAGCATCGGCTTCGTCGGCCTGGTGGTGCCCCACATGCTGCGCCTGCTGGTGGGCAGCGACCACCGCCTGCTGCTCCCCGCCTCGGTGCTGAGTGGCGGTATCCTGCTGCTGCTGGCCGACACCCTGGCGCGTAGCGTGATCGCACCGCAACAGCTGCCGGTCGGGGTACTCACCGCCCTGGTCGGGGTACCACTGTTTCTCTACCTGCTGCAGCGGGGCTATCGGCAGTGACGCGCCTGTCCGCACAGGGCCTCGATATCCATGTGGGGGAGCGCACCCTCTGCCGCGGCCTCGATCTGTCGCTGGAGCCCGGCCAGTGCTGGGCCATCCTCGGCGCCAACGGCAGCGGCAAGACCACCCTGCTCCATACCCTCGCCGGACTACTGCCCCCCGCCAACGGCGAGGTGAGACTGGGCGACAGGGAAATTGGCGCCATGTCGCGCCGCACCATCGCCCAGCTCCTGGGGCTGCTGCTACAGGAGAGCCACGATCCCTTCCCCACCACGGTGCTGGAGACGGCACTAACCGGCCGCCACCCCCACCTGGGGCGCTGGCAGCGAGAGGGTGCGGAAGAGTGGGCACTGGCCCGTGAGGCGCTGACGACGATGGATCTGGACGGGATTGAGGGACGCATGGTACAGACCCTCTCCGGCGGCGAGCGGCGCCGCCTCGCCATCGCCACCCTGCTCACCCAGGCCCCCCGCCTGCTACTGCTGGACGAGCCGCTCAACCACCTCGACCTGCACCACCAGCAGGCGCTGCTGCAACACCTTAGCCACCTCGCCAACAAGGGGCGCACGGTGGCAATGGTGCTGCACGACCCCAACCAGGCCGTGCGTTACGCCAGCCATGCCCTGCTGCTCTACGGCGACGGCAGCTGGGAGAGTGGCGAGTCGGGGACCTTGCTCACGGCACAGCGACTGGGCCGCCTCTACCGCCATCCGATGAAGTGCCTGGAACAGGAGGGAGAGCGGCTGTTCCTGCCCGAATAGGGCGGGCCTACTCCGCCCCGTCAATCCAATCTATCAGACGCTGCCACTGGGCGCGGTCCTTATGGACCCGATGGGCGGGCAGTTCGTTGATCCCCATTCCCTCCTCGGCAGAACTGACATACATCTGGGTGTCGCGCAGCTGGGCGACGAAGGGGATCTGCAGGCTATCGAGAAAACGCTGCAACTTCTGGTAGACCCGTGTGTTCTGCCGCACCCGATTGGCCACCACACCGACGCGTACCGAACGCGACCTCACCTTGGCCAGCAGCAGCAGATCTTTAATGAAGTGGGAAGCGGCATGGATATCGATGGGGGACGGCAATACTGGCACGACAATGGTATCCACCTCTCGGGTCAGCTCGATCAGCTGTGAGCTATGGACCCCGGCGGGGGCATCGAGGATCACCCGCTCCACCTCAGGCGGCAGGCGCATCTGCCAGCTGCGGGTGGTGCCGATGCCCGGTTTGCGGAAGGCGGCCACGCCGTGGATAGCCTGGCGCTCCGGATCACGACAGGCCAGCCATTGCATCGCCGAGCCCTGTGGGTCGTAGTCGAACAGCGCCGCCACACGCCGTTGCGAGGCGTAATAGGCGGCAATGTTGGTAGCGAGCGTGGTCTTGCCACAGCCACCCTTGGCGTTCATCACCAGGATGCGCCTTAGCGGCGTTGCGGCGGTAGCATGGCGTGGTAGTGATTCGTTGCTCCGCCCCACCAGTTGTAACTTGCTTTGATCCATCAATCTTCCCTACTTGTGCCAAAGCGGTCGCACAGCATAGTACACCATTGCCAGGAGCGGTGGATCTAGTGCAGCGCTTCAAGTTGACACACTCCCTCCGACACCGCTAAAGTCACCAGCGCTTCAGGTGTTCCAACGGCATCCGCCCGAGGAATGAAACGGGAAGTCGGTGCGTGTTACTCAAGCAGTAATCACAATTCCGACGCTGCCCCCGCAACGGTAAGCGGTTAAAAGCCCTGTCACACAGCCACTGCATCACAAGATGTGGGAAGGCGACAGGGCCGGACAGATTGAAGTCCAACCGCAAGCCCGGAGACCGGCCTGAAGCAGACATGCCAGTGCTGCGGTGGGCGGTGCGTGGGTGAGCGTCCTCCAAACCGCCTTCACTCCACCAAACTCCCCTCTGCCCGCTGGTGATTTATTGCATCTACTAGCGCGGGTGAGCGCAGAGGAAACAACGTGAACAAAACCCAACTAGCCGTTACGGCCCTGCTACTAGGCAGCTCAACCCTTCTTCAGGCCGCCGACGAGTCGATGGATACCATCGTGGTCACCGCCACACGTACCGCCCAAAGTGCCGACGAGGCGCTGGCCTCGGTATCGGTCATTTCGCGCGACGAGATCGAGGCCAGCCAGGCCAACTCGGTGATGGAGCTGATCCAGTCCCGCACCGTCGGTGTGGAGTTTTCACGTAATGGCGGGCCAGGGGCCAATACCAACCTCTTCATCCGCGGCACCGAGGGCCGTCATGTGCTGGTGTTGATCGACGGTGTGCGGGTCAGCTCCGCCATCGACGGCAGCTTCAAGTGGCACAACCTGCCGCTGGAACAGGTGGAGCGTATCGAGATCGTGCGCGGTCCACGCTCCACCCTCTACGGCTCCGATGCCGTCGGTGGCGTGGTGCAGATCTTCACCCGCAAGGGCGAGGGGCTGCACGCCTCGGTCGGTGGCGGCAGCTATAAAACCCGGACCGCAGAGTTTGGCGCCGGCGGCAAGATGGGTGACGGTCGCTTCCACATCAACGCCGGCTACCAGAAGAGCGACGGCTTCTCCGCAAAACAGCCGGGCAGCTACAACTATGAGCCCGACAGGGACGGCTACCTCAACCGCAACATCGGCGCAGGCATCAGCTACCCGCTGGGTGATGCCGTAGAGCTCGCCGTCAACCTGCTGCACAGTGACGGCGAGGTGGAGACGGACAAGGGCTCATCTACCCAGCTCAACGACTCGGCCAGCCTGAAACTGGAGATTACGGCCAGTGAGACATGGCAACACGAACTGCAGCTCGGCCATGCCAAAGACCACTACGAAACCGAGAGCGGCTATGACGTCATCTCCCAGCGCCAGAGCATCGGCTGGCAGAACAACCTCATCATAGGTGACAGCGGCCTGCTTAGCGTCGGGCTGGAATATATTTCCGAGAACGGTGAGAGTGTCGGCAGCTACGACCACGACACCGACAGCAATGCGCTCTATCTGCAGTACCAGTGGGAAGGAAAACATGCCGACCTGCAGGTCGGTGCGCGCAGCGATGACCACTCCGTCTACGGACGCCACAATACCGGACAAATTGCCGTCGGTGCCGCGATGGGCGGAGGGCGCCTCTTTGCCAGCCACGGCACCGCCTATAAGGCACCCTCGTTCCTGCAACTCTACTACCCGACCTACGGCAACCTCGAGCTGGAGCCGGAAGAGTCCACCACCACCGAGGTGGGCTTCCGCCAGGGCGGGCTGCAATTCACCCTGTTCAAGACTCGCATCCAAAACCTTATCGCCTTCGACTACCCCGTCGGTTACAGCAATATCAATAATGCGCGCATCAACGGCGCGGAGGTGGAGTTCCAGCAGCAGCTGGACAACTGGCAGCTGCATAGCGGCCTCACCCTGCAGGAGCCGAGGGACGCGGACAGTGGCGCCAAGCTACTGCGCCGCTCCGAAAAGAGACTCTTCATCAATGCGAACCGTCCGCTAGGCCGTAACGCCCATCTTGGGGTTGAAGCGAGCTATACCGGCCCACGTATGGACCGCGGCGATGTAAAGCTCGACGCCTACACCCTGGTCAACCTCAGCGGTGAGTACCGCTTCAGCAGGCAGTGGTCCCTCAGCGGGCGCATCGAGAACCTGCTCGATGAGGAGTACATGCTGGCCAACGACTACAACACCCCGGGGCGCTCCGCCTATGCCAAGCTCAACTTCAGGATGTAAAGTGTCGTGGTAATTGAGCGCGTTTAAGGAGCACCGCATGGGACACCGCCTATCCAAAATCTACACCCGCACCGGTGACAACGGCACCACCGGCCTGGGCGACGGCAGCCGGGTGGAGAAGGACCACCCCCGCGTCGAGGCCTTCGGCACGGTGGACGAGCTGAACAGCGCCATCGGCCTTATCCGTGCCGAGAAGTTGCCGCAGGGGCCAGTGTCGATGGACGGGCTGTTCGGTGAGATCCAGCACCGCCTGTTCGACCTGGGCGGTGAGCTCTCGGTACCCGGGCGTGAGGTGATCGACAATGCCGATGTCACGGTGTTGGAGCAACAGCTCGACAGTTATAACGAAGCACTGCCGATGCTCAAGGAGTTCATCCTCCCCGCCGGTGGCCGCGCCACCGCCCAGTGCCACCTGGCGCGCAGCATCTGCCGCCGCGCCGAACGGCGCGTCTACACCCTGTCGAAGAGCGAAGAGGTAAACGGCGAGACCATCGCCTACCTCAACCGCCTCTCCGATCTACTATTCGTCACCGCACGTGTGCTCGCCCACTTTGAAAACGGCAGCGAGGTGTTGTGGCAACCGAAGGAAAAACCCATCGCATGAAATACCTTCTACTCCTCAGCGCACTGCTATTCGGTAGCGCGCAGGCAGCAGAGCCAAACTGCCCACGCATCATCAGCCAGTCGCCCTACCTCACCAAGTCGCTGCAGTGGCTGGGGTTGGGGCAGTGCATCGTCGGCGCCAGCCGTTACGACCGCCTCGACCTGCCCCGCACCGGCGGGGTGATGGACCCGGACATCGATGCCATCGAGCTACTGGCGCCCGACCTCATCTTTACCTCCAACTGGACCAGGCCAGAGAGACTTAAGGCCGCCACCCCGGAGGGGGCTCGCAGCTTCCGCCTCGACGGCTTCGGCAGCATGGCGCAGATCGAAGAGAACCTGCGTTTAATGGGGCGCGAGGCGGGCCTGGACGATATCGAGCAGCGTGTCGGGGCCTTCCATAAAGAGTGGAGCGAACTTGCCCAAGGCGTGAACGGCAACAACAAAAAGATATTGCTGCTCTCCGCCTGCTCCGGCTCCCCCTACTCCTTCGGCCAGCAGCGCTGGCTCAGCGACCTCTTCAGCCACGCCGGTTTCATTAATGTCGAAACGGTAGAGAAGATCCGCCACATCAAGGCGGGGGAAGAGGTCACCACCCTCAACGCCCTGATCAACGAACTGCAACCGGAGCTGCTCTTCATTTTCGAGCGCAAGGCGAGCAAGCAGTGCGCCTTTATCGCACCGAAGACACCGCTACGCATCATCCACCTCGACGGCGAGAAGTTCCTCCACCCGGCGCCGGTGCTGCTGGACGGTCTTCGTGAGCTGCAACAGCAACGCAATAAATGGCAGTGACGATGGAGGAGTCAAAGGCACAACGCCACGCCGAGCGCATGGCACGCAAGAAGGCGGTGGTCGATGAGAACATCAGGCAGGCCGCCGAGGAGCGCGGCGTGCTCATCGTCAACACCGGTAACGGCAAGGGCAAGAGCTCGGCTGCCTTTGGCGTGGCCGCCCGCGCCATCGGCCACGGCATGAGGGTGGGCATCGTGCAATTCATCAAGGGACGCGGCACCACCGGCGAGGAGAGCTTCTTCTCCCGCTTTCCCGAGGTCTCATTCCACGTCACCGGCGACGGTTTTACCTGGGACACGCAGAACCGGGCGCAGGACGAGGCGACCGCACGCAGGGGCTGGGAGATCGCCCTCGCCATGCTGCGGGACGAGCGCTTCGACCTGGTGGTACTGGACGAGCTCAACATCGTACTGAAATATCACTACCTGCCGCTGCAAGAGGTGCTCGATGCGCTGCAACAGCGCCCCATGATGCAGCACGTGATCGTCACCGGACGCGCTGCACCGCAGGAGCTCATCGATGTCGCCGACACCGTCACCGAGATGCGCATGGAGAAGCACGCCTTCAAGGCGGGGGTAAAGGCACAGAAGGGGATTGAATTTTAGATGGCCCTCTGCCCCGCCCTCTTCATCAGCGCCCCCGCCTCCGGCCAGGGCAAGACCACCTTCACCGCCGCGCTGGCACGCTACCACCGCAACCAGGGAAGAGAGGTGCGGGTCTTCAAGACCGGACCCGACTTCCTCGACCCGATGATTCATGAGGTCGCCTCCGGCCACCCGGTCTACCAGCTCGACCTGTGGATGTGCGGCGAGGCCGACTGCAAGCTCCGTCTGTATGAGGCGGCGCAGGATGCCGACCTCATTATCATCGAGGGGGTGATGGGGCTGTTCGACGGTAACCCCTCCAGCGCCGACCTGGCGCAGGCCTTCGGTATTCCAATCGCGGCACTGATCGACGCCTCGGGGATGGCACAAACCTTTGGCGCTATCGCCCACGGCCTCAGCCACTACCGGCCTGAACTCCCCTTCGCCGGGGTGATTGCCAACCGAGTCGCCTCGAGCGGACACGCCGAGATGCTACAGGAGAGCATGGGCACCATCCCGCTGCTCGCCTCGCTAAGGCGTGATGAGACCATCACCCTGCCGCACCGCCACCTGGGACTGGTGCAGGCCGAGGAGCTAAGCGATCTGGAACAGCGCCTCGACCTGGCGGCACAACAGATTGCCGCGACCCCATTGGCGCAACTGCCCGAGCCGGTCGAATTCGCTCCACAGCCGGTACAACATGTTGAACGATCACTCCAGGGGGTGCGCATCGCCATCGCCCGCGATCTCGCCTTCGCCTTTATCTACCCGGCCAACCTGGAGCTGCTGCGGAAGCTGGGTGCAGAGCTGAACTTCTTCTCACCGCTCACGGACACCGCCCTGCCCGAATGCGATGCGCTATGGCTGCCCGGCGGCTACCCGGAATTACACCTTGAGGCGCTGGAAAAAAACAGCGCCATCAAGCGTGCACTGCTGGCACACGCAAAGGCGAATAGACCCCTGCTCGCCGAGTGCGGCGGCATGCTCTACCTGCTCGATGAGCTGCAGGACAAAGCGGGCAATCGCGCCGCGATGGCCGGACTGCTGCCGGGCCGCGCGGTGATGCAGCCGAAACTCGCCGGGCTGGGGATGCAGGGCGCACCGCTGCCCGAAGGGGAGCTGACCGCCCACACCTTCCACCACTCGAAGATGGAGACCGTGCTGGAACCGATCGCCCACGGCATTCGCCAGCGCGGCAAGGAGGCCGGCGAGGCGATCTACCGCAGCGGCTCGATTACCGCCAGCTATCTGCACCTCTACTTCCCCTCCAACCCCAACGCCGCTGCCGGACTGTTCCGACCATGACACCACTACACCGTTACCCAAAACGCGATATCGAGGCCGTCTACCGCGCCATCGAAGAGCGGCGCGACATGCGTCACTTTCTCCCTGACGCGGTCGAGCCGCAGACCCTGCAACGGCTGCTACTGGCCGCCCACCACGCCCCCAGTGTCGGCTTCATGCAGCCATGGCGTTTCATCCGTATCACCGATCGGGAACTGCGCAAGCAGATCCACCAACTGGTGGAAAAGGAGCGGCAGCAGACCGCGGCGGCACTGGGCGAACGGCAGGAGGAGTTCCTGAAGCTCAAGGTAGAGGGGGTTCTCGAGTGCGGCGAACTACTGGTGGTATCACTAATGCCAAAGCGGGAGGAGCACATCTTTGGCCGCCGCACCCTGCCGGAGATGGACTTGGCCTCGGTCGCCTGCGCTATCCAGAATATGTGGCTGGCGGCACGGGCCGAGGGATTGGGCCTGGGCTGGGTCTCGCTATTTGATCCCGAGGCATTGGGAAAACTGCTCGGCATCCCCGAGGGGGGCAAGGCGGTGGCGATACTCTGCCTCGGCCATGTGGAGGAGTTTTACGCACAGCCGATGCTGGCACAGCAGCAGTGGAGCCAACGCCAGCCACTGCAGGAACTGGTGGGCGAGAACGGCTGGCCCGACTCCCGAGATACCATCTAATGGCCGCGCCGCTATAATAGGCCCATTTTGAGCGGAGCTGAAAGCAGACCATGAGCCACTTTGCCGAAATCCTCAAGACCCTTCCCGCCATCGACGAGATCGAAAAGCTGGAGCTCTACGACGGCGACACCCTGGTCGATACCATCGATAACAAACCGGGCAAGGCCGGTTCGGTCGCCGTCTACAATGCGCTGCTGCAGGAGTTCGGTGCCATCAACAAGGCCGCCTCAATCAAGGGCCTGATCCTCTACGCCGAGCACACCGCCGATGCGCAGGAGAACCCGGGCAAGCATCCGAATATTGATCGTTTCTTTACGATTATTGCCGAGGGCGGAGAGTTGCAGGGGAAGGTCATTAACAAATAAAAAAAACGCCACCCGAAGGTGGCGTTTAAATCCCAGGGAGGCGGCCTGGATTTACTTCATCGCGTGCATCGCCTTGAAGGCGGCGATCTGCCCGGCGGGGTGCTTCTTCTTGTTGCCCTTGTTGAGCACAATCACCACGGTCTCGCCCTTGGGGCCCTCACCGATCATGGTGTAGCGATAGGGGGCCTCGCCCACCTTCTTGAAGGCCTGCAGGTCCGCCCACTCGGTAAAGACGTAGAGGCGGCCCTCGTGGTGGATCTCGCCGTAGAAGTCGTCAGCACCAGCCAGCTTGCCGTCATACATGTCGATGGAGGCGATGCCTGATGTCTTCTTCTTGTCCTTACCGGTGAGGCCAAAGACCACGGTCTCGCCGTTGGGGCCTGCGCCGATGCGTACCTTGCGGTAGGCGGTCTCTCCCACATCAAGGAACGATTTGTAGGTTGCAACATCGTCAAAGACATAGAGGCGCCCCTCGTGCTCGACCTCGTAGTAGTCCTCATTATTCAGGCTTTGCGCCGCTTCCGGCTTGACCGCCTGCTGGGAGCAGCCTTGCAGCAGCAGCAGGGCGGAACCCATGGCAACGGCGGAGATCTTGATGCGACGCATAAATGCTGGACGGTTCATCCTCTTTTTCCTCTTCTCAGAAATTACGAATGCGGCAATGTTATGGCCGGAATATGACGGGGATTTGGCGGTTTTATGACGGATTGATGAATCCTCGGCGTTCAAGCCCCCTGTCGAATCCAGTAGAATCGGCCAAAAGCACTGAACCAAGGAGCAGCAACACCATGAATGATCCCATCGTCGTCATCGGCACCGGCGAGATGTCCGGCGTCTTCACCCGCGGCTTTCTCAAGCTGGGCTACCCGGTCTTCCCTGTCACACGACAGATGAAGATGGACGATATGGCACAGGCGCTTAGCGAGCCCGCGCTGGTGCTGATCGCGGTGGGCGAAAACGACCTGCACCCGGTACTGGAGCAGCTGCCGCAGAAGTGGCGCGACTGCACCGCGCTGCTGCAGAACGAGCTACTGCCTCGCGACTGGGAGGCACATGGTCTGCAGGCCCCCACCGTGATCTCGGTCTGGTTCGAAAAGAAGAAGGGACAGGACTACAAGGTGCTGGTCCCCTCCCCGGTCTACGGCGGCGGCGCCCGCATCATCGAGCAGGCGATGGCCTCGCTCGACATCCCCACCTGGGAACTCAGCTCCAGTGAAGAGCTGGAGTACGAACTGGTACGCAAGAACGTCTACATCCTCACCACCAACATCACCGGACTGGAGTTGCCCCCTGGCACCGATGTGGATGAGATGTGGCAGAACCACCAGGCGCTGGCGCGCGAGATCGCCAATGAGGTGATGGACATTCAATTTAAATTGATCGGCAAGGAGCTGGATCGCGAAAGGCTGATCGAGGGGATGGTCGAGGGCATCGACGGCGACCTGGAGCACAAGTGCATGGGCCGCTCCGCCCCCGGCCGCCTTAAGCGCAACCTCGGCTTCGCCGACGAGTTCGGACTGGCGGTGCCGAAGCTGCGTGAGATTGCGGCCAGGGCCGGCTGAAGCACAACCTGTCCGTAGCAGGCGGTGGCAGTGGAGAGGTAATTAGCCTACGCTGAGTAGACCAAGATTGCCGATGGCCTCACGTACCAGCAGCAAAAGGACATGCTATGAACCGAGCAACAACTGCAACGAGCGCGCCAGCGACTGGCATCACGATTGAGCAGCTATTACAGGCGCTCGAAAACAGCGAGTTCATCTTCCACTACCAGCCGCAGGTGTCGATGCTCAGCGGCAGGATCTGCGGCGCGGAGGCGTTGCTGCGCTGGACACCGGCAGACGGGGGCATCATCCCTCCCGCTGAATTCATCCCCCTCGCCGAGGCGAGCGGCCTAATCAAGCAGATCTCTCTGGCGATGTTTCCCAAGCTCCTCGCCGACCTGGTAATCATCCACGACATCCGTCCGGACCTGGTGATGTCATTCAACCTGACGGCACAGGACTTCGAGAGCGACGAGATGGTCTCCTGCGTAAAGGAGACGCTCGAACACTACCAAATGCCACCGCAGCTGCTGAAGGTGGAGCTGACCGAGACCTCACTCATCGATAGTTCGCCGGGCGTCAAAAACAACATCGAAGCACTGCTGAAACTTGGGATCGGCCTGGCGATGGACGACTTCGGCACCGGCTACTCCTCCATCGATGTGCTTAGTCAGTGGGACTTCTCCACGGTGAAGCTCGACCAGGGTTTGATCAAGCGCATGCTCACCTCGGAGCGCAGTACCACCATCGTCCAGTCCAGTATCAACATGGCTCACCAGCTGGGGCTCGAGATCGTAGCCGAGGGGATTGAGAGCAGCACGGTGTACGACTTTCTGCTCAATGCCGGCTGCACCGAGGCGCAGGGTTTCTGGTTGGCAAAGCCGATGCCGCTCTCCGAACTTCTCTCCTTCCTGCGCAGGGACCAGCGCTGGTCGGGAATGCCAGTTGGCCTTATCCACATGGCGCAGATCGATCACATCCAGTGGCGCCGCTCCCTCATCGAACACGTCATGGCGAAGGCCTTCAGCAACGACGGTGACGAGTGCGTACGCTCAGTGGCGGCAGAGATGGACCACACCCGCTGCAAGCTAGGCCAGTGGTACCACGGCATCGGCCAGGAGTACCGGGGGATCCCCAGCTTCGATGCCCTGGATATCCCCCACTGTGAGTTGCACTCCATAGGCCAGCAGCTGCTGCAAGCCGTGAACAGCAGCGCCCCGCAGGTTGAGATAACCACGCTGCTGCGCCAACTGAGCCTCAAATCGGGCGAGATAATTGCGTTGCTGCAGGAGCTGGAGAACCACGCCCTGCTGGTTAGAAACGGGGCGTCACAATAAGTGGACAGACTCCCGTAATGACCAGTTAATCATCATCCGTACCGCTTCGACCGAGGTGGCGACACATCGCCTCGGCACCTTGCAACAGTCTCGGCGTTGCACGCTGGATAATGCTGGGGTTAATGACATAGAGCCGGTTTTCCTCAACGGCCCGAAGTTGCGGCCACTGCCGCCACTCATCCAGCCACTCCGGTCGCTCCCTGCCCATGCCGCTGGCGATAATAACTTGCGGGTTAGCGGCGATCACCGCCTCCGCCGAGACCTTGGGAGTAGCCACCGGCAATTCGGCAAAGATATTCTTTCCACCGCACAGTTCGATCACCTCATTGATCAGGTGCTCACCATTGACCGTCATCAGCGGCCGATTCCAGATTTGGTAGAAGACGGTTTGCTTATCCTTTCCAGCAGCGACACGACGTAGTGCTTCCACACGCAAGCGGAACTGTTCCGCTTGCTCTCGCGCCAGCACCTCCGTGCCGGTTAGTTCGCCCAGTTTTTTCATCCCGGCGGCAATATCGTCCAGGCGGCGCGGCTCACTGCGATAGACCTTAAAACCCATCGCCTCCAGGCGTTCCAGCTGCTGCGCACTATTGCCGCTGTGCCAGCCAACGATAAGGTCAGGCTTGAGCGCCAGGATACGCTCCAGGTCGAGACGGCTATATCCGCCGACACGGGGAATGGACTTCGCCGCCTCCGGATAGTCGCTGTAATCGACGGCACCGACTATTTTCTCTCCGGCCCCAATGGCGAAGAGCTGCTCGGTTACATGGGGGGCAAGGCTAACGATGCGCTGGGCGGGTGCCTTCAGCTCAATGCTCAACCCGAGGTCATCCTGCACGCTGAGTGCATACACCGGCAGTGAGAGCAGAAATAAAAAAAGGAAACGGAACATTAAATCGCCTTTTTGCTTTGTTCTGTGAGTGCCTCTTCAAGCCGAACCCAGTCCATCTCACTACCCGGCAAACCAAAACGAATTGCACTGGGTTGCTCAAACAGGCGGGTGAAGATCCCCGCTCGTGCCAACGACTCATGCAAGCGAAGTGCATCCGGGTGGACGATATATTGGAACAAACTGCTGCCACCGGCAGGAGACAACCCCGCCCGTTCCAGCAGCACGGAGAGACGGCTCCCCTCCTCCTGCAGCCGCTTTCGAGTCTCCTGCTGCCACGCAACATCAAGCAAGGCGCGACGCGCCACCTCGCGCGCCGGGCCGCTCACATGCCACGGCCCGAGTTCGCGCTGAAGACGCTTTAACAACAACGGCCAGGCGAAGGCAAAACCGACCCGAATCCCGGCAAGGCCGAAGAACTTACCCAGGGAGCGCAGCACCACCAGCCCCTCTTCACCGCAGCAGGGAACGATGCTCTGGTCAGGCTGTGCATCCATAAAGGCCTCATCCACCAGCAACCAGCCACCCTGTTGTTGTAGCTGCTGATGCCACTGCATTAACTGCCTTGCGGAAAAGCACTCGCCGGTGGGGTTGTTGGGGTTCACCAGGAGCAGTACGTCGAGTGCGGCCAACGCCTCATCAATGCGATCGCTCGTGAGCTCTACGACCTCGTGCCCGGCACGTCGCCACGCCTGCGCATGCTCGGCATAGCTGGGTGCCAGCATCCCCACCCGCCCCTTCGGCCGTAGGCTCGGCAGCAACTGAATCGCCGCCTGCGAACCGGCCACCGGCAACAAGTTACGGTTGCCGTAATAGTCCGCCGCCGCGCTCTCCAGGCCGTCGTCCAGCTCCGGTAGTCGCTGCCAGCAGGCGGCGGGCAAGGCGGGCACCGGCCAGCCGTTGGGATTGATGCCGGTGGAGAGGTCCAGCCACTCATCCACAGCTAAATCGTAACGGGCGGCCGCCTCGCGCAGCCTGCCGCCGTGATGTAGTTCAGCCAAGGAATACCCCCAGTAAGGTGATTGCCACCAACCAGATAATCAGCGCCCGTTGCACCAGGCGAATGGCACGGTAGATGTCGGGGCCGCGTGCCGCCACCCCCTCGCCCAGCAGCGGTTTGTCGCTCAGCACGCCGTGGTAGCTGGTCGGCCCGCCAAGTTGTATTCCCAGTGCACCGGCACCAGCCGCCATCACCACGCCGCCGTTGGGGCTGTCGGTGCGGTGGCCCTGCCTGCGCCAGCAGCGCCAGCCACGAGCAAAGTCCCCGGCCATGGCATAGCTGAGGGCGGTAAGGCGCGCCGGGGGCCAGTTGAGCAGGTCATCAAACTTCGCCGCGGCATAACCGAACTGCAGATAGTGTTCGGTACGGTAGCCCCACATTGCGTCGAGGGTGTTGGCCAGCCGGTACATCACCACGCCGGGGGCACCGAGCAGCAGGAACCAGAACAGGGCACCGAACAGGGCATCGTTGCCGTTCTCCAGCACCGACTCCACCGCCGAACGGGCGACGCCGTTGGCATCGAGCTGCTCGGTATCGCGGCTCACCATCCACCCCACCCGCTGGCGCGCCAGTTCGATATTCCCCAGCGACAGCGCCTCGGCCACGGCACGACCGTGCTGCGCCAGGCTGCTGCCGCCGATGGCCAGGTAGAGCAGCAACACCTCCACCAGCAGCGCCATGGTCTCGTTAAGGGTGAGCAGCCACGCCAGCAACACGAAGGGAAATACCGCGATGATCAGCGCCCAACCGCCGCGTACCGCATTGTCGGCCCCGGGCCCACCATGCAGACGCAGCTCGATACGCTGCGCCCAACGGCCAAAGGCGGCCAACGGGTGCCACTGGCGCGGCTCGCCGAGCCAGAGGTCGAGCATAATGGCGAGGAGGATGACGAAGACGGTAGACATGGGTGGCTATTATGCACCTTTCCCCCTCCCCCTTTCCCCTTTATCATCCGCGCATGTCGAAAACATTGATGATCCAGGGCACCGCCTCCGACGCGGGCAAGAGCACGGTGGTGGCGGGGCTGTGCCGCGTGTTGAAGCGTCGCGGCGTTCACGTCGTCCCCTTCAAACCGCAGAACATGGCGCTTAACAGCGCCGTCACTCCCGAGGGGGGCGAGATAGGCCGCGCCCAGGCGGTGCAGGCGCAGGCGGCGGGGCTGGAGCCCCACACCGACATGAACCCGATTCTGCTCAAGCCCTCCAGCGATCTGGGCGCACAGGTGATCGTCCACGGCAAGGCGGTGGACCACATGAAGGCGCGCGACTACCACGACTACAAGAGGGTGGCGATGGCGGCGGTACTGGAGTCCCATGCGCGCCTCTCTGAGCAGTACGAAGAGATTCTGGTAGAGGGCGCCGGCAGCCCGGCCGAAATCAATTTAAGAGAGGGCGATATCGCCAACATGGGCTTCGCCGAGGCGGTGGACTGTCCGGTGGTGCTGGTGGCCGATATCGACAAGGGGGGCGTGTTCGCGCAGATCGTCGGCACCCTGGAGCTGGTGAGCGAGAGCGAACGCAACCGCATCGCCGGTTTTATCATCAACCGCTTCCGCGGCGACATCGCACTGCTCGAGCCGGGGCTGGAGTGGCTGGAACAGAAGACGGGCAAACCGGTGTTCGGCGTACTCCCCTACCTCCATGGCCTGCACATCGAGGCGGAGGACGCGGTGCCGCGCGACAACATCATCGCCGATCAGAACAAATTCCAGATCGTGGTGCCGGTAGTCCCGCGCATCAGCAACCACACCGACCTCGACCCGCTGCGTCTCCACCCGCAGGTAGACCTCCACTTCGTCGGTGCAGATCAAACTATCCCACCCGCCGACCTCATCATCCTGCCCGGCAGCAAGAACGTGCGTGCCGACCTTGAGTGGCTGCGCCAGCAGGGCTGGGATGAGGCGATCAAGCGCCACCTGCGCTACGGCGGCAAGGTGATCGGCATCTGCGGCGGCTACCAGATGCTGGGCCAGGCGATCCACGACCCGCAGGGGCTGGAAGAGACAGCGGGCTCCAGCGAGGGGCTGGGACTACTGGATATCGAGACCACGCTGGAAGCCGAAAAGCAGCTCACCCGCGTCAGCGGCCGCTTGTCACTGGAGAGTGCCCGGGTGGAAGGCTACGAGATCCACATGGGCGTCACCCGAGGTGATGGTCTGATGCGCCCGGCGATACAACTGGAGGGCCACAGCGACGGCGCCACCAGTAGTGATGGCATGGTGCTTGGCAGTTACCTGCACGGCCTGTTCGACCACACCGAGGCGTGCCGCGCCCTGTTGCGCTGGGCCGGCATGAAAGAGGTGGAGGACATCGACTACCGCGCCATCAAGGAGCTGGAGCTGGAGCGGCTGGCCGATGCGATGGAGCAGCACCTGGATCTGCAGAGCCTGTTCAAGTTAGGCAAGTAGATACCCGAGCGTCCTGGTGTACAATAGCCGCCCAGTTAGACACCCCATCGAGGCCCTCCCATGGACACGACTCCCCTGCAACAGACCCTGGCCCACATCGAGAACGACAGCCGCTCCGGCCAGTCGCTGCTGCTCTACGCACTGGTGAAGACCCTCACCATCCCCCAGGGCGGCCACATGTACCTGCTGCAAAAGCTCAAGGAGATGACCCCTGAGACGCGCCAGCTGGCCTACGGCCTGATGGAGATGATGGCCCAGGGCGGCACCGCCACCGAGGCGTGGAAGGAGGCGGAGCAGCGCATGGACAAGGCGATCGCCGGATAGGCCCATGTCGCACTTTTGGCAGGAGAAGCCCCTCGAGCAACTCTCGCAAGAGGAGTGGGAGAGCCTCTGCGACGGCTGTGCCCGTTGCTGTCTGATCAAGCTGGAGGACGAAGAGGACGGCACCCTCTACACCACCAGCCTGGTCTGCCGCTACCTCGACCTGGAAAGCTGCGCCTGCAGCCGCTACTCGGAACGCACCGTGCTGGTCCCCGAGTGCCTGCAGGTCACCCCGGAAAACGCCGATAAGCTGGAGTGGATGCCGCAGAGCTGCGCCTACCGCCTGCTGGCCGAGGGGCGCCCCCTCCCCGAGTGGCACCCACTGGTCAGCGGCAGGCGCGAAAGCGTGCATGAGGCGGGGATCTCGGTAAGGGGCTTCGCCATCTCCGAAGAGGAGGTCGAGGACGAAGAACTGTGGCAGGATTACATCATCGATCAGGCTGGCTAGTCATCGACTATGCTTGTAAGAATAACTCGGTAAAAAACAAGGGAACCGGCCACCAGGCGGCAATACCAGACGCTTATGTACAACCTGCTTTTCAAACAACTTGGCCTGAGTGAACTGCAGCGCTACAGCGACGAGCTAAAGCTGGGGATAGAAAACCACGCGCGCTGGATCGCGCAGGTCAACCGTACCCTGATTTGTAAGCTGCCCCCCAACCCCAACGACACCTGTGATCACCCAGACCACCAGTGCAAATTCGGCCGCTGGTACCACGGCATTAAGGACCCCGCCATCACCAGCCTGGATAGCTTCACCGCCATCGATGACGTGCACCAACAGGTGCACCAACTGGCGAAGCAGCTGCTGGTCGCGGTGCAAAACAACGAAGAGTGCCGGGCCGAGGTCTACGACAATCTGCTGGTCAGGGCCGAGGAGCTGCGCAGCAAGATAGACCGACTACTGCACGAGCTGACCCACAGCTGTACCATCACCTCGCGCCTGATGACCAAGGTGTTCGAGAACGCTGCCGAGGGAGTGCTGATCGCCGCCCCCGACACCACCATCATCAGCGTCAACAAGGCCTTTACCGAGGTGACCGGTTACACCTTTGAGGAGGCGGTCGGGAATACCCCCAGGATGTTGCAGTCGGGTCATCACGACAAGGCCTTCTACCGCCAGATGTGGCAGGAGATCAACGAGTTCGGCAAGTGGCAGGGGGAGATCTGGAACCGCAACAAACAGGGCGAGGAGTACCTGGAGTGGCTCTCCATCTCGGCGGTCCACGATGAGCAGGAAGAGCTGAGCCACTTTGTGGGGATCTTCACCGATATCACCCAGGCCAAGGAGAACGAGGAGCGGCTGCAATACCTCGCCCACTACGACCAGCTGACCGGCCTGCCCAACCGTGTCCTGTTCGACGACCGCCTGAGGCAGGCCATCGCCCAGGCAAGGCGCGAACAGCGCCAGGTGGCGGTGCTGTTCCTCGACCTGGATGGCTTCAAGGCGGTCAACGACACGCTGGGACACACCTCCGGCGATGAGATGCTGCAACAGGTCTCAGAGCGCCTCACCCACTGCCTGCGTGCTACCGACAGCGTGGCCCGCTTCGGTGGCGATGAGTTCACCATCGCCCTCGCGGCGATTGAGGATAGAGACGATGTGATCCGCATCGCCAACAAGATCATCGCCGAGGTTGCCCGCCCCTATTACCTCGACGGTACCGAGGCCTCGGTCACCACCAGCATCGGCATCAGCTTCTACCCCGGCGACGGCAGTGATCCCAACGTTCTGATCCAGCGTGCCGACACCGCCATGTACCACGCCAAGCGCCACGGCAAGAACCACCACGAATTTTTCGGCGAAATTTAGGCCAGGCTCTTACTCACCACTTCATACACATCCGGCGACAGCCCGCCGCTGTCGAGGATGCGCTGCAGCTCCGCACGCATTAGCACCTGATAACTCTCGGTCAGACCGCGCCAGCGGGTAAGCGGCCCCAGCAGCCGTGCCGCCAGCTGCGGGTTGCGGCCGTTCAATTCGATCACCTTGTCGGCAAGCAGGCGATAGCCGCCACCGCTTTCGTCATGGAAGCGGGCCGGATTACCGGCGGCGAAGGCGCCGACGAGCGAGCGCACCCGGTTGGGGTTGGTGAGAATAAAGTCGGGGTGGCCCATCAATGCCTCGACCTTATGCAGAGTGTCCGGCATGCCGGAGCGGGCCTGCACCGTGAACCACTTGTCCAGCACCAGCATGTCGTGGCGCCAGCTGTCGTAGAAGGCCTCCAGCGCCTCCTCGGCGGGCGGATGGCCGTTGTCCACCAGCGCGCTGAGGGCCGCCATGGAATCGGTCATGTTGTGGGCATCGGCAAACTGTCGCCCGGCCAGCTCCCCCCGGTCCAGCAGTGAGAGGTAGGCGAGGCAGAGGTTACGCAGGCGCCGACGCGCCATGGCCTCGGCATCGAGGCTAAAAGCACTACCGTCGTGCAGTGACTCATAGCGGGCCTGCAGCGCCTCACGGTGACGCTCCGCCAACGCTCGGCGCAGGAACTGGCGCACCGCATGGATCGCCCGCGGGTCTGCCGGGCTTTCGCACTCGGCCACATAGGCCTCGTCGGGCAGGCTCAGCGCCTCGGCGGCCAGTGCGGGATCGATCTGATCATCACTCAAGGTCTTGCCGAAGGCATCGCTCAGGCCCTCATCCAGGGAGAGCCCCCTCCCCTCTCGCTGCTCCGCCAACAGACGCCGCATTACTCGCAGCGCCAGCTGCTGCCCCGCCTCCCAACGGTTGAAGGAGTCGCTCTCGTTGCCCATGAGGAAGGCCAGTTCGTCATCGCTGTAATCGTGCTGCAAAATCACCGGCGCGGAAAAACCACGCAGCAACGAGGGTACCGGCTCACTGTCGATATTGTCGAAGACAAACGACTGCTCGGCCTCGGTAAAGTCGACCACCTGCTCGGGCAACACGGTTTTCCCTGAGCGCTCCAGCAGCGCCAGCTTCAGCGGAATGTGCAGCGGCAGCTTTTCGCTCTGCCCCGGCGTCGGCGGGGTATGCTGTTTTAGTGTCAGAGTGTAACGCCTGCCCTCTGCATCGTAGTCGCGGGCCAGGGTGACGCGCGGCGTCCCGGACTGAGCGTACCAGCGGCGGAACTGCTGCAGATCGACGCCGTTGGCCTCCTCCATCGCCGTAACGAAATCGTCGCAGGTCACCGCACTGCCGTCGTGGCGCTCGAAGTAGCGATCGGAGCCCTTGCGGAAACCCTCTTCACCCAGCAGGGTGTGGAGCATGCGCACCACCTCGGCCCCCTTTTCGTAGACCGTGACGGTGTAGAAGTTGTTGATCTCCACATAGGAGTCGGGGCGCACCGGGTGGGCCATGGGGCCGGCGTCCTCGGGGAACTGGTGGGCGCGCAGCAGGCGTACATCGTCGATACGTTTGACCGCCGCCGAGGTCATGTCACTGGTGAACTGCTGATCGCGCAGGACGGTGAAGCCCTCCTTCAACGACAGCTGGAACCAGTCGCGGCAGGTCACACGGTTACCCGACCAGTTGTGGAAGTACTCATGGCCGATCACCCCTTCGATGCTGACGAAGTCGACGTCGGTGGCCGACTCGGGACGCGCCAGCACGAATTTAGAATTAAAGACGTTGAGCCCCTTGTTCTCCATCGCCCCCATGTTGAAGTCGTCGACCGCGACGACCATGTAGAGGTCGAGGTCGTACTCGCGGCCATACCTCTCCTCGTCCCACTTCATCGCACGTTTTAATGAGGCGACCGCATGGTCACACTTGTTCTCGTTACCGTGCTGCACGTAGAACTCGATCGCCACCTCGCGACCCGACATGGTGGAAAAGCTGTCGCTCACACAGGCCAGGTCACCGGCGACCAGGGCAAAGAGGTAACAGGGCTTGGGGAAGGGGTCGTGCCACACCGCGTAGTGCTTGCCGTTCTCCAGCTCACCGGTTTCCGTACGATTGCCGTTGGCCAGCAGCTGCGGGTATAGCTCCCTGTCGGCAACGATGGTGGTGGTGAAGACGCTGAGCACGTCGGGACGGTCGGGGTAGAAGGTGATACGGCGGAAGCCCTCCGCCTCACATTGCGTACAGAAATTACCGCTGGAGAGGTAGAGCCCCTCCAGTGCAGTGTTGGCGGCGGGTTCGACGGCGGTGGTGATGGTCAGCTCGCACTGCGCCGGTGTCTGCAGGGTGAGTGAGCTGTCATCCACCCGGTATTCATCGGCGCTCAGGGGACGTCCGTCCAGCTCTACCGAGACCAGTTCCAGTTCAGCGCCGTCGAGGCGCAGAGTACGCTCCTCGCCACGGGCATGCAGCTTCAGGGTGGAGCGCACCGTAGTACGACTCCCCTCCAGCTCGAAGTGGAGCGCCACCGACTCCACGTCATGGCTGTAGGGGGTGTAGTCCTTGCGGTAGATGGTGGCGGGGGAGTTTTGTTCGTTCATGGTCATGATTTCGTTGTCTCGGTGGGCGCTGCCCGCCCTACGCAGAGGGAATAATTACGGCGGTAAGCAATACCACCAGTTCAATAATTTCGATCAAGGCCCCGGCCGCATCGCCGGTAAAGCCCTGCAAGCGCCGCACCAGGGCACTACGGAAAATAACAAAGACGATCAGCGTGACGCCTAGCAGCCACAGTGCCGCAGCCTGCAACCACCACAGCAGGGCCGCTGCAACCGCCGCCAGGAGCATCCACGCCGCACCGCGCGGCAGGTGCGATACCATATCCGAGGCGAGCCCCTGTTTGCGCACGTAGGGAGTGGTCAGCATCAGCAACAGGGCAAAGCTACGCCCCACCAGCGGCACGATCAATAACAGCACCCCATGGCCGTGCAACTCCAGCAGCGCGGCATACTTGAGCAGCAGCAGCGCCACCACGGCACTCACCCCCATCGGGCCGCAGTAGGGGTCTTTCATGATCGCCAGGGTGCGCTCGCGATCGCCCTGGCCGCCCACCCAGGCATCGGCCATGTCGGCCACACCGTCGATATGCAGGGCGCCACTGAGGAAGAGCCACAGCACCAGCAGCAGGGCCGCCAGCAGCGTCGGGGAGAGTGTCGCTGCAAGCTCAGTTAGCGCAAACAGAATGGCGCCGATAATCAGGCCAACCAGCGGGTAAAAGAGCAGTGAGCGGCCGACCGTTTTCGGTTCGAGGACGGCCAGCCTGGGCGTCGGCAGGCGGGTGAGGAACTGCAGCGCCAGCCAGAACGCGTTCATTAGATGGACGGCCCCTCGAATACCAGCTGCGAGTAGGCCTCGCCGTGGCGGCCGGAGTCGACGCGGATACGCACGATGGTGGCGTTACGAGGGTCGAAGCGGTAGAAGCTCTCCAGCGGCATGCTCAGCGCCTTGAGCAGCAGAATACGCATCATCCCCGCGTGGCCCACCAGCAGGATCCGTTTGCCGCCATGGTTGGCCAGCATCTGGTCCCAGGCGTTGCCGATGCGGCGGTAGAAATCAGCCAGGGGTTCGGCATTGGGCGGGGTGTTGCTGAGCGGGTCGCGCCAGAAGGCGGAGAGCGCCGCCTCGTCCTGCGCCAGGATCTCTTTGGCCGTCATCCCCTCCCAGTCGCCGAAGCCAATCTCGCGAAAACGGTCGGTCTGCTCCACCGGGATAGCCAGGCGCCCCCCCACCTCCTCGGCAAAGGCGGCGCAGCGGCTCAGGTCTGAGGTGACGATCTGTTGCCACTCGTCGCGCCCCTCGACTGCGGCACGCATCTGCGCCCAGCCGCGCTCGGAGAGCGGGTCATCCACATGGCCGCGGTACTTCGAGCCGCCCTCCGGTTCACCGTGGCGGATGATGTCGATGATGGTCGTTGTTGCCTCGGCCATAGCGGCTTACTGACTCTTCTCCGCCACGCCCGCCTCGGCGAAGGTGGCCATGTTGTTGTGCAACGCGCAGGCGAGGCGCAGCAGCGGCACGCAAGTGGCGGCACCGCTGCCCTCACCCAGGCGCATCCCCAGGTCCAGCAGCGGCTGCTCCGCCAGGGCCTCGACCATTGCGGCGTGGCCGGGCTCGGCCGAGGCGTGGCTGAGGAGGAGCCAGGGCTCGATGGAGGGGTTGATGTGAAACGCCACCAGGGCGGCGGCGGTGGCGATGAAGCCATCCACCAACACCGGTAGCCCCTGCTGGGCGCAGGCGATGTAAGCACCGGCCAGGGCGGCGATCTCGAAGCCGCCGACGTGGCGCAGCACCTCCAGCGGTGTCTCCATCACATCCTGGTGCAGCGCCAGGGCCTGTTCGATTACCCCGGCCTTGTGGGAGACACCGTCGCTGTCGAGGCCGGTGCCCGGCCCTACCAGCTCAGAAGCCGAGCGACGCAGCAGCACGCAGGCCAGGGCGGTGGCCGAGGTAGTGTTGGCGATACCCATCTCACCGCCGATAAAGAGTTGCGCCCCCGAGGCGGTGGCACGTGCCACCGCCTCGCGACCGGCATCGAGGGCGATGGCCAGCTGCGCCTCGCTCATCGCCGCCTCCTGGGCGAAGTTGGCGGTGCCGTTGCCAGCGCGGTGCGATATCACGCCGGGCAGCTCAGGCGGCTCACTCGCCGCCCCGGTATCGACCACCTCCAGCGTGGCGCCCAGGCTCTTCGCCAGTACGCTGATCGCCGCACCGCCGTGAGCGAAGTTGGCGATCATCGCCACCGTCACCTCCTGCGGGAAGGCGGAGACCCCCTCGGCGGCGATGCCGTGGTCGGCGGCGAAGACCGAGATGTGGACCTTCTCCAGCGTCGGCTTCTCCACCCCCTGCATCCCCGCAAGGCGC
>JBNKUL010000075.1:0-4929 GCA_050298555.1 Thiohalomonadaceae bacterium
GGCCAGCCCGGCCCAGCCACCGCCAATGATCACCACTTCACGCGCCCTGCTCATGACTCGGCGGAGAGGGTGCCGTTGCGCAGGTTTTGGCGGTAGCGACGCTTCTCCCGTAACAGGCAGCGGACTACCAGGTAGAGTTTCTTCCACTTCGACAGGCGAACCCGCCCCTCCATCACCGGGTAGTCGCGCGCCACGATGGCCTGCAGGGTGGCGTGGTAGACAGCGGACATCAGCAGACCGCTGAGTTGTCTGTAGCGGTCTGCCTCGGGCAGCTCCATCATCGCCTTTTGGTAGTAGGATTCGGCGCGTTCGGCCTGGAAGGCGAAGAGCTGCTTCAGTGCAGCACTATTCGTATTATTGATGATATCGCTTTCGCTGACGCCGAAGCGGGCTAGCTCGTCGAGCGGCAGGTAGATGCGATCGCGTGCTGCGTCCTCGGCCACATCGCGCAGGATGTTGGTGAGCTGGAAGGCCATGCCCAGGTTGTGGGCGTACTTCAGGGTATGGCGATCCTCGAAGCCGAAGATCGCCGCGGCCAGTAGCCCCACCACCGAGGCGGCACGGTAGCAGTAGAGGGAGAGTTCGCTGAAATTCTCGTAGCGGTTACGGTCGAGGTCCATCTCCATACCGTCGATGATCTCAAGGAAGTGCTCTTCGGCGAGGTCGTATCGGTGGATAAAGGGTTTGAGGGCACGGCATACCGGGTGTTGCGGCTCGCCGTGATAGAGCGCGGCCACCTCACCGCGCCACCACTCCAGCTTGTGTCTCGCTACCGCCTGTTCACGGCACTCGTCGACCACATCGTCCACCTCACGGCAAAAGGCGTAGAGGGCGGTGATCGTGCGGCGCTTCTCATCGGGCAGGAAGCGGAAGCTGATGCTGAAGCTGGAGCCGCTGGCGGCGGTCCGTTCGGCGCAATACTGGTCAGGGGTCATTCGTAGGATGCTGTGTTTTTGTCTAACGCAAAGGTATCATACACGGCATTACAGAGAATGAAATTCGCAAGGTTGGAGTAGATGTCAGATAAGAGCAGCAACGTGGTATGGCACCACGCCACCGTAACACGCCAGCGCCGCGAGGAGATGAACGGCCACAAGAGCGTGATCCTCTGGTTTACCGGCCTCTCCGGTGCGGGTAAATCGACCCTCGCCCATGCGGTGGAGGAGCAGCTGCACCAGCACGGTTGCCGTACCTTCGTCTTCGACGGTGACAATGTGCGCCACGGCCTCTGTGGTGACCTTACCTTTTCCATCGAAGACCGTAAGGAGAACATCCGCCGGGTAGGGGAGATGAGCAAGCTCTTTCTCGAGGCAGGGGTGATCGCCCTGACCGCCTTTATCTCGCCGCTTCGTGAAGACCGTGAGAGGGTTCGTTCTCTGGCGCCACATGGTGATTTCCTCGAGGTCTATTGCCGCTGCAGCATTGAGACCTGTGAGTCGCGTGACGTGAAGGGACTCTACAAGAAGGCGCGTGCGGGTGATATCCCGGAGTTTACCGGCATCTCTTCCCCCTATGAGGAGCCCGTGGATGCGGAAATTGTGGTCGATACCGACAGGCTCTCCCTGGAGGAGAGTGTCGACGTGGTGATTAAGCACCTTTGCGAGCGGGGCATCGTGCCCGATGGCTGCATGACCGCGGAGTTTGACTAGAGCGCCCGCCAGAGGGCCTTGATTAGGTCAGAGCGGCGCAGTCGCGGCCTGGAGAAGGGCCGCTCCACGCCCTGTTCCAGCCGTTCTATTACCGCCATTCCCCCCTCGATGATGAGGCGGATCTCCAGGCCGAAGCGGCCCCTTAACCTTCTTCCCAGTGGCGCCCCCTGCTGCATCATCTCCCGAGCCCGCTTTACCTGAAAGCGCATCAGCTCCACCATTTCCGGGGCGTGGCTGCGCAAGGAGAAGTGCTGCTCGTTGATTCCGTAGCGCTGCATCTCATCCTCGGGGAGGTAGATACGCCGGTTTTCCTCATAGTCCTGTGCCAGGTCCTGGTAGAAATTGATGAGTTGTAGCGCGCTGCAGACCTTGTCGGATAGCCGCAGGTTCTCCGCCGTGTCGTTGCCGCTCAGGTGTAGCAGCAGTCGCCCCACCGGGTTGGCGGAGCGGCGGCAGTAATCGAGTAGTTGAGCGAAATCCGCATAGCGCTTTTGTTTCACATCCTGACGGAAGGCGCTCAGCAGGTCGTGAAACAGCTGCCAGGGTAGCTGCTGCCCGGCGATGACATCGGCCAGGGCGATGAATACGGGATCGTCCACCTCTTCGCCACGCTCTAGACGGCGCAGTTTTTCTCCATACCCGTCAAGCAGGGCCAGCCGCTCAGAATCGCTGTACTCCCCCTCGTCGGCATAGTCGTCGGCGTTGCGGGCAAAGGCGTAGATCACGGCGACGGGACGGCGCAGGGCGCGTGGCAGCAGCCACGAGGCGACGGGAAAGTTCTCGTAGTGGGAGTGGGCCAGCTGCTCACAGTAGCTATAGGCGGAATCGATGCAGGGCGTATTCATCGCGCTTGTGCTAATTTTACGTAAGTAGGCCTAAGCATAGGAAAAAACAGGAATGAAAAAGCTGTTGTACATTATCATCACCCTTGTCCTGATGGATATCTGGGTGGGGGTCAATCTCGCCAACCACCAGCCACCCTTTAGCAACCCATTCGCTACCCCTGAGGCCCGTGAGAGGGTGACGAAAAAATTAAAAGAGACGGCGAGAAGGTCCACCGACGTGGTGGAGCAGACCCTGGAGGAGGCGATCAAGCCGTCCCCTTAGCTCTTACAGCCAATCAAGGATGGCTGCGGCCTTCTCGACGCAGCCGTCGGCCATCCACTCTTCCGGCCTGTCCTCTTCGCCGATATAGCCAAATAGCGCTACCAGGGTGCGCATACCGGCACTCCTTCCCGCCTCGATATCCCGCTCTGCATCCCCCACATAGAGGCACTGGGCCGCTTCGCTACCCGCCTGGTTACATGCCAGTAGCATCGGCGCAGGGTGGGGTTTGCGCTGCTCCAGTGTATCGCCACTGACGATGGTCGCGGCGCGCTCCTTCAGGGCCAGCCCCTCCATCAGCGGCTCGGTCAGCCAGCCCGGCTTGTTGGTAACCACCCCCCAGTTGAGGCCACGCTGCTCGATGCTGGCGAGTACCGATTCCATTCCCTCGAACAGGGTGGTTTGGCGCACGATGTGCTCACGGTAGATGGCGAGCAGGCGCTGGCGCAGTTCATCGAACTGCGGTGCCGATTCATCCATATTAAAGCCGCGTTTGATCAGGGCGATACCACCGTGGGAGACCACCGGGCGGATCTGCTCGAAGGGGAGGGGCGCGTGCCCCTGCTCGCGCAATACCTCGTTGAGGGCGTAGGCCAGATCGGGGGCTGTGTCAGCGAGGGTGCCGTCCAGGTCGAACAGCACCGTGCGGATTTGGCTCATTTAACCAGCTGCAGGGAGGGTACAGTGGGCCATGTAGTTGACATCCAGGTCGCGGCCCAGGCTGTATTTCTGGCTGAAGGGGTTGTAGCTCATTCCGGTCAGATCCCTGAGTTCCAGTCCGGCGCTACGGGTCCAGCCCTCCAGCTCTGAGGGGCGGATGAATTTGGCAAACTCATGGGTTCCCTTGGGCAGCATACGCAGCAGGTACTCGGCGCCGACGATGGCGAAGAGGTAGGCCTTGGGGTTGCGGTTAATGGTGGAGAAGAAGAGCTGACCGCCCGGCTTCACCAGGCGTGCGCAGGCGGCGATCACCGAGCCCGGGTCCGGCACGTGCTCCAGCATCTCCATGCAGGTGACTACGTCGAACTGGCCCGGCATCTCCTCGGCTATTGCCTCGGCGGTGATCTGGCGATACTCCAGCTCGGCACCACTCTCCAGCATGTGTAGCCTGGCCACCTCCAGTGGTGCCTCACCCATATCGATGCCGGTCACCTCGGCGCCGCGCAGTGCCATGCTCTCGGCAAGGATGCCGCCGCCGCAGCCCACATCCAGCACCTTTTTGCCCTTGATGTCGGCACGTTGGTCGATGTAGTCGAGGCGCAGGGGGTTGATGTCGTGCAGCGGCTTGAACTCACTGTGGGGATCCCACCAGCGTGAGGCCAGCTCCTCGAATTTGTTGATCTCGCCGTGGTCGACATTATGGTTGGCTGCGTTCATTACTCTGTACCGTGTTGCTGGTTAAACTGCGCGATTTTATCGCGCCACTGTCGTGCGCTCTGCAGGATCGCCGCTTCGTCCAGGGTAGTAAGGCGGCGCTCCTTGAGCAGGTGGCGCCCGGCGACCCAGACGTCGCTGACCTTGTCGCGGCCGGTGGCATAGACCAGCTGCGAGACGGCATGGTACAGCGGTTGGGTCTCCAGGTCATCCATCTTCAGGGCAACTATGTCTGCTGCCTTGCCGATGCTGAGCGAACCGCAGACCTCCTCCAGCCCCAGTGCGCGGGCGCCGTTGATGGTGGCCATCGCCAGGGCATCGGCGGCGGGCAGGGCACTGGCATCACCCGCCACCCCCTTGGCCAGCAGCGCTGCAGTACGCATTTCGCCGAACATGTCGAGGTCGTTGTTGCTGGCGGCACCGTCGGTGCCCAGGGCGACGTTGATGCCGGCATCGAGCAGTTTCTGCACCGGACAGAAGCCACTGGCCAGCTTGAGGTTGGACTCGGGGCAGTGCACGACGTTGCTGTTGGTCTCGGCGATGCGGGCGATCTCCGCCTCCTCCACCTGGGTCATGTGCACAGCCTGTAGCCTCGGGCCGAGCAGCCCCAGCTCGTCCAGCCGTGCCAACGGGCGCTTTCCGTACTGCTGCAGCGAACCTTCGAGCTCGTCGGCGGTCTCATGGATGTGCATGTGGATGGGGATGTCGAGCTCTTCGGCGTACATCACCACCTTGCGTAGCGGCTCGTCGGAGACGGTGTAGGGGCCGTGAGGGGCGAATGCGGTGCGGACCAGGGGCGAGT
>JBNKUL010000076.1:0-13854 GCA_050298555.1 Thiohalomonadaceae bacterium
TTCTTCAGATAATCTATGCGCCGTCAGCCCTTCCCTGGAGGTCACCATGTCAGCGTCAACACCCGATAAATATGGCGTAATGGGCAATCCCATCGGCCACAGCAAGTCACCCATGATCCACTCCCTGTTTGCCGAGCAGACCAAGCAGTCCCTCAGCTACGAGGCGATTCTGGTTGAGATCGGTGGTTTTGACGAAGCGGTGGAGGCCTTCCGTGAGGCGGGGGGCAAGGGGCTCAACGTTACCGTCCCCTTCAAGCGCGACGCCTGGAAACGGGTGGAGGAGCGCAGCCCCTGCGCCGAGCTGGCCGGTGCGGTGAACACCATCGTGCTGCGCGAGGACGGTTCACTGCTGGGTGACAATACCGATGGTGTCGGCCTGGTGCGTGACATCCGCGACAACCTGGGGATGGCGTTGGCGGAGAAGAATATCCTCATCCTCGGCGCCGGCGGTGCCGTGCGGGGGGTACTCGGTCCCATCTTGGAGGAGAAACCCGCCTCGGTGATGATCGCCAACCGCACCCCGGCACGGGCCCAGGAGCTGGCCGACGCCTTCGAGGAGTTCGGCAGCATCGACGGCTGCGGCTTCGACGAGCTGGACGGCTCCCGCTTCGACATCGTGATCAACGGCACCTCGGCCAGCCTCAAGGGGGAGGTGCCCCCCCTGCCCGACGCCATGCTAGCCAAGGGGGCGCTCTGCTACGACATGATGTACGCCGCCGAGCCCACTGCCTTCATGGAATGGGCCGACGACCACGGCAGTGCCCACATCTCAGACGGCCTGGGAATGCTGGTGGAGCAGGCGGCGGAGTCGTTCCTGATCTGGCGCGGCGTAAAGCCGCAGACCGCCCCGGTGATCGCGGCGGTGCGTAAGAGCCTTAACGGCTAACTCTTGCGGGCAAGGTCCCGGTAGGCCTGCACCTTCAGCCCGGCGACCCTTTTCGCCTGCTGCTTCGCCTCCTCCCGTTGCGACGAGGCGAGGATATCCTCAAACGCATCCCCCAGCTCCCGCTCCATATGGCGGCGCTCGGTACGACGACGCTCACCGGCGCGCCACGGCTTCTCCCGCCAGTTCACGGCGCGCCGCTCGTTGGCGTAGCTGCGGTGGAGATACTCACGAATCACCAGTTTGCAGCCGCGCAGGGACTTTTGCGCGTAGCGCTCCATCATCTTGCGGGCGTAGCGCTCGCTCTCGAACTCGGCGACGGCATAGAGGGTGGGCTCACCCTCCGCCGGGGGCGATTTCTCCAGGTGAAAGCGCGCCCGTCCCTTGAAGGCCTTGAAGAAGGTCAACAGCTCGGCCAGGGAGGTGTTGGGAGGAAGGTTGCCGATGAAGAGTTCCATTTGCCGCTCCTTTGCAACGTCACGCTTCATCAGTATAGGAGATGGAGCGGTTAGCGGTACTTGTCCTTCAAGCGCGAGTAGTGCTGCGCCGAGTAGCCCAACCAGTTGGCCTCCTCCTCGGTGAGGGGGCGCGCCTTTTTCACCGGCGAGCCGACCCACAGATAGCCCCCCTCCAGGGTCTTGCCCGGCGGTACCAGGCTGCCGGCAGCGAGGAACACCCCCTCCTCCAGCACCGCGCCGTCGAGCACGGTAGAGCCCATGCCGACCAGGCAGCGGTTGCCAATGGTGCAACCGTGCAGGGTAACGTTGTGACCGACGGTGACATCGTCCCCCACCACCAGTGGATGGCCACCCGGCTCGCCGGGGTGGTCGTGGGTGACGTGGCCGACGGTGCCGTCCTGAATACTGCTACGCGCACCGATGCGGATCTTGTTTACATCGCCGCGCAGTACCGCCATCGGCCAGATGGAGGAGTCGGCACCGATATGCACGTCGCCAATCACCGAGCTCTGTTCATCCACATAGGCGCTCTCATCGACGCTGGGCATGATGCCCTCAAAGGGACGAATCGCCATGGCTTTGCCCCCCCTAGCGCATGGTCACCAGCTCTTCCGAGCTGGTGGGGTGGATGGCGACGGTGTCGTCGAACTGCTTCTTGGTGGCGCCCATCTTCAGCGCCACGGCGAAGCCCTGCAGCATCTCATCGACACCGTGGCCGATCATGTGGATACCGACGACCTTCTCCTGCGCGCCGACGCAGACCAGCTTCATCGCCGTCTTGGTCTTGTGATCGGTAAGGGCGTTGTACATCGGGGTGAAGCGGGTCTGGTAGACCTTGACCGCATCGCCGTGCTTGTCGCGCGCCTCGCCTTCGGTCAGGCCCACGGTACCGATAGGCGGGTGGCTGAACATCACGGTGGGGATGTTTTCATAGTCGAGCCTGCGCTCGGCCTGGTTGTTGAACAGGCGGTCACCGAGGCGGCGCGCGGCGGCAATCGCCACCGGGGTAAGCTGGGCACGGCCGGTGGCATCGCCCACCGCGTAGACGCCGGGAACGTTGGTCTGCTGGAACTCGTCGGTGGGGATGTAACCCTGCTCGTCCATCTCCACGCCCGCCGCCGCCAGGTTGAGATCGGCGGTGTTGGGCGCACGTCCGATGGCCCAGATCAGGGTGTCGAAGCCCTTCATGATGTGGCCGCTCTGGCAGGTGAGGGTAAGGGTACCGTCCTCCTCCTTCTCCACCTTCTCCAGGTTGATATTGGGCAGGATGTTGACCCCCTCGTTGACCATCTCCTCCATCAGGGTCTCGCGCAGCATGGCATCGAAGCTGGCGAGGAAGTGCTGACGGCGCAGCAGCAGGTCGACATCGGAGCCGAGCGCCTTGAGCAGGCCCGCCAGCTCCACCGCGATGTAACCGGCACCGACGATGGCGACGCGCTTGGGCTGCTCGGTGAGGGCGAAGAAACCGTCGGAGGTGATGCCGTGCTCGGCACCGGGGATGGCCGGCACCATCGCCACACCGCCGGGGGAGATGACGATGTGATCGGCGGTGTACTGCTCACCGGCCACCTCCAGGGTGTTGGCATCGATGAACTTCGCCTGTCCCTTGAGCCAGTCGATGTTGGAGTCCTCCAGGTAGCTGCCGTACCAGTCGTTAATGCCCTGGATGTAGGCCTCGCGCCCCTTTACCAGCTGCCCCCAGTCGAAGTCGTTGACCATCACATCGAAGCCGTAGCCTCTGGCATCACGCAGGGCGTGGGAGATAGAGGCGGCGTTCCACATCACCTTCTTCGGCACGCAACCGACGTTGACGCAGGTGCCGCCCATCTTGCCCATCTCCACCACTGCGGCCTTCTTGCCGTACATGGCGGCGCGCTCCGCCGCAGAGAGGCCACCACTGCCGCCGCCGATGGCGAGAAGATCGTAATGCTTGCTCATAGTCGTTCCCTTCAGGTTCATTCGTATTGGTCGCACGATTCTAGCAGCATGCCGGGACAACAGGAACAGCCTTTAAAATCAGATAGTTAGTAAGGAAAAAGAATAACCCTTGGTTTTTCTCTATTTTTTACTTGACGAAATAGGTTGGTTTTACTAATCTTCACTTTAACCAGAGATTGGTTAAACCCCCAAATCTTCAGGAAGGCTCCTCCGCCTTCCTTTTTTTTTGCCCGCAAAACTCCCCCCTTCCTCCGCCAGCCCCATCACCTTAATATCGGTGCCTATACTGCATGCAGTGGCACAATGGGCAAATGGCATGAACGAAAGCAACAGCGATATCTCCTCCACCCTCGGACTGGGCCGACAGCGCCGCCGTCGCCGCTATCTCCTGTGGCTATTGCCACTACTGGCCGCCAGCCTGTTACTGGCAACACTCCTGCCGGACGATCAGGGTGCCGACTACCGCCACCGCACCGTCAAGGTGACCCGCGGTGACCTGCGACTGACGGTGACCGCCACCGGCAACCTGCAGCCGCTCAAACAGGTGGAGGTGGGCAGCGAACTCTCCGGCACCATCGCCGACGTCGAGGTCGACTTCAACGACGAGGTGGAGGCGGGGCAGGTGTTGGCACGGCTCGACACCTCCACCCTGGAGAACCGCATCGCCGAGGCGGAGGCCTCGCTGCAGTCGGCCGAGGCGAAGGTGAAGGAGGCCGAGGCCACCGAACTGGAGAAGGCGCTGGCGTTAAAGCGCTGCCGTGAGCTGGCGAAACAGAAGATGTGCTCGCAAAACGATGTGGATGCCGCCGTAGCCGCCCACGCTCGGTCCAGGGCCGGTGTCGCCAGCGCCGAGGCACAGGTGGCCATCGCCCAGGCGGTATTGGCAGGGCACCGCACCAATCTGGCCAAGGCGACCATCCGCTCCCCCATTCACGGCATCGTGCTCGACCGCAAGGTGGAGCCGGGGCAGACCGTTGCCGCCTCATTCCAGACCCCGGAGCTCTTCACCCTGGCCGAGGACCTGGCGCGCATGGAGCTGATCGTCGCCATCGATGAGGCCGACATCGGCCGCATCCGCCACGGCCAGGCGGCGAGCTTTAACGTCGATGCCTTCCCCGAGCGCCGCTTCACCGCCGCCATCACTCAGGTGCGCCGCGCACCGCAAACGGTCGAGGGGGTGGTCAGCTACGACACGGTACTCACCGTCGACAACGAGGGGCTGCAGCTGCTGCCGGGCATGACCGCCACCGCCGAGATCGTGGTGCGTGAGATCGCGGGCGCCCTGCTCATCCCCAACGCCGCCCTGCGCTACAGCCCCCCGCCCGCCGAGGAGGGCGCAAAGGGCGACGGCAACCTCTTCAGCCGCCTCTTTTTCCGCCCGCGCCACCAGCGTAACGGTCGCCAGGCCAGGGCGCAGGGGGCGACACGGCAGGTGTGGCAACTCAAGGAGGGCGTGCCCGCTGCCCTCACCATCCGCACCGGCGACAGCGACGGCCAGCACACCGAGGTGCTGGAGGGGCTGGAGCCCGGCATGGAGCTGCTTAGCGAAAGCTCACGGATCGGCGGCTAATGTCGTTAATCGAGTTCGAGGGGGTGAGTAAGGTCTACGGCCGCGGCCAGGCGGCGGTGGAGGCGCTACGCGGCATCGACCTCAGTATCGATGAGGGCGAATTCGTCGCGGTGATGGGGCCGAGCGGCTCCGGCAAATCGACCTGCATGAACATCATCGGCTGCCTCGACACCCCCAGCGCCGGGCACTACCGCTTCCAGGGCATCGACGTGGGCGACCTGAGCCACGACCAGCGCGCCCTGATGCGCCGCCACTACCTCGGCTTCGTGTTCCAGGGTTTCAACCTGCTCAACCGCACCTCGGCACTGGAGAACGTGGAGCTGCCGCTGGTCTACCGCGGACTCCCCGCCGAGGAGCGAAAGCGGCTCGGCCTCGAGGCGCTGCAGCAGGTGGGGCTAACGGGGTGGGAGCACCACACCCCGGCCGAGCTCTCCGGCGGCCAGCAGCAGCGGGTGGCCATCGCACGGGCCATCGTCACTCGCCCCAGCCTGCTGCTGGCGGACGAGCCGACCGGCAACCTGGACACCGCCCGTGGCCACGAGATCATGGAGATGCTGCGGGGCTTCAACCGCGATCTCGGCATCACCATCGTAATGGTCACCCATGAGGCGGAGATCGCCGCCTACGCCTCGCGCCTGATCCAGTTTGTCGACGGCAGGCTGGTCGACAGCCAGGGCGGGGAGGGCTCCGCATGATCGGTAACGCCCTGCTGCTCGCCCTGCGCTCGATCCGCCGCAACGTACTGCGCTCCATCCTCACCATCCTCGGTATCGTCATCGGCGTCGCCTCGGTGATCATCATGGTCAACCTGGGCAGCGGCGCCACCCTGCAGGTAAGCCAGCAGATCGAGAGCCTCGGCAGCAACCTGCTGTTCCTGCGCCCGGGGCAACGCTTCGGCCACGGCAGCCGCAGCCAGGCCCCGCCCTTCAAGCTGGCCGATGCCGATGCCGTCGAGCGGGAGATCGCCGGTGTCGCGGCGGTGGCGCCACAGGCCTCGCAGGCGATGGTGGTGGTCTACGGCAACGACAACTGGTCGACCAATATTACCGGCAGCGACAACCGTTTCTTCGAGGTGGGCAACTGGCAGCTGCAGCAGGGACGCCTGTTCAGCGAGGGGGAGCTGCGCGGCGCCAGCGTCTGCATCATCGGCGAGACGGTCAGGCGCAAGCTATTCGGCGCGCAGGACCCGGTGGGAAGCACCATTCGCCTCAAGCAGGTCTCCTGCGAGGTGGTCGGCCTGCTGGCCGCCAAGGGGCAGTCGGCGGGCGGTTCGGACCAGGACGATACCGTGGTGATGCCGCTACGCACCTTCTGGCGGCGCATCGCCGGCAACCAGGAGGTGAGCCGCATCCGCATCTCCGCCCGCGACGGCTTCTCCACCGCCACGGTACAGCGTGACATCACCAGTCTGATGCGCGAGCGGCGCCGCATCGGCGACGGCGAAGAGGATGACTTCAGCGTTATGGACATGCAGGAGATCGCCCGCACCCTCACCGGCACCACCCAGGTCCTCACCACCCTGCTCGGTGCGGTGGCAGCGGTGAGCCTGCTGGTCGGTGGCATCGGCATTATGAACATCATGCTGGTGTCGGTGACCGAACGGACCCGCGAGATCGGCATCCGCCTGGCCATCGGCGCGCAGGCGCGCGACGTGTTGACCCAGTTCCTGGTCGAAGCGGTGGTGCTCGCCTCCTTCGGCGGCCTGTTCGGTATCCTCCTCGCCCTGCTCGCCAGCTGGCTCGCCGCCGACCTGCTGGCGCTGCCCTTCGTCATCGAGTGGGGGATGGTGCTGCTCGCCTTCCTCTTCTCCGTGGTGATCGGCGTCGCCTTCGGCTTCTTCCCCGCCCGTCGCGCCGCCGGCCTCAACCCGATCGAGGCGCTACGCCACGAGTAATCCGGCAATTATCATTTTCGCGGCCAGCGGCCGCTCCTACACTCATCTACCCGTAGGAGCGAGCGCTGCTCGCGATCAGCTGCTCCCACGCTGCGACAATCCTCCCCTATACTCCTAATGCACCAACAACACACCATGACCAAGGAGGGTTCATGTCAAAAACACACCGGCTTCGCATCGGCCGCCTCTCAATTCAGCACCAGGACTATCTCATCACCACGGTCACTCACCAGCGAAAACCGTTGTTCAGAGATATCGACCTTGCCCGACAAGTCGTCCGCACTCTCTACTCCCCCCAACGGCAACGCTTTACCGTAACACTCGCCTATGTGCTGATGCCCGACCACCTGCACTGGCTGTTCACTCTGAAGGAAGGGGAGTTAGAGAGTGTAATGCGTCAGTTCAAGAGCTATTCCGCCCATGTCGTTAATCGACACAACGGCAGCACGGGCCCGATCTGGCAGAAGGGGTACCACGACCACGCATTAAGAACGGAGGAGGATCGTCGAGCGGTAGCGCGCTATCTCATCGCCAACCCACTCAGAAAGGGCATCGTCGAAGACGTCGGTGACTATGCCCACTGGGATGCGGTATGGCTCGAATCATCCCTGCTAGAAATCACCTGATCGCGGCCAGCGGCCGCTCCTACACTCATCTACCCGTAGGAGCGAGCGCTGCTCGCGATCAGCTCGACAGCAGCGGCGGCAGGGTAAGACGCTGCTGCTGCTCGCGCAGGGTCAGCACCTGCTCCTCCCAGTACTTCACCGTATTGAACCAGGGGAAGGCCTGCTGGAAGGCGGGGTCATCCCAGCGCCGCGCCAACCAGGCGCTGTAGTGGAGCAGGCGCAGGGTACGCAGCGGCTCGATCAGGCTCAGCTCACGGCGGCTGAAGTCGAAGAACTCCTCATAACCCTCCAGTAGTTCACTCAACTGCGCATTCATCTGCGCAACATCACCACTCAGCAGCATCCACAGGTCCTGTACCGCCGGGCCACTGCGGCAGTCGTCGAGGTCGACCAGGTGGGCGCCCGTGTCGGTCCAGAGGATATTGCCGGGGTGGAAGTCGCCATGCAGGCGGATCGGGGTGAAGTCGACCCCGGCGAAGCGCTGCGCCACCTCCGCCAACACCCCCTCGGCCAGGTCGCGGTACTGCTGCTCGTACTCGCGCGGCAGGAAGCCCTTCCCCATCAGATAGGCAAGGCTCTTCTCGCCGAAGCTCTCGGGGGTAAGGGCCGGGCGCTGCTCGAAGGGGCGGGCTGCCCCCACCGCGTGGATGCGGCCGAGGAACTGGCCGAGGCGGTACAGGGTGTCGGGGTCGTCCAGCTCGGGCCAGCGGCCGCCGTGCCGCTCGAACAGGGCGAAGCGGAATCCTTCGTAACGGTGGAGGGTCTCGCCGTTGTCGTCGGCCAGCGGAGCGATGACTGGCACCTCCACCGCCGCCAGTTGGGCGGCAAAGGCGTGCTCCTCCAGAATCGCCTCGTCGGACCAGCGGCCGGGACGGTAGAACTTGGCGACGATGAAGCGCCCCTCCTCCAGCCCCACCTGGTAGACCCGGTTCTCGTAGCTATTGAGGGCGAGCATGGAGCCGGAGGTCCGATACCGCCCATTATCGATGGCATCGATGGCGTCGAGGATGAGGTCGGGCAGCAGGGCGTCGTAGGGGTGGGAAGACATAGTGAAGGGCTACGGTTTATTGAATGAGGCCCCTATTGTAATGTGTATACCCCTTTGAGACATGACTACTGGATCAGCGACCATGAGCAACCCCCTGCTGGAGATAACCGACCTCCCCCCCTTCTCTACCATCAGGCCCGAGCACATCGAGCCCGCCATCGACACCCTGCTGGCACAGAACCGTGCCGAGGTGGCCAGGCTGCTGGAAGAGGTGGAGGTACCGGGCTGGGAGAGCCTGGTCGAGCCACTGGAGGCGCTGGATGACCGCCTCAACCGCGCCTGGTCCCCGGTCAGCCATATGAACTCGGTGGTCAACTCGCCCGAGCTGCGCGAGGCCTACGAGGCGTGCCTGCCCAAACTCTCCGACTACGCCACCGAGATGGGACAGAACGAAAGGCTGTTCCAGGCCTTCGAGGCGATACGCAACGGCGATGAGTATGCAAAGCTCGATGCCGCACAGCAGAAACTGATCGACGACAACCTGCGCGACTTCCACCTCACCGGCGTCGCCCTGCCGCAGGAGAAGAAGGCACGTTACAAAGAGCTGAAGGCGGAGCTCTCCAAACTCACCACCACCTTCAGCAACAACGTGCTCGACGCCACCAACGAGTGGAACCTGCACCTCAGTGACAAACGCGACCTGGCCGGTATCCCCGACTCCTCCCTCGGCATGATGAAGCAGGCCGCCGAGCGCGAGGGGCACAAGAAGGGGTGGTGGGTATCACTGGAGTTCCCCAGCTACTACGCGGTGATGACCTACGCCGACAGCCGCGAGCTGCGCCAGCGCCTCTATGAGGCCTACGTCACCCGCGCCTCGGAGCAGGGGCCCGATGCTGGCAAGTGGGACAACGGCCCGGTGATGGAGGAGATCCTGCGTATCCGCCACGAGCTGGCCGACCTGCTCGGCTTTGCCAACTACGCGGAACGTTCCCTTGCCACCAAGATGGCCGAGGAGCCGCAACAGGTAATCGACTTTCTGCGCGACCTGGCCGCGCGCTCCCTCGGGCTGGCAAAGGAGGAGCTGGATGAGCTGCACGCCTTCGCCAGGGAGCAGCACGGCGTGGAGGAGCTGCAGGCATGGGACCTGAGCTACTACGCGGAGAAGCTGCGCCAGGCCAAATACGCCATCTCGCAGGAGGACGTAAAGCCCTACTTCCCCGAAGACCGAGTGATCGGCGGCCTGTTCGAGGTGGTGAAACGCCTCTACGGCCTCGATATTCGCGAGGTAGACGAGTTCGACCGCTGGCACCCAGACGTCCGTTTTTACGAAATCTTTGACAGCAGCGACACCCTGCGCGGCCGCTTCTATCTCGACCTCTATGCCCGCCCCCACAAGCGCGGCGGCGCCTGGATGGACGAGTGCATCAGCCGCCGTAAACTGGCCAACGGCCAGGTACAGGCCCCCGCCGCCTACCTGGTCTGCAACTTCGCCCCGCCAGTGGGCAGCGACCCGGCGCTGTTCACCCACGACGAGGTGCAGACCCTGTTCCACGAGTTCGGTCACGGCCTGCACCACATGCTCACCACGGTCGACTACGCCGGGGTCTCGGGCATCAGCGGTGTGCCGTGGGACGCGGTAGAGCTGCCCAGCCAGTTCATGGAGAACTGGTGCTGGGAGCGCGAGGCGCTGGACCTGTTCGCCGCCCACTACCAAAGCGGCGAGCGGATCCCCGATGCCCTGTTCGACAAGATGATCGCGGCGAAGAACTTCCACTCCGGCATGCAGATGGTGCGTCAGCTGGAGTTCGCCCTGTTCGACTTCCGCCTGCACATGGAGTACGACCCCAAAGAGGGTGGCCGCATCCAGCAGATCCTCGACGAGGTGCGCGCCGAGGTGGCGGTGGTCCGCCCACCCGAGTACAACCGCTTCCAGCACGGCTTCTCCCACATCTTCGCCGGGGGCTACGCCGCCGGCTACTACAGCTACAAGTGGGCCGAGGTGCTGAGCGCCGATGCCTTCTCACGCTTCGAGGAGGAGGGGATCTTCAACGGCGCGACAGGTAGCGCCTTCATGGAGAACATTCTTGAGCAGGGTGGCTCGCGCGACCCGATGGAGCTGTTTATCGAATTTCGCGGGCGCAAGCCGAGCATCGATGCGCTGTTGCGTCATAGCGGCATCGCATCCTGAGCAGGTAATTCTAGGAGTCGTCTTTACTGTTTTTGTCGCCATCGTCTTTCCGTTGATGGTCCTGCGGAAAGGTCGGTGCGTAGCCCATATAGACGGCCAACAGGAAGAACATAATTAGCCCATGCACCTCTTCGAATTCATGGGGTTCGATAACGGAGAAATTGACGAGGAGGGAGGTAAGGGTTTCAGCGAAGAGCAGGGAGACTGCACAGAAAACAACGGCAAACAGGAGTCCTCTCATGCTACCTCTGCAACTAAAGGTGTCGGTAGCATGAGAACGGAAGGTTACAGACCGATCAGCTCGGCATGTCCCGCCATCTCCCTCACTGCGGCCAGCAGTACGCCTGAATTGGTTTTATCCGGCACATACTCGACGACGACCATGTGTCGCGCATCATCGGGCATATGCACACTCACCGTACCATCGACAGCGCGAAGCGCTGCCTCAACCTGGCCACGCACAGTATCATCGGTTTCCGCATCAATGTGGATGGTGACATCAGCAAGCTGAACATCAGACATGGTATTACCCCCTTCCTTCTAAATTATCGTTAAATGGGTTACTGCCAAAAAAGTATATGTCACCAATGAGGGTTGTCCAGGCGACCCAACTAAACTTTCATCTCCCCCTGGTCGGCACTATCTCGACCGGGATTTGCGCCAGCTTCTCGAACAGGCGCTGTTCGCGGCGAATCGGCCACCACTCGTAGAGAAAGATCTCGATAGGGCGCCACATCGCCACCCAGCCGCTAATGAGGAAACCCTCTTCAATAATCAGCCACAACAGGCCGCTCCTGCCCAAAGAGGCGATAAGCTGCTGCGCCAGAATGCAGAAGACCAGGAAGGTTGCACCGATGACTAGCGCCTTCCGTCCGAGTCGCAAGGTGCGCATGAACTGCCTTGCCGTGACACTGGCGCGATAGGAGAAGTAGTGATGCACTGCCGCGGGCACCTTCTGCACCTCATCGCCATCGCAGCTATCCGGCGGCAGATAGAGCCGCAGTTTCAACGGCGCATCGTGAGGCAACTCCGTGGCAGCTGCGACGATATACTCCTCTGCCGCCGGGTGGAGGTCCTTTTCCCGGAAGGGGGCAGGGTCCAGCAGATTGAACAGCTGCTGCACGCTATCCAGCTTCAGTTCAATAAGGTAATGCCCATCCTCAAGGCGATAATTAAAACCACTTTTTTTCATCCCACAACTCCAGCCGGTTTGCCTGTGTCCGGAGGGCACCGCATAATCACCCCAACACAGCATCATGGCAAAGATAGTATGAAATACCGAGACCTACGCGACTTTATCGAACAGCTGGAACAGCGCGGCCAACTCAAGCGCATCCACCAGGAGATCGACCCCAACCTGGAGATGACCGAGATCGCCGACCGCACCCTGCGTGCCGGCGGCCCGGCACTGCTGTTCGAGAACCCCAGGGGCTCCGATATTCCGGTATTGGCCAACCTCTTCGGCACCCCCGAGCGGGTGGCGCTGGGGATGGGCGAGGAGTCGGTCGATGCCCTGCGCGAGGTGGGCAAGCTGCTCGCCTACCTCAAGGAGCCGGAACCGCCGAAGGGGCTGAAAGACGCCTGGTCGAAGCTGCCCGTTCTCAAGCAGGTTCTCAATATGTCACCCAAGGTGGTGAAGAATGCCCCCTGCCAGGAGGTCGTACTGGAGGGCGACGAGGTCGACCTGACCAGGCTGCCGGTACAGACCTGCTGGCCCGGCGATGCCGCGCCGCTCATCACTTGGGGGCTGGTGATTACCAAGGGCCCGCGCAAGGACCGCCAGAACCTCGGCATCTACCGCCAGCAGGTGCTGGGCAAGAACAAGGTGATCATGCGCTGGCTCTCCCACCGCGGCGGTGCACTCGACCTGCGCGAGTGGCAGGAGCTGCATCCCGGCAAGCCCTTCCCGGTGAGCGTGGCCCTGGGGGCAGACCCGGCCACTATCCTCGGCGCCGTCACCCCCATTCCCGATGCCATCTCCGAATACGCCTTCGCCGGCCTGTTGCGCGGCTCCAAGACCGAGGTGACCAACTGCATCGGCAACGAGCTGCAGGCCCCCGCCTCCGCCGAGTTCGTGCTGGAGGGGCACATCTATCCCGACGAGTTCGCCGACGAGGGCCCCTACGGCGACCACACCGGCTACTACAACGAGATCGACAGCTTCCCCGTCTTCACCGTGGAGCGCATCACCCAACGCAACAAGCCCATCTACCACTCCACCTACACCGGCCGGCCGCCCGATGAGCCGGCGGTACTCGGCGTGGCGCTGAACGAGGTGTTCGTGCCGATCCTGCAGAAGCAGTTCCCGGAGATCGTCGACTTCTACCTGCCGCCCGAGGGGTGCTCCTACCGCCTCGCCGTGGTAAGCATCAAGAAGCAGTACCCGGGCCACGCCAAGCGGGTAATGCTGGGGATCTGGTCATTCTTGCGCCAGTTCATGTACACCAAGTTCGTCATCGTGGTGGACGAGGACATCAACACCCGCAGCTGGGACGATGTGATCTGGGCCATCACCACCCGCATGGACCCGGTGCGTGACACCACCCTGCTGCAGAACACCCCTATCGACTATCTCGACTTCGCCTCGCCCATCTCCGGCCTCGGCGGCAAGATGGGACTGGATGCGACGAATAAATGGGAAGGCGAGACCGACCGCGAGTGGGGAACCCCCATCGTTATGGACGAGGCGGTAAAGCAGCGTGTCGACGCCATGTGGGACGAGCTGGATATCCTCTGACGAACTACACTAACGACATCGGTAGCGACCACGGCAGGAGAGAAAATGGATCTGATTCAACCCGGCATCATCGGCGACGTCCCGCGGCTCGCACGCCACATCATCTTCGACCTCAGGCACGGTGCCGCACCGGCGGGGCCGCTAAGAAAGCTGGCACGACAGATCGACGGCGACGGCGTCGTGATGGGATTGGGGCTGTCGCTGGTCTCTGAGCTTGGCGCAATGGTCGACGGGCTGCGCAACTTCCCCAGCCACGTCGCCCGCGCGGTCAACGTACCGTCCACCCCCGCCGCCCTCTGGCTATGGCTGCGCGGCGACGACCGCGGCGAACTGCTGCACCGGACGCGCGAACTCACCGCGCTGCTGGATGAGGCCTTCGAGGTCCGCCAGGTGGTCGACAGCTTCCAGTACCGCGACAGCCGCGACCTCACCGGCTACGAAGACGGCACCGAAAACCCCGAGGGAGAAGAGGCCATCGACGCCGCCATCGTCCAGGGCGCAGGCGAAGGGGTGGACGGCTCCAGCTTCGTCGCGGTGCAGCAGTGGCTACACGACCTCGACTACTTCCAGTC
>JBNKUL010000077.1:0-57363 GCA_050298555.1 Thiohalomonadaceae bacterium
TCGGCCACCCCGTGCAGGGAGCCGCGCATCAGGGTAACGTCGGCACTTTCGATTGCGACATCGGTGCCGGAACCGATGGCGAAGCCGACATCGCTGCGCGCCAGTGCCGGCGCATCGTTTATGCCGTCCCCCACCATGGCAACGCTCAGCCCCTGCTGCTGCAGCGCGGCGACGTGCTGCTCCTTCTGCTGCGGCAACACCTCGGCGATCACCGCATCGATGCCCACCTGCCTTGCCACCGCGGTGGCGCTATCGACGTGGTCACCGGTAAGCATGATGACTTTCATCCCCTCCCGGTGCAGCCGCTCGATGGCAGCGGCGGAGTCGGCCTTAATGGGGTCGGCCACGGCAAACACCGCCGCCCCCGCCTCGTTCAACCCCATGTAGATCGGTGTCTTACCCTGAGCGGCGAGGCGTGCACCGTCCCCCTCCAGGTGACCAAGAAAGACGCTGTTTTCAGTCAAAAAGGCGTGAGTGCCAAGGAAAACCGTCTGCCCGCCCATCTGTGCCGTCACGCCACGACCGCTGTGCGCCTGAAAGTCGCTAATCGGCATCGGCTCCAGGTTACGCTCCTCAGCAGCGGCAACGATGGCGGCGGCAAGCGGGTGTTCCGAGCCCGCCTCCACCGAGGCGGCGAGGCCCAGCAGCTGCTCTGCGTCGGCACCGTGAAACGGCACGATGTCGGTGAGCTGCGGCCGCCCCTCGGTAACGGTGCCGGTCTTGTCGAGTACGATAGTGTCGAGTTTGCCCGCCTGCTGCAGCGCATCGCCATGGCGGATCAGCACACCATACTCCGCCGCCTTGCCGACGCCGACCATAATCGATATCGGGGTCGCCAAACCGAGTGCGCAGGGACAGGCGATGATCAGCACCGTCATGGTGGCGACAATCGCGTAGTTCACCCCGGGGCCAAGGTTGTACCAGGCGAGGAAGGTTAGGACGGCGATAATCAACACGCTGGGGACAAAGATCCCGGCCACCCTGTCCACCATCCTGCCGATGGCCGGCTTGCTTCCCTGGGCGGTGCGCACCATTTCGATAATCTGCGCCAGCACCGAATCCTTACCGATACGCCGGACCTGGTAGAGGAAGCTGCCGGAGGTGTTGATGGTGCCGCCGATCACCTCGTCGCCCTTTACCTTATCCACCGGTAGCGGTTCACCGCTAATCATCGACTCATCCACATAGGAGCGACCGTCGATGATCACCCCATCGAGTGGAATACGCTCGCCCGGGCGTACTCGAACCGTCTCATCGAGCCCCACCTCGACGATGGCCACATCCATCTCTTTGCCTTCACGCACCACCCGCGCCGTTTTCGGCTGTAGCCCGACCAGCCGCTTAATCGCCTCGGAGGTCTTGCCGCGGGCACGCATCTCCAGCGCTGAACCGAAGTTGATGAAGGCGATGATCATGGTGGCCGCCTCAAAATAGGCATGGCGCGCCAGGGTAGGAACGCTTTCGGGGAAGAGGGTGATCGCCAGCGAATAACCCCAGGCCGATGCGGTACCCATGGCGATGAGAGTGTCCATGTTGGCGTTGTGGTGTTTGAACTGCTTCCAGGCACCGATATAGAAGTGGCGGCCCGAGTAGATCATCACCGCCAGGGTGATGGCGGCAATGGCAAGCCAGATGGCGGTACCCTCGGCCAGCGAGGGCAACCACCCCGCCATCCCCGCAAACATCAGCGGGAAACCGACCAGTGCCGCCACCGCGGCCTGCCGGAACAGGCGACGGGTATGGGCCTGCTCCTTCTCCTCGCGCTCCGCCTGCTCCTGCTCCAGCTCTTTCAGTTCTGCCGCCTCGTAACCGGCGTCGATCACCGCGGCGATCAATGTATCGGCCTCCACTGCCCCCTCGACCAGGGCGGTATGCTCGGCAAAATTCACCGTCGCCTGCTCCACCCCCGGCACCGCCCGCAGTGCCTTCTCCACCGTCGCCACGCAGCCGGCGCAGCTCATGCCGCCAATAGAAAGGTGTATCGGTTGTTGTGCCACAACATGCTCCCGCTTTTCGCCTGAATAGCTCAAGGCTAACCGCTGTGAGACAAATGTCCAGGCGGCGAGGCGGGGTGCGAACTGCTAGAATGGCACAACCTTATAAAGAGCAGAGACATGAGCACCTACGCCATCGGCGACATCCAGGGCTGTTACGACGAGCTGCAACAGCTGCTGGAGAAGATCCATTTCGACCCCGCCCACGACCGCCTCTGGTTCACCGGCGACCTGGTCAACCGCGGCCCAAAATCGCTGGAGACGCTACGCTTCGTCAAGGGACTGGGTGATCGCGCCATCACCGTACTGGGCAACCACGACCTGCACCTGCTGGCGGTGTGGCAGAACATGCACAAGCACTTCAGCACCAACGACTCCCTGGCGCCAATCCTCAAGGCCGCCGACCACGAAGAGCTGCTGGAGTGGCTGCGCCAGCGGCCACTGATGCACTACGAGGCCGAACTCGGCTACGCCATGCTGCACGCCGGCCTGCCGCCGCAGTGGGATCGCGACGAGGCACTGGCACGTGCCGCCGAGGTCGAAGAGGTGCTACGCGGCGACAGGTTCCACGAATTCCTGCACCACATGTACGGCAACAAGCCGCACCACTGGTCCGACAGCCTGAAGGGGTGGGAGCGACTGCGTTTTATCGTCAACTGCTTCACCCGCATGCGCTTTGTGCGTGAAGACGGCAAGCTGGAGTTCAAACACAAGGGAGAGGTGGATGACCGCCCCGAGGGCTACCGCCCCTGGTTCGAGCTGGAGCAGCGAGCGAGCCGCGGGCAGCCCCTGGTGGTCGGCCACTGGTCGGCGCTGGGCCTCTGTCAGCAGAACAACGTCAACGCCATCGATACCGGCTGTTTGTGGGGCGGTTCGCTCACCGCTCTGCGGCTGGAGACGGGTGAGGCAATCGGCCTTGAGTGCACGGGCTTTCGCCAGCCCGGCTAATTACATCTGCTGCTTCAGTAGCGCGGCGAACTCCCCTGCGGGCATCGGCCTGTGGAAGTAGAAGCCCTGGTAGTGGTGGCAACCGAAGGAGGCGAGCAGCTCCTTTTCCTGGCGCGTCTCCACGCCCTCGGCGATAACATCAATCCCCATATTCCAGGCCATACTGATAATGGTCTCGGTGATCGCGCGCGATACCTTGTTAATTGTAATATCGCGCACGAAGCTCTGATCCACCTTGAGCTGATCGATGGGGATACGGTGCAGGTAGGAGAGCGAGGAGTAGCCGGTACCGAAATCGTCCAGTGAAATACGAATCCCCAGCTCCTTGAGCGCGTTAATCGTCTCCACCGCACGCTGCGGGTCGTTGACCAGCGCGGTTTCGGTCAGCTCAATCTTGATGTACTCCGGCGGTACCGCAAATTCGATCAGGTAGCGCTTCAGGTTATCGATAAAGCAGCTGTCCTGAAACTGCCTGGCACTCATATTGAGGGAGATGCAATCGAAGTCCTCCGGCAACCCGGCGGTCAGCAGGCGCGCCAGCTCTGCAATCCCTTCACGGAAGACAAAGTTGCCAATTTCGTGAATGAGGTCGCTACGCTCGGCCAGCGGAATAAATTCAGCGGGGGAGATGAAACTATCTCCACGCTGCCAGCGCAATAGTGCCTCGGCACCATGAACCCGCCCCTCACCATCCACCTGTGGCTGGTAATAGAGCATCAACTCACCATTATCGATGGCGGCACGCAGTGACACCTCCATCTGGTAGGACTCTATCGCCGCCTTATGCAGCTCCGCGGAGAAGAAGTTGTAGTTGGAACCCTCGGTCTGTTTTGCCCGCTCCAGGGCGACAAAGGCATTCTGCATAATCTCTGCCGCACCCAGCGCTTCCTGTGGGAAAGTGGCAATACCGATGTTAATACCCACCTTGAAGCGGTTGCCTTCACTATCCTCACCTTCGGCGGCATACGAGACCAGGGCCTCGGCCACCTCACTGCCGAGTGCAGAGAGTTCGCGCCCAACCTCGGTACCCGGTAGGGCGAGCAGGAAACTACCCCCGCTGGCACGCCCAAGCAGCGCTGCGGCACCGCACTTGCGGCGGGTGTTTTCGATAAATTGCTCAATAAACCGGTCTATTACCTCAGCACCCAGGGACTCGTTGAGCAGACCCAGCTGAACAAAGCGCATGTAGAAGAGCAGGCCGCGTTTACCGATTGCCCCCGACTTCGCTATCTCCTGCTGCAGCAGCTCGGTAAATAACCTGCGATTCGGCAGTCCCGTGGCCTCATCGTAGTTACTGATGTAGGTAAGTTGCTCTTCGGTCTGCTTGAGCCGGGAGATATCGCTAAAACTGGCAACGTAGTTCTGCACCTGGCCGCTATCATCCTTGATCACATGGATACGCAACCACTCGGGATAGACCTCACCATTCTTGCGCTTGTTCCACACCTCCCCCATCCAGTGACCGCGGGAGCTCAACTGCGACCACATATCGTGATAGAACGCCTTGTCGTGTTTGCCGGACTTGAGAATAGAGGGGTTCCTGCCGATCACCTCGGCGGCCTCATAACCGGTGATCTCGGTGAAGACCCGATTGGCTCGCAATATGTCCCCATTCGCATCGGTCACCACGATCGCCTCATTGGTGTTGAAGGCCACCGCGGCGATCTTCAGCTCCTCCTCCACCGCGCGCTTTTCGGTCACATCGATGCCGGTGGCGATGACAAAGTCCACCTTCTCCTCTTCATCCAGCAGTGCGGTATTTGACCAGTCGATAAGACGTTGTTCGCCCGCCTTCGTCATCCAGTGGTTGGTGTAGGTGTTGGGGAAATTGCCGCGCAGCAGATTTTCGAACACCTCCTCGACCCGGACACGTTGTTCAGGGGGGATCAACTTCTGCCATACCGGCTGGTTGATGATCTCGCTACGCGAAAAACCGGTTACCTGTTCGGCGGTATCATTGAAACGGATCACCTTACCGTCACGGTCCAGCACCACGACGATGACCCCCAGGGTATCGACCAGCTGATTGGCGAAGGCCTCATTGCGTAGCGACTCACGCGCCAGCTCTGCCGCCAGCTTCTCGGCCTCAAGCAGCGAGTCCTCACTCTTCTTTGCCAACGACAGGGCGTGGGCCTTCTCCTGCTGCACCAGTTTTAGGTCGCTATTCAACACCACACCGGTTATCAGCAGGATCGTCATCACCACCGCCAGCACCATCACCGAAAGCAGGTCCGCACTGATGCCGCTGTCCGAGGCCAGGCAGATCGCATTCGGGTCGATGATCTGCGCCCCCATCGCCGTGTAGTGCATACCGGAAATGGCAAACCCCATGATTACCGCGGCAATGCTCTTCTTCGGATCGAAAAAGGTCTCGCTGGTGGAGTAGACGAAGGCAAAGCGAATGGCGAAGAAGGAGGCAACGTAGGCGATCAGCAGCGAGGCGGTAAACAGCGAGGTCTCAAACTCGATGGGCGGTGACATCTGCATCGCATAGATGCCGGTATAGTGCATGCCGGCGATACCCGAGCCCATCATCAGGGCACTGGTGGCATTTCTGCCCCAGTCGAGCTTCTCGTTGGCGAAGATCACATTGAGCGCGATCATCGAGGAGATGATCGCCAGCAACAGGGAGAAGAGGGTAAGCGGGATATCGTAGCCGACCGGGATCGGCAGGTGGTAGGCCAGCATGCCGATGAAGTGCATCGCCCAGATACCGATACCCATGGCGGCACCGCCGCCCAGCAACCAGACGGTAACGTGCTTGCGGTGCGCCTTGATGCGCGAGGCGATGGCAAGGGAGATCTGCGAGGCGATGATCGCCACCACCACGGAGAGGGTTACCAGTTTATAGTCGTACCAGAATTCCAAGCGGTGCCTCGAAGGAGTAGGGAAATGACGTCAATCCGTTGAAATTACGGCTCTCCTGTCAATTTTGGTGCATCCCTCCCTGTATCTCAAGTTTCATCACCACCAGCGACAAAAGAGAAACTCCTTGAAAAGCAACGACAACACCCCTACACTTCGAAACATGTCGAACTATAAAACTGATTTTTCCCGTTATGCAGAGCGTTTCAAGGCGCTGAGTAACCCGCACCGTCTGGCGCTATTCCAGCGGCTCAGTAGCTGTTGTGCCCCCGGTACCCGCTGCGAGCTAGAGCAGGCCGTGCTCAGTGTCGGTGAGCTGGGCGAGGGATTGGAGATCGCCCCCTCCACCCTGTCGCACCACCTCAAGGAGCTAAGCCGTGCCGGCCTGGTACAGACCGAGCGCCGCGGCAAGCAGGTGCTCTGCTGGGTAGAGGCGAACACCCTCGAAGAGATGGCCGCGCTGTTCACAAGCGCCCGGCAGAACACCAACGATAACTGACAGAAGAGGAACACCCCATGAGTGATTGTTGTCCCCCCTCATCCGACTGCTGCGAACCGAGTAAGAGCAGCGACCACACCAACCACGACGAGCACCGCCAAAACGTGCGCGATGCCTACGCCCAGGTGGCACAGGCGGACAACGCCGGCAGCTGCTGTGGCGTGGAGGCGAGCTGCTGCGGCACCTCGGACGATTCGGCCATCAATACCCTCATCTCCACCCGCCTGGGTTACAGCCAGGCGGAGCTGGATTTGGTCCCCTCCGGCGCCGACATGGGTCTGGGCTGCGGCAACCCCAAGGCCATTGCCGCCCTGCAACCCGGTGAGGTGGTGGTGGATCTTGGCGCCGGCGGCGGCTTCGACTGCTTCCTCGCCGCCCATGAGGTGGGACACACGGGCCATGTCATCGGCGTCGACATGACCCCCGACATGCTCTCCAAGGCTCGCAGCAACGCGCTCAAGGGAATGTTCGAAAACGTGGAGTTCCGCCTCGGCGAGATCGAGCACCTGCCCATCGCCAACGAGACCGCGGACGTCATCATCTCCAACTGCGTCATCAACCTCTCCCCCAACAAGCCTCAGGTCTTTAAAGATGCCTTCCGTGTGCTGAAGGCCGGCGGAAGGCTCGCCATCTCCGATGTCGTCGCCACCGTAGAGCTGCCCGAGGAGATGCGCACCGACGAGGCCCTTATCGCCGGCTGCATGGGCAACGCCTCACTTATCGAGGAGCTGGAAAAGATGATGGCCGATGCCGGTTTCGAGCAGATCAGGATCGAACCCAAGGATGAGTCGAAGGAGTTCATCAAGGACTGGGCACCGGGGCACAACATCACCGACTACGTGGTCTCCGCCACCATCGAGGCGGTGAAGCCCGGCGGCTGCGATTGCGGCGGTAGCTGCTGAGCCCTTCCAAATCAGCAAAAAAATGGCGCCGGAAGGCGCCATTTTTGTTTGTCCCCCCCCCTTTTAACTGCCACTTTCTGTCACCAGTTTTGTGGCTCGACATGACACTGGCTAGGCGCCATACTGTCGCCCCCGTAAGCATTACATAACATTATAAGTGTAAAGAATCCGGAGAATATTAATGCTACTTCCAACCAGGACACTCTCCTTTAATGCCGTACTGCTGGCCCTGCTGATTGGCGTTCCCTTCCTGGGGCTGTGGATCTACCTGCTGAGCAGCGGGCAGATTAGCACCGGCGTACTCCTGGCCGTCATCGCGATGACGCTGCTGGACGCCGCCCTGATGTACTACTTCATCCGCGGCCTGCTGCAACCGTTGCGCTGCACCAGCGATATTCTCAACCGCGTCGCCCAGGGCGACTTCACCAGTGTGGCGGAAAACCCCTACCAGGGCGACCTGGGAAAGATGATCGACGACGTCAACAGCTCGGTACGCTCCACCCGGGAGATGATGAGTACGGTGCTCGCCAATACCGTCAATATCGCCAGCGCCACCTTCGAGACGGTCGGCGCCTCCTCCCACGTCGTGATCAACGCCGAGGAGGAGGAGCGCAACGCCAGGCGCATCACCACCTCCTCAGCGGAAATTAACAGCGCCGTCGCCGAGATCGCCGATAACGCCAACCACGCCAATGAGGGGGCGCACGCCATGCGCTCGGCGGTGCAGGACGGTGACGCCATCGTCGCCCAGACCCTGCAGAGCATGAACCAGCTCTCGGGCACGGTACAGGATGCCGCTGAAAAGGTGACCCACCTGGGTGAGGCCTCACAGCGTATCGGCGAGATCAGCAGCACCATCGACGCCATCGCCGAGCAGACCAACCTGCTGGCGCTCAACGCCGCCATCGAGGCGGCCCGTGCCGGCGAGCAGGGCCGAGGCTTCGCCGTGGTGGCCGACGAGGTACGCTCCCTGGCTCAACGCACCAGTCAGGCCACCGCCGAGATCACCGTCACCATTGAGGAGATCCAGAAGGCGATCGGCGATGCCATCACCACCATGCACAGCGGCGTGGAGAAGGCTGATGAGGGTAAGGAGGCGGCTCAACAGACCAGCCAGGCCTTCGCCGCCATTAGCAACAACATCGGCGACCTGGCCGAACTGATCAGCGCCATCGCCACCGCCGCCGAACAGCAGCGTGCCGCCACCACCGCCATCGCCGAGAACATTCACACCATCGCCGACCTCTCCGCGGCCAACACCAGCCACGCACAGATGACCGTGGACCGGGTGGAGGAGCTGAGTAGCGTGATCGGCCAACAGCTGCGCATCATCGACCAGTTCGATATCCCGCATAAAACCATCCTCATCGCCAAATCGGACCACATGATGTGGAAGAAGCGCCTCTCCGAGATGATGATGGGCCGTAGCGGCCTGCGTAATGACGAGGTAAGCGACCACCACCACTGCCGCTTCGGCAAGTGGTACTACACCGAGGGTGTGGCGCAATACGGCCACCTGGAGACCTTCAGGGCAATCGAGGAGCCCCACGGCGAGGTGCACCGCATCGCCAAGGAGGCCGTCACCCTGTTCAACTCCGGACGCAAACAGGAGGCGGAGCGCCTCATCGACGACCTCGACACCCCCACCGAGGAGGTGCTGGAGCTGCTCGAGAAACTGCGCGAAGAGGCGGAGCGCATGTAGCACCCGGCTCCCCTCACGACCATCAGGAACGGCGCCTCTACGGCGCCGTTTTTGCCTCTCCCCTGCCAGCTGCTACACTGCGCCGCCATGCTCAAGTTCACCGACCTATCACTACGCCGCGGTCCCCGCCTGCTGTTCGAACAGGCGAGCTTCACCATCCACCCCGGCCACAAAGCGGGCCTAACCGGGGCCAACGGCTGCGGTAAGTCCAGCCTGTTCGCCCTGCTGCGCGGCGAGCTGCAGGCCGACGGCGGCGACTATTCGATGCCGCCAAAGTGGGTGATCGCCCACGTCGCGCAGGAGACCCCCGCGGTGGAACGCTCCGCCATAGACTACGTACTCGACGGCGATACGGAATTGCGAGAGGTAGAGGCGGCGCTGGAACGGGCGGTCATGGCGGACGATGGTCACCAGCAGGGGGAACTGCACGCCCGACTGGAGGCGATAGAGGGCTACACCGCCCGCTCCCGCGCCGCCCGCCTGCTGCACGGACTGGGATTCAAACCGGGTGAAGAGGAGCGCCTGGTCACCACCTTCTCAGGTGGCTGGCGCATGCGCCTCAACCTGGCCCAGGCGCTGATGTGCCGCTCCGACCTGCTGCTGCTCGACGAACCCACCAACCACCTCGACCTCGACGCGGTGATCTGGCTGCAGGAGTGGCTACGCAGCTATCCCGGCACACTGCTGCTGATCTCTCATGACCGCGACTTTCTCGACGAGGTGGTGGACGAGATCCTGCACGTGGAGCAGCAGCGCATCACCCTCTACAGCGGCAACTACACCGCCTTCGAGCGCATCCGCGCCGAACGGCTGGCGGGCCAGCAGGCCGCCTATGAAAAACAGCAACGTGAGATTAAGCACGTACAGTCCTACATCGACCGCTTCCGTGCCAAGGCGACCAAGGCAAAGCAGGCGCAGAGCCGTATTAAGGCACTGGAGCGGATGGAGCTCATCGCCCCGGCCCACGTCGACTCCCCCTTCCACTTCGCCTTCAAGTCGCCGCACAAGCTGCCCGACCCGCTACTGGCGCTGGACCAGGTCGATGCCGGTTATGGCGATACATACATCCTCAACGGCGTCTCGCTGTCGCTCCACCCCGGCGACCGCATCGGCCTGCTCGGCCACAACGGTGCGGGCAAGTCGACGCTGATTAAACTCATCGCCGGTGAACTGCAGAGCCGCAGCGGCGAGGTAAAGACGGCCAAGGAGCTCAAGGTCGGCTACTTCGCCCAACACCAGCTGGAGCAGCTGCACGCCGAGTCGACACCGGTGGAACACCTGCAGCGTCTCGACCCCAGGGCCGACGAGCAGTCGCTGCGCGACTACATCGGCGGCTTCGGCTTTAACAACGAACGCGCCCTCTCCCCCGTCGCCCCCTTCTCCGGCGGCGAAAAGGCGCGCCTGGTGCTGGCCCTGCTGGTCTATCAACGCCCCAACCTGCTGCTGCTCGACGAGCCCACCAACCACCTCGACCTGGAGATGCGCCATGCCCTGGCGCTGGCGCTGCAGGGCTTCGAGGGGGCGCTGGTGGTCGTCTCCCATGACCGCCACCTGCTGCGTAGCGTCACCGACAGGCTGTTGCTGGTGCACAACGGCAAGGCCGAGGAGTTCGATGGCGACCTCGACGACTACCGCCGCTGGCTAGCAAGCGAGCAAAAAGAAGAAGAGGCCGAGACCAAGTCCACGAGCAACACCGTATCGCGCAAAGAACAGCGCCGCCTCGAGGCGGAGAGGCGCCAGCAGCTGCAGCCGCTGAAGAAGAAGCTGCAGCTGCTGGAAAAGCAGCTCGACACACTCACCACCCGCCGCGATGAGATCGAGGCGCAACTGGCCGACAGTGAGATCTACAGCGACGAGAATAAAGAGAAGCTGAAACAGCTGCTGCAGGAGAAGGGGGAACTCGATACCACCCTCAGTGATGCCGAAGAGCAGTGGCTGGAGCTTAGCGAGGAGCTGGAGGCCATGTAGGCTGGGCAGCCATGCCCAGCTCAAGGCATCAAGCAAACACAAGGTGCTGGGCATGACTGCCCAGCCTACTTATGACCTGGAGAAACCGATGAACGAAATCACCGTAATCCACAACCCGGACAAAACCGAGCTTGAGCAGCAGGGCGTCTTCGGCTGGCCGATCTGGGAGAAAGAGGCCTCATCCTTTCCCTGGAGCTACGGCGAGCGGGAGACCTGTTACCTGCTCGAGGGAGAGGTCACCGTCACCCCCGACGGCGGCGAGCCGGTGAGATTCGGTGCTGGCGACCTGGTCACCTTCCCCGCCGGGATGTCGTGCCATTGGGATATCAGCAAGGCCGTGCGCAAGCACTATAATTTCGGCTAACTCATGCCGATATCAGAGTGCCAGAGTCGCCTTCGCAGCAGGTCATCGTAGCGCCACACCGGCAGGCATTCTTGCCTGCAGCCTTGGCGCTATACATGGCATCATCAGCCTCGGTAAGCAACTCGTCGATACCACGACTGTCGTCCTTGAAACAGGTCATACCGATTGAAACGCCAACATGGCAGGGCTGCTGCTGGTAATGAATCGGCTGGTTCACGTAGTCCAGAAGCCCCTCACATATCTCGCTGATATGCTTTTTAGAGCTAACCTCTGAGAGCAGGATGGTGAACTCATCGCCCCCCACGCGGGCAACCACATCCGTTCCCCTGACACCATCCTTCAATCGTCGCGCCGTCTCTACCAGCACATGGTCACCAGCGGCATGACCAAACGTATCGTTGACCTCCTTAAAGCCATCAAGGTCGAGAAATAGCAGTGCGTAACAACGCTGGTAACGCCGGGAGGATTGGACCGCATGCTCCAGCTGATGCTCGAATACACTACGATTCGGCAGCGAGGTAAGTTTGTCATGGCTCGCCAGGTAGTTCAGCTCTTCGGTACGCTGTGCGACCCGCTCTTCCAGTTCATCCTCGATCTTTATGCGACGAGCGAGTTCAAGGCTAATCCGTCGATAGACATAAAACGCAATCGCTAGACTGATGAGCAGGCCAAACAGTGCCGTGAGCGTGATCATGCGACTGTCATCGTCTACATTGTTGGCAACCCGGAGCGCCTCATTATCATTGTGACGGTTCTGAAGCGAGATGAACTCCCGCATCAGGATCATGGCCTCACGTTGACTGGGAATAGCCTCCGCATAGAACAGTTCTATCGCCTCGTTCACACGCTCATCCAGCACCAGAGCGACCACACGACTCTGCAGGAGTCCCGTGGTATTTGTCTGTTTCTCTTGCAGCCGCAACAACTCCTCTTCCCGCGCAGTCAGCGGAATGGCCACGATTTTTTCACGCACCGCAAGATAGCGACGAACGATCTCCCCCATGTACATAATTAATTCATCTTGCACAAAGGGGTCATCGGTATGCAGCAGGCGTTGTAGGGTAAGTGAACGCTCCAGGGCCAGCCCCATCACTTCGTGCATTAGCTCGGCCTGCGCGATGTGCTCATCAACAACGCGGACAATCGTGTTGCGGGCAGTGGAGAGGAAGTGAACACTGCTAATCGCCAGGGCGATCATGCTCACGATCACAAGAGAAAAACCGAGAACGATTATTGCTGAAGCCCGCCCCCTGGCCTCATTTCCTTCTTTAGACATACTTGTCCTGTTCCTGTCTGTGGTGTCATGTTTGTAATTATTTATTTAGATTGTGCCGATTCTGTCGATCGACATCAGTTAAACACTTTAGTGTAATTCTTGGCTCTGCGTGGGAATGGGGGGAGTGACGGGCTAGCGCCCCCCCTCATACAGCACCCGCCACCCGGTATCGGCCTTCACCAGGTAGAGGCGCTTCTCCATCTCGCTTTGATAGTTGTTGGAGTCGTATTTCTGCTTGAGGTTGACCACCACCATCTCGCGGCCGTCGGTCGCATCTGAGGGGTAGCCGTAGAGGGAGATATCGTCCAGCTCTATCTTCTGCCACTGCTTGCCCTGGGCGACGCGACGCTTGCGCTGCCCCCAGCTCGCCTGGTCATGGCCCTTGGCCCAGAACTTCTCGTCGTAGTGTCCCAGATAGCGCTCCACATCACCGCTCTGCCAGTCGGCACGCCACTGCTCCACCGCATCCGCGACCTCGTCGCGCAGGCGAAGATACTCCTCTCGCTCCAGCCACGCCACCTGCTCGCTGACCACGATGGGGGTAACGCCGGGCTTGAGGTAAGCCTCCACCGCGCCGAGGTCCAGATTGGGCAGTACCACGCAACCCTCGCTGTCGAGCGGCGGGCGGCTGTAGTAGGCCGCCTTGGTGCCGTGCAACCAGATGCCGTAGCCGGTCTTGCCGAGGCGGCGGTCCCACTCGTTAGGGTAGTTCATGGGATAGGCGCCGATGCCGTAGAGGTCGGGCAGCTGCGCACCGGGGATGTGGCGGGTGATGAAATAGACCCCATCTGGGGTGCGCAGGTCGCCGCTCACCTCTTTGTTGCCGCTGGCCTTGCCGGTGCTGACGTAGAAGTCCTGCTGCAGCTGCGGCATACCGTCGGCACCGCGGCGATAGAGGTAGAGGCGGTGGCTGCGCTTATCCACCACCACCGCCGTCTCCACCTCATCGTCGAGAGCCAGCAGGGCACGCGGCAGGCGCCCCTGGGGCAGGGTCTCCAGGTAGGCATTGAGACGCGCCTCGGCCTCCTGGCGTAGCAGCGAAAGTCCCTCGCGGTTGGCATCGTTTTCCGGGAGCAGTGGCGTGGCACCGATATCGCTCACCACCCGGGTACGCGCCAGCAGCAGGTCGCCCTGAATCAGGTGGGCGAGGTGGAATTTGGGCTCGCGCAGCAACAGTTCATTGAGCTCGTGCAGCGCCTCGTCAAAACCGCCGGACTTGAATTCAATGAGCGCCAGCAACAGCCGCGCCTCGTAGTCCAGGGGGTAGCGCTGCAGGCGCTGCTGCAAACGTTCTCGCGCCTGCCCGAAGAGGTTCTCCACTTCCGAGACGGTCTCCGCCTGGGCGGCGTAGAGCCCCTGCGACAGCAGCAGCGCCAGGCCCGTTACCGCACCCCAGATCCGCCGCCGCATTTAGTTCAGAACCTCGATGGTGTATTCGTCGCGGATCTTCCAGCCGCCATCACGCCGCACCATGATGAAGCCCTTGCGCGTGGTGTCGCGGTAGTTGTCGGAGCGATAGGCCTGCACCGCCCGCACCTTCACCTCGCTAGCGCCGCGTGGGCTGGCCTCGATATCGCTCAGCGCCACCTCGATAGTGCCCGGCTTCAGCAGGCGCCGACGGCGCTCCTGTTGCCACGCCTCCAGGCTGTTGCCGCGACGCGGCTCGAAGGCCTCATCGTAGGCGGCGAGGTAGCCCTCCACGTCCTGCGCCGACCAGGCAGCGGCCCAGCGCCTGAGTGCCGCAACGGCCTCTTCTCCACTGCCGGCCTGTGCTACGGTTTGTTGCGGTTCGGCGGGCGGCTCCGGCTGCTGCTGCACGGCAACGAGCTCGGGCAACTCCGTCACCTCGCTGGGCCCCAGGCTGAGCAGTTGCAGCCCCTTCGGCTGCTCGCTCATGCGCAGCGCCTTGGCGTAGGAGTTGCGTGACATCTCCACGTAGACCCGGCTGAGGTTCTTGTAGACCGCGGCATAGCGGCTGTCGCTCTTCATCGCCCGGCTGAGCAGCTCGCTTGCCTCGCGCAGCCGCCCGTCAGCGGCATAGTGGGCCGCCAGGTTGTTGTAGGGCACCGGGTCTTCGGGGGACTCTTCGATCAGGGCGAGAAAGATCCGCTCGGCCTCGCTCTCGCGCCCCAGCCCCAGCAGGGCCTCGGCACGCAGCAGGCGGGCACGGCGCGATGTGGCCTCCTCAGGCAGCTGTTCCAGGGCCTGGCGGTGCTCACCCGCCGCGATCAGCCGTGCCGCCTCACCGGTATCGGCAAGAAGCGGCCCGCCCAGCGAGAGCGCGGCGATCGCGGCAAGTGCCCGGGCGACAGCCCGGTAGATGGATTTCCCGGAATTCATAACGAAATGGATTATATAGAGATAGCCGTCACACATAAACCGCAGCCGAGCACGGGTTCACGCGATATACTCCTAGAGTGAGTGCCACGTAGAGGAGCAGAGCAATGCCTGACAACAGGCGTATGTTGCAGCAACTGGAAAAACTGACGGAGATCGGCATCGCCCTCTCCGCCGAGCACGATACTGCACAGCTGCTGGAGATGATCCTGCTGGGGGCGAAGGGGCTGACCAATGCCGACGGCGGCACCCTCTACTCGGTGCAGGAGGACGGTACGGTAAAGATGGAGATCGTCTGCACCGATTCGCTCGGCTTCATGATGGGCGGCACCAGCGGCAAACCCATCCCCTTCGAGCCCATTCCCCTCTACGACTACAAGGGCTACCCCAACAAGCACATGGTGGTCACCAGTGCGGTGCTCGACGATACCACCATCAATATCCCCGACGCCTATAACGCCGAGGGCTTCGACTTCTCCGGCACCAAGGCCTTTGACGCCAATACCGGCTACCGCTCCACCTCCTTCCTCACCGTGCCGATGAAGGACCACCAGGGGGTGATCATCGGCGTGCTACAGCTGCTCAACGCCCAGGACGAGCAGAGCGGCGAGGTGATCCCCTTTAGCGAGACGGCCCAGCGGCTGGCCGAGTCGCTCGCCTCGCAGGCGGCCATCGCGCTGACCAACCGCCGCCTGCTCGAAGACCTGAAGAACTTCCTCGATGCCTTGATCCAGCTGGTCGCGACCGCGATCGACGAAAAGTCGCCCTACACCGGCGGCCACTGCAAGCGCGTGCCGGAGCTGACCATGGCACTGGCCGAGGCGGCGCACAACGCCAAGGAGGGGCCGTTCCGGGACTTCCATATGGATGACGACGACCGCTACGAGCTGCGCATGGCGGCCTGGCTACACGACTGCGGCAAGATCACCACCCCCGAGGCGGTGGTGGACAAGTCGACCAAGCTGGAGACCATCTACGACCGCATCCAGGTGGTCGAGACCCGCTACGATGTGCTCAAACGCGATGCCGAGATCGCCATGCTGCGTCGCCAACTGGCGGCCACCAATGACGAGGAGAAGGCCGAGGCACAGCGGGAGTACGAAGAGACCATACGGCGGCTGGACGATGAACTCGCCTTCCTCTGTGTCAGCAACACCGGCGGCGAGTTCATGTCGGAGGAGGATCAGGAGCGGGTGCGGCAGATCGGCCAGCGCAGTTACCGTCACAACGGCAAGGAGATCAACCTGCTCTCCAAAGACGAGGTCGCCAACCTCACCATCCAGAAGGGCACCCTCACCGACGAGGAGCGCCAGATCATCAACAACCACATCGTGGTAACGATCAAGATGCTGGAGGCGCTGCCCTTCCCCAAGAACCTGCGCAACGTGCCCGAGTATGCCGGCGGCCACCACGAGAAGATGGACGGCAGCGGCTACCCGCGCGGCCTCACCGGCGAGCAGATGTCGGTACAGGCGCGCATTATGGCGATTGCCGATATCTTCGAGGCCCTCACCGCCAAGGACCGCCCCTATAAGGAGGGCAAGAAGCTCTCCGAGACGCTACGCATCCTCGGCTTCATGAAGCAGGACCAGCACATCGACCCCGACCTGTTTGAGCTCTTCATCAGGGAGGGCATCTACCGCAGTTACGCCGAGACCTACCTGGCGCCCGAACAGATCGACGAGGTCGACCCCGCCAATATCCCCGGCTTCGGCGGCTAGCCCTCCTGGCTGCTGAGGTACTCCTCGTAGCTGCCGGTGAAGGTAACGATGCCGTTGGGGGTCAGCTCGATGATACGGCTGGCCAGGGAGGAGACGAACTCGCGGTCGTGGCTGACGAATAACAGCGTACCGGGATAGTTCTCCAGCGCCAGGTTGAGCGACTCGATCGACTCCATATCGAGGTGGTTGGTCGGCTCGTCCATCACCAGCACGTTGGGCTTCTGCATCATCATCTTGCCGAACAGCATGCGCCCCTGCTCACCACCGGAGAGTACCTTCACCGACTTGTCGATCTCCTTTTGCGAGAACAGCATGCGGCCGAGGTAGCTGCGCACCACCTGCTCATCGTCCCCCTCCTGCTTCCACTGCCCCATCCACTCCAGCAGGTTCATCTCCTGCTCAAAGTCTGCGGCGTGGTCCTGGGCGTAGTAACCGATGGTGACGTTCTCCGACCACTTCACTGTGCCCGCATCGGGCGTCAGGCCGTTCATCCCCTCACCCACCAGGGTGCGCAACAGGGTGGATTTGCCGATACCGTTGGGGCCGATGATGGCGATGCGCTCGCCCACCTCGACGTTGAGGTCGAGGCCGCTGAACAGCGGCTCCTCGCCGTAGCCCTTGCTGAGGCCCTCCACCTCCAGTGCGAGGCGGTAGAGCTTTTTCTCCTGCTCGAAGCGGATAAAGGGGTTCTGGCGACTGGAGGGCTTGACCTCGTCGAGCTGGATCTTCTCGATCTGCTTGGCGCGCGAGGTGGCCTGCTTGGCCTTGGAGGCATTGGCGGAGAAGCGGCTGACGAAGCTCTGCAGCTCGGCGATCTGCGCCTTCTTCTTGGCGTTCTCTGCCAGCTGGCGCTCACGCACCTGGGTGGCGGCAGTCATGTACTCGTCGTAGTTGCCGGGATAGACGCGCAGCTCGCCGTAATCGAGGTCGGCCATGTGGGTGCAGACGCTGTTGAGGAAGTGGCGGTCGTGGGAGATGATGATCATGGTGGCGTTGCGCTCGTTGAGCACCCCCTCCAGCCAGCGGATGGTGTTGATGTCGAGGTTGTTGGTCGGCTCGTCCAGCAGCATGATGTCCGGGTCGGCGAACAGCGCCTGCGCCAGCAGCACCCGCAGCTTCCAGCCGGGGGCCACCGCACTCATCAGGCCGCTGTGCTGCTCCAGCGGGATATCCAGCCCCAGCAGCAGCTCCCCGGCACGCGACTCGGCGGTATAGCCGTCGAGCTCGGCGAACTTCACCTCCAGCTCGGCCACCTGCATCCCCTCCTCCTCGCTCATCTCCGGCAGCGAGTAGATGCGGTCGCGCTCCTGCTTCACCGCCCACAGCTCCGCATCCCCCATGATCACCGTATCGAGTACGCTGAACTCCTCGTAGGCGAACTGGTCCTGGCGCAGCTTGCCCACGGTTTCGTCTGGGTCAACGCTGACGGTACCGGCGGAGGGCTCCAGGTCGCCCCCCAGGATCTTCATAAAGGTCGACTTGCCGCAACCATTGGCGCCGATAAGGCCGTAGCGGTTGCCGTTGCCGAACTTGACGGAGATATCTTCAAACAGGGGCTTCTCCCCAAACTGCATGGTGATGTTGGCTGTAGAGATCACGAAATAATTCCAGGGGTAGGTAGTAAGTGGCAAAGGATTATCGCACAGCGTGCGGGTAGGTTGATATGCGCACGCCAAAAGCCTGGGCCGATATACTTCCCCCTGCCCCTGTGCGCAGGGTATTCTTGGGCAGTCTGGGATACAGGAGGTGCCAGCCGGCGGGTATAACATCGCAGCGGATTGCGCTACCCATGTAAAATCAGGAACGACAGAAACAACAATAATGAACAGGCTCATTCTCCTCATTATTTGCTCCCTTGGGTTGAGCTCACCCCTCCTCGCCAGCGACACCATTCCCGCCCTACGCGTGGGCGTGCTCTACTGGTCGATGAACATTCCCGGCCAGGTGGCCATGGCGAAGGGGCTGGAGGCAGAGGCCGCACGTATCAATGAGCAGGCCCGGCGCAACGGACAGCCGGAGCTCGAACTGTTGACCCGCGTCGCCGGTGACGGCCCCGACGGGGTGGAAAACCAGATCCTGCAGATGAACGCGATGGTCGAACTGGGGCCCGATGTGATCATCGTCCAGCCCACCGACAACGCCGCCCTCGCACAGCCGCTACGTCGCGCCAACCAGGCGGGGATCCCTGTGGTCGCCTACGACCAGTACATCAGCGGCGGCACCCTGGCCGCCTATATCACCTCAGACAACCACCAGGCCGGCTACCTGGACGGCGAGTACATCGCCGCCCAGTTCGAGGATGACAGGGCGATCCGCCTGGTGCTGGTGGAGTACCCGCTGGTCTCCTCCACGGTGGAGCGCCTTAACGGCTTTCTCGACGCCCTGCGTGATCAGGGGCAGCCCTATACCATCCTCAAAAGCTATCAGGCGGTGGAACCGCAAAGTGGCCGCCACGCCGGTCAGGCTATCCTGCGCGACTTTCCCCAACGCGGCAGTGTGGATGTGGTCTTTACCGTCAACGACGGTGGCGGTTTGAGCGTAGTCGAGGTACTGGCCGAGGCCGGACGTAACGAGATCACCATCGCCACCATTGACGGCGATCCCGCCTCGGTGGAGAACATCCGCGGCGGCCGCCTCACCGCCATCGACTCCGCCCAGTTCTGCGGACCGCTCGGTGCCGAGGCGATGAGGGCGGCCTACGCCATTGCCCGCAAGGAGAGCGTGGCGCCGCACACCCTTATCCCGGTCTACCCCATCACCGCCGAGACCCTGGCGCAATACCCCGGCTGGTTGGGCCCGGTCCCCGCCGCATTCCAGAAGCCCTGGCCGGCAAAACAGCAACTGTGGCTCAATACAACAAAAAGCGCACGATGACCCCCTCACCCACCCCTGAACAGAACGAAGCGAGCAGTTTCGCCGACGTCGATCACCGCCTCAGCCTCAGCTTCGGCGCCCTCATCCTGGCGATGATGCTGATCGTTATCCTGGTCGGTGGCTTCTACCTGAAACAGGTAATGGAACGCGAAGAGGACCGCCTCGGTACCATCCTCACCGAGGTACTCGCCAACTCGGTCAGCCGGGTCAGCTTCGCTGGCAAGTACCACGCCCGCCTGCTACTCGAAGAGCTCAAGGCGGCACAACCCGACATCCGCTATCTGCTGCTGGCCGAACCCAACGGTACGGTACTGGCCCACAGCGACCCCGCCCTTAATGACAGCGAACTTTCATCCGAGAGCCGAGCGACCATACGCCGGGTGCTGCAATACGGCGAACACCAGAGCCGCCACCTGCAACTGGATGGCGAACTGATCCACGAGGTCACCCTGCCCTACCGCGGCGGTTACGACAACGCGGTGGTGGGGGTGATCCAGGTGGGGCTGTCGCAGCAGCAACGGACCGAGGCGATCAACAGCGGTATCCTCTACATCACGCTGCTGCTGTTGCTGCTGCTCGGTATCGGCATCCTCATCACCCGCCGTATCAGCGCCCACTTCGGCAGGCCGATCAAGGCACTGGCCGAGCACAACCGGCTCATCCTCAACTCCGCAGGCGAGGGGATCTTCGGCCTCAACCGCAACGGCATCATGACCTTCGTCAACCCGGCAGCGGCGGCCATGCTCGGTTACACCCCGGAGGAGTTGACCGGGAAACCCTCCCACACCACCTGGCACCACCACCATTGCGACGGCAGCGATTACCCCGAGCATGAGTGCCCGATCCATGCCACCCTTAACAGCGGCAGCCACCACTCAGGGGAGGAGCACTTTATTCGTCGCGGTGGCCACACCTTCCCGGTCAGCTACACCAGCACCCCCATCATTCAGCACGGCGAGATCACCGGCGCGGTGGTGAGCTTCTCCGATATCACCGAGAAGAAAGAGGCCGAGGAGCGTATCAACCACCTCGCCTATTACGACGCCCTCACCGATCTGCCCAACCGCACCCTGCTCACTGAGCGCCTGACCCAGGCACTGGCCGGCAGCAGGCGCCATCAGCGGAAGGGCGCGCTGCTGCTGATCAACATCGACCGCTTCAAGAACATCAACGATGCACTGGGGCAGGCCGTGGGAGACAGGCTGCTGCTGGCCCTGGCCCGCCGCCTGGAGTCGCTGCTACGCGAGGGCGGCACCCTGGCGCGAGTGGCCGGCGACGAGTTCGCCATCCTGCTGCCAGAGTTGGGCGCACACTCCACCGAGGCCAGCCACAACGCTCGCAAGGTAGCCGAACGCATCCAGCGCAAGATCATTCAACCGGTGAAGGTCAACGACGAGGAGATCTCCTGTACCGTCAGCCTCGGTATCACCCTGTTCCCGGAAGCCGAGGGGGAGAGCGCCGAAGAGGTGGTGCGTCGTGCCGATACCGCCCTGCACCGCATCAAGGCGGCGGGCGGCAACCAGAACGCCTTCTTCGAGACCAACATGGGCGAGGCGGCGGAACAGCGCTTCCGCACCGAGGGCGAACTGCGCCTGGCGACCGGCAACAACGAACTGCGTCTCTACCTGCAGCCGCAGGTCGACCGGGAGGGGGATCTGGTCGGCGCCGAGGCGCTGCTACGCTGGCAACACCCGGAGCGGGGGCTGGTACCGCCCGGCGTATTCATCCCCATTGCCGAGGAGTCCGACCTGATTGTCGACCTGGGCAACTGGGTTCTCAGCAGGGCGGTGGAGCTTCTGGTGAAGTGCGACATGGCCGGGAAACCGCTACGCCTGTCGGTCAACCTGAGTCCGCGCCAGTTCCGCCAGGCCGGCTTCGTGCCGTGGCTCAAGGACCTGTTTGCCTCCTGTGGCGCCGACCCGACCCACCTCACCCTGGAGGTCACCGAGGGGCTGGTGATCAACGATGTCGCGGAGGTGATATCGAAGATGAGCGAGTTGACCGCCATGGGCATCCACTTCTCGGTGGACGACTTCGGCACCGGTTACTCCTCGCTCGCCTACCTCAAACGGCTACCGATCCACGAGCTGAAGATCGACAAAAGCTTCGTGCAGGACGCCCCCAGCGACGATGGCAGCGCCGCCCTGGTCGAGACCATCATCGCGGTGGCCGAACACATGCACCTGCGCGTGGTCGCCGAAGGGGTGGAGACCGAGGAGCAGGCACAATTCCTCAACCAGCGCGCCGACCTCATCCACCAGGGCTACCTCTTCGGCAAGCCGGAACCGGCGGATGATCTGATTGAGCGGTGGTTGAAGGGGGAAGAGGCCTAAGCCACCGCCTCAGCAGAACGGTAATAACGCTCCGGCCCGATGGTCTTTAGCAGCGCCAAGGCAATGAGTTCGTCGTCCACATCCCCCTGCTGGCTGAACAGGTGCTGCACCTTGCCGTGGGCGTCGGGTACGGCATTGTAGATGCCGGGAGTAATCGCCTCGCCCATGGAGGAGACGCAGCAGCCCTCGGGCGCAACGTTAAGCACCAGGTCGTAACCCTTGCGTAATTTCATCACCGCCTCACCGATGTAGGGCACCAGCTCACCGCCAGGCCTTTTAGTGGTAATCACCTGCTCCCCGATATCGAGCACCTTGCTCACCGGATCAGGCATATCGAGCGAGGCGGCGCGGTAGAGCGGTGCAGCAATGATGCGCCGCAGGATAAAGTAGGCCGCCTTGAGACCCAACAGGCGCGCCTGCTTGCTGCGGCGGTAGCGTTTCAGGCGCTTGCGCTCCTCCACCGGCACATCACGCTTCAGCTGCTGCGAGCTCTCATCGATCGCTTCCTGGGCACGCATCACCATCCCTGCCAGCTTGTAGTCCATATAGCCCCACACCGGATTATGGGTAAGCTTGAACTTACGGAAGCCCATCGTCGCCAACAAAGTACGGAACACGTCCTCATACTGCGCCACACGCATATAGGCCTCGCCGTCGAGGTGGATGCGGGTGGCATCGCCCTGAATCGGCCTGCTGCACCACTGCTTGGCGAATGCCGTGATGGGGCCCTGCAGGTCTTTACGCGACAGGCCGTAGGCGAAGTAATTCACCAAATAGTTAAGCCCCGGCAGACGCTGGAACTTGTCCGCCACCGCCAGCGCCGCGGCGGAGGGGGCCATCCTCTTCTCCAGGATGGTGTAGAGCTTCTCCTTAAGCTTGCGGTAGTCGTGAATGAAGGCCTGGTACTCATCGAAGTCGCGGCACTGGGTGCCACCCTTGGCGAGCAGCTCGTGCAACACCCCCTGCAGCACCACACCCTGCATGGCGCGAACGAAGACCCACCCCGGCACACCGACGTTGTAGCCCTTGTTCTCATTACCGACGAGGAACTGCATGATCAGCTCCTCCTCCGGCCCCTTGCCCGTCTCCTTCTGCTGGGCCGACTGCCGCTTGTTGAAGTAGATCTTGTGGGTCTCCACATACTGCCCCTGGCGACAGGGACCCGCCCCCTTGTTGTTGAAGATCAACAGGCGTGACTTACCGGCTACCTGGGGGTCGTTCTGCGCCCTGCGCCGCTTGAAGTCCTCGACGATTGCCTCGACATCGCCGTAGACCGCGGCCAGGGGGGCACACACGCTGTCGCCCGACATGGCACGCCCCATCTTGATGGCGGACTGCAGGTCGTACTCCTCGCTGTAGTTGTCGATACAGCTAAAACCGGCACTGCGGAACACCGAGGTCAGCACCCGGTTGTCGGAGAGGGTGGGGAAGTAGATCACGTCGGTCTCGGCGTTGAGCGGATCCTGGCTGACCAGGCGGTCCAGCATCTTGACCTCGAAGCCCTCATCCTCGGTACTCTGCATCAGCTCCTCGTGCAGCCCCAACTCCAGCTGCTTCACATAGGTGTTCATGCGATTTTCCAGGTGCGCCAGCTCCTTGATCACCGCGTCGGACTGTATCAGCAGGTAAGGGCGCTTGCGGGTCAGCTCGGCGACCAGCGGCGTAGTGACGCTATCGGGACCGCAGAGGAAGGTGGAGACCTGGATAATCGGCGTCAGGGCGTCCGACTGGGTCTCTACCCGCTCGAACACCCTGCGTATCCCTTCGTGGTTCACCACCTTGCGCAGCTCGCGCCTGGCGCTCGCATCGGCGAGGGTGGCGATAATGTGCGGGTTGCGCCAGTAGAGGTGCTTGAACTCGGGGTTGGCCTCCACGTCGAGCAGGTAACTGGGGATCGCGGCCATGTTCTTGTCGCGCACCAGACGCCCCACATGGCTGTCGTAGATGCCGGGGTTGAGGATGTACTCACGCCCCACCACCAGCGCCACCTCACGCCCCTCATCCAGCGCCTGGGTCGCCAGCTCGGCGGCCAGGTCACCCGCCTCGCGCTTGAGTACGCGCTGTGCCTCCAGCGCCTGAGCAACGATTTCGACGAAGCGCGGGAACTCGATCTCCTTGCCGTAGTGGGCATAGACCGGCTGCAGGCGCGAATAGATGCGCTGCGCGATGTGGTTGGCATCCTGTACCTTGAGGTCGAGGTAAAAGAGGTGGATGCGGCTGTCGGGGTGCTCCACCTCGGCGATCTTCTGCGCCACAGCCAGGCCGCCCAGATTGATGGTGCAGGTGCGGCCGAGAGAGTGCTTCACCGGCATGGTTTCAATCTGCGGCGCCAGGATCATGCCGTGGGGCTGCGAGGCGAGGCGCAGGAACTGACCCACCACACCCACGTGGGGGGCACAGGTGTCGATGTGGAAGTGGGGCTGCGCGTCGATGACATCGGACTCGCGCACATTGTCTACATTCACCGGGATCCCCAGCGGGGTAAACAGCTCGGCGAAGAACAGTGCCCACTCGGAAACGGCGAAACTGCGCGGGATCACCAGCCGGGTCGGGTCATCGGAGTGGGGCAGGCGGTCGTTGATGAAGGACCAGATCTGCTTGTAGGTATCGGGCGTGCTTTTACTCCGTGAGCCCTTCTTCGCCTGCACCTCGTTAATCGCGGTACAGCCGCCGAGGGTGAAGCTGAACTTCTTCCCCTCGTGGCCGGTGGCCGCCAGGTGAGAGCGGTTGCAGCGGGCATCCGGGTCGCCGCAGACCGCCCCCTTACAGACCACGATCTTTTTGTTGTACTGCTTCTGCTGAAACTCTTCGAGCGAGAGCTCCACCGAAGAGCCGGTCTCCATCTTCGCCAACGAATGGATGAGGCCGATACAGGCGCGGTGGCCGGGGTCGGGCGGCACCAGGCAGTAGATATCGTCACCCACATAGCTCTGCAGGCGCTGCGCCACCGCTACCGGCAGCGGCTCACTGAGCATGGTCTGGCCGTGCAGCAGGGTGACGGTGTGCCTGGGCAACTCGATCTGATTCCACAGGGTACGCGCCATGTTCTCGACGATGGCCCAGTTGGCCGAGGCGAGGATCTCATCGATGCCATAGCCCTCGGCCTGCAGTTTGCGCGCGTTCTCCATCAGGAACACGGCGCAGGTGGCGTTAATGGCGTAGCCCTTCTCGGCATTGAAGGCGAGCTCGCCCGCGGCACCGATATCCTTGAGGAAGAACATCGAGGTGAGGGTATCGAGCAGGCTGCCGGTACCGGCGGAGCACTTCACGTTCATCGCGTTATCGAACAGCTCGGTGCGCTTGAGAGAAATGGAGGAGATCTTGGTGTCCTCGCCGCCGATGTCGACCAGCAGGCAGAACTCCTCGTTAATATCCTCGACGCCGGCGGCCTTCAGCCGCTCGATATGCTCCCGCGCATAGTCGATGGAGCCGTAGGCATGGGCATAGTTCTCCACCAGCACCGAGACCCGGTCGGCCATCTGCGGATAGATATTGAGCAGCGCCTTCTGCACCTGGTAGCGCGCACTGCCGGTGATGCCGATGCGGCTGATCTTCAAATTCTCAACGCCCTTGCTGGCGATGTCGGCGAAGATCTTCTTAATCGTGTCGATGGTATCGCCGGCGTTGGAGTAGGAGCCCTTGTAGAGGATCTGCTCGCCGCTGACATCGGCCATGATCAGCTTGGCCATGGTCGAGCCCACGTCCAGCCCCATCATCACCGGCTGCGCCATCAGCTGCTCGGCATCGAACTCGGTGGGGGCGTCGTTGGGAATACGCTGGTAGAGGTGGTTCTTCTCCAGCTGGGCGTGCACCTCGCGCATCGCCGGGTACTCGTCAGGCCTGGGGAAGGGCACCACGCGCCGGTCGGGCTGGGAGAAGTTGCCCGCGCCAATGGTGCGCTGCAGGTACTGCAGGCCGGTGAGCGGCAGCCTGCCGCCCTCGTCGAAACGCACCTCGGTACAACCGATGGAGCGCAGGTAGTCGGCGGCGCAGTCGCGCGCATAGCGCCAGCGGAAGATACCGCCGCTGAGCCACACGGTGGGAAAACCGCTATGGAGTTTCTTGCACGCCTTCAGCACCTCGGACTTGAGGGTGACGGCGAGGGCAAAATCGAGTGGGATACCCTGGTTCTTGTCAGAGATGGTGGCCGAGGAGGCGAACACGCCGCAACGGTCGGCGCGAATATTCACCTCATCGCGACGCTGCCTGTTCTCCTCGCCGATATAGCCGACCAGCAGGTCGTCGACCTCTTCCCGGGCGAGATTGAGCTTCTGCAGCACCCGGTCGAGGTTGACGCCGGAACCGGCGCCGCAACGCGGGTTGGTCACCAGCATGTCGTCCTTGAGGTTGCCCTCGCCATCGATACCGACCGCCATATAGCCCGAGGCGGAGAGCTCGAGGATCCCCAGCGGCTCGCCACTACTTAGTTCACGTGCCGCCGCCCACATCGCCGCCGGGGAGAGGATGGCCTCGCCACGGCCGATATGACCACGCACCACCTCATATAACTTGCCGGTGAGGTAGACGCCGCAGCTCTCCGGGAGTTGATCGAGTTTGTGTTGGGCAATGGCGCCGGCAAGGTTCTCGTTGCTGGGGATCTCCACATGCGCCAGCTCCTTACCCGCCTCATCGCAGGCCAGGGCGCGCACGCTGCTGACGCCGGCATCGATATAGACATTGGCCGCACGCGTCGCCGCCACGGCAAAAGGCCGGTGTATTGAGATCTCCACAACTGCGTCCATATCCCCTCGACTCCCCATTTGGAACTATTATTAATATCCGACAAATTTACTGTAAATATAACCCCACGGCAAACCCGGGGAAAGGCAAGACCCCAGTATTTACAAGGGTTTAGCGCTATTGGCGGGGAGTAATCTGGGGGATGCGGCATAAAAAAACCGGGCCGGGGACACCTGCAAAGTGCAGGCTCCCGGCCCGGTTTTTTTGTTCGTGGGGACGGGCCCCACGACGACTTAGCTAACTACGACGTTGCTAGCCTGCGGCCCCTTGGGACCGTTCTCGACGTCGAAGCTGACTGCCTGGCCTTCGGCCAGGGTCTTGAAGCCAGAACCCTGGATAGCGCTGAAGTGAACGAAAACGTCCGCGCCGCCGTCGTCCTGAGAGATAAAACCGAAGCCCTTGGTTTCGTTAAACCACTTTACGGTACCTGTAGCCATGAAAAATCACCTTTAAATAAAACATGTGGATAGGTTGTGCATACAGGTAGAGCGAGGTAAATCGAGAAGTAACCGGATGGAACTGCTGGAACTGCCACTAACAATATCTGTAGCTGGAGGCACTATAGGCCAAGACATTGGCTTACGCCAACATTATTTGTGTGAAATTTTTCTTGCGGCAGGCTAGCCGATACAATAGCCACCCCACAACACAGAGCAGACCCATGGCAGTCAACTGGTTCCCCGGCCACATGCACAAGGCGCGCAAGCAGATCAAAAAGGCGATGCCGCAGATTGATCTGGTCATCGAGGTGATGGACGCGCGCCTCCCCTACAGCAGCGAAAACCCCCTGGTCGAAGAGCTGCGCGAGGGGCGCCCCTGCATCAAGATCCTCAACAAGGCGGACCTGGCCGACGCCAACACCACCCAGGCGTGGCTGCAGCGGTTCGAGCAGGAGAAGGGGGTCAAGGCGATCGCGCTGAGCGCAACGCAGAAGGGACAGGCGCGCAAGATCCTGGAGCTGGCGAAGAAGCTCTTCCCCGAGCGCAACATCGCCCTCAAGCCGATCCGCACCATGATCATGGGGATCCCCAACGTCGGCAAATCGACCCTTATCAACTCGCTGGCGGGCCGGGTGATCGCCAAGGTGGGCAACGAACCGGCGGTGACCAAGCAGCAGCAGCAGATCAACCTGGGCAACGGCATCATGCTGTTCGACACCCCCGGCTTTCTCTGGCCGCGCTTCGAGGACCAGAACAGCGGCTATCGTCTGGCGATCACCGGCGCCATCAAGAACACCGCCATCGAGTTCGAGGACATCGCCCTCTACGCCTGCGACTACCTGCTCGAGGCCTACCCCGAGGCGCTGAAAGAACGCTACAAGCTGAAGGAGCTGCCCGAACGCGACATCGAACTGCTGGAGGAGATCGGCCGCAAACGCGGCGCCCTGCGCAGTGGCGGACGCATCGACCTGCACAAGGCCTCCGAGGTGCTGCTGCACGACATCCGCTCCGGTGCCCTGGGGCGGATCAGCATGGAGACCCCGGCGCTGGTAGCGGCACAGCGCGCCGAGGCCGCGGCAGCGGCGGCGGCCGCCGCCGAACAGGAGGGCGAAGAGGAGTGAAGATCTGGGTCGATGCCGATGCCTGCCCGGTCACGGTAAAGGAGATCCTCTACCGCGCCGCCGAGCGCACCCAGGTGCCGCTCACCCTGGTCGCCAACCAGCCACTGAAGGTACCCCGTTCCCCCCACATCTCCAGCAAACGGGTGGAGGGGGGCTTCGATGTGGCCGACGACTATATCGCCGAACAGGTGGAAGCGGGCGACCTGGTGATCACCGCCGACATCCCGTTGGCCGCCGAGGTATTAAAGAAGGGGGGCGCGGCACTCAACCCGCGCGGTGAGCGCTTTAATGAACAGACCATCAACCAGAAGCTGGGGATGCGCGACTTCATGGATACCCTGCGCGCCAGCGGCATTCAGAGCGGCGGGCCGCCACCGCTCAACCAGACCGACCGGCGCAACTTTGCCAACGAGCTGGACCGCTGGCTGGCGAAGGCGAAGTAACCAGGGGAGTCCCTACTCCCTGGCGTCACTATCACACACGACGCGGTTCCGGCCCTGCTCCTTGGCACGATAGAGCGAGGCGTCGGCCCTGCCGAACAACTCCATCCCCCCCGCCGACTCTTCACCACTTACCGAGGCGATGCCGATACTGGCGGTGAGGGTAGTGCCGGCCACCTCGTGCGCCATGAACGAACCTCGCACCCGCTCGGCGACCGCCACGGCCTCCGCTCGGTCCGTATCCGGCATGATCACCGCAAACTCCTCACCACCGTAGCGACAGGCGTAGTCGCTCTCGCGCACCACCTGCGACAGCACCTGACCGACCTGCTTCAGAGCCTGGTCGCCCTTACCGTGCCCCAGGGTATCGTTGAAGCTCTTGAAGTGGTCGATATCGAGCACCATCAGCGACAACGGTCGACCACTACGTTGCGCCTGGGCGAGGGAGCGCTCCAGCTGTGCATCGAAAAAGCGGCGGTTGAACAGATGTGTCAGGGAGTCGGTCAACGAGTCCTGCTCGAGGTTGCGAATACGGCTGGCCAGCGCGATCGATAGCAGCACCATCTCGAACAGCGCCCCCCACTGGACGATCAGCGGCGATAACGAAGACATCTGCTTAATCACCCCGGCACTGATCAGGGTGGAGGTGATTGCCGCCACCATCAGCAGCGTCCAGGCCACCATGAAATAGATCGCCGGGGCAAAGCCACGACGAATCCCCTTGTATGCTGCATAGAGGATCAGCGCATAGGAGGGGGGCGCCAGGATAAACAGCACCTTCACCACCATCGCGTAGGGCATGAACAGGGAGGCCACGGCGCAGCCCAGGGCAATGGAGGAAAAACCATTCGCCACCCGGTTAATGCGTGGCGAATAGATCTTCAGGTTGAGGAAGTTCTGGCTGAAGATGAGTGCCATGGCGATCACCCCTCCCCAGAAAATCAGCAGGCTATGGTTGGCCCACCAGGTCGACTCCGGCCACAGGTACTGGGTGGAGTGGCCGTTAAAGCCCGAAATGAAGAGCGCAAAGACAACCAGGTAGGTGATATAGAGCAGGTAGCTGCGGTCCCTGACGATAAGAAAGATAAACAGGTTGTAGAGCGCCAGGGCGATCAGGGCGCCGTAAAAGATGCCCTGCAGTGCCTGCGACCTGCCCAACTGCTCAGCAAAGGGGATGGCGCCGTGCAGTGTCAGGTTGATGCTCACGGAGCCGTTCGAGCGGTAACGCAGCAGCAGCGTCTTCGTGCTGTTAGGCGGCAGCTCTAGCAGGAAGTTGAGGCTGTTGGTGGCAACCTCCCGCTGGCTGAAGGGAAGGCTGTCCCCCGAGTGGCGCACCTGCAGTTCGCCATCGACCAGCTGCCATAGATCGAACTGGTCGATAAGGCCATAGCGCTGCTCCAGCACCAACTGCTTGGCCTCGGCGCCCCGGTTCTCCAGCGTCAACAGCGCCCACCAGGCCGAGGCCGTGGTACCAAAACCGAGCTCGTCCCGCGTCGAGCGGGAAAAGGCCCCAGCCCTCGCCATTTCGATGACCTCTGGCGCCGTCAGCTCGCCCCCCCGGTCTTCGTAAAGATCGAGATGGCGCCCCAACACGGCAGAGCCGGGGAACGACTCATCGATCACATAGGGGGCAGCGGCGGGGGGAAGCAACGCCTGTGCGCTGGCGGGCAGCCACCAGCTGAACAACAAAATAGAGAACGGGAGGAGTAATCGTCGCATCGTACTGTTGATATGGCCCACGCCCGGGAGATATTTCCGCAAAAAGAGGGGGGGGCCAATAGTAGAGGTGCCGCCACTGCGTTTCAAGGGGACCGCCGAAGCGTGAGGCCTATCGTAACTTCCGGGCGACCAGCCCCTTCACCCAGCTCTGCAGCGGCAACAGCAGCGGCACCACCAGCGCGGAGGTCATCAGGATATCGGCAAAGGTGTGGTAGCCCTGATAGACCATCAGGGCCGCATAGAGAATCAGCGAGGTCATCAGCGGGTTGAAGTAGTTGCTGTTGCTACGCAACAGCTGGATCATGAAGACCCACGCCACTGCCGTATGGGTGCTGTAGTCGAGGCCGAAGGCGGGGTAAATCTCAACATAGTTATCGACGGCCATCAAGAGGTAGACCTGGGCGGCCGAGGCGGTGAGCGATGCCAGAGGTGGGACGGCTGCTTTGCGGCCCGAGTGATAGGCGCCCCTGGCGATGAGAGCCAGTGAAGCGAGGGCGAGCAGAGGGATGTAGGCGTCGGCGATTTGGGCCCATTGTTCAAATGTCAGCACAGGCCGCGATCCCCTTCGCTCCCCTCATCCACCATTAAGCGCAAATCTCACACTAAAACTCAACGCCATCGGCAGTTTCAGTTCCGCCGGCGGCGGCGGCATCGGCAGGGCGGCATCGATCGCCTTCTGCACCGCCTGGCGCAGCACGCGGTGGCCCTCGCTGATCTGCACATTATCGATAGCACCGCCGGTCAGCAGTTTAAAGCTCACCGCCACATCACCCTCGATGCCGCGACGCCTTGCGACACGGGGGTAGTGTTTGTGCGAGTCGATATGGGCCATCAGGCGGCGCAGGTATTCGTTCTTCGCCTGCTCGATGAGGGCGGGGTCTTCGACGCTGCCGACGCTCTGCTCCACGGGTTGTTTCTCTGCCGCCTCTACCGTCGGGGTGGCGGGCGGCGTGGGCTGCCGGGGCCTGGGTTTAGGCGGCTCGGGTTGGCGTACCTTTTCGGCGCGCTTCTCCGGCTCTTTGGGTTTTGGCGGCTCTGGCGGAGGAGGTTCTGGCGCCTCGACCACCTCGGGTTCCGGCTCCGGCTCGGGGGGCAGCTCCGGTTCGAGCTGCGGTGGGGTGGCGGGGGCGGCGACGGAGCGGAAGCTGACGCGGGTGCTCTGCTGCTTCGGCGCCTGCTCCTCACCGGCGCGGGAACCGCGGTCGAGGAAGAAGGAGAGATGCAGGGTGACGGAGAGGAGCGCCGCTCCGGCCCAGATCCAGCCGTCCCGCAGCGTCATTTCTGCTCGGTAACGATGTCGACGCCACTGGCGCCGGCCTTGCGCGCGGCGTCGAGCACGGTGACGGCACGGCCCAGCGGTGCGCCGCGATCGCCGCGCACCCGCAGCTGCTTATCCTTGCGCTGCTGCAGCTTGTCGCGCAGCACCTTCTCCAGACTCTCCTCTTCGACAAAGTGGTCGGCGATAAGGAAGCGCCCCTCGGCGGTGATCACCAGCTCCAGCAGCTCAGCCTCCTCCACCGCCTCGCCGCTGTCGGCCACCGGCAGGTCGATATCGATCGCCTGCTCCTGCACGAAGTGGGAGGTGAGCATGAAGAAGACCAGCAGCAGGAAGACGATGTCGATTAGCGGCGTGAGGTTGGGGATCTGGCTGCTGCGGCGGCGCCCCTCAAACTGCATGGATACTCCCCTCGCGGTGGTGCACCGCCTCGCCCTCGACAGCGTTCGTCTCGTGCGGCAGCTGCTCCAGCAGTACCGAGGCGGCACTGCGCATCGACTGGGCACGGCGGTCGGCCATCCCCTCCAGCAGGTGCAGCAGCAGCAGCACTGGAATCGCCACCACCAGGCCGACGCCGGTGGTGAGCATCGCCTCCCAGATGCCGCCGGCGAGGGCCTGGGCGTCGACCTTGCCGCCCGCCCCCTCGATCACCATAAAGGCCTTAATCATGCCCATGATGGTGCCGAGCAGGCCGAGCAGCGGCGCGGTGTTGCCAAGTATGGCGAGGGTACGAAAGCCCCGTTCCATGCGCTGCAGCTCCAGTGAACCGATGCGGGTGGCGGTGCGGGTGAGGTCCTTCACCCCCTCAGCGGCCCCCTGCCAGATGCCGTTCAGCAGCGCCGCCTCCGGACCGCGGCAGGTAGTCAGCCACTGCTCGAACTTTCCCTGCCTCAGGCTCTGCACCAGCTGCTCCTCGAACTCCTGCGGCGGACGCCCCATCATGGCAAAGCGGAAAAAGCGCTCGATGACGATGGTCAGCGCCAGCAGCGAGTAGCCGAGCAACACCCAGACCACCGCGCCGCCCTTATCGAAGATTTCAATCATTGTCATGGTTGTACCCAACCCACCATTGTGAATGCGCCCATCATAACAAGAATGCCGCCCGCCGCCTGCTCCAGGGCGCGGCGCTGGCGTTGCAGGTGATAACGCACCTGGGCACCGAAGTGGGCCACCACCACGCTGAACAGCAGAGTGGGGATCGCCACCGCACCGAGTCCGAAGGCGAGCCCGAGTTCAAGGCCGTGCAACGGATCGGCGCTGGCGGCGGAGACGGCCAGCACCGAGCCGAGCGGTACGCAGGGGTTGAAGGCCATCCCCAGCCCCAGGCCGAACAGCCCCAGCGGTAGGGTGCGGCGCAGCGTGCGCCCGCCAGGCCTGTCGACGCGAATCGTCTGCTCGATGGCGGGTGTCTTGTCGCTGCTACAGACCGCCCCCTTGCCAGCGCGGCGGAACAGGGTGATCCCCAGCACCACTGCGGCGCCGCCCAGCAGCCAGGAGGCGGGGCCCTGCTCCAGCCACTCGGTGGCGGCCTGCCCGGCGTAACCGGCCACGGTGCCGAGCAGGCTGTAGCCGATCAGCCTGCCCAGAGAGAAGGGGACGACGGTGGAGAGGCTGCGACGCCAGCCCCCCTCCTGGGCCAGGAACACCGGGCCGAGGTAGGGCAGGCAGGTGATGTTACAGGGGCCGGCGCCAAACACCAGCCCGGCCAGCAGCGCCGCGCCGAAGGTGATGGTGAGCGGTTCCATCACCCCTTATCCCCCCGGCGCTTACGCCACCAGGCCAGCAGGTTGGCCTTCTCCCAGTTTGACTGCGACTTCTTGCGCTTCTTGAAGTAGGCCGGGTCGGCCTTGAGCAGCGGCACCACGGTGTACTTCATCTGCAGCACGTCCTTGTCGGGGCAGAACTCAACGCAGCGCCCACACAGGGTGCAGTCAGCGAACATCACGTCCCGCTTCTCCATCTCGGTATGGATCTCGCGGATGTCCATCGGGCAGGCCTTGGCGCAGAGGCCGCACTTGTCACAGCGCGGCTTAGCATTCTTCACCAGGCGCACTAATCCAAGCTTGCGGAAGGCGGCGTGCAACGCCAGCATCGGACAGATGCGGCAGAAGGGCTGGCGTACGAACAACCCCCAGGCCACCATCAGGCCGAACAGCAGATTGGCGATGAACGAGAGGACGAAATAGCCGCTGCTGGAGCTGTCGAGGTAGAGCTGGTTGGTGTCCCCCGTCGCCATGCTGGTGAGGATGCGACTGGGGCAGATGCTGCAGTAGGGACTGCCCAGTTCGTGCCCCACCAGCCCCATACCGGCAAGCAGCGGGAAACCAAACACCAGCAGCAGCAGTATCACCCACTTCAGCGGGCGCAACTTCTGTACCAGCGGTTCGGGCAGCGACTCGATGCGCTGCAACCCCAGCTTCTGCCCAATCAACGACAGCACCTCCTGGAAGAAGCCGAGCGGGCAGATCCAGCCGCAGAAGGCCTTGTTCAGCACCACGAACATCAGCAGGAAAGTGGCGAAGGAGATCAGCGTCGGCATCAGCGCCTGCAGGATATCGCTCCCCGCCGCCAGCGCCATGCCGAGACGGTGGTCCATCTGGTGCTGGAACGGGATCAGGGTGCAGTAGTCGGCATTCTGCATGTCGTAGGCGCAGCTCAGTGCCGGGAAGGTACCGGAGAGCTTGTCGGCCGAGTAGAAACCGACGATGACCGAGCCGTAGACCAGGAAGAGAAAGGCCGCCAGCTGCACCAGCTTGCGCAGCAGCGACAGGTTGAAGGCGTTAAGCATTGTCGGCCCCCTTGTTGTTGTAGCGGCGTACCACGACCAGGCCGCCGACGAATCCGGCCAGCATCACCAGCACAGCGCCCGTCTGCGAGCGCCAGTTCAGGGGATTGACCGAGTAGTCGGCACTAATCGTGGTGCTGTACTCGATGCCCTCATCGCTGTGTACGGCACGCAACACGAATTCACCCGGACGGTTGGCGCCACGCCCCGGCTCAACATTCCTGAAGTCGTCGGGCAGCATGGCAACCACCCGCCCCTTGTCGTCGCTCTTCAGCTGCACCGTACTGCCATTACTGGTGGTAAGGCTGAGCGGGTAGTTGGCCAGCGGCCTGTTCTTGAACAGCAGGGTATAGCGCGCCTCGCTGCCACTGAGGTAACGCGCATGCTCGCGGGTCAGGGGCGAGGGGACGATGTCGAGCACCCCCTTGCGATAACCGACCAGCAGCGCCGGGCTCTCGCCAGTCGGCTTCCCCCGGAGGGAGTGGTAGCGCAGCGCCAGCTCATCGCGGCCTGCGCTCTTCTTACGCGCATAGAGCAGGTGGTAGCTGTTGACGCCGGTACCACCGACCTTCACCACCCCCTTCTCGTCGGCAGTGAGCCCACGACGCACCAGGGTGGGGAACCAGACCTCCGCCTCCGCCCCCTCGGCATCACTCAGGTAGAAGGGGGTGCCTCCGCCGCCATGACCACCATGGCCGTGACCATGACCTCCGCCCTGCTCCTCCTTCTTCGCAACAGCATCCGGCGGCAGCTGGCGGCTCCAGCTCATTGACGCCTGCAGCGGGCCGCTGCCCAGCAGGGCGGCGATGAGCGCGCTTTTTATTAAATAGCCTCTTTTCATGACTGACCCCTTAGAAGGTGGCGGTAAGGCCGGCGGTGAAGGTGCGCCCCTGGTTGACCACGAGGGAGACATCGTTCTTGTCGTACACACCGTCGTAGGTGTCGTACACGCCGTCGCCATCGCTGTCGACCGTCTTCGCATCACCGGTACCGCCACGGGCCGTGTTGTAGTAACGGCGATCGAAGAGGTTGTCGACGCGGGCGAAGAACGACCAGTTGCTGTGGCCGAAGGCACGGTCGTAGTTCACCAGCAGGTTGAAGGTGGAGTGGCCGCCGAACTTGGTACGGTTAAGCTCATCCGCGTAATAGGAGGAGATGGCATCCATCTCGCCGGTCACCTTCCAGTTGTCGGCGGGGCGGTAACTGGCAGAAAGGTTGAGGTGGTGCTTGGGCGCCCGCGGTACGACATTGCCGGTGTTGTCGTAATGCTCGATACAGTAGGAGTTGTCCGGGTTAAGTACTGCGCAATCGACCAGGCCGTTGCGCCCGTAGCGGTTACCCAGCAGCAGGTTGAAGTTGTCGTACTGGGTGAAGGTGGCGTCGAGGTAGGTGTAGGCGACATTCAGGCCGACGCGCGGAGTGATGGTGCTGTTCAGCGCCAGCTCCAGGCCGCGGTTGCGCACGCCACCGATGTTGTCATACATGTCATTGGCGCCGTCCTCTACCGAGTACTGACCGGAGGTGCTCATGATGTAGTCCTTGCGGTCGATCTGGAAGATCGCCACGTCCAGGTCGGTCGGTGCGCCGAACAGTTTTGTCTTGGTACGCAGGCCGATCTCCATGTTAATCGCGTGCTCCGGCTTCAGGTCCGGATTGCTGTCGGTGCCGCCGGACGGCGAAATATCTCCGGCGAACAACTGGGTGATGGAGGGGGCGCGGAAGCCGGTCGAAATGTTGGAGTAGAGGTCGCGGTTTTCCGCCAGCGCGTAGTTTGCCCCGAGGCGCCACGAGGTCACCTTGAACGACTTCTCCAGCTCGAGGGCACTGAGGTTGGAGCTGTAGTCGAAGGCGATATGGTCGTAACGACCGTTCACGGTCATCACCAGCGGGTCGGCGACGCGAAACTTCAGCTCGCCATAGACCGCACGCACCGCCTCATCGGTCGTGTCGTCGGAGAGCGCTGTACCCTCCGCGTCGGTCAGGTTGCCGCGGTAGTCATAGAGGTCCTTGTTGGCATAGCGATCGTTTTGGTAGCTGTTGGCGCGCAGGTCGGCGCCGGCCATCCACGCCAGAGCACTGCCGGAGGAGCGGTACTCGGACTTCAGGCCGTTCTGCACCTGGTGGTAGTCATTGAGGTTGTTGTAGAGGGTCGGGTCGGTCCTGTCCGGCGCCGAGAGGAACTGCGTGGTATCGGCAAAGCTGTAGAGATTGACCATCAGGTTATCGTTTTCATTGATATCCCGCGAATAGGTCACGAAGTACTTGGCGAGCTCAACCTCGAAGTGGTTGGCGTAATCGTTGTAACTGTAGATGTCGGCACTCTTCGGGTCATTCTCCGCCGCGACAACCCCCTTTAGCGAACCGTGGCTGTTCTTCGCCCGGTCGGAGCGCTCGAAACCGAAGGTCAGGTCGCTGGCATCATCGACGTAGTATTGCAGCTTGCCGTTGATGTAGTCGGCACGGGAGGCCGAGTCGTCGTAGTAACCATCGGTTTGCCGCCGTGAGACCTGCACATGACCGTTGGCCTGGTCACCGGCGAAACCGGCGCGCACCAGTCCTTTTCTGTAACCGAAGCTGCCCGCCTCTGCACCGACGGTAACCCCCTTGTAGTGGGCCCCACGCTTGGTGGTGATGATCACGGCACCGGAGAGGGCATCGTCGCCGAACAGGTAGGAGGCACCGCCCTTGACCACCTTAATGGACTCGATGTTGTCCATGTCGATATTGACCGCCCCGGTACGCTCGAACACCGGCACCCCGTCGATGACCACGGCCACACCGGGCTTCTCCCCCATGTAGACCTGGTTCTCAATGCCGCGGATGTGGATCTTGAGTGAGTCGCCGCTGCTGAAGGTGGTGGTAATGCCCGGGATCGACTGCAGCATCTGCTGGATGTTCTCGGTGTGGGCGGCATCGACCTCCGCGCCCTGAATTACGCCGATATTGGAGGCCTCGTCACGCTTGTTCTCGAAACGGTCGTCGATGGTGGTCGACTCCACCTGAATAAGCCCCAGCGACTCGGCATGCAGCAGGGAGGAGAAACTGGAGCAGGCGATGGCGACAGCCACGGCCGAGGAGATCTTGTGCAGACGCGGGGGGAAGCGGACGGACATGTTTTAACCTCTGGTTATCGTTATTAATAGACGGCCGACATTGGCCTAAAATCCCAGAGGCTATGGCACAAACCATGCCATCCATAAGTGGTTGATTGTTATCACCTCCTCTCCCCCACGGCGTCTTCCGGGATGGTGATATCACCCACACGGGTGTGTGATATCACCCATACCCGGTCCCCTCATGGGCCGTCCGCACTCCACCACCTATTCAAATCAGTAAGTTATCCGCTTGGCTCGACAATTGCTCAGGCGGCACGACTACTTTTTTTTTTCATACCGGGGTTTGAATTAAACGAATGATTAACGTAAGACTGAAACAGACGACTCTTTGCGTCCTCGCGGCACTTTATGGCGCCAACCTGCATGCCGATGACAGCGGCCTTGGCACAATTGAAGTTGAGAGCACCCGCCTGAGCGATGTCAGCGGCGAAGAGGTCAAATCCGCTGACCTGGCCGATGCGCTTAGCAAAAAGGTACCCGGCGTATCACTGGTGCGGCGCAGCGGCATTGCCAATGACGTGATCCTGCGCGGCCAGAAAAAAGACAACATCAACATCCTCATCGACGGCGCCAAGGTCTATGGTGCCTGCCCCAACCGCATGGACCCACCCACCTCACACATCCTCACCAACAACGTCGATGGCATCGAGATCATCGAGGGCCCCTTCGATGTGGAGAACTTCGGTACCCTGAGTGGCGCGGTAAAGATCACCACCAAGAAACCCTCCCAGGAGATGCAGGGCGAGGTCAGCCTCAACGTGGGCAGCTGGGGTTACCAGAAGGCTGCCGCTACCGTCAGTGGAGGCAGCGAGAAGGTACTCATGTTGGCCAGTGTCTCCACCGAGAAGAGCGACCAATATGAGGATGGTGATGGCAACGACTTCTATGAGCAGATCACCAACGCCATCGCCGACGGTACGGCCCCCGCGACAAAACAGTACAAAGACATCTACCGCGATATCGCCGCCTATGAAAAGCGCACCTTCATGGGCAAGGCCTATCTTGATATTAGCGACAACCAGCAGCTGAAGCTCAGCTACACCGCCAACCGCAGTGACGACATCCTCTACCCCTCCAGCGGTATGGATGCACTCTACGACAACTCCGATATCATTAATGTCGACTACACCATCACCAACCTTGGCGACTACTCAAAGAAACTCGAGGTCAAGTACTTCGACTCCAAAGTCGACCACCCTATGTCGACCTTCTATCGCACTGACTCTGGTTCGACACAGTCTGCCACCGACACTGACTCCAACAATGAGATGATTAGCCGCTTGAGCACCCGGGTTCAAGGAATCAAGGTCATCAATACTCTCGATCTGAGTGACAGCAGTCAGCTGAAAGTCGGGATCGATACCAGCAGGCGAAACTGGGATGGCGAGTATGAAAAGAAGGGGATGATGGCTGCCATGATCACCGGCCGCAAGAGTATCGACGATGCCGACACCGTCAACCAGGCGATCTTTTCCGAACTGCAAAAGCGCTATGATGCCGCCACCATAAAGGCAGGCATACGCTACGATAACACCCACATTGAGACCGCTGGCAGCCAGCCCGACAACGACTACAGCGGATTCAGCGCCAATATCTTTGCCAACTATCAGCTGAACGACTCCACCCGTCTGTTTGGTGGAATCGGCCAGGCCAACCGCGTACCCGATGCCCGCGAGCTCTACTTCAAGAGTGCAATGGGGATGGTGCAACCGGAGATCGGCAACCCCGACCTCAAACAAACCAGCAACACCGAACTCAACCTGGGGGTGGAGAAGCGCTACGAAAATGCCTCCGTGAAGGTGAGTGGCTTCTACAGCATGCTGAAGGACTACATCTATTACAACAGCAGTAGCACCAGCAACAACTTCGAGAACATCGATGCCACCATCTACGGTTTCAACATTAGCGGTGACTACTTTATCTCTGACAGCGTCTACCTCGATTACGGCTACGCCTATCAGGTGGGAGAGAAGGATGAACCGCTGGCCGGGCAGAGTGATACCGACCTTGCCGAGATCCCGCCCTACAAGTTAACCCTGGCCATGAACTACGACTACGCCGCAGGCAGCAGCGCACGGGCCGAGGTGGTAAGCGCCGGTGCCTGGAGCCGTTATGACAGTGACAACGGTGAGCAGGCGATCGATGGTTACTCGGTACTCAACCTCAAAGCGACCCACGCCTACAGTGACGCCATCGAGCTGACCCTGGGTATCGACAATGTACTGGATGAAACCTACGCCACCAGCAACACCTACAAAGATCTCACCCTGCTGACTACCGGCGGGGATGTAATGCTGATGAACGAACCTGGCCGTTACGTCTACATGAACGCCAGCTATCGTTTCTAAAGAAGGGGGAACGCAGTTAATAGAGAGGGCAGCTCCACAGGGACTGCCCTCTTTTTTTATGCGCCGCGCTCGGCCATCACCCGCTCGACGGTGTCGACGATGGCCTGGGTCTGCGGGTCGATCTCGATGTTGATGCGATCACCCGGCTTACGCGTACCGATGTTGGTGCGCTGCAGGGTCTCGGGGATGAGGTTGACGTTGAACTCGTCCCCCTCCACCTCACCGATGGTGAGGCTGATGCCGTCGATGCCGATATAGCCTTTGGTGAAGACGTACTTCATCCACTGCTGCGGCAGGCGGAACCAGACCTGGTGGTTGTTGGGCGATTCGATAACGCGGCTCACCTCGGCGGTGGTGAGGATGTGGCCCGACATGGCGTGACCGCCGATGTCGTCGCCGAAGCGTGCCGCACGCTCGACGTTGACCCGGCCGCCCTCCTCCAGTTCGCCCAGGTTGGTCACCTTAAGGGTCTCCTGCATCAGGTCGAAGGCGACCTCATCGCCATCAATGGTGACCACGGTAAGGCAGCAGCCGTTGTGCGCCACCGAGGCGCCCGGCTCCAGCCCCGGCAACAGCGCCTCGGGCAGGCGCACCACGTGGGTACGGAAATTCTCTTTCTCTGTAATGCGCAGCACCTCGGCGGTGCCCTGTACGATTCCGCTAAACATCTGTCACTCGCCCAGTAATAAATCCCGTTACAAATTGAAAAACTGCTTAATCCGCGCCAGCACCTCGCCCTGGTGACGGGCCATCTCCGCCTTGCGCGCCGCCTCGTCGAGGTCCTGGCGGGCGCTGTCGAGACCGGAGCGCCGCTCGGCCATGATTTGCGAGATCTCCTCGGCGATGGCGGGGCGCGCCTGGATGATGTCCTCGAAGGCGCTTTTGTCGAGACGATAACAGAGAACATCACTGGCGGCGATCACCGTGGCGCTACGTGGCTCGCCGGTAAGCAGTCCCATCTCACCGAAGAAGCTGCCGCTGCCCCCGGCGGTGATGCGCCCTATCACCTGGCGCGGCTGCTGCGACTGATCGGGCGACTCCAGCACCACCTCAGCCTCACCAGCGGTGATGATATAGAGCCAGTGCGCCACCGCCCCCTGGCGGGTGAGCACATCGCCCCTGGCAAAGGGGGCGTAGACCAGGCGCTCGGCCACCAGACGCAGCTCCTTCTTGTTCAGCTGGGCGAACAGCTCCAGCGGTTTGATCAGGGAGACGCGCTCGGCGATATGGTCCTGATGGCGCTGTGCCGCCAGCTTCTCGCTCTCCTTCACCAGGTGTACCGTCTGGCGCGGCCATGCCGGTCGGAGTCCGGCGCGCTGCAGCGCGGCGAACAGATGGCTGCGCACCTGCGAGTCGGTGGGGTCGTCCTTGGCCAGGTCGGTGAGCCAGTAACGCAGGGCATAACGTCCCGTACTGTCGGCAAAGTCCATCATCACGCAGTTGGGGGCGGGGTCGTTGGAGACGCCGTAAATGTCGGCGGTACGTACCGCCTCCTCCGCCACCTGGATCACCTGCGAGGGGTTGGACTGGTAGTCGATGTTGAACCAGATCCAGCGACGCCACTGCACCGGCTGTCCCTCGCGCCGCCCCAGCACCAGGAACTTGTTCTTCATCAGCGCACTGTTGGGGACGATCACCGTCTCCCAGTTGCGCGTCTCGATGGCGGTGGAGCGCCAGCGGATATCGACGATACGCCCCACCACATCGTCCACCTTGATCCAGTCACCCTTCTTGATGGAGTTGTCGAGCTGCAGCGCAACCCCGCCGAGGATGTTGCCCAGGGTGTCCTGCATGGAGAAGGCGATCACCGCGGTGATAACCGCCGAGGTGGTCACCAGGCTGCTCAGCTCAACACCGTGTTCGTGCAGGCGATACATGCCCCACACCAGGTAGCCGATGATCACCAGCATGTCTTCGATAATGCTGGGCGGTGAGAGGCGTACCAGTGGCAGCAGCACCTGATAGAGAAAGAGGCCGCCAAGGCGAATCACGGCCAGCCCCTCGGCGATGATAAAGGCCTCACGCAGAGAGGCACCGATATCGACATGGCCCAGGGCCACCACCACTGCCGCCAGGTACTGCCCGACCACGCTAAAGAGGAAAAAGCCCAGGGTGTTGTACAGTATCTTGCGCTCATCGCGCATCTGGTGCAGCAACGCCGCGCCGATTAGTGCGACGATGATAATCACGCCACCCAGGCCGTCATGCCCGGCGTTGAACAGCAGCTGATGCCAGTCGTTACTCTTCTCAACCATGCGTTTTGTCCATCTGGTTTCTCGCTATACTCTCAGATTAAGCGCCATTCCCTGTTGGCACAAGAGAGTAGAATTCTACGGGACGGCACTCACAACAACAGCAAAACAGGATTTTTTTCATGAGTGAACCAGTGCAGACAATCGCCACCGGCAATACCCTTCACGGTATCGAAGATGTGATCATTCACGCGGTGGAGTGGCTCAAGCTCGGGGTGGAAACCGTGGGAGCATTAATCATCGCCATTGGCGTGGTAGTTGCCTTGCTCGGTTTTCTGCGCATCCTGCTCGGCAACGGCGGCCACGACTACTTCTCGGTTCGCCTGTTGCTGGCCCGCTACCTCGCCCTGGCACTGGAGTTTGAACTGGGGGCCGACATCCTGGCCACCGCCATCTCGCCGAGCTGGGACCAAATCGGCAAACTGGGGGCGATCGCCGTGATCCGGACCGCCCTCAACTTCTTCTTAATGCAGGAGATGCCGAAGGAAGATGAACAGGAGCACGCGCCACAAGGCTCCCAGGCCTGAACGCGGCATGTGGCTCCGCCTCTGCGCCGTCGCCCTGCTGCTGCCTGCCACCGCAGTGGCGGGCAGTAGTGGAACGGTACCACTTATTGATGAACTCTCCCTGTGGCTCGCCGCTCACCCCACGCTCGCCCCGCTCCTCTTCATACTGCTCTACGCCCTGGTGGTAGTGCTGTTTCTTCCCAGCCCCCTGCTCTGCCTGCTCGGCGGCGCCCTGTTCGGGCCGTGGCTGGGGGCGCTGCTGAATGTCACCGGGGCGACGCTGGGGGCCTCCCTCGCCTTTCTCATCTCTCGCCACCTGGCATCGGAGATGGTGGAGCGCCACCTGAGCGAAAAGATGCATCAACTAAAACGGGGGGTGGAACGTGAGGGGTGGCGCTTTGTCGCCCTGATAAGACTGATCCCGATGGTGCCCTATGACCTCTCCAACTACGCCTTCGGCCTGAGCCGCATCCCACTGGCACAGTTCGCCGCCGCCAACGCCCTCTGCCTGCTGCCACGACTCACCGTATACGCCTACATCGGCCATAGCGGCATGAACCTGCTCAGCGAGGAGGGGGCCCGCCTGCTCGACCTGGTCAGCATGGTCACACTGGTTATCGCCGTGCTGCTGTTGCCCTACCTCTATGGGCGGTTTCGGCGGCCCTTGAAATAACCCGCATCCAGAACTTACTCGCCGGACTCGTCCCTGCCCTCTACCGTATAACCCGCTTCATTCCAGGCCGTCATGCCGTCGCGCACCACGTGCAATTCAGAAAAGCCACGCTTGGTCAGCAGTAAGGCGGCCTTAGCGGAGCGCACATCGGTACGGCAGACGATGGCGATAGGACGTTCACGATAGGCATCCAACTCTGCAACGCGTTGCACCAGCTCCTCGACCGGGATATTGAGTGCGCCGTGGATGTGGCCCAGCTTGCCGACAAACTCCTTTTCGCTACGTACATCGAGGATCAAAACATCTCCCGCCTGTTGTCGGAGCTCCGACACCTCCATCTTTGGGCCCGGGCGCAAGCGGCCGATAAGGCGCGGCAGGAAGGAGACCGCCGCCAGCAGCGCCAGCGCCAGCAATCCCTTCTGCACCATCCCCTCACCACCGGCCACCGCCTCGCGCCCGGCATAGCCGAGGTAGGTGTAGGCGATAGCACCGGGAAGCATGCAGAGATAGGAGGTGATCACATAGTGGCTGAGGCGGATGCGGGTCAGCCCCAGCGCATAGTTGAGGGCGTTGAAGGGAAAGAGCGGCACCAGCCGCACGAAGGCGACGAAGCGCCACCCCTCGGCCTCTACTCCCTCCTTCAGTTGCCTGGCGCGTCCGCCGCTCTTCTGTTCGGCCCAGTCGGCGGCGAGGTAGCGGGCGATGAGGAAGGCCAGGGTGGCGCCGAGGGTGGCGCCGGTGAGGTTATAGAGGGTGCCCCAGACGGGGCCGAAGATGGCACCGCCAACCAGGGTCACCACCGAGCCGGGCAGGAACAGTACCGTGGCAAGGGCATAGAGCAGCATGAAGAGCAGCGGCCCGGCAGCGCCGAAACCCTCCACCCATTGGGCGAGACGCTCGGCGTCGAACTGATCGCGGTACTGTATCGCCACCGCGATGGCGGCGATGAGCAGGACAGCAACGACGATGCGCAGCACTCCCTTATTCATCTTTGCCCCTGGTCCATTGACGGCGGTTGATGGCGTAACCGCTCACCTTGCCCCGGAAGGGGAGCAGCAGCATACCGGGCAGCCAGCTCACCTCCTTCGTGCTGCGGTAGTTGTGGATACCGATCGTCATCCCCTCATGGCCGCCGCGCGGCTGGTCGCGGTAGGTGCCGAAGAGGCGGTCCCACCAGGGCAGGCTGAAACCGAAGTTGCAGTTGGCCTCGTCGTCCTCGGTGGAGTGGTGCACCCGGTGCATATCGGGGGTAACCAGCAACCAGCGCAGCCAGCGGTCCAGTCCCAGCGGCAGACGCACATTGCCGTGGTTGAACATGGCGGTGGCGTTGAGAACGATCTCGAAGATCACCACCGCCACCACCGGCGCACCGAGCACCACGATGGTGGCGAATTTGATCAGCATGGAGATGAGGATCTCAATGGGGTGGAAGCGCGCCCCGGTGGTGACGTCGTAGTCGAGGTCGGCATGGTGCATGCGGTGCAGACGCCACAGCAGTGGCACCGCATGCACCAGCACGTGCTGCAGGTAGATGATGAAGTCCATCGCCACCACCGTCAGCACCAGCGCCAGCCAGAAGGGGAGCTCGTAATAGTTGAGCAGCCCCCAGCCATTCTCGGCGGCAAAGGCGGCGACACCCACCGCTGCCGCAGGGAAGATCATGCGCAGCAGGAAACTGTTGAGGAAGACGATGCCCAGGTTGTTAGCCCATCGCACCGCCCTGGAGACGCTCAGCGCGCGGCGCGGCGCGATGAGCTCCCACAGGGCCATCACCGCCAACATGCCGAAGAAGAAGCCCATACGCACCGGCTTCTCGTGGGCCATCAACCACTCGCTCAACTCCATCTCACTCCTCCTCCGCAGCCTTCGTTCAGGCTGCTATACTGGAACGCCAGACAACTATTCAAGAGACTACTTGAATAGAATTCGCCATTCAAGTGATCGCTTGAATTAAAGTGCAAACGAAAGGAAAAACATGGCTCAAGGTAACTTCAAACAGCAGCTCTTCGCCCAGTTCGCCCGCGTCGGCAAGGCTCTGAGCAACGGCAACCGCCTGGAACTGCTGGAATTTATCGCCCAGGGGGAGCGCAGCGTGGAGCAGCTGGCGAAGGTATCGGGCCTCACCGTGGCCAATACCTCGCAACACCTGCAGCAGTTGCGCCAGGCGGGGCTGGTGGCCTGTCGCAAGGAGGGGTTGAAGGTCTACTACCGCATTAGTGACGACGATGTGATCGCCCTGTTCAGCGCCCTGCGCACCACCGCCGAGCGCCACCTGGGCGAGGTCGAACAACTGGTGCAGACCTACCTCACCACCAAGGACAGCCTGGAGCCGGTAGCCCACGCCGAACTGCTGGAGCGGGTACGTGACGGCCTGGTAACGGTGCTCGACGTACGCCCCCACGAGGAGTACCAGGCGGGCCACGTGGCCGGCGCCATCAACATTCCGCTGAGCGAGCTGGAGGAGCACCTCGATGAGCTCGAGCAGGGGCATGAGGTGATCGCCTACTGCCGCGGCCCCCACTGCATCCTCGCCTTCGAGGCGGTGGCGCGGCTGCGCGAAAACGGCTTTAATGCCCGCCGTCTCGAGGACGGCTACCCCGAGTGGCAGGCGAGCGGCCTGCCCACTGAATAACAAGCAATGAAACCCACCCCGGAGTCTTAACGAATGAAAAAAATAGTCGCCCTGTTCCTGCTCCTAATCGCCGCCAGCACGCAGGCTGAGGAGCATAAGCTGAATCACGACGGACTGGCCATTACCGCCAACCTGGAGAAGGCCGCCGACGCCTGGCAGCAGGGTCCGGTGGTACTGATGACCCACGGCACCCTGGCCCACAACCGCATGGAGATCATCACCACCCTGCAGCAGCTGTTTAAGGAGAACGGAGTCAGCTCGCTGGCGATCAATCTCTCCCTCGGCCTCAGCGACAGGGAGGGGATGTACAAGTGTGCCGTGCACCACACCCACAAACATACCGATGCCCTCGACGAGATCGGCCTGTGGCTGGAGTGGCTGAAGAAACAGGGCGTCCAGTCCGTGGTACTGCTGGGCCACTCACGCGGCGGCAACCAGACCGCCTGGTTCGCGGCCGAGCGCGATGAGGCGGCCATCAGCAAGGTCGTACTGGTCGCCCCGCAGGTATGGAGCGAGGAGTATGCGGCCAAAGACTATAAGAGCCGCTACGGCAAGGCACTGGCACCGCTGCTCGCCAGGGCGGAGAAGCTGGTCGCCGAAGGCAAGGGCGACGCGGCAATGAAACAGCTCGATTTCATCTACTGCCCCGAGACCAGCGCCAGCGCCGCCGCCTTCGTCTCCTACTACAAACCCGATACGCGCATGGACACCCCCACCCTGCTCAAGCAGATCGACAAACCGGTGCTGGTCGTGGTCGGCAGTGAGGACAAGGTGGTGAAAGGACTGCGGGAGAAGATGGCGAAGCTGGCGGGACACGACAACATCGCCACCCATGTCGTCGACGGGGCCGACCACTTCTTCCTCGACCTCTATGCCGAGGAGCTGGTGGAGACGGCGCTGGAGTTTATTGAGGCGGAATAGTTACCAGTTCCACCCACCCGCCTCGATGCGACGCAGCAGCATGATGCGGCCGCTGACGTCGCGCAGCATCAGCGCGTCGTCCATCTGGCGGTACTCGAACTCCACCTCCCCCCAGGGCAGGCGGGTGAGGATGAAGTCCCCCTCGACGATGAACTCCCCGGGGGTCTTCTCTTCGTTGCGGTTGACCAGGATGAAACGGTTACCGCGCACGTACCAGTACTCCCCCGACTGCGCCAGCCAGGTACCGTCCAGCGACTGCATATCGACCCAGGGGTTATTGGGGTCGTCCCAGTAGTCTCGGTTTCGATAGGGGTTGCTGTTGGCACTCCTCGGCAGCCCCAGTGAGCGGGCGTAGAGGGTATAGGGGCTTCCCAGGGTGTAGGGGGAGCGCCAGCTGTTGTTGCGCTGGCCGAGGAACCACTCCATAAAGTCCCACATCGCACTCATCATGGTGGCGGCGGCATTGCCGCTGTAACTGACTTCGGCCCGCAGTTGCGGGGAGCCGAACAGCGCAACGCTCAGCAGCAGGGCGGCGGCAACTCTTTTCACACTCTCATCCTTTGTCTGGGGGACCGGAACGGAATTCTAGCAAATGTGGGGCGGTGGTCGAAGGACGACGCGTGATACAATGCGCCCCCTGTTCTCACAGTACGACCACACCGCCATGCAAGACCGCATCGAAGAGCTTGAAACCCGCATCGCCTACCAGGAGGCCGCCATCGAGGAGCTGACCTCCACCTCGCTGGCACAACAACAGCGCATCGAGGAGTTGCAGGCGCAGATCGACTTCCTCAAGTCGCTGGTCAAGGAGATGGCCCCCTCTGCCGTAGCACCGATGTCGGAAGAGACACCTCCGCCCCACTATTGATGCGATCACGCCGATGAAATTCTTTGCCACCGCCCCCAAGGGGATGTCTCAACTGCTGGCGCGCGAGCTGCGCGAGATGGGGGCGCAGAAGATCCGCCCCTCCGCCGCCGGTGCCACCTTCGAGGGGGAGCTGGAGACCGCCTATCGCCTCTGCCTGTGGGGGCGCGTGGTCAACCGCGTGCTGCTGCCGCTCACCACCATCAAGGCCGCCACCCCCGAAGAGCTCTACGAGGAGGTGAAGGCGATCCGCTGGGAGAAGCACCTCCACTCCTCCGGCACCCTGGCGGTCGACTGCTCGGTCACCAACTCCAGCATCGGCCACAGCAAGTACGCCGCCCTCAAGGTGAAGGACGCGGTGGTGGATCGCTTTCGCGAGCAGTTCGGTGAGCGTCCCGGCGTCGATGTCCACGCCCCCGACCTGCGTATCAACCTCCACCTGCGCGGCGACAGCGGCAAGATCAACATCGACCTCTCCGGCGGCAGCCTGCACAAACGCGGCTACCGTGCCGAGGGGGTGATCGCCCCGCTGAAAGAGAACCTTGCCGCGGCAATACTGCTGCTCTCCGACTGGCCCTTCGTCGCCGACAAGGGCGGCGCCCTGCTCGACCCCATGTGCGGCTCCGGGACGCTGTTGATCGAGGGGGCGATGCTCGCCGCCGATATCGCCCCCGGCCTCTACCGCGACCACTTTGGCTTCAAGGGGTGGCGCCGCCACGACGGCAAGCTGTGGCACCAGCTTGTCGAAGAGGCCGAGGAGCGGCGCAAGATCGGCCTGAAGAGGCTGCCGCCGATCCGCGGCTTCGACGCCAACCCGCAGGCGGTCACCGCCGCGCTGCGCAACGTCGACAGCGCCGGACTGGGACGTTACATCCGCATCGAACAGCGCGAACTGGGCGAACTGCCGAAGCCGGGCGGTGATAACCCGGGCCTGCTGGTGGTCAACCCGCCCTACGGCGAGCGGCTCGGTGAGGTCGATGAGCTGAAAAGCCTCTATGCCGAACTGGGCCGCCGCCTGCAGGCCGACCTGCCCGGCTGGCGTGCCGCCGTCTTCACCGGTAACCCGGAACTGGCCGCCTACGTCGGCCTGCGCACCCGGCGCAAGCCCGACCACCTCTTCAACGGCCCCATCGAGTGCCAACTCTTTCTCTACCGCGTACCCGCAGAGGGCGAAGCGCCCGAGGTGACTGGGGGGCCGAAGATCGACAGCAGCCTCGCCGAGAGTGAGGGGGCACGGATGTTCGCCAACCGCCTGCGTAAAAACCTCAAGCATCTGGGCAAGTGGTCACGGCGCGAAGGGGTGGAGTGTTACCGTTTGTATGACGCCGACCTGCCAGAGTACGCCGTCGCCGTCGACCTCTATCAAGGCGACAAGCTGTGGGTACACGTGCAGGAGTACCAGGCGCCAAAGACGGTGGACGCGGAGAAGGCGCGCCAGCGACTGATGGAGGCACTGGCGGTGATCCCGCAGGTACTGGAGATCCCGGTCGAGCAGCTCTTCTACAAGGTAAGACAGAAACAGAAGGGCAAGGCGCAGTACGAAAAACAGGCCAGCCAGGGCGCCTTTCACGAGGTTCGCGAGGGGAGCTGCCGCCTGCTGGTCAACTTCAGCGACTACCTCGACACCGGCCTGTTCCTCGACCACCGCATCACGCGCAACCTGATCGAGCAGCAGGCCAGGGGCAAACGCTTCCTCAACCTCTTCGCCTATACCGGCGTCGCCACCCTGCACGCCGCCGCCGGTGGAGCGGCCACAACCACCACCGTCGACATGTCGAAGACCTACCTCGACTGGGCCAAGCGTAATATGGCACTCAACGGCTTCACCGGCCCCGAGCACGACTACATCCAGGCCGACTGTACTGCCTGGCTCCTTGAGCAGGTTAGGGAGCAGGCCAAACGTGGCGGTGACCGGTTCGATTTGATCTTCCTCGACCCGCCCACCTTCTCCAGCTCCAAGCGCATGGAGGAGAGCTTCGATGTACAGCGCGACCATGTGGCACTGATTCAAAACGCCATGAAGCTGTTATCGGAAGAGGGGCTGCTGCTCTTCTCCAACAACTTCAGGAAGTTTAAGCTCGATGAAGCGGCGTTAAGTAGTTTTGGGATTGAGGAGATTAGTCGCAAGACCCTGCCGGAGGACTTTAAGCGCAATCCGCATATCCATCGCTGCTGGCAGATTCGACACTAGGTGGTTAATTAGTTTTGCGGTAGACAGACCCTGAACGTCGCCCCCTTCCCTGGTGACGATTGAGCACTCATCGTCCCGCGGTGCTCCTGCGTAATAATGAAGTAGGCGACAGATAAACCTAGCCCGGTTCCCTCGCCAACACGTCGCGTGGTAAAGAACGGTTCAAATACACGCTTTCGCGTAGCCTCGCTCATTCCCGGCCCATTGTCCTCAACTTCAACACACGCCATACCATCCTTCTTGAAAATGCGCACCGTTATAACCGCACGGACACCACCGGACACTTTGTCCAGCAAGGCTTGCGCGGCATTTTTAAATAGATTTAGTAACACCTGCTGAATCTCCGATGCCGCGCAAAGCACTTCGCCTGCCGATTGATCATACTCGCGCACCACCTCAATAGTGCGGAACGAATACTTCGTGTCCAGCTCATAATCTATTGCCGCCAACGACAGTGTACTATCGACAAGCTTAATGAGGTTCTCTGGCGAATGTTGGACCTCTGCACTACGCGAAAATCTCATCATGTATTTCACGATATCCGACGCCCTCAATCCCGCATCGGACATTTGCTGCATAATTCGATAGATACCCCTCTTCTCAAGATAATCGGCCATTAGCTTCAAATCGAGGTCCAGCTCCCGTGCCGCTTCCCTATTTTTCTCGCTATCAGGCGCGACTCGTCTGTTGATATTCTGCAACCCCTGCAGGATCGCCCCCAGCGGATTATTTAACTCATGCGCCATGCCCGACGCCAGGCCACCCACTGACACCATTTTCTCTGTCTGCACCATCAACTCCTGCATGCGGTTCCTTTCACTCACATCACGGCACAGTGCGATGATCTGTTTTCCGCCTTGTGTCTCGACCACCGTGGCATTGACTTCTACCGGAACGACACCCCCCTCCCCGTTCACATAGTCCACCTGCAGGTCACGCACATAGCCTGCACGCAAACACTTTTTCACTTCCTCTATGTTACGTTCCTTATCGTAGTCTGCCGCCCACTCATCCACTCTCCTATTGACTATCTCTTCTATTGCGCTGTGACCGGTGAGGCGGACGTACTCCTGGTTTGCATCCACCACATGCCCATTCTCATCAAGAACCAGGTAACCGGTACCGGTTGTTTCAACCAATGAGCGGTAAAGGCTCTCACTCTCACGCAATGCCTCTTGATCCCTCACCCGCTCAGTGATGTCATCGGAGATACCGAGCAGGAATTTTGGCCGCCCCTCCTCATCATTGATACTGACTTTACGCGTATGAAGAATTCGTTTCCCCTGCGCGGTATCGATCTCCTCCTGATCTACCTTTTTTACTTCACCCGACTCAAGCACGTCGCGATCATTCGAGGTAAAAAAGTCGGCCTGTTCTTTTGGAAACAGGTCGTAATCGTTACGCCCTATCAGTTCCTTGCGGGATATTCCCAACAGTTTCTCCCCTGCACGGTTAAAGCGCACAAAACGCAGGTCCTCTGCATCCTTGACGAATATCATGCTTGGCAGATTTTCGATCAGCACTTCAAGCTCCTGCTCTTTCTCTTCCAGCTCATGGGTGCGCTCCTGCACACGGCACTCCAACTCATCGCGTGCCCTTTCCAGCCCGACCGAGGCAAAACTAAGTTTCCTGTTTGTCTGGTAAAGGATGAAAGAGAGTGCAGTCGTCACTAACAGACCGAGCAGCAACAGGGTGACTGACAGCCAGTTCTCGACCACAAACTCCCGCCAACTAATGGGCTTTTTTTCGTAGGGAGGAAGAGCAAGGTCCATAAACAGGCGGTGCACACCCTGGTAATTGAGTGGTATTGTCCACCCCATTGTCTGGGACTGCATTGCCGCACGGCTATCCTCAGGCATCTTTATCAGTGCGATGGCAACTTGCTCGGCAAGCTCATTCGGTGTTCTTCTCAGCCGGGCCATTGGCCACTCGGGGTATAGCTGGGTGCTGTGGAGATAGCGAAAATCGTGCTCCTCACCCTCCCGGTGCAACACCTTGATGGCTTGAAGATCGACTTTTCCCTCTTCTTCCATACGCTCGAGGGTATCGGTTCTTACCGTACCAACATCGGTCTTACCATTAATGACATCATAAACAACCTGGTCATGGGTACCGGCAAAGCGCAATTCAGCCAGGTCCTTGTAGGGGTCAATATCAAAGCTTTTCAGCTCCCGCCAGGCCATCTGGAATCCCCCCAACGATGTCTCATCAACGGCCGTTAGGCGCCTTTTTCTTATATCTTCGATGGAATTAATGTCACTGCGTGAAGCGCGGGTGAATATCACACCACCAAATTTCGAAAGACCCTTGTTTCCTACACGGTTCTTCATCGTCGCGATTCTGGAGACATCGAATTTTCTCTCCAGCTGAACGTAGATCCCGGAGTTCACCAGGATAAATTCAACCTCGCTACGCCTTACCGCACCGTCAATTTCACTAAAGTCCAGTGGGATGATTTGAAATTGATACCCTGGTAACTGCTCTGTTAGGTAGTTAGCGGTTGCTGACCATCTTTCCACGGTCTTCTCGGCACCGCGCTTTGCGAGAACGCCGATATTGACCTGAGTGGCAGCGCTAACCAGGGCAGGAAACAGCAACAAGAGGGCCAGGATCCCCCTGATAATGGCCCTGCCCCCCACTACCGTCGTATTTACAGAATTCACGGTTTGGCCTTTATATATAGTTCTTCACCACAGTTAAGCTGAATCGTTCTGGGTTTCAAGCTCCAGCAGCCCAAGGTACCAGCCGAACGTTTTCAGCACCCACCCCCAGCAAACATAACCTATATCAATCAACAGGTTACATAAACACCAACAAAATACTTGACCAAACTACGCGGTATTTGTATATTAACCAACAACTTCACTTGGTTATTGAGCCGGGTGCCCATAGAGAATTAGCAACAGACGGTTTAACCGATATTTATTGAGGACAGAACGATGGAACTGAATATCGACGACAAGATCATCAAACTGAGCGAGGCCGGTTGGCTGGAGGACCTGAGCGAGTGGTCCGTAGACGTGGCTAACGGCATTGCCGCCAACGAGAATGTTGAGCTGACCGATGAGCACTGGGACATCATCAACGAGGCCCGCACCTACTTCAACGAGACCGGCATCGTGGCCGAGCCGCGTGTCTTCTCCAAGATCATGAAGAAGAAGTTCGGCGCCGATCGCAGCTCGCAGAAGTACATCTACGAGCTGTTCCCCTACGGCCTGATCAAGTCGGCCAACAAGATCGCCGGCCTGCCGCGCCCGAAGGGTTGCAGCTGATACCTAATACCTCCCTGGTAGTAACGCAGAAAAGGGGTAGGGCCAGAGGCCCTATCCCTTTTTTTACGCCTGTCGTCTGGTGAGCTCGCAGCTCACATTGCGCTAGCTGGCCCCTCCCTCTGACTCAGGCCATCCACGGTAGTATGATGGCCACTGCAAGACGGGCAACCGCTCACAGCACAGAGGGTGTATGCACTTACTACTGATAGAGGACAATCCCGACCTGGTGGAGAACCTGAGCGACTTCTTCGAGTCGCACGGCCACACCCTGGACGTTGCCTACACAGGTACCAGCGGACTCGACTTCGCCCAGCGCCAGCGCTACGACGTCATCGTCCTCGACCTGATGCTGCCCGGAATGGACGGCCTGGAGGTGTGCAGCCACTTTCGCGCCGGTGGCGGCGACACCCCGATCCTGATGCTCACTGCCCGCGACACCCTGAACGATAAACTGGAGGGCTTCGGCAGTGGTGCCGACGACTACCTGGTAAAGCCCTTTGCCCTGCCCGAACTGGAGGTGCGGCTGCAGGCCCTACTGCGGCGCGGGCGCGGCGAGACGGCACACAAAACCCTGCGGGCGCATGACCTCAGTTTCGAAACCGATCGCCTGCGGGTAGAGCGTGCCGGAAGGCGCATCGAACTCGCCCCCATTCCACTGCGCATACTGGAGGCGCTGATACGACGCTCACCCGCTGTGGTGAGACGAGAGGAGCTGGAGCGCGAGGTGTGGGGCGACACCCCGCCCGACAGCGATGCCCTTCGCGCCCACATCCACGCCCTGCGCAGTGCCGTCGACCACGACGGTGAGGTGCCACTACTGCACACGATACGCGGTATCGGCTACCAGCTGGCGGCCCCGGATGAGCGCTAGGCAGAGCCTGCGCCACCGCGTCGCGGTCACCCTGGCGCTGTTCGCCGGCGTGGTCAGCCTTACCCTGGCAGTCGTGGTCTACCTCTCCTCCCACGACCTGGAGGAGCGCCTCATCGACGACACCCTGAGCGCAGAGCTCGATGACTACGTGGCTCGGCGCGCCCGCAACCCCCAATCGCTCCCCGAACGCACCGCCACTATCCGCGCCTTTGTGGTCTCGCCCCAGGGCGATACGGCGGTTCCAGCCGCGGTGGCAGCACTTAAGCCGGGGCAGCATAAGCTGGAGTTGGAGGGGATCGCCTACCGCGCCGCGGCACGCGACGTCGGTGAGCAGCGCTACGTGGTGCTCTACGACACCAGCGCCCTGCAACGGCGAGAGCAGCTGTTCCTGCTGCTGCTCGCCGGCAGTGTACTGCTAATCACCACCATCGCCGCGCTGGCCGGCCACTGGCTGGCCGGCCGGGTAATCGCACCGGTCGACGAGCTGGCGCGGCGCGTCGCCGGATTGCGGCCAGAGGAGCCGCTGGAGCCACTGGCGGGGCAATTCCCCTGGGTGGAGGTGCAAAGGCTGGCGGCCGACTTCGACGACTACCTGCTACGGCTGCACGACTTTATCGAGCGCGAACGCCTCTTTACCGGCGATGTCAGCCATGAACTACGCACCCCGATCGCGGTGATCAACGGCGCCACCGAACTGCTGCTCGCCGACCCTGAGCTCGATGACCGGAACCGCCAGCGCATCGCCCGCATCGCTCGGGCGGTGGCGGAAATGGGGGAGATCTCCGGCGCCCTGCTGGCGCTGGCGCGCGAACAGGAGGGGCCGCGGCTACAACAGCCGCCCTGCGATACGGTGGCGGTGGCCACTGAGCTGGTAGAGCGCTACCGCGACCTGCACCACGGCAAGGCGGTCACCCTCGCCCTGACGGTGGTCGAGCCCCCCGTGGTCCGGGCAGATCGCACCGTGCTTGCGATGGTGCTGGCCAACCTGCTACGCAACGCCCTCAGCTATACCGAGAGCGGTGAGGTTGTGGTCACCCTGGATAGCCACAGCATCATGGTCGAGGACAGCGGCATGGGACTGGGAGGAGGTGACAGCAGCGAGCTGTTCCGCCCCTATGTGCGCGGCGAACAGAGCAGTGGCGCCGGCCTGGGGCTCTCCCTGGTTAAACGACTGTGCGAGCGCCAGGGGTGGCAAGTAGCGCTAAGCAACCGTCCAGGTGGCGGCACCCGGGCCGAACTCTCCTTTAGTAGCGATACCCCTTCAAACTCTGCGCCTTAACGCTTCTTTAACACTCCCTTAGCACTCCCTTCACGCGGCCCCGGCTATCATCGCGAGGTGTTTTTCACCCTATCGCAGGAGCCTCCGATGAACTACGCCCATGTTGCCGCATCCCACACGCCGAACCAGCAGCTGCTGCGCCGTGTAGAAAAGAGCATCCTCATCGCCGCTGCCACCCTGGCCGTTGCCGCCCTCGTTGCCCACCATGCCGGCATCAGCGCCGCTATCGCTCTTATCGCCGTACTGGCCGTTACCGTCATCGAGCGCCTGAAAACCCTGCCTACCGAGGATGCCGTCCCCTCCCATACCCAATATCGCCACGCTGATGGCGGCAGCTCCCATACCACCGAGCTCAAAAAAAAGGCCCCAGAGAAACAGGCCAGCATCGTCATTGATGGTGGCACCAGGCACTAGTAATCAACGCGGGGCCTTGATGGCCCCTGCGAGTAGCAACCCCGCTTCCCCCCCCTAAAAACACCCCACCTTTTCCCTGAAATCGCCCTCCTGCAAACGGCTGGAAATTTATCGACAAATAATACTTGACTATTTTTGTTGGTCTCTATACATTAACCAACAAGCTCACTTGGTTATTAAGCCGGGTGCCCATAGAGAATTAGCAACAGACGGTTTAACCGATATTTATTGAGGACAGAACGATGGAACTGAATATCGCAGACAAGAGCATCAAACTGAGCGAGGCCGGTTGGCTGGAGGACCTGAGCGAGTGGTCCGTAGACGTGGCTAACGGCATTGCGGCCAACGAGAAGGTTGAGCTGACCGATGAGCACTGGGACATCATCAACGAGGCCCGCACCTACTTCAGTGAGACCGGCATCGTGGCCGAGCCGCGTGTTTTCTCCAAGATTATGAAGAAGAAGTTCGGCGCCGATCGCAGCTCGCAGAAGTACATCTATGAGCTGTTCCCCTACGGCCTGATCAAGTCGGCCAACAAGATCGCCGGCCTGCCGCGCCCGAAGGGTTGCAGCTGATACCTAATACCTCCCTGGTAGTAAATGCAGACTTGGGATAGGGGTCCTCCCCCTATCCCTTTTTTTGTGTCTGGCGACAGGCTGGGCAGTCATGCCCGGCATTCACCATCAGTAGAGAGGGGGGGGGGCGCTGGGCATTGCTGCCCAGCCTACATAGAGGGAATCAGAAGCCGTGGCCGAAGGCGTCCTTGTAGCGAGCCTTGAACTCGTCGAGGGTGAAGCGGTGGTTCTGAGTGCCGTGCTGTTCGATCTTGAAGGCACCACAGAGTGAGGCGATACGACCGGTGGTCTCCCAGTCGAGGTCGTTCATCAGGCCGTAGAGCAGGCCGGCGCGGTAGGCATCGCCGCAGCCGGTGGGGTCGTTGACCTCGCGCACCGGCGCGGAGGGGATCTCCAGGCGGTGCTGCCTGGTATAGATGTGCGAGCCTTCGCCGCCACGGGTGACGATCAGGGCCTCCACATGCTCGGCGATCTCGTGCGGGCTCATGCCGGTACGCTCTTCCAGCATCTGTGCCTCGTAGTCGTTGACCGCCACCCAGGTGGCCTGCTCGATAAATTTCTTCAGGTCTTCACCATCGAACATCGGCAGCCCCTGGCCCGGGTCGAAGATGAAGGGGATGCCCGCCTCGACGAACTGGCGGGCGTGCTCGATCATGCCGTCGCGGCCGTCGGGGGAGACCATACCAATAGTGATCCCCTCGGCATCCTCCACCCTGTTCTCGTGGGCGAAGCTCATGGCACCGGGATGGAAGGCGGTGATCTGGTTATCGTCCCTGTCGGTGGTGATAAAGGCCTGCGCGGTGTAGCTGTTGTCGATCACCTTAATGTGGCGGGTGTCGATGCCGCACTGCTCGAACCAGTCGGCGTAAGGGTCGAAGTCGCGCCCCACGGTGGCCATGATCTTCGGCTCGCCGCCCAGCAGCTTGAGGTTGTAACCGATGTTACCGGCGCAACCGCCGGTCTCGCGGCGCATGTCGGGCACCAGGAAGGCGACGTTAAGCATGTGCACCTTGTCGGGGATGATGTGGTTCTTGAACTGGTCGTGGAACACCATGATGGTGTCGTAGGCGATCGATCCACAGATCAATGCACTCATGCGCTTACCCTCCGCTGAAATCGTGGAGGCACAAGGTACCCGCTATGG
>JBNKUL010000078.1:0-6851 GCA_050298555.1 Thiohalomonadaceae bacterium
CGCCACCTCCGGATCGATACTCTCCACCAGCCCCTGGGTGGCGGCGATCGCCATCTTCATAATCGCCTGTTCCATCGGGGTGTTCTGGTAGTAGCTGAGGATGCCGGGCAGGTGAAGGCTGCCGCCGCCGATGCGGTAGAACTTGCTCATGGCGACGCCGAATTTGCGGGTGCGTCCCTCGACCGCGGTGGTGGCGATGACTCGTCCCGTCTTCACCTCCACCAGCCTCAGGTCCATCGCCACGTAGGCGCTGCGCATTTCCACATCGAGGATGCCGATGTCGTCGTCGCCGAGGCGGATAGGGATAGGGAAGGCGAAGCCGCCGCCGCTGCCGGTGTCGAAGGCGGTGACGGCGCCGAGCAGCAACAGTTCGGCCCCCTCCAGCGTCGCCTGTGCCTCGTCGCTGAGCGGGGCGTCGAAGTCCTGTTCGGCCAGCAGCTCTCCCAGCCCCTCGCGCTCCAGCAGGGTGAAGCGGCCGCTGCTGAAGAGGGCGTCGCCCAGCAGCAGCTGAATGCCGCCGAGGATCGATGCCGCGCTGGGCGGATCGTCGGTGTCGATCATCAGCGCCAGCTGTTTGCCGATCGATTGTTTGCCGCTGCTGTGGTCGCGCAGCGGGGCGATCACCAGGCGGCGCTGCGGCCCGTCGTAGGGGCGGGCCAGGATCTCGGCGATGGTGTCGCTGGGTCCGCTGCGCACCTGCGGGCCGCTGCAGGCGATGATCAGCAGCCCGGCCAGGAGGGGGACGAGGGCCCTCAAAGCTTGGTGGCGACGATGTGGTTAACCGCCTTTTCGATGCACTGACGCAGCGCCTGCTCCATCGGTGTCTTGCTCCAGGCGCCGAGACCGATGGGCAGTTCGCCGCGGCTGAACAGCAGGCCGACACCGGCGGTGCCGGAGGTCCCCTCGACGGTGGTGCTGTTGACCACCCGCCCGGTGCGCACGTCGACAATGCGCAGGTTGATGGCGACGCAGGACTGGCGGCCGCTGATCAGCAGCAGCGAGCCGCCGCTGCACTTGGGCTCGAACTGGGTGACGGTGCCCTTGATGATGAACTCGGCCCCCTCCAGCTCCCCCTTGGGGGCGAGGGTCTCTTCCTTAAAACGGCCGGTATCGGCCAGGTCCTGTTCGGCAATGACCTCGTGCAGCTGCTCGCGCTCCAGCACGATAAAGCGGTTGGTGTTAAAGAGGGCGTTGGCCAGCATGTCGGAGAGCCCCTTGCCGATACCGCCGCCTTGGATGGCGGTCTTGCGCTCGAAGGGGGAGACGGCGATGCGCGGCCTGGGGCCGTCATAGGGCGCCATCTGTGCCTCGCGCAGGCTCGGGCCCTCGCTGCTGCTGACGACGTTGGCGGAGCTGCAGCCGCCGAGCAGTAGTATTGCTAGCAGTGCGGTGAATAGGGGGAAGGTGTTTCGCAGGCTCACGGTGGTCACTCCTTAACTATCTCGGTTAAGATCCAAGTCTAAACTCTTATCCGATGATTTTCCCCGCTATTCTCAGACCTTTCCCGTGGATGCCCAGTTCAAAAACCTGATAGCCGAGCTTGAGAGCTGCATGCTGCTCGAGCGCCGCACCCTGCGCCGTCGCCTCGACGGCCTGTGGCGTCGCAAGCGTGCAGGCAAGCCGTTCGACAAGGGGCTGGCCCAGGTGGAGGCGGCGATCGCCAGGTCCCAGGCGCGGCTCAGGCAGCGGCGGGAGACGGCGCCGGTACCGGACTACCCCGAGTCGCTGCCGGTCAGCGGCCGCCGTGCGGCCATCGCCGCCGCCATCGAGGAGCACCAGGTGGTGGTGGTGGCGGGTGAGACCGGCTCGGGCAAGACCACCCAGCTGCCGAAGATCTGCCTCGACCTCGGACGGGGTATCGCCGGCACCATCGGCCATACCCAGCCGCGCCGCCTCGCCGCCCGCAGTGTGGCCTCGCGTATCGCCGAGGAGCTGAAGACGGAGCTGGGGGCGGCGGTCGGCTACAAGGTGCGCTTTACCGAGCACGGCGGCGACCACAGTCACATCAAGTTAATGACCGACGGCATCCTGCTGGCGGAGATCCAGTCCGACCCGCTGCTGGAGCGTTACGATACCCTCATCATCGACGAGGCCCACGAGCGCAGCCTCAACATCGACTTCCTGCTCGGCTACCTCAGGCAGGTGCTGCCGAAGCGCCCCGACCTCAAACTCATCATCACCTCGGCCACCATCAACACCGAGCGCTTCGCCGAGTTCTTCGGCGGCGCGCCGGTGATCGAGGTCTCGGGCCGCACCTACCCGGTGGAGCTGCGCTATCGCCCGCTCATCGAGGGCAAGGAGAAGGAGGCCGACATGGGCGTGAGCATCCTCAATGCGGTGGACGAGCTGGCCCGCATCGAACCGCTGGGCGATATCCTCATCTTCCTCGCCGGGGAGCGCGATATTCGCGAGACCGCCGAGCTGCTCTCCAAACACAAAATGCGCGACACCGAGGTGGTGCCGCTGTTCTCGCGCCTCTCCGCCAGCGAGCAGGATAGGGTCTTCAAGGCGCACCGCGGGCGGCGCATCGTTCTTGCCACCAATGTCGCCGAGACCTCGCTTACGGTGCCGGGCATTCGCTTCGTTATCGACCCCGGCCTGGCGCGTATCAGCCGCTACTCCCACCGTACCAAGGTGCAGCGGTTGCCGATCGAGCCGGTCTCCCAGGCCTCGGCCAACCAGCGTGCCGGGCGTTGCGGTCGTGTCAGTGAGGGCACCTGCATTCGCCTCTACGCCGAGGAGGAGTTCCACAACCGCCCGCAGTTCACCGACCCGGAGATCCGCCGCACCAACCTCGCCAGCGTGATCCTGCAGATGCTGATCATGGGGCTGGGCGACATCGAGGCCTTCCCCTTTATCGACCCGCCGGACAGGCGCTACATTAACGACGGCTTCCGCCTGCTGCAGGAGCTGGGCGCGGTCGATAGCAAGAAGCGCATCACCGAGACAGGCCGCCGCCTGGCACGCCTGCCGCTCGACCCGCGCCACGCCCGCATGCTGCTGCAGGCGGATAAAGAGAACAGCCTGCACGAGGTGCTGATCATCGTCTCCGCGCTGACCATCCAGGACCCGCGCGAGCGGCCGCTGGAGTCGCAACAGGCGGCGGATGAAAAGCACAAGCGCTTCGCCGACGAGGAGTCGGACTTCCTCGCCTATATCAACCTGTGGGACTACTACCATGAGCAGGCGCGCCACCTGAGCAAGAGCAAGCTGCGCAAGCTGTGCAAGGCGGAGTTCCTCTCCTGGCTGCGGATGCGCGAGTGGCACGACATCCACGGCCAGTTGATGGCCCAGGTGCGCGAGATGAAGCTTGTGCCCAATAAAGAACCGGCCAGTTACGAGGCGGTGCACAGGGCGCTGCTGAGCGGGCTGTTGAGTAACATCGGCCTTAAGGACGAGCGTGAACAAAAGCCTAATCCCAAACAGAGCGGCAAGAAGAAGCGCAAACCGCTTACCGAATATCTGGGGGCGCGCAACAACCGCCTGGTGATCTTCCCCGGTTCTTCGCAGTCAAAGAGGGCCCCCAAGTGGATCATGGCGGGTGAGTTGGTGGAGACCACCCGGCTGTTCGCCCGTGACGTGGCGAAGATCGACCCGCAATGGCTGGAACCGCTGGCAAAGGGACTGCTCAAGCGCGTCTATTTGGAAGAGCACTGGGAGAAGCGCCCTGCCCAGGTCAGCGCCTACGAGCAGGTGACCCTGTTCGGCCTGCTCATCGTGCCGAAGCGTCGCGTCAACTACGGTCCCATCGACCCGGTGGTGAGCCGCGAGCTCTTCATTCGCGGCGCGCTCATCGAGGGCGAGTGGCAGTGCCGTCACGCCTTCTTTACTGACAACAACACGCTGCTCGAAGAGATCGAACAGATGGAGGCGAAGTCGCGCCGCCGCGACATCCTGGTCGACGAGCAGGTGCTCTACGCGTTCTATGATGCACGCATCCCCGAGGGGATCTACAGCGGCAAGTCTTTCGACAAGTGGTGGAAGGGCGAGCAGCGCAACAACCCCAGGCTGCTGCACCTGACGCGCGAGGAGCTGCTGCGCCAGGATGAGACGGTTTGCGACAACGCCTTCCCCTCGACGATGCAGGTGGGGGGCATGGCGCTCAGGCTCGACTACCACTTTGAACCCAACCATCCGGCCGACGGCGTCACCCTCATCGTGCCGTTGGCGGCGGTGGCGCAACTCGACGCCGCACGTTTCGAGTGGCTGGTACCGGGGCTGCTGGAGGAGAAGTTGATCGCACTGATTAAGTCCCTGCCCAAGGCGCAGCGGCGCAACTTCGTCCCGGCGGTCAACTTCGCCTCCGCCTGTATCGACACGCTCAGGCCGGGCGAGCGGGGACTGCTCGATGCTTTTACCCACCAGCTGCTGCGCATGACCGGCGTGAAGGTGGAGCCGGAGGCGTGGGATATCGCCTCACTGCCGGCCCACCTGCGGATGAACTTTCGCGTTATCGACGAGCGCGGCAAGACGATTAGCGAATCGCGTGACCTTGCCGCCGTTCAGGCGGAGCTGGCGGGTGAGATCAGGGAGAGCCTGCACGCGGTGTCACACTACGAGTGGGAGCGCGAAGGGCTTACAAGCTGGGACTTCGATAGCCTCAACGAGCAGGAGACGGTGGAGCGTGGCGGCCTCACCTTTAACGCCTTCCCCGCCCTGGTGGACGAGGGGGAGAGCGTGGCGGTGCGCCCCTTTGAATCGCTGGAGGCGGCGGCCCGCGCCCACCGCGCCGGGGTGCGGCGCCTCTTCATGCTGGCGGTGGGCGACAAGCTGAAATACCTGCGCAAGGAGCTGAAAAAGCAGAGTCAGATGTGCATGCACTACATGCCCTTTGGCAAGTGCGAGGCGCTGGTGGAGGAGATTATCTATGCGGCGGTGGAGCAGGCGCTGTTCGTCACTGCAGAGCCGCCTCGCCGCCGTGGCGACTATGAAAAGATGGCCGAGCAGGCCCGTGGCCGTCTGCTCGCCGATGCCGAGGCACTGCAGCAGGCGGTGGCGGCGGCACTGGCGACGCACCATACGGTAAAGAAGGCGCTCAAGGGTTCCATTGCGCCCAACTGGCTGGAGAGCCTTAACGATATTAACGACCAGCTGGGGCGTCTCATCTACCCCGGTTTTGCCGCCAACACGCCGCCGCAGTGGTTGCTGCAACTACCGCGCTATCTGCAGGCGATAGAGAAGCGGCTGGAGAAGCTGCGTGCCGACGTCAATCGCGACCGCTCATCGCTGCGCAGCATGCAGCCGTTGTGGCAGCGCTACTGGCAGCGCTGTGACAAAGCGGAACATTGTGGCGAGGCCGAGTTGATACACTTCCGTTGGCTGCTGGAGGAGTTACGCGTCTCGCTCTTCGCCCAGGGATTGAAGACGCTGGAGCCGGTCTCGGTGCCGCGGTTGGAGAAGCGTTGGAAGGAGCTGCCCAAGGGTTAGGGTATGCCCGGTTTTTATGTTAGATTGCCGTGACAACAACCCACACAGGAGGCACCACAGTGAAGGTCAATTCCGTCTTTTTCGGTGAGCAGGAGATCGATCCTGAAACTATCATCACCTTTCCCCAGGGCATCCCGGGGTTCGAGCAGTACAAAGAGTACAAACTCTTCAATACGGACGAGGATCCCACCGTTTACCTGATGCAGCCCATCGATGCCCCCGATGTGATCTTCTCCGTGGCGCTGCCCGAGAGCTTCAACTTTGCCTACCAGTTCACCATTAGTGATGAGGATGCGGCACTGCTGCAGGCCAATGCACCGGAGGAGATCTCCATCCTGCTGCTGTTGGCGCGTAACGGTGAAGAGGCGGACACCTCCGAAAAGGCCATTCGTGCAAATCTTCACGGCCCCATCCTGCTCAATGCCGGCACCCGCCTGGCGATGCAGAAGGTGTTGCCGAAGACCGAGCAGGTCACCCTGATTCGCGCTATCGAGGACTAAACCTCACCCTCATCGCCGCGGCCCATCCGGGTCGCGGCAGCTTGCTTCATTTCAGTCTCGTCTATACTTGCCTTAGTGCTACTCAGCATAGGTGACCCGATGAGGCAGCCCCCATGACTAACCAGATGAGACTCTACCCGGCGGAGGACTTGGTGGAGGAGTTGTTGCGGCCGCTGCATGAGCTGGATGCGGCGGTGGATACTGCCTCATCGGTGAGAGCTGTGAGAGACATTGCCTATGCGACCGCAGCACGGCTGGGGCCGCAGGCACCCTTGGGCGATACCCTCTTTGCCCTTAACGACCAGCTCTTCAATGTCGCCGGTTTCCACGCCACGCCCAGTGATAGCGCCGGGCCGCAGCAGATCCTGCTGCACCGGGTGCTACAGCAGCGCTATGCCGAGCCCCTGACCCTGGGTCTGCTTTACATCAGCGTCGGGCGCTGGTTGGGGCTGCCGCTGGTGGGCTGTGATTTCCCCGGCCGCTTCCTGGTGCGTTTTCAGGATGATCAGGCAGGGGTGGTGATCGACCCGGTGGCAGGCGGTGTACAGCTGCAGGAGGAGGAGTTGCAGGCGCAGCTGCGGCGCCAGTTCGGTGATCAGGTGATGGCCGAGTCGCCGCGCGCCTTCCTCAGCGATACCGATGACCGCCACCTGGTGCTGCGCATGCTGCGCCGCCTTAAGCAGGCCTACCTGCAGAGCAAGGAGGTGGATCGGGCGCTGCGGGTGCAGGAGAAGATCATGCAACTGCAGCCCGATGCACCGGAGGGCTTCCGTGACCGCGGGCGAATCTTCGAGCTGTTGGGCTGTGCCCGTGCCGCTGCCGAGGACTATAGCCGTTATCTCGACCTCAGCCCCGATGCCGAAGACGTCGGGACCTTGCGCCAACACCTTTCGCAACTGCTGCTCCAGCCGGTGGTGCTGCATT
>JBNKUL010000079.1:0-6289 GCA_050298555.1 Thiohalomonadaceae bacterium
AGCATCACCAAATCGGAGGTGATCGACTACCCGGAGCTGGGGATGGAAGCGGTCTACCGTATCGAGGTGGAGGAGTTCCCCGCCTTTATCATCGTCGACGACAAGGGCAACGACTTCTTCTCGCAGCTGGGGATGTAACCATAGGGACAGGAAATAACAATGGCGAATAGCAGAAAAAGGCGTGTGGTAATCATGGGCGCCGCCGGCCGTGATTTTCATAATTTCAACATGGTTTACCGCGACGATGCCGCGTGCGAGGTAGTCGCCTTCACCGCGACCCAAATCCCTGAGATCGCAGGTCGCCGCTACCCTCCCGCCCTGGCCGGCTCGCTCTACCCCGAGGGTATCCCTATTATCGATGAGGCGGAGCTGGCAACGCTCTGCCGCGAGCATCAGATCGATGAGGTGGTATTCGCCTACAGTGATGTCCCCTATGACCATGTGATGCACCGCGCCGCCATCGCTCTGGGCGCCGGTAGCGACTTCACACTGCTCGGACCGCAACACACCATGCTGCAGGCCAAGGTGCCGGTGATCGCCGTCTGCGCCGTGCGTACCGGCTGCGGCAAGTCGCAGGTCACCCGCTGGATCGCCAGGCAGTTAAGGCAACGCGGCCTCAAGGTGGCGGCCATACGCCACCCCATGCCCTATGGCGAACTGGAGCGCCAGGCGGTGCAGCGCTTCGCCCGTATGGAAGACCTGGACAGTGCCGACTGCACCATCGAAGAGCGCGAGGAGTACGAACCCCACATCGCCCTCGGCACGGTGGTCTACGCCGGGGTCGACTACGGTGCGATCCTCGCCCAGGCCGAACAGGAGGCCGACGTCATCCTGTGGGACGGCGGCAACAACGACTTCTCCTTCATCCGTCCCGACCTGCATATCGTCCTCACCGACCCGCTACGCCCCGGCCATGCCCTCTCCCACCATCCAGGCGAAGCGGTGTTACGTATGGCCGATGTGGTACTGATCGCCAAGAGCAACAACGCCAAAGAGGAGGGCCTGAAAACGGTCGAAGAGAATGCACGCCACATCAACCCTCAGGCGCGTATCCTTCGCGGCAACTCCCCGGTAAAACTGGACGACGAGGAGGCCGTGCGCGGCAAGCGCGTACTGGTAGTGGAGGACGGTCCCACCATCACCCACGGCGGCATGGCCTACGGCGCCGGGTATGTCGCGGCAAGAGAGGCGATGGCTGCCCAGATCGTTGACCCGAGAGGGGCGGCCTGCGGTGAGATTAAAACGGTGTATGAAAAATACCCGCACATCGGCCATGTACTTCCCGCCGTCGGTTACTACCCCTCACAGCTGGCGTCGCTACGAGAGACCATTAGCGCCGTTGATGCCGATGTAGTGGTTTCCGCAACGCCCTGTGATATCGCGTCGCTTATTGAAATTGATAAGCCGGTGGTCAGGGCCCGGTATGAGTATGAGGACGCCGGAGAAGAAGGACTTGAGGCGGTGATTCAGCGGTTTGTGGAGGCCCTGCACAAAGGTACTTAGATAGTACGCCTTCTACTTACCACAATCAGTGCTAGCAGGGTAACCGCGATAAAGCCGACCAAAATCAGCAGTTCGGGCCAGCTTTGCCACAACGGCAGCTCCTTGAGCAACAGGTCGCGCATCGCCGCATTGGCATGGGTAAGCGGCAGCGGCCAGGAGAGCAGCTGGAAGAACCAGGGAAAACTCTTCACATCCCAGATCATATCGCTAAGGAAGATCTGCGGCAGGATCACCAGCGGAATAAACTGCACCGCCTGAAATTCGTTGTGAGCCAGGAATGAGGCCAGCAGGCCCAGCATCAACCCCATCATCATCATGAGCAGTGTTACCACGCCAATCGATACCACCTGCACGGCAGTGACGGGGAAGCTGACCAGAAGCAGCACATAGCTAATGATGATCGTGGCCTGCAGTGTGGCAAACAGCATAAAGCCGCCGACATAACCGCTGACGATTTGCGCAAAACTGACCGGCGCCACCAGCAGCCGCTCCAGTGTGCCGTTGACCCGCTCACGCTGGAACGAGATCGCCGAGAGGATAAAGGTAAAGAAGAAGACAAAAAACGGGGGGAACACCGGCAGGAAGTAATCCACCAGGCGATAATCCTCGGAGCCGTGCAGGTAGTGCTCCTCCAGCTCCATCGGCAGCGAATTGACCGAGTTGGCGCACTTGGCCGAACACTCGGCATCGATCACGGTGGGCATCGCCGCCGCCAGGTCGTCCATGGCGTTAGAGATTGCACTCAAGGCCGTGGCGGTAAGCGTCGGGTGGGTACCCTCGATATAGAGGTGCAGCACACCGCGCTTGCCGTCGAAGCGGTCGACCAACAGCTGCTGATCCATATAGAGGATCACATCGGCATGACGCTGGCGCAGTTCATCCTGTATCAGCCGCTCCAGTACCCTGGGCCTGATCTCCTCGTCAGGGATGGCCAGCTCCACCAGCACCACATTATCCTCGGTGGCGATGGCGTTAATCATGTCCCGGTCAAACAGACGGGCGACGCCACGGGTCACCACACCCACCTTGACGCTCTCATCCTCCGCCACTGCAAAGTAGATCAGCGTCATCACCACGAAGGGGACCAGCAGGAGAAAGGCCACGGTGCGTCGGTCTCGTACAATCTCGCGCAAAATGCGCCAGGCTATCCAGCGTGCGTTCACGGTTTCATTACCTCCGCAGCATTACCGCCGTGGCGTGAAAGGGTGGCGGCGACGAAGGCATCCTCCAGGTCGTCACACTCATATCGCGCCATGATCTCTCCAGGACTGCCCTGCTCCAGCTTTTCGCCGTCGCGCAGAAAGACCACGCTGTCGCACTGCTTTGCCTCGGAGATATTGTGCGTGGTGACGATAATCGAGGTGCCCTCCTCCTCCATCTGGCGAAACCACTGCCAGAAGCGGATACGCAGTAGCGGGTCGACCCCTGCCGTCGGCTCATCGAGGATCAGCAGGCGCGGCTCGTGAACCAGCGCCGAGGCCAACATGGTGCGCCGGGCCATCCCGCCGGAGAGTGTGGCGACCGCATCATCGCGCCGCCCCTCCAGCTCCACCATTTCCATCACCTCGCGGGCTCGCGACAGCAGCCGCGTCTCCTCCATGCCGTAGAGGCGGCCAAAGAAGAGGATGTTCTCCCACACGGTCAGGCCGGGATAGAGCGATACCTGTTGCGGCATGTAGCCAATCAATCGACGCGCTGCGTCGCTGCCGGGCTCCTCCCCATCGAACAGCTCAAGCCGCCCACTGTCTGGATGCAGCAAGCCCATAATCATGCGAATGAGGGTGGTCTTACCGGCACCGTTTGGCCCGAGCAGGCCAAACACCTGGCCGGCGCCAATCTCCAGTTCAAGCTGTTTGATGACCTCGCGTTTCCCCAGTCTCTTGGATAGTTGGGAGATAGTGAGCATGACGTGTGACCGGCGCTTGTCCTATGTGATTTTGTGGTACAGGCAGTCTAACCCAACGCGTGGACAACCCGCGTCCCCGCGCGTCCTTCGAGAATATCAGAAGCCTCCACCAAACGCCCAATCCCGGCCAACTTCCCGCCCTGCTGGACAAACTCACAGGCGGCCTCAACCTTGGGCCCCATGGAACCCTCGGTAAACTGCATAGCCTCAAGCTCGGCGACGGTAACTGAACCAAGCGCCTCAGCCCCCTCCGCTCCCCAATTGCGGTACACCGCATCCACGTCAGTCAGCATGAGAAAGGCATCGGCATCGAGTTGATGGGCCAGCAGTGCCGAGGCATGGTCCTTGTCGATGACCGCCTCGATACCGCTGAGCCTGCCATCCTCTCTTCGCACCACGGGGATACCGCCGCCGCCTGCGCAGATCACCGTTACGCCGCCTGCGACGAGCTGTTCGATTACATCGAGTTCGAGGATTCGCCGTGGTCTGGGCGAGGCGACGACGCGGCGCAGACCGTTACCGTCTACGGCCATCTGCCAGCCGCGCTCTTCAGCCAGCGTTTCGCCCTGCGCCGTGGTGTAGACGGGGCCGATGGGTTTGCTTGGCGTTAAAAAGGCGTGATCAGCCGCATCCACTTCAATCTGAGTCAGCAGGGTGGCGCACTGATAGTCGCTCGGCAGCTGGTTACGCAGCTCCTGCTCGATGAGGTAGCCGATCATCCCCTCGGTCTCGGCGTCGAGAACATCCAGCGGAAAACTCTCGTCGGGACGGTAGGCAGCCCCCTGCAAGGCCAGCAACCCCACCTGCGGGCCGTTACCATGGGTGATGATCAACTGGTGCTCACGGGCCAGGGGCGCCAGCGCCTCGGCGGCGAGCCGCACGTTGCGCTGCTGGTTCTCCGCGGTCAACGGCTCACCGCGCTTCAACAGGGCATTGCCCCCCAGGGCTACGACGATGCGCATGTTTTTAGTCCTCACTTTTCAAGCTTATCCATACCCGCTCCTTCACCGCATCTATATCCTGCAACACCTCATTATTCCAGAGCCTCAGCACACGGTATCCCTGTTGTTGCAACCACTGGGTACGCTTCCGATCATAATCTTGCTGTTCGCCGTGTTGGCCGCCATCAACTTCGATAATCAATTTCGCCTCAATGCTGACAAAATCGAGGATATATGTACCGAGTGGATGCTGACGGCGGAACTTCACTCCACCCAGTTGCCGCCTGCGTATCACTTGCCATAAACGCTGCTCTGCATCGGTCATGGTACTGCGTAATGCGCGTGAGTATTGCTTGGCTACTGGTTTGACTCGACGACGTTTGGTCATTTCATTCTTCCTTGAACACCGCATATCTTTACGTCCGTACCCCCACCCTAACCCTCCCCCTGGAAGGGGGAGGGAATGGCTCCTTCCCCCTTTTAGGGGGAAGGTTCGGATGGGGGTGCAACCTCTGAATCAAGCACAAGCTTCTCTACATACCCCGAAGTCATCGCCGCCAGCAGGGCGCTGTAGTTAACGGAGAAGCCCAACAGATCGCCCACCTTCAACTCCCCCTTTGCCGCACTGACATCCAGCGCAAGATAACCGCTGGAGGCGCCGATAATCTGCAACCGATCATCGAGCGGGGCGATCCCCTCCAACACCATATCCTCTCGACCGATATTGAGCAGGGCACGCAGGATGGTCCCCTCCCCGGTAAACTGCGGCATATGGCCGAAGGCGTCCTCCCCCAGTTCACCCGTTGGTTGCGACAGTTTCTCCTTCAACTCGATGATCTCGGCTTTGAGGGTAAAGGCATCCTGATAAGTATCCGGCCAGGGTCTGCGGTGGGTGGTCTCACGCCCCAGCAGGATCGCCTCGCCGATGCGGGCGTGGTTGATGCGTTGCTGCATCTTGCCGGCGGCTATCAGCTCCAGACCGCTGGAGTTGATGCCGGAGATAAGGTCCAGCTGCAGGCCGAAGCGCGACTCCACCATCTCGGCCAGCTCTACCAGCTGCTGCATGTTCTTTTCCGACGGCATCACCCCGGCGAAGCAGGCGAGGTTGGCACCGAGGCCGACTATGCGAATCCCCGGCAAGGTGAGAGTCTGTTCGACAATCCCAAACAACTCATCGAATAGTATCCCCTCGCGCAGGTCGCCAAGCTCGACCATCAAAATCACACCGTGGACCTTGCCTTGCCGTTGCGCCTCTTCTGAAAGGGACTGCAATACATCCAGTTCTGAGTTGAGACTCATTGAAGTCGTGGCAACAACCTCTGCGACAGTGGAGATGGCCGGTAGACGCAGCAGCATCAACTCACTGTCGCTACCCACCCGCCTCAGCCTTTCGATATTCTGCAGCCGCGAATCGGCAATACTCTCCACGCCACCACGCAACATCGCCGCGGCCACCTCGGGATTACCGCACACCACCTTGGTAACACCGGTGACGCGTATGCCGTGTTGTCGGCACAGCGCGACGATGGTGCGGCTATTGTGTTCGATCTTTTTAAGGTCGATGGTGAGATAGGGTGTCGTCATAAGCGCTCACGTAGTGTTGAGACCAGGAAGCTCGCCACCTGCCACCCCTTCGTCCCAGCCCCAAAACCGGCATCGAGACCGCACTCCCTGGCCACCCTGTCACTGACATGACCGCCACCGGCCGCCAGCAACAACCTGTCTCGCACACCACGCTCTTCGGCCTGTCGGCACAACTCGCGCATGTGGCCTAAGTGGACATCATTATGAGTAACGATAGTGGAGATAAGCACGGCGACGGCACCACAACTCTCCGCTTCATCGAGCAACCTGTCGATGGAGACCGAAGTCCCCAGGTCGTGACAGTGAAAACCGTACTTCTCGATACCGCCGTGTTTGATATCGAGGATCTCATGCA
>JBNKUL010000080.1:0-18326 GCA_050298555.1 Thiohalomonadaceae bacterium
AGGGGGATAGCCTCCTTGCCCTGCAAGCGACGGGTACCCAGCCAGCAGATATAGAAACCGGCCGCAATGACGTGGTTGGCCAGCCCGATAGAGAGTAGCGGATGTAGCGTATCCTGCTGTGATTGCAGCAGGGTACCTGCCGCGATGGAGAGATAACCCAGGGTCCAGTTACCGGCCCCCGCCATGCGGCGATTGAGCAGCCAGGCCAGGAACATGGCCATGGCGGTAATCGAAAGAACTACGGTCGTTACAACGATTAGTGTCCGTGCATCCATCATGTTGCGAGAAATATCCCTGTCATCCCCAGGGCCGGGATAGCGGCCCTTACAATGGCGATCTATCGTGCTGTCGCCTTATACAGGCAGGATAGTCCAGCCCTAACGGTAAATATACTTCACCGTGTAGAACTCACCGTTAAAGAAGTACTCGTCGTTGTAGTATTCGCCGTTGCGGACGTGGATGCGGTAGTTGAGCACTGTACGACGGCCATCGCGGCCGACCAGGGTGATCACCCCACGCTCCAGGGTGCCCTGGATGGTCCAGTAACCGCCTCCCTGCTCCGCCCCGGCGACGCCCCAGGCCCCGGTCTGGTAGCCACCCTGGTCGCTAAAGGTACCGCTGTAACCCGCCTCGTAAGAGTCCTCGTAACTGCCGTCCGGCTTTAGATAGATGTTGTGTAGCGTGTTGCTGCTGACCTTGTCCCAGCGCCCGGCAAACTTGTAGACCAGCGCCTGCGGATCGGAACTGCTCCAGGTGGCCCCCTGGGGCCGTGCATAGACCGGCCAGTTGACCCCCGGCACCACGGCCTGCGGCTGACCTGTCGCCTGGGCCGGTGCCTCCAGCCTCGAGGGCTGTTTCGCCTGCCGCGGCGGCTTCGCGCCGGCGGCCTGTTTGCGACACTGCGATACCGAGCCGTCGGGCGAGAGGATGGAGAGCACCCCCTCCTGCAGCTGGTAGAAGTAGCCCACCGGACCGTACTCCTCCTCCACCATCAAAATGCCCGGTGACAGCTGGTAACGGGTAGGCTGGCCGTTATAGATGAGCTGGTCCTCACCCTGGAACTCCAGGCTGTAGGGCCCCCCCTCCTCCTGGCACTGCCACGCCCCCTTAAGGGCGGCACTGTCATCGGCAAAAAGCGGGGTTGAGGCAAGCAGCAACAGCCCACAGGAGATGGCGAAACGGGACATGGCAAGGTCCTCTTAATGGTCGTCTGACTCTCTAACTATAGCCGCGCCGCCACCGCCATCGCGCGATTAATTCACCTCAACCACTCCGCTGTTGGGGGGAAAGAGCCAGTCCCAGGCACCCTCCAGCACCATGGCCCCCCCTTCGCCCAGGCAGGTGAGGGTATCGAGGAGCCCCTCGAGGTCGAGACCCAACAGGTCACTCAACAGGGGGTTCACGGCGCAGGAGAGGTGGCAAAGCAGGCCACTCAGCAGGCCACCGGGGCACTGGGCGTCGCAGAGGCACTCCTTCTCGACCAGGGCGGGGATGTGGTAGATATAACGCCCCGTGATTTCGCCAAGCTCAGCCCCGACACCGAAGCTGGCGAGAGGGCTACTGAGCTGAAGGGCAACGGCATTAAAGTCAGTCACCATAGGGTCGGGATCGGGGTCGTTGATCGGCTCGAAGTTATTGCCGTCACTGTTGCCGAAGACATAGGTAATGGTGGGGCTGCGCAGCTGCCCCGCCAGGTCCGCATCGGCGGCGAGTTCGCTTAGCAGGGCCCCGGTATTCGGGTTTTCAAGACGACGGTAGCTGATCTGGTTGTGCAGCGCCGGTCGCGCCAGCGTCTCGGCCGCATCCTGCAGCAGGTCATGCTGCGACAGGCCGTCGGCGAGAATGAGGATGAAGAGGCCAAACAGCAGGGTAAAACCCATCATCCCGGCAAGCAGGATAGTAACCGCCCCCTGCTGTCGTGCGATGGCCCCCTCCCTCATCACTGCCCGGCCGTCCCATCCCCCCTGCCGAGGATCTGCCACTCTGCCGAGGCCCGTTCCGAATCTCCGGCCATCTCATGGGAGAGCGCCAGGTTGCCCCGGGCCCGCCGGTCGAGCGGGTCGAGTTGCAGCGCCTGCTCAAAGTGGTGGCGCGCCGAGGCTGCATCCCCCTGCAGCAGCCTGCTGTAGCCGAGGTTATTGAGGGCGGTGACCCGTAGCGGCAGTGGTGCCGTGGGGCGCAGCAACCAACCATGGTAGACCTGCTCGGCCCTGGCAAAGTGGCGATTGAGCAGCGCCAGCCGGGCATATTCCGCCTCATCACCGGCGGCGCTGCTCTGCTGCAGCAGCCGCTCCCACGCCAGCAGGGCAAGGCCGGGGCGCCCCTCCGCCTCATAGGCGTAGGCCAGCAGTCGTAGCGGTTGCCGTTCATCCGGGTGGCTACGGTGCAGCGTCTCCAGCAGATTCTGCGCCTCGCTATGGCGGCCGTTGGCGAGCAACAGCTCCGCATAGTCCTGCAGGAAGCGAGTCTGTTCCCCCTGCGAGAGGCGGGTCTTAAGGGGGAGGCCCGTGGCATTGGCGACCACACCGCTTCCAGCACTGGCCGGGGCGGGATTGGCCGGGAGGGGCCCACCGCGGGTGGCACAACCACCCAGCAGCAGGCAGCCGACCAGCAGGGCCGTGGTGTAGGCGTTTACGGGCATCAAGGCAGGCATCATAGGAGTAACCTCAACAGGTTTGCCAGCTGATGTTCGCTGGTATTGGGGACGATGAGCGGCAGCACCAGGCAGAGGGAGAGCAGCAGGACGTCGCAATTCTCTTTCACATCAGCGCCCTCAACAGCTTCACCATCTGCTCACCGCTCAGCAGCAGCATGAAGGGGAGCAACAGAAAGGGGAAGGTGATCAGGGCCATCTTGGCCGCCACCTTGCCCGCCTTCTCCTCCAGCATCTGCTCACGTTCGGCATAGAGGCGACGGGAGAAGTCGCTCAGGGCGGCGGAGACGGCGCTGCCCAGGCGCTCGTTCTGCAACAGCACCTGCACCAACTGTCCGACCTCGCGGCTGGGATTGCGCCGCTGCAACTCGCGTAGCGCCTCCGCGCGCGGCATGCCGGTCTGCACCTGGTCGAGCAGGTAGCTGAACTCCTGGCAGATGGCGGGCTGGCTACGGGCCAGTTGATCGGAGACCCGCCGCACCGCCGCCAGCCAGCCGAGACCGGCACTCATGCAGATCACGCAGAGGTCGATGAAGTCGGGCAGGGCGCGCAGGATCTGCTGCTCACGCCGGATCGCAGCAAAACGCAGCCACAGCTCCGGCAAATAGAGGGGGAGCAGGGCGAGCAGCAGCACCGTGGCAAGCGATATCGCCCCCAGCCACCATCCGGCCCCCCCGGCCACAAGAACGGCCAGGGCACCGAGGTAACGGATGCAGTAGTAGAGCTCGATGCTGTCATCACGGCGCAGCCCCGCCAGCTCCAGCCGGTAGCGCACCCGCTCCAGCTCACGCGCGGAGCTGGGGGCCAACAGCATGCCGAGGGGGCAGCGCCTGGCGCTGACGGCGGCGGGCGGGTGGTGCCCCCGGTTGAGCTTGAGGCCGCGCCGCAGCCCGAGGCGGCGGCGGATCGCCAGCTCGCTACGACGCCTCAGCAGGGTGCGGCCGCCCAGCCAGCCGAGGGCGGCCGCGCTGAGGCCGAAGAGCAGGGAGATGAGCAGGGGGCCGCCGGCCATCGCTCAGAACTTGATGTGCATCATCCAGCGCAACAACAGGGCGCCGGAGAGGATCAGGGCCACCGACAGGGTGAGCATCCCCTGGCCGGTGGCATCGTAGAGAAAAAACGCCAACTCACCCCTGGAAAACAGGAGCTTGTAACAAAGATAGCTGAGTGGCGCACCGCCAACGAACCAGGCGGTAAAACGGGACTCTGCGGTGAGGGCGCGCAGGCGTCCCTGGAACAGAGTGCGGCGGCGCAGAATGCGCACCAGTTCGGTAAGGATCCCCGACAGCTGGCCGCCGGACTCGCGCTGCACCAGCAGGGTCAGGACGAAGTAGCGCAGCTCCGGGAGGGGGATGCGCTGCTCCAGGCCGCGTAGCGCCTCGCCAAGGGAGACGCCGACCTGCATATGCTGGTTGGTGGTGCGCAACTCCTCGCCCAGTGGGGCCGGAAACTCGTTGGCCAGCATGCGCATCACCTCATCGATGGTGTGGCCGGCACTGAGACCGCGCACCATCGCCTCCAGGGCGTCCGGAAACTGGCCGGCAAAGGCGCGGCGGCGCTGACGCTGACGCCGCCACTCCAGCAGCGCCGGTAACAGCGGCAGCCCCAGCAGCAGCGCAAACGGCCCCTGCAGCTGGAACGGACCAAACAACAACAGCAGGTCGAGCAGCAGCAGGCCGGCGGTGTGGGCAAGCAGACGCCGGCCGCGCCCCCCCGGCAGCCAGGCGAGGGAGAGGCGCAGGAACGGGCGTGTCGCCTGCGGCGGCAGCGGCGGCTTGACCCCGACCCGTATCAGCAGCTGCGCCAGCCGTTCACGCCGATAACGCTGCATACGCCAGTTGAGCAACAGGGTGGCGAGGGAGAGCGAAAGCAGCAACGCGAGGGCCAGCACAACAAAGGTCTCCATCCTCACACCCCCTTGTGATCGGCAAAGATGCGCGGGTCGAGCTGGCACTCGGCCAGCTCCAGCTTGCCGTTGCAGCGCGGACGAATCCCGGTGGCCCGAAAGGTGCCGTGCAGCTCGCTGGGGCTCCCCTTGGGCGCCGGCTCGAAGTTGAAGATCTCCTGCAGCACCACGCCGTCCTGTTCCAGCCCCGCCACCTCGGTGATCGAGACGATACGGCGGCGGCCGTCACGGCCGCGGTCGATGTGGATGATAAGGTCGATGGCGCTGACGATCTGGCGGCGGATGGAGCGGTCGGGCAGCTGCGCATCGCTCAGGTTGATCATCAGCTCCATGCGAGCCAGCGAGTCTCGCGGATTGTTGGCGTGCAGGGTGGCCATGGAGCCGTCGTGGCCGGTGTTCATCGCCTGCAACATATCCATCACCTCGGCGCCGCGTACCTCGCCGAGGATGATGCGGTCGGGACGCATGCGCAGGGCGTTACGCAGCAGTTCGCGCTGACTGATCTCACCGGCCCCCTCGGCGTTGGCCGGGCGTGACTCCAGGCGCACCACGTGGCGCTGCTGCAGGCGCAGCTCGGCGCTGTCCTCGATGGTGACGATGCGCTCGGTCGAGGGGATCAGCCCGGAGAGCATGTTGAGGGTAGTGGTCTTGCCCGAGCCGGTGCCACCGCAGACGATGACGTTGGCCCCCGCCTTGATGGCGCAGTCGAGAAACTCGTACATCGCATCGGAGAGGCTGCCCATGGCGATCAGCTCACGCACGCGCAGGTGTTCGTTGGGAAAGCGGCGAATGGAGACCACCGTGCCGTCCACCGCCAGCGGCGGGATGATGATATTGACCCGCGAGCCGTCGGGCAGGCGCGCGTCGACGTGGGGCGATGCCTCGTCGACCCGCCGCCCGCTGGCGTAGAGCATGCGCTCGACCTTGTTGCGCAGGTGCTCCTCGCTGATAAAGCGCACATCGGTCTCGACCAGGCGACCGTTGCGCTCCACGTAGACGAACTCATGGGTGTTGATCAGGATGTCGCTAATAGTGGGGTCGGCGAGCAGCGGCTCGAGCGGACCGAGGCCGTAGATTTCGTCGAGCAGCTCGCTACCGAGCTTGCGCACCTCGCTGTCGGAGAGGGGGTAGCCCAGCTCCAGCGCGGTCTCGCGCACCAGCTCCTCGATACGCGGGGTGAGGTCGGCACGGGTCTCCTGGCTGTCGGGGCGGTAGAAGGCCTCGTCCTCCGCCGCCAGACGCTGGCAGCGCTGCTTGATGCGGTGCAGCGGGTTGCCCTCAAGCTCGGCTACCGTCCCCTTGGGGGCCGGCTTGCCCTCCTTGTGCGGCGCCGGGGTGGCGGGCTTGAGGGTAATGGGCTGACGCAGGCGTTGGCTCAGTTCCATGGGGGATGCACCTCGCTACTCAATGGCGTCGCGGCCAGGGCCACAGCCGCTGTAGCCTGCCCAGCACCCCCGCGGAGGCCTGCTGGGCGCTGTCCGGCTCTGGCGACTCGGCGATGGTAGGACTGCCGTGGTGGAGCATCTGCGCCAGCGCCCGGATCTGGCGGTCCGGCTCCGTATCGGGGGTATAGCTGTGCAGCAGCACCCCGTCGTTCATGCTCTCGAGAAAGTGCTGGTAGTCATTGGTGATGCGTGCCGAGACCGGCAGCTCCATCGCTGCCAGCACCAGGTCGACGATGTTCTCGCCCACCGCAGTGTGGCGGTTGAGCACCAGGCGCAGCTTCTCCTCCGGGTAGCCGAGGCGCTGCCCCAGCTCGTAGACCGCCTGGGCAGCGCGCAGCGAGGAGAGCGAGGGCTCGGTGACCAGCACGATGGTGTCGGCGTCGTCGAGGCAGCTCAGCATCACCGGGTTGAGGTCGCTGGAGCCGTCAATCACCACGTGGTCGAAGTACTGGCGCAGGGTGTTGAGCGCTGCGCGCACCGAGGCGGCGGTCAGGTGCTCGAGCTCCTCGAAATTGGAGGGCAGCCCCAGCAGGTAGATGCCGCTATCGTGGCGACACAGCGAATCGAAGATCAGCTTCTCGTCGAAGCGCTCGAGGTTGCGCACAAAATCGCTGATCGAATAGAGCATGTCCTCCTGCACATTGAGGTAGAAGGCGATGTCGCCCAGCGGCATGTTCATGTCGACCACCACGGTGCGCCCCACGGTCATCTGGCTCAGGTGGTGGGCGGTGTTCACCGCCAGCGAGGTGCAGCCCACCCCCCCCTTGAGGCTGAAAAAGGCCGAGACCATCCCCCCCTTGCCGCGACGGCGGCGCTCCTCCATGTGGATCACAGACAGGGCATGGGGAAGCTCATGGGGCAGCTCGATGAAGCCCTGGGCGCCGGCACGGGTCGCCTTCAGCATCAGCTCGGCATCGCGGTCGCGCAGCAGCAGGAAGGGGGCGAGGCCACGGGAGAGGCTGGCGCAGTCACGCACCAGCTCAAGGATCTCCTCATCGTTGCTGTTGGCGTCGATCAGCACCAGCTCCAGGTCATCGGGCCAGAGTTGCGGCGGGCTCGGCTCCATTAGCAGGCTGTAGAGCGGCAACAGTGCCTCGCTCATTTGCCGAAACAGTTCCGGCTCGCGGCTGATCAACAGTGCGTGACGCTGTACCACCTCACTGGTGTAACTGGACTCGACCATCAGGGTGCCTCCTGCGGCTGGGCCAGGCCGAGCAGTTCGGGTGGATAGCTTTGGCTGGCGTCGGTGCGCCGCTCGCTGAGGCGTCCAAACAGCAGTGCGTCGGAGGTGGAGGGGCGGGCCATGTCGACGCCGGGCAGCTCCAGTTGCGTGCCGGCGGCCAGCGGTTTGACCAGGTGGGCGGTGACCACCACCGCCAACTCCGATTGATCGCTCTCGTAGGCGCTGGAGCGGAACAGCGCACCGAGTATCGGGATGTCACCGAGCAGCGGTACCTTGTTGACCACGCTGCGCATCTCATCCTGCAGCAGGCCGCCGATGACGAAGCTCTCGCCATCACGCAGCCGCACGCTGGTCTCGGTGCGGCGGGTGCGAAAGCCGGGAATCACGATACTGCCGAGCTGGATGCCAGCGGTCTGGTCGATGCTACTCACCTCCGGGCTCACCTGCAGGGCGATCACCTCCCCCTCCACCTGCGGGGTAAACTCGAGCATCACGCCGAACTCCTTGTAGTCGACACTAATGGTGTTGTCCTCCTGGGCGATCGGGATCGGCACCTCGCCACCGGCGAGAAAACTGGCGGTCTTGCCCGACTCCACCACCAGGGTCGGCTGCGCCAGCACGCGTGCCAGCTGGTGGCCCTCGAGCAGGCTTAGCACCCCGAACAATGAGCTGTTGCTCGGATTGACGGTGACCTGGAAGGCGTCGTTGTGGGCCACCGGCAGGGTGGCGGCAGTGCCAGGGGTAACGCTGCCCAGCTCGAGCAGGAAGTTGGCCGAGGAGCCGAGGCTGCCCGGGGTGAAGAGGCCGAGGCGATCGCGCTTATCCAGCATCGATACCCCGCTGCGCAGGGGGTTGCTCTTGATCACCTCGGCCACCTGCACCAGCAGGCGGACCTGGGGGGTGTGGTCGAGCTGCATCAGGTCGAGGGGCGGGCTGCCCTGCTCACGGCAACTGGCAACGATCCGCTCGCGCTGCGCCTCATCGGCCACGGTACCGCTCAGTACCAGGCGCTTGCCCTGCCAGCTGGCACGCACCCGCCCGGCCGGATCGAGCTCGGCGAGGATCGCCTTAATCGCCTGCTGGCGGCGGCTGTATGGCGACGTGCTCGCGGCGCGGCGCCCCCCCACCTCGACCTGCAGCGAGTGGCGCTCGCCGTCCTCGGTCCGCACCATGAGTGTCACCTTGCCCCGGCGCCGCCCGCTAAGCAACAGCTCGTGGCTGCTCAGGGCGTGGACATCGCAAATCGAGGGGGCGGAGACCACCACCCGGTCAATCTTCCCGGCCATGGTAATGACCTGGGTTTCGTTCTCCTGCAGGCGGTAGATCGTCTGCTGGGCCGCCGGAATCGGCATCGCAATAACGCAGAGCACTATAAAGATGAGTAATTTCATGGCTTGACGACCTCGGTACGTGACTCCTCACCGACCAGGATCTCGATGCGGTGCTGTGAGGCGGCATCGACGGGGAGTACGGCGCCGAAGAGATTGAGCAGGTCGGCGCCGCGAGTGGCCACCGGGGCGGTGTCGGCCCCGTTGCGCACCACCAGCTGCAGCTTGCCGGCCTGCAGGGCCAGGGCCACCGCCTCGGCCTGTTCGGGTGAGACGTCGAGGGTGATGCTGGAGAGGTCCTCGTCCAGCATGCGGCTATCGCCCTCCTCCTCCCCCGCCCCGGGGACTGCCACCATGCGACCGATGGCAAGGACGGTGACGTTCTGCAACAGGGTGCGGCTGAGCATCCCCTGGCCATCGCCCTGCGGGATCACGGCGATCACGTCCACGTGATCACCCGGTTGCAGCACCCCGAGCAGGCCGCTGACCCGATCGGCGGGGATGCGCATGCCACGTCGCCCCTCATTCAGCAGGCCGATCACACCGCGACCCTTCACCTGCCCGAGGGAGAGTTTCTGCTCCAGCAGCCACTCACCGGCGTAGAGCGGTTGCAGGGCCACCCGCCCAAGGGCGGTGTCGGGTCTGCCCAGCGGCGGCGTGGCCCCGGGAGTGGCCGGGATGCGGATCACCGTCATGTCGCTTACCTGCAACGCCTCACCGCGGGCGATATTTCGCGTCACAATCACCACCGACCGTAGCGGGGTCGCGGCGGCACCCTGATCTAATGGGGGCGACTCGGCCCGCCCCAGGTAGGCATGTGCCAGCAGGGCGGCTAAAAGACCGCTCAGTGCCGCGGCACTCATCAGGATCAGGTTCTCTTTGCGCTGTTTCACCATAGGGAGAGACTCATCAGCTACAGGCGGCGCAGTCGGGATCACACATTGCCAGCCCCTTCACTTCGATGTTGGCTAGCCCCCCTAGCTGCTGGGTAAAGATCGAGGTCGTCCCATTGGGACGTGGGTAGCTAAGGGTGACGCTATAGCGGCGGAACGGATTCGCACCGAGTGCATCCTGTTCAATCACGATGTTCTCCGGTTCGGAGACGTTGCTCTCGCCCACCAGTTGGGCCACCTGCCCCGCATCGACGCCGCAGGCAGCGGCGCGCGCCTTGGCCCCGTTGTAGGCCACGCTGGTGAGGAGCAGGCGGTCATTGTAGTAGCCGCCAAAATCGACAATGGCGAGCAGAAGGCCAAACAGCGCGGGCAAGGCGATAGCCAGTTCAAGACTCACGCTACCTCGAAGCGCTCCATGCCTGGGGGAGGTTGGCCCGACGCACTCTGATCGACGACGAGACATGGTGTGTGGGAGTGTAGGCCGGACGGGGACGCCAACTGCGCCCCCCTGCCCGGCGTGGCTCAGAGCGAGATACTGGAGATCTTGCTCATGATTTTGCCGGAGAGGCTGGTGCCATCTTCGGTGTCAAAAACGGCACCAGCCAGTGCGACGACAGCGGCGATGACCAGGGCGTACTCAATGGTAGCGGCACCGCGCTGCTTGCGTGAGGAGTGAGTTGGTTTACGTTTCATGGGCATAGCCCTCCTGACTCAGTGGGAAGCGATGCGGAACAGTGATGAAGAGTTCCGACTGATTGCCGTGTAACACAATCTGTTACAGACAATAGCATAAAGTATTTTTTTGGCAAATATTTTTGTGGCTAACTAACTGCTGTGGAGCGATGATATATGGCAACAAGCTGTTTACTGGCTTGATTTCACATGCTTTTCACGGCAGGGTGGCCTGGAACTGTCACAGTTATCGTGACCGGTTATCCTAAGCAGATAGAGTTCACCCATGACGACGAATTCGAGCGCGACAACCCATCCCCCGCGTTACCGCTTCAGTGATCGGCGGCTCTGGCTGCTACCCGTCGCCCTCTGGACAGTGGTGGTCGGCGCCTCGCTGAGCTGGAACCTCGAGGCGCTGAAGAGCCAGGAGGAGGCGCTGGCCGTTAATCGCGGCCGCTTCGTCTTTCGCATCATCGAGGCGGCACGCCTGTGGAACGCCCGCCACGGTGGACTCTATGCGGTGGCGGATGAAGTCACGCCGCCCAATCCCTACCTGAAGGTCCCGGAGCGGGATGTCACCACCCTTACCGGCACCGACCTCACGCTGGTCAACCCCGCCTATATGACCCGCCAGCTGGCCGAGGTGGTGGAGGAGTTGAGCGGGGTGCGCATCCACATCACCAGCCTCAAACCGATCAACCCCGGCAACAGGGCCGACCCGTGGGAGCATCTCGCCCTCGAGTCGTTCGAGCGCGGCACCCTGGAGGCAGCCGAATACCAGGGCCGCGGCGCGCAGACCAGCTTCCGCTATATGGCACCACTGTGGACCAAGAAGCCCTGTCTGCGCTGCCACGAGGACCAGGGATACGAACTGGGTGACCTGCGTGGCGGTATCAGCGTCACCTTCCCCTCAACCCACCTGATGGACACGATGGTGCTGCAGCAGCGGAACATGATCGCCATCCACCTGGCGGTGTGGCTGCTGCTGAGCGGCCTCACCCTTACCGCCCTGTCACGCATCCGCGCCCACATCCTCGCCCTGCAGGAGGCGAAGGCGGGACAGGAACGCCTGGTGGAGCAGCGCACCGAGGAGCTGCGCCGTGAGGCCACCGAGCTGCGCAAGCTCTCCAAGGCGGTGGAGCACAGCCCCGCCTCGGTGGTGATCACCGATGCCGCAGGCTCGATCGAGTACGTCAATCGTCGCTTCTGCGAGGTCACCGGTTACAGCGCCGAAGAGGTGTTGGGAAAAAACCCTCGCCTGCTCAAGTCGGGCGAGACCCCCGATGCGGTCTACGCGGAGCTCTGGGCGACCATCAGCGCCGGCGAGGTGTGGCACGGCGAGTTTATCGACCGCAGGAAGAGCGGCGAGCTCTACTGGGAGGAGACCGATATCGCCCCGATCCTCGATGAGGGGGGCAGGATCAGTCACTTCGTGGCGGTCAATGAGGACATCACCCGGCGCAAACAGGCCGCGTGGGCACTGTCGCGGGCGACCCGTGCGCTGAAGACCCTATCCGGTGTCAACCGGGCACTGATCCTCGCCGCCGATGAGGCGCAGCTGCTGCGAGAGGTGTGCCAAAGGGTAGTGGGCGAAGGGGGCTACCGTTTCGCCTGGGTCGGCTATCTCGACCATGGAGAGGAGAAACGGGTGCGCCCGGTAAGCCAGGCAGGCTACGGGGCGGACTACCTGGAGCGGATCGCCGTCACCTGGGACGAAGAGGAGAGCGGGCGGGGGCCGGTCGGCACCGCGGCGCGTACGCGCCAGCCCTGTGTGATTCGCAACCTCCGGGAGGACCCCTCGTTTGCGCCGTGGCGGGCCGCCGCCGAGGAGCGCGGTTTTCACTCGATGCTGGGGCTGCCGCTGCTCGACGAGGAGGGTGAGGTGTTCGGCGTGCTGGCGATCTACGCCGGCGACACCCCGGTGCACTACCACCAGCCCGACCCCTTCGACGAGGAGGAGGTCTCGCTGCTGGCCGAGCTCGCCGCCAACCTCGCCTATGGCATCACCTCGCTGCGTGGCCGCGAACAGCGTGCCCAGGCCGAGGAGGAGCTGGCGATGGAGCACCGCTTCCTCGAGCGGGTGATGGAGACCAGCCCAGCCGGCATCCTGGTGAGCAATCGAGACGGCCGTTTCGTCTTTGCCAACCGCCGTGCCGAGGAGGTGCTGCGCACCCCACGCCAACAGCTGGTGGGTGGCAGCGTAGCGGGCGAGGCGTGGCAGGCCACCACCCTCGACGGGGAACCGTTGGGGGAGACGGCGCTACCGTTCCAGCGAGTGGTCAACGGTGGCCGCCCCCTGTTCGGGGTAGAGCTCTCCATCGCCGTGGCGAGCGTACGTGTGGCACTGTCGGTCAATGCCGCCCCGGTACTCGATGCCGAGGGGAACGTAGAGCGGGTGGTCTTCACGGTGGAGGATATCAGCCAGCGCCTTGAGCTGGAGGCGGAACGCGAGCGCATGCTGGGTGAAAACAGGCAGCTTACGCGCCAGCTGTTCCGGGTGCAGGAGGAGGAGCGGCGTGAGATCGCCCACGAGCTGCACGACGAGCTGGGGCAAAACCTGGTGGCGATGAAGATCGAGGCCCAGGTACTGGATCACTACTACGCCGCACAGGGCGAGGGGGAGAGTCGTGAGGTGGCGACGGGGCTGGTCGAGCTGGTCGACAGCACCCGCGAGGTACTGCGCCGCGTATTGCAGCGCCTGCGCCCGGCGATGCTGGAGAAGCTGGGCCTCGAGGGGGCGCTCAAGGGGATGATCGGCGATTGGCGCCGGCTGCAACCGCAGACCCAGTGGCTGTTCACTGCAGAGGGTTCACTGGAGGGGCTCGATAGCGAGGTCGCCCATACGGTCTATCGCGTGGTGCAGGAGGCCCTCACCAACAGTGCCAAACACGCCGAGGCACGCCGGGTGGCGGTACGCCTCGAGCGCGGCCCACTGGTCGCCGGCGCAGAGGGTGAGGAGGCGCTGACGGTGACGGTCACCGACGATGGCCGCGGCCTGGCCGGCAGCGCTGACCATGGGCTGGGGCAGCTGGGGATGCGCGAGCGCGTCGCCTCGCTGGGGGGGAAATTTCAATGCGAAGAGGGGGCAAGACAGGGGGTGCGGATCACAGCTATCATCCCCCTGGCCAACTACAACGATAAGGAGCGTGACCATGGCGGAACCCATTAGGGTCATCCTGGCCGACGATCACAGTGTGGTACGGGCGGGCTTCCGCCATATGCTGGAGCTGACCGGCAGCGTCTCGGTAGTGGCCGAGGCCAACGACGGCGAGGAGTGCCTGCGCCTCTATGATGAATTTCAACCCGATATCGTGGTGATGGACATCGCCATGCCGGTACTGGACGGCTTCCAGGCCCTGGTACGCCTACTGGCCAGGTGGCCGGAGGCGCGGGTGCTGATGCTCAGCTTTCACGAGGAGCCGGTATTCGCCGAGCGGGCGCTGGAAGAGGGTGCCTACGGCTACCTGCGCAAGGGGGCCGCACCCGGGCTGCTGAGCGAGGCGATTCAGGCCATCTACCAGGGGCGCAAGTTCGTCGACCCCGAGCTGGCCCAGGAGCTGGTGGTACGGCGCAGCGGTGGCGACGACTCCGCCATGGGGCTGCTGACCGGGCGCGAGTACTCGGTCTTCATCGGCTTTGCCGAGGGGCGTAGTGCCAGTGATATCGCCGATGAGCTGGGGATCAGCCAGAACACCGTCAACACCCACTACCTGCGCATTAAGAAAAAGCTGGGCGTCTCCAGCCGCACCGAAATGACCCGCCTGGCGATCCGCCAGGGGCTACTACAGCCGTAGGCGAAATCGGGCGGCATACCCGCCTCAATCCGCGCCCCTACCCCGTGACGCGCTCCGGCCCCAGCGGCTTAAAGCGCATCAACAGCAGCGGCAACAGGGTCAGGTTGGCCACCATCGCGGCGACCATGGAGAAACCGGTGAGCAGGCCGAAGTAGATCGTCGGGATGAAGTTGGAGAGGGCGAGGATGGAGAAGCCCAGGGTGATGGTGACGGAGGTGTAGTACATGGCGCGGCCGATGGTGTTGTGGCTGCGCCGTGCGGCAGCCACATAGTCGCGGTCCAGCTCGAACTCCTCACGAATGCGGTGGACGTAGTGGATGGTATCGTCCACCGCAATGCCGATGACGATGGCGGCAATGGTAATGGTCATCATATCGAGCGGTATCCCCATCCAGCCCATCAGCCCCATCACGATAGCCGCGGAGAAGAGGTTGGGCAGGATCGCCAGGGTCGCCAGGTAGACGTTGCGGAACAGCAGCGCGAACATCCCCATAATCGCCACGAACACCACACCGATGGTGAGGATCTGCGAGCGGAACAGGCTCTGCAGCATGTTGTTGTAGAGCACCACCATGCCGCTGACGTGCACCTGCTCCTCGGCCAGCCCCAGCTCGCTGGTGAGGTCGTGGCGGATCTTCTGGATCAGCTCCTCGCGCTTGAGGTTGGGGTCGGACTCGAAGACGCGGATGCTGAAGCGCAACTGGTTGCCGTCGGCCGACATATAGGGGGCGATCAACGCCTCCTTGAGCGACTCCGGCAGCCGCTTGTAGAGCACGGAGAGGGCGAAGTTGTCGTGCAGGATATTCTCGTCCAGCTTCTGCAACATGCGCAGGGTGGTGGCCAGCGACAGCACCTTGCCGCTCTCGTCCAGGCCGTCCAGATAGTCGTGAATCGCCTCCACCTGCTTGAAACTAAAGGCGTTAAACCAGTAGCTGCTGCCGGTGAGCCCGGCATCGCCCTCCTCGTCGGCGAACAGCTCGTCCGCGAACAGTGCATCCTCCTCGCTCAACGGGGCGGCCGCCTCCTCCTCGGGCTGGGCGAAGAAGCTGGCCGGGGCATCGATGATCACGTCCATCGGCGTGGTGCCACCCAGCTCGCGATCCAGTAGCGACATCCCCTGATAGATCTCGGTCGACTTCTTGTAGTAGTCGATAAAGCGGTTCTCCACCGTCAGGGTACTGATACCCACCACGCTCCATACCGCCAGCAGGGCAAACACCAGCATAATGGCGCTGCCGTAGCGCTCGTTGGCGGCGGCAATATGACGGGTGATGGCCACGGTGACGGTGTTCTCGTGTGCCGGCTTCTCACGCTTTAACAGCGCGATCGCCGCGGGGAACAGGGTAAAGGCGAGCACCATGGCGATGGTAAGGCCGAACACCATCATCCAGCCGAAGTCGATCACCGGCCGAATGCCGCTCACCAGCAGTGAACCGAAGGCGACCATGGTGGTGAGGGTGGTATAGAGGCTGGGAACGAACTTGCTGCGCACCGTCTCCCGCAGCAGGGTCTGCTGGTCGGCGTCGGGCATGATGTGCAGCAGCTCACGGTAGCGCACGATGAGGTGGACGATAAGCGAAAGGGTGAGGATCAGCAGCAGCGAGATGAAGTTGGAGGAGACCACGGTGACCGGCCAGTCGAGCATCCCCAACAGCCCCATCATGGTCGCGCCGGAGACGGCGCAGGTGAACATCGCCATCACGATCCAGCGCGGCCGGCCGAAGATAATGGCCAAAATTAAGACTAAAAAGCCGAACACGCCGAGGCCGAAGGTCATCAGGTCGTGGCGCACGAAGTCGATGGAGTCGGCGGCGATCATCGGTACGCCGCCAAGGTAGAGCGTCGCGCCGTCGCGGTGCTCATCCATAATCGCCCGCACCATGGCGATATCACGCTCCTGCTGTTCATTCAGCGAGGCGCTATAGGCGTCGAATGCCTTCTCCGCCTGTTCCAGTGCCACCTTCTCCTCATCGGTGAGCTTGCGCTCCAGCCGCAGCACGCGCAGTTCGTTACGTGCCTTGAGCAGGCGGTGCCAGGTTTCGTCCCGCTTGAACATCACCTGCAGCGCCGTGGTCCGGCCGTCCTCACTGATCAACAGGTCGCGGTAGAGGGGGCTGTGGAGAAACTCCTGTTGCGCCAGCGCGCGATCGACCCGCGGGTGCTCCAGGGTGATCACCTCCTCGGCGACATCCGACAGGGTCTGCGGCGGACTCTCGATCAGCGGAACATCGAGCAGCGAGGTAACCGACTTCACCCGCTCGATCTGCCCCAGCTGGTCGCGCAGCTGCTTCAGGTCATCCAGCACCGCATCGGAGAAGAGCTCCGCTTTCGGACTGTAGGTGACGATGAGGCTGTCGTCGGAGCCGTAGATCGCCTTAATCGAGCGGTAGTAGGCCAGCGCCTCATCGTTCTCCAGCACCAGGGTATCGGCCGAGGCGTCGAGACGGAAGCGGTCGATATAGCTCACCAGTGCGGCACAGAGCAGGGCGACCAGCAGCAGGGAGAGCAACGGACGGGCAAGGATGGTGCGACCATAGAGGTCAGTCATGAATGAACCGAGTGATGAGGGCCTGCCCATGGTGTTGCGCGTCCTACGTATATTGTTATTGGAGAACGCATGGTGGAGCAGCGTGTGGGTTAAATCAAGGGTGCTACAGCTACCGCAGGCGACTCCAGGGGGAGTCGCTTCACACAAACACGCTTACTGCCAACTGAACACGCCGACCTTGTCGCGGCAGTTGGCAAGTGCGGCATTGGCATCGTCAATATAGATCTGCTGCGCAGCGGAGACCGGATAGCTGAGGTATTGCGAACACTCGGCACTCTGCCCGGGACCCACCACGATCAAGGTGTCCGGCACGAGCTTGCAGCTGGCCAGCATGTCCAGCGGCGACCACTGGTAACAGATCTCGTAATCGGCACGGTAGGCATTGACCGCCCCTTGCGGTACGGAAAATGCCCACCACTTGCCCTGCCTGCTGCCCGGGTTAGTACTGTTCCAGGCGCGATGGAGGGTAAGCGCCACATTACCCTTGCTGCGATAGACCTTCCCGGCGCACAAGCCTCCCTTGTGCGGCTCGCCCAGCGCCTTTTGCAACAGCGACTGGTCTTCCACCGGCTCGAACATATGACTTAGCGCAGCTGGCAGTTCGGTGTTGCCGATACAGTTTTTCGCTGCCTGCTGCAGCGGGGCCGTAGCACAGCCATAGAGGGCGGCCAGACAAAGCACAATAACGATCTTTTTCATCACAAACTCCTTTTCGTGTTCAGGACATCAGCTGCCGGCCATGGTAGACGATGGCGCGGGGGATTGCAGCCTGGCGGCCAGGCAATAAAAAACCCGCCACCCTGTAACAGGGGGCGGGTTTTTGAAACAAGAAAGAGTGAACTTACTTGTTAACGGCGCAGGTCAGCTCTTCCATGATCTTGCCGCTCTCGACTTCGTCGATGATCTTCTGGTACTCGGGGCTGATGGGGCAGCCGCAGGAGTGGTCCTTGGTAGCGTGCAGGCGGGCCTGCTCGATGTGCCAGGTTGCAACTTTCAGGTGCTGATCGACGTTCATGATCACTATTCCTCTGTTGGGTTGTTAATAGTTGACTGTATTAGTGGGCATTAAGGTATCACAACTCAAGGGGGAGATTAAACTTTTTCTAATATTCATGGAGCCCATTAACCACACTGATTTCGCGGAATTAACCCTGCTGTCACCTGAAAGTGGCTGTGCTATAAAGGTGCAAACACAATAACGATAAGGAGGGGGAGTATGGAACTGTTCACCAGGGCGAAGGTACGCATCTCTGAGGCAGACCTGCAGCGCCATATCGATGTCGACAACCTGCCCGAGTGGTGCGCCACCATCGAGGAGGTGGTCAGCAGCCACGGTAGCCGCGGCGAGATCCGCACCACCCGGGGTGATGCGACGGTGCATCGTGAACTGATCAACGGCGGCCTGCGCTTTAGCTGTCCCAACAACCCGCACGCCATGCAGTGGAGCATTACCTTTGACCCGGCCCGACCGAGCGAGGTACTGCTCCACCTCAGTACCAACCGCGAATCACACCAGATCGATGATCAGGCGTGGCTGGAGCAGCTGTTGGCCGACTGGCGTAGCGGCCTGGAGGAGTGGCCACAGCGCCGCGCCAGCAGGGTGAAAAAGGTCTACGACGGCGCCGCCGAGAGCTTTGGCGGCTTCGGCTGAGAGGGGCGCCTAGGGCTTCCACACCTCGAGGGCGAACGTCACATTCTGCTCGCCATCGCTGAACCACACCTCACCATCCTGGATGGTGCACTGCAGCTGCATGTTGCGTGCCGCCAATCTCCCCAGCTGTTGCGCGCTGTCGCCCGGTAGCTGATAGACGGAGAGCTTCTCCAGCCCCGCCACCTTTGCCTCTAGCTGCTCCCACCAGGGTTTGGCGCTACGCGGTTGGTAACCATAGATGAGTACCCTCTCG
>JBNKUL010000081.1:0-65164 GCA_050298555.1 Thiohalomonadaceae bacterium
CAGCTTGATCAGCCGCGCCAGGTAGCCCTCCACCGCGTGGTAGGGCACGCCGGCCATGGGGATCGGCTCGCCCGCCGAGGAGCCGCGGGCGGTGAGGGTGATGTCGAGCAGCTCGGCGGCGCGTTTGGCGTCGTCGTAGAAGAGCTCGTAGAAATCCCCCATGCGGTAGAACAGCAGCATGTGGGGAAACTCGGATTTAATGCCCAGGTATTGTTGCATCATCGGCGTGTGACCGCCGGGGGTGTCCGCCTTTTTTCTCGCTTTCTTCATGCGCCGCAGTGTAGCGGAAAAGCGGGTAGGCGGGCCAGACGGCGGCACACTGTGTGCCGTGACACACCTTCCGCCGCAGGGACTTGCAGCGTCGGGGAGGGTTTGTTAACAATGGACGGGTCAACGGAGGGGGGAGTCATGCTTTTTCGAGGCGACTACGAAGAGAAGCGGGATTTTGCGCGCATGGGGGTGGAGTGTCCCGCCACCATCGAGGCCGACGGTAACACCTACCGGGCGAAGGCGACGGATCTCAGTGCTACCGGGCTGCAGCTTATCTGCAGCGACCCGCTAACCGAGGGGGCTGAGGTGATGGTGGAGGTGACGCCGGAGCAGGCGATCGTGCCGCCGCTAAAGGCGAGGGCAGAGGTGGTGCGCTGTATCGATATGGGGCAGGGCGGCTATCAGCTGGGGCTGAAGATCGTGGAGATGTTGCCCGGCCTGTAGGCCTAGGCGTAGTCGTCCAGACGCGGCATCAACTCTATCCCGCCGGTCTGTAGCTCGGCGGTGGCGCGGTAGCTGCCGAGGGCCTGCTGAATACTCAGGGGCTCACCGCCCACCCGTCGTGCCTCCCGCGTATCGCTTTCACCCTGTTCCACCTGTGCCTGGCGCATGCGTGCCTGCTGGATCACCTCCCGGTAGTCCAGCTGCGAGTCGCTCTGAGGCTGCGCAGGCGCCCGCCCCGGCAGCAGCTCGCCGCGCTCCTCGCTCTTCCCATCCTGTAGCTCTATCTGCTCCTCGAAGGAGGCAGCAGCCTGCGATCGCCCAGTCTGTTGCTGCGCGGGGCCATAGGGGAGGAGTCTGTTACCGGTTATTTCCATGCTTTGTCGGGTGCTTCTTTCCGCTCGGGTGGTCGTGTAGGCTACTTTCTCTATATGGGTGCCGGGACGTTCCGGTACAAGATAGAGACGGATCCAGATATTAGACGAGATCAAAAACAATGGGTAGTGGTCTGGAATTACAGATTGCCGAGCAGGTGGTCGCCCTGGCCGGGGTGCTGGCGCAGCGCGGCATGATGCTGGCGGCGGCCGAGTCGTGCACCGGGGGCTGGCTGGCCAAAGTCTGTACTGACCTGCCGGGCAGCTCCAGCTGGTTCGAGCGCGGCTTTGTCACCTATACCAATGAGGCCAAGCAGGAGATGTTGGATGTCAGCGGTGAGACCCTGCAGGCCCACGGGGCGGTGAGCGAGGCGACGGTGGCTCAGATGGCCGGCGGTGCCCTGGCCCGCAGTCGCGCCCAGATTGCCGTCGCCATCAGCGGTATTGCCGGACCCGGTGGCGCCACCGCGGAGAAGCCGCTGGGTACTGTCTGCTTCGGCTGGGCGCTGGAGGGGGGCGAGACCACCACCGAACGCCAATGCTTCGATGGCGACCGCGAGGCGGTGCGTGCCCAAGCGGTGTTGCACGCCCTCAACGGGCTGCTGGAACGGCTGGGATGAGTGGCAAGCAGCGTCTCTTCTTTGCCCTCTGGCCGGATGATGGGTTGCGCGAGGCGCTCACTCCGCTGCTGAAGCTCAAGCGCGAGTGCGACGGTCGGGGCATGCAGCCCGGCAACCTGCACATTACCCTCAACTTCCTCGGTAGCATCGACGCCGACACCCGTGACTGTATGGAGCTGGCGGCTGCCGATATCGCCCTCCCCCCCTTCGAACTGACCCTGGACCACTTCGGCTACTGGCCGCGCCCCAAGGTGATGTGGCTGGGCTGTCGCGAGACCCCCGAGCCGCTGGCACAACTGGCCGAGGAGCTGAACCGTGCGGGTGAGGCGTGCGGCCTGCAGCCGGAAAACCGCCCCTACCACCCCCATCTCACCCTGTTGCGCAAGGCGAAGCGGGCACCGCAGAGCCCGGCGCCGGAATTACTGTGGCAGGTGAACGAGTTCGTGCTGGTGGAGTCGGTCAGCGTGCCGAAGGGGGTGGAGTATCGGGTGGTGCGGCGCTGGCCTTTGAGCGGTTAGCTAAACGCCCAGCCGGCAAACGGTTCTATCTCTTCTCTATTTGCGACGATAAGCTGGTAGGCGTGCGGGTTGAGCGAGTGGTCGCGGGTGGTATCGACTGACAGCTGCTGCAGCAGATAGCCGAGCAGGGCGCGGCGTACCTCGAGCAAGATCACCTCTTGGCCATCTTCAATATCGGCCCCGTAATCCATCAATAGATTGAGTCGCTTCCTCTCTGGCAACGCCGGGTGGGGCGCCAGCTCCAGGGTCAGGGTCTCCACCCACTCCTCATCGAACTCGCCGCTCGATTCGGCGGCCTCCTCCAGCATCTGCGCCGCTTCGATGCGCGAGAGCACGAAGTCACGAAAGTCGAAGGTCTCCTCGTTGTAGGCGCGGATGTGCCAACGCAGGCCGTTGTGACAGAGGGAGTGGGGCTCGATGATGCGCGGCGCCTCGCTGTCGCGGTCCGAGAGGGAGCGATAGCTAATCAGCAGCCTCTTCCTCTGTGCTACCGCACGCAGTACCTGGGCGGTGATCTGCCTGTCGGGCAGGCGGGCCGGGGTCGGCAGCGACTCGGCGGGGACGCCGTAGATGGGTTGCTCGCCGTAGGGACCGCCCATGCTGGTGAGGTTGTGGGCGATCATCGGCAGCACCGCGGCGGGGGAGAGGTCGGCGACGCACTCCTGAAACTCGGGTCCTGGCACATAACCAAACAGCGCCTGCTTGTAGATCAGGTTGTCGGGGGCGAGTTTGCCGTAGAGGTTGAGGTCCTTGGTGGCGGCCGGATCGGAGATGGCGAAGGCGCGTGCGACGTCGGTGCGGGTCACCACGCCGCAATAAAAGGCCATGATTTCAATGTATTGCAGTCGCTGGCGGGTCGCCCACTTCAGCTCAGCCAGCATCTCCTGTTGTCTCTTTTTCGCCATAGCCCACATGTTACACGCCCTGATCGGCGATTGGATATATATGATAGATAAAAACTATAAACGAAATAAAATATACATAGGTGATAAAAAATATTGACACAGGTAAATGTATAGCCTAAATTTCACCTCAAGCACACGGTGCGACCCGAGTTAAATAGAGATTTGAGGAGAAGAGACGTGGACGAGCAGAAGAAGAAGGCACTATCAGCGGCACTGGGACAGATTGAGAAGCAGTTCGGCAAGGGCTCGGTAATGCGCATGGGCGACGAAAGCGCTGTGCGCAACATCGACGCCATCTCCACCGGTTCGCTGGGGCTGGACGTGGCCCTCGGCATCGGCGGCCTGCCCAAGGGGCGTATCGTCGAGATCTACGGCCCGGAATCTTCCGGTAAGACCACCCTCACCCTGCAGGTGGTGGCCGAGGCGCAGAAGATCGGCGGCACCTGTGCCTTCATCGATGCCGAGCACGCCCTCGACCCGCAGTACGCCGAAAAGCTGGGCGTCGATGTGGACGAGCTGCTGGTCTCCCAGCCCGATACCGGCGAGCAGGCCCTGGAGATCACCGACATGCTGGTACGTTCCGGCGCGGTCGACGTGGTGGTGGTCGACTCGGTGGCGGCCCTGACCCCCAAGGCGGAGATCGAGGGTGACATGGGCGACTCCCACGTCGGCCTGCAGGCACGACTGATGAGTCAGGCGCTACGTAAGCTCACCGCCAACATCAAGCGCTCCAACACCCTGGTCATCTTCATCAACCAGATCCGTATGAAGATCGGCGTGATGTTCGGTTCCCCCGAGACCACCACCGGTGGTAACGCGCTCAAGTTCTACTCCTCGGTGCGTCTCGACATCCGCCGCATCGGCGGCATCAAGAAGGGCGACGAGGTGGTCGGTAACGAGACCCGCGTCAAGGTGGTGAAGAACAAGGTGGCGCCCCCCTTCAAGCAGACCGAGTTCGACATCCTCTACGGCGAGGGGATCTCGCGCGAGGGCGAGATTATCGACATGGGCGTCAAGCTCGATATCGTCGACAAGGCGGGCGCCTGGTACAGCTACAACGGCGACCGTATCGGTCAGGGCAAGGACAATGTGCGTAATTTCCTCAAGGAGAACCCCGATATCGCTGCCGATATCGAGGGGCGCATCCGTGCCGAACTGCTGCCCGATGTAGCCGGTACGGCGGAGGAGGGTGAGGAGCTGCCGGAGGCGGCCGAGGCCTAAGCGCTTCTTCTGTAAGGTGAAAACGCCCTTACCGCTGTGCGGTGGGGCGTTTTTCGTTGTTGCCCATAATTTGGTGGAATCTATCGTGAACTCTCCCCGTTTCCATTACACTAGCGGGTTTCGTGGCCTCCGCCTGTATCGGAGTCGATGATGGCGATGTCGGAAGAGAAGCATCTGGACGAGGGCGAGGCCTACGGTATCGCGGTCGGGCTGCTGGCGCGGCGCGAGCACTCGGTGAAGGAGCTGGCGCAAAAGCTGTCCACCCGGGGCGCTGCCCATGAGGTGGCCGACAGTGTCATCCGGCGCCTTATCGACGAGCGGCTGCAGAGCGACGCGCGCTACGCGGAGCTCTATCTGCGCCAGCGCATGGAGAAGGGCTACGGCCCGCAGCGCATCAAGGCGGAGCTGCGCGAGCGCGGTGTCGCCGACGGCCTCATCGCCGCCGAGTTTCGCCGTGCCTTTGAGGAGGACGGTGTCGACTGGTATCGCTGCGCCGCCGCGGCCTACCGCAAGAAGTACGGCGAGCGTCCGATTGAGGACATTAAGGAGCGGGCCAAACGGCAGCGCTTCATGCAGTATCGCGGCTTCGATCATGAGCAGATCGCCGCGGCACTCGAGAGTGAATAGACAACGGTTTCAACATAGATTGGGAAAGCGAATGAAAAGCAGCGCAGAGATTCGTCAGGCATTTTTGGACTATTTCGCCGGCAAGGGGCACGAGGTGGTGGCCTCCAGCCCGCTGGTGCCCGGCAACGACCCGACCCTGCTCTTTACCAACGCGGGCATGGTGCAGTTCAAGGATGTCTTCCTCGGTGATGACAAGCGCCCCTACAGCCGCGCCACCAGCGTGCAGCGCTGTGTACGTGCCGGCGGCAAGCACAACGACCTGGAGAACGTCGGTTACACCGCGCGCCACCACACCTTCTTCGAGATGCTGGGTAACTTCAGCTTCGGCGACTACTTCAAGCACGATGCCATCAAATTCGCCTGGGAGTTCCTCACCGATGTCTGCGGTCTGCCCGCCGAGAAGCTGTGGGTGACCGTCTACGAGGAGGACACCGAGGCGGCGGAGATCTGGCTCGACGAGGTGAAGGTCGATCCCAACCGTTTCAGCCGCATTGGCGACAAGCCGGGCAAGAAATTCGACAGCGACAACTTCTGGTCGATGGGCGATACCGGCCCCTGCGGCCCCTGCACCGAGATCTTCTACGACCACGGCGAGGAGATCTGGGGCGGACCTCCCGGCACCCCCGAGGAGGACGGCGACCGTTACATTGAGATCTGGAACCTGGTCTTCATGCAGTACGACCGCGACGCCGAAGGCAACATGAAGCCGCTGCCCAAGCCCTCGGTCGATACCGGCATGGGGCTGGAGCGCCTTGCCGCGATCCTGCAGGGGGTGCACGCCAACTATGAGATCGACCTGTTCCAGGCACTGATTAAGGCGGTGGCCGAGCTGGCCGCCAGCGACGACCTGGAGAACGCCTCACTCAAGGTGATCGCCGACCACATCCGCTCCTGCGCCTTCCTCGTGGTCGACGGCGTGATCCCCTCCAACGAGGGGCGCGGCTATGTGTTGCGTCGCATCATTCGCCGCGCCATCCGTCACGGCCACAAGCTGGGTATCAAGGGCAGCTTCTTCCACAAGCTGGTCGGCCCGCTGGTCGAGCAGATGGGGGAGGCCTATCCCGAGCTGACCAAAGCCCAGGCCCAGGTGGAGAAGGTGCTGGCCCAGGAGGAGGAGCGCTTTGCCGAGACCCTGGAGCAGGGGATGGGGCTGCTGGAGGCGGCCATCGGCGAGCTCTCCGGTAACACCATTCCCGGCGAGACCGTATTCAAGCTCTACGACACCTACGGCTTCCCCGTTGACCTCACCGCCGACGTGGCGCGCGAGCGAGGACTTACTGTCGATCAGGCAGGTTTTGATGCGGCGATGGCAGAGCAGCGCGCGCGCGCCCGTGCCGCCGGCGGCTTTGAGATGGAGAAGGCGGTACACGCCAGCATGGCGGACCTCTCCACCGAGTTCGTCGGTTACGACCGCCTGGCCGAGAAGAGCAAGGTGGTGGCCCTCTATAAGGAGGGGGAGCCGGTGGCGGAGCTGCTCAGCGGTGAGCAGGGAATCGTGGTGCTGGACCACACCCCCTTCTATGGCGAGTCGGGCGGCCAGGTGGGTGACACCGGCCTGCTCAGCGCCAGCGCCGCGGTTTTCGAGGTGCAGGACACGCAGAAGCAGGGCACCGCCTTCCTCCACATGGGTCTGCTGCGCGAGGGAACCGCCCTTAAGGTCGGTGACAGCGTCGAGGGTACGGTCGATTCCGGCCTGCGTGCCGATATCGCCGCCCACCACTCGGCCACCCACTTGCTGCACGCCGCGCTACGCCAGGTGCTGGGCGACCACGTACAGCAGAAGGGCTCGCTCTGCTCGGCCGAGCGGCTGCGCTTCGATTTCTCCCACTTCGAGGCGATGAGCAGCGACGAGCTGGCGCAGGTAGAGAAGCTGGTCAACGAGCAGATCCGCGCCAACCTCAGCGTCGACACTGCGCTGATGAACCCGGAGGAGGCGAAGTCCGCCGGTGCCATGGCCCTGTTTGGTGAAAAGTATGGCGATATCGTGCGCGTCCTCTCCATGGGCGACTTCTCGGTGGAGCTGTGCGGCGGTACCCACGTCTCACGCACCGGCGATATCGGCCTGCTGAAGATCGTCTCCGAGTCGGGTACTGCCGCCGGGGTACGACGTGTCGAGGCGGTGGCCGGTGAGCGTGCCCTCAAGTGGCTGGAGCAGGGCGAGCAGCAGCTCGCCGCCATCGGTTCGCTGGTGAAGGCGAAGCGCGACGACACCCTCGATAAGGTTCAGGCCCTGGCCGAACGTAACCGCAAGCTGGAGAAGGAGCTGGAGGCACTGAAGGCCAAGCTCGCCTCCTCGCAGGGCTCCGACCTTGCCTCCCAGGCCGTGGAGATCGGCGGCATTAAGGTGCTGGCGGCCAACCTGGAAGGGGCCGACCCCAAGTCGCTGCGCGATACGGTGGACCAGCTGAAGAACAAGCTGGGCACCAGTGCAGTACTGCTGGCAGCGGTCAACGACGGAAAGATCGCCCTGGTTGCCGGGGTGAGTAAAGACGCCACCGACCGCCTCAAGGCGGGCGATCTATTAAAGATGGTGGCCGAGCAGGTGGGAGGTAAGGGCGGTGGTCGTCCCGACATGGCCCAGGGTGGCGGTAGCCAGCCCGAGAAGCTGGACGCAGCGCTGAAATCGGTCAATGAGTGGGTTAAGGGGCAGTTGGGGGGATAATTGCAGACTTTATCTGCAATTTCTCTGCAATATCGCTTTAAATTCACCGCATTTTAGTGTTTAATCTGCGCCCTTTATTTTCTGAGCAGTTTTGGCCTGAGCAGCTATGTCACTAATCGTTCATAAATACGGCGGTACCTCGGTCGGCAGCGTAGAGCGCATCGAGAATGTCGCACGCAAGGTTAAGGCCTTCCGCGACCGCGGCGACGATGTCGTGGTGGTGGTCTCCGCCATGAGCGGCGAAACCAACCGCCTGTTGGGCCTTGCCGGCGAGATCAGCCCTGAGCTGGACCCACGTGAGACCGACGTACTGCTCTCCACCGGCGAGCAGGTGACTATCGCCCTGTTGTCGATGGCGCTGAAGAAGCTGGGCTGCGATGCCCGCTCCTACACCGGAAGCCAGGTACACATCCTTACCGACAGCGCCCACAACAAGGCGCGCATTCTCGATATCGACGAGAAGAAGATGCGTGCCGATCTCGATGCCGGGCGAGTGGTCGTTGTGGCCGGTTTCCAGGGCGCCGACGAACACGGCAACATTACCACCCTGGGTCGTGGTGGCTCCGATACCACGGCGGTGGCCCTGGCCGCCGCGCTGAAGGCCGACGAGTGCCAGATCTACACCGACGTGGACGGCGTCTACACCACCGACCCGCGTGTGGTACCCGAGGCGACCCGCCTCGAGCGAATCACCTTCGAGGAGATGCTGGAGATGGCCAGCCTCGGTTCCAAGGTGTTGCAGATCCGCTCGGTGGAATTCGCCGGCAAATATAATGTTCCCCTGCGGGTGCTCTCCTCCTTCGAGGGTAATGAGGGCCCCGGTACACTGATTACCTACGAGGAAGATGGGATGGAAGACGCGCGTATTTCCGGTATCGCCTTCAATCGCGACGAGGCCAAGCTGACCATTCAGGGCGTGCCCGATCAGCCCGGCGTTGCCTACCGCATCCTCGGCCCCATCGGCGAGGCCAATATCGAGATCGATATGATCGTGCAGAACGTGGCCGCCGATGACACTACCGACTTTACCTTTACCGTTCACCGCAACGACTACGACAAGGCGCTTGCCGTGCTGCAGCAGACTGCGGAGGAGTTGGGTGCCCGAGAGGTAAGTGGTGACGACAAAATCGTCAAGATTTCTCTTGTCGGTGTTGGCATGCGCTCGCACGCCGGCATCGCCAGCACCATGTTCGAGGCCCTGGCCAACGAGGGTATCAATATCCGCATGATCTCTACCTCGGAGATTAAGATATCCGTCGTGGTGGATGAGAAGTATCTGGAGCTGGGCGTTCGCGCCCTGCACAGCGCATTCAATCTGGACGAGGCAGCGGCCAGCGCGTCGTAATCGGCGCTTGCGGTTGATTTAATCGCAAACCGGCCCAACAATGACTCACAGGAGCGGTGACTGAACCATCATTCCCCCCTGTGGAAGTGTTTCTTTAGGCTTCCGCCGTGGCCATTAGGCCACCTCTAGTTGCCGAAATTTATGGATTGTATAGGAGAAGTAAGATGCTTATTTTGACCCGTCGTGTGGGTGAGACCCTGATCATTGGCGACGATGTATCCGTTACCGTACTGGGTATTAAAGGTAACCAGGTACGCATCGGCGTGAACGCCCCCAAGGAAGTTTCCGTGCATCGCGAAGAGATCTACAACCGTATTCAGCGCGAGAAAGAAGGAAACGAAGGAAATTACTGATTTCCCCTTTACCTTCAGCAACTACGCTAGTATCCTTGCGCGCGTAGTTTGTTAGGAGAGCTGGCCGAGTGGCTGAAGGCGCACCCCTGCTAAGGGTGTATGGGTTAACGCCCATCGAGGGTTCGAATCCCTCGCTCTCCGCCATATTAGAAAAATGGAATTTTTGCCTTGACAGGCAAGCGGTGCAAACGGATAATGCCGCCTCTTTTTAAAGCGCCCGTAGCTCAGCTGGATAGAGTACCTGGCTACGAACCAGGCGGTCGCACGTTCGAATCGTGCCGGGCGCGCCAATACCAAAAAGCCCCACTGGAAACAGTGGGGCTTTTTCTTTTTCTATCCCTTAATTTACAAACTCAAATATTTAGAAACGGTTGTTAAAAGAGCTGCTGCGGTAAACGACCGTTATAGCGTCTTACTTCTCATGTAGTCGTGCATTGGCCAAATCCAGCCGGTCGGCCAGTGAGTGGACGATGTTGCGCATGATGAGGTAGCTGACCCTTGGGGCGGTGCCCACCATCTTGTCCAGGTCGCTGCTGCGGATGCGGATCAGTACCGATTTTTCTCTGGCGATGGCGGAGGCGCAACGCGGTGCGGCGCGCACCGTGCCCATCTCACCCAGCACGGCACCGGGTTGCAGGGTATCGATAGGGGAGTGGTCATCGTGTTCGATGTTGATCTCGCCGCCAAGCAACACATAGAGCTCTCGTGCAGTCTCTCCGGCCTTAAACAGGATGTCGCCGTTCTCTACGGTGACCAGTTCGCAGGCGTCCAGCAACACCTCGTATTCGGAGTCGTAGAGTCCCTCGAACAGCGGGGTGCGCTTGAGTACGCTGATGATGGGTTTGCGGGGCAGTGTCGAGAGAGCCGCCAAGTCTATAGCCATTATTGTTACCTCATCACTTGCTGGATATGGCTCTAAGGGGTTTGTAGCAAATGTAGCCTATCACAACCCTGTTGACGCGCGAATATGCCTAGTCGAGTCGTACCGAGAACACCTCTTCAATCGAGGTGAGCCCCTGCCGTGCCAGTTGAACGGCGTTTTGCGTCAGTGTCTTCATGCCGTTGTGCTGCTGTGCATGTTGCTTAATCTGCTGGGTGGCTGCGCCGCTGTTGATCAACGCGGCAATGGAAGGGGTGACCTCCAGCAGTTCGGTGACCACGGTGCGGCCATGGTAGCCGCTGTTGTTGCAGCTGCTGCAGCCGCTTCCCTTGTAGAACACCTCGTCGTCGCCCAACTTGAGGAGCTGGCGTATCTCGGGCTCTACCTCCTCTTTCACCTTGCAGTGGGGGCAGTTGAGGCGCAGCAGCCTCTGCGCCAGTACGCCGAGCAGGGTAGAGCTGAGCAGATAGGGCTCTACCCCCATGTCGATAAGGCGGGTTACGGCGCTGGCGGCGTCGTTGGTGTGCAGGGTGCTGAGCACCAGGTGGCCGGTGAGTGCCGCCTTGTTAGCGATGCGTACCGTCTCATTGTCGCGGATCTCCCCCACCATAATGACGTCGGGGTCGTGGCGCAGGATGTGGCGCAGCGATTCGGCGAAGTCGTAGCCGATCACCGGGGAGATCTGGATCTGCTCGATGTTCTCCATGTCGTACTCCACCGGGTCCTCAACGGTGATGATGTGGGGTTCACGTTTCTTCACCTCGTTGAGCAGGGCGTAGAGGGTGGTGGATTTACCCGAGCCGGTGGGGTCGGTGACCAGCAGCATGCCGAAGCTGCGTGACAGCAGGGTGCGCAGCCTGCGGTTCTCGTACTGGGTGAGCCCCAGTTCGTCCATCGGTTTCAGTCCCGCCTGTTTATCGAGGATGCGCACCACCACGCTCTCGCCATTGACGGTGGGGATCACCGAGATGCGCAGGTCGACGACATTGCCCTGATGCACAACCCTGGCGTGGCCGTCCTGCGGTAGACGTCGCTCGGCGATATCCATGCGGCCGGTGATCTTGATGCGACTGACCAGGGCGGGCAGTAGTGACAGGCTCATGGAGCGTGAGAACTGCAGCTTGCCGTCGACGCGGTAGTAGATGTTGAGGCGGTCCTTGCTGGGGCGGATGTTGATGTCCGAGGCGCGGTGCTGGATCCCCTGGGTGATGATGGCGTTGACCAGCCGCACGATGGGCTTTTTCTGCGCCTCGCGGGCGATGGACTGTAGCGCTGCGGCCTCCTCCCTGGGTTTTTCCTGGCTGATCGTCTCCAGCTCGTCGGAGAGGTCGTGGAAGTCCTCCTCGCTGTGTTGCAGGTAGTACTTGTCCAGTACCTTGCTGATCTCCGCACTGGAGGTGATGACGGCATCGATATTGAGGTTGGTGTGGAAGCGCAGTACCTCCAGTGCCTCCCAGTCCAGCGGGTTCTCCATTGCGATCACCAGCCGTTTGTTGTGCAGCGCCAGCGGCAGCACGTTGTATTGCAGGGCGATATCGGCCGGAACCAGGCTGAGCACGTTGGGGGCGATCTCGAAGTCGCTCAGGCGTACATAGGGGATGCCGAGCTTGCCGGCCATCGCTTCGTTGACCTGCTCGCGACTGCAGAACTGCAGCTTCACCAGCACGTCCCCCAGATGCACCCCTGGATTTTGCTGCTGCCAGGTGAGGGCCTGTTTTAACTGCGCCTCACTGAGCTTGCCATCCTTGAGAAGGATGTCGCCCAGACGGCGATCGGCGAGGATGGGATGGTTCTTCAGTACCTCGGCCAGTTCGGCCTCGGTGGAGATGCTGGATTCGTTCATCCGGATTCCGCTGTGTGGAGGATTACCTATGTTGTTTAATCCATTTGCAGCACAAGCGCAAATTCAGGGTGAGGAGAGGAGGGGGCTAGCGGCGTAAAGCGAATGGGTTACTCTTCTGCTCACCGCCTTTTACTCGATAGACCACGCCCTTGGGGGTGCGCACCATTTCGAAGGCGTCGGTATAGCTGGTGGGGGATTCAGAGCCGCCGAGGAACAGGTAACCGCCGGGGTTGAGGCTGGTCGCCATGCGGTTGAGGATGTCGCTCTTAATCTCGCTGGAGAAGTAGATCAGCACGTTGCGGCAGAAGATGATGTCGAACTTGCCCAGTGAGCTGAAGTTGTTAAGCAGGTTGAGCTCACGGAAGGTGGCTCTGGCCTTAATTTCAGGCTTTACCTTCCACTTGTCGCCGGCGGGGATGAAAAACTTGCCCTTACGCTCCTCGGAGATGCCGCGCGCCAGTGACATCTTGTCGTAGGCGGCTTCGGTGGCCTCGCGCAGCATGGTAGTGGAGATATCGGTGCCGATGATATTGATGTTGCTGGGCAGCGCTCCCGGCTTGCCGGCCAGGTACTCCTGAATCGTCATGCTAATGGAGTAGGCCTCCTGGCCGGAGGAGCTGGCAGCAGACCAGATACGCAGCTGGCGCGCCCTGGCTTCGGTGATCTCCGGCAGCAGTGAATGCTTGAGCACCTCAAAGGGGTAGGTATCACGAAACCAGAGGGTCTCGTTGGTGGTCATGGCGTCGACGATCTGCTCATGCAGCTTGGCGTTACGCTTGAGCTTGAGTTGCTGCATCAGGTGTGCAAAGTCTTCGATCTCGAACTCGCGCATCAGGCGGTTGAGTCGGCTGGTGACCAGGTAGTGCTTGTTATCGCCCAGTACGATACCCGACGCATCCTCCAGATAGCGGCGGAAGTCGTCATACTCCTGTGGGGAAATCTGTCTTGTTGTCACTTATTCAGGCTCTCAGGCTTGCACTATTAGGGCGCATACTACCGTTTCATGGTAGCCATTGTCACCATAAATGGAAGGTAGAGGCACGTATCTTGCGAAGGCGCTTAAGCAGACTAATTCGCATAGCAGCGGGGCGCTGTTACCCAGCCTGCTGCTGATCAAATTCCTTGAGCCTGGCCAGCACTACCTGGGCCAATTCGTCTGGCTTGAATTTGGGGATGAACTGGTCGGCCCCTACCTTTTCTGTCAGGGCGTTATTAAAACCACCGCTCAGTGAGCTGTGCAGTACCACGTAGAGGTCCTTAAGGCGTGCATCACCGCGGATCTCCGCCGTCAGGGTGTAGCCATCCATGGTCGGCATCTCCACATCGGAGATCACCATGGTGAGGCGCGAGGGGACATCCACCCCCTCGTCGGCCCAGGACTTGAGGATAGCGAGCCCTTCGCTGCCGTTACACGCCTGGGTACTTTCTATGCCCAGCTGATCCAGGGTCTGTTTGACCTGGCCGCGTGCGACGGCGGAGTCGTCGACGATGAGGACGTGGTGGGCATGTGAGCCATCCGCATTGTTGGTTGCCAGTAGTTCTGCCGAGACCGTGTTCTCCATCTGGATGATCTCCGCCAGCACCTTTTCCACGTCGATGATCTCGACCAGTTCGTCATCGATGCGGGTAACCGCCGTCATGTAGTTGTTCCCCACCCCCTTGGGCGGCGGCAGGATCTCCTCCCAGTTGAGGTTGACGATGTGATTGACGCTGCCGACCAGGAAACCCTGCACCGTACGGTTGTATTCGGTGATGATGACCGAGGCGTTCTTGGGGTCTTTGAGCGGGGGGCGGCCGATTGCCATGCCGAGGTCGATAATAGTGATGGCCTGGCCGCGCATGTGGGCAACACCCTGTATGGCCGGGTGGGCATGCGGCAGCTGGGTCAGGGGCGGGCTTTGGATCACCTCTTTCACCTTGAAGACATTGATGCCGAAGCGCTGCCGCCCATCGAGCCCGAACATCAGTAGCTCCAGGCGATTGTGCCCTGCTAGTTGGGTGCGGCTGTCGATACCATCTAATAGTCCTGCCATGTGGTTAATGCTCCATCGTTGGACGGTGAGTGCGCTAAACGCATAACTATTCAATAGTTACGGCCTAAATACAATGAAAGTTAAGGGTGTTTTTAGGCACGATACTTGCTGCACTGTGTGTGAGAGTCAATTTTTCGACCATTAGCGCGGCGCCTCGATAACCTCTAGCAGTGGGACGCTGTAGCAGTATGTGGAATTGTGATGAAAAGTTTTAGGTATTTCATAGGTTTACTGGCGGTTGTCGCGGCCCCCGCAGTGGCACAGGAGTTTCAGTCACTACAGTCGATTCGCGATACGGTAGCGGAATTTGCCGAGTCCAGTGTCGACGGGGCCACCGGGGAGACCGTGGTCACGGTCGGCAAGCTGGACCGCCGCCTGCGGTTGGCCGAGTGCGAGTTGCCGCTGGAGGCCGAATACCCCAATCACGGTAAGGCGTTAGGCAGTGTGACGGTAAAGGTGCGTTGTGACGGGGCGAAACCCTGGTCCTTGATGGTTCAGGCCCGCATTCAGCAGTTTATCGATGTTGCTGTGGCCGCCCGACCTCTGGGGCGCAACCTGGTGCTGGGCTCGGGGGACACCAAGCTGGCCAGGACCGATATTTCACGACTGCGTGGCGGCTATTTCGCCACCACGCAGGAGACCCATGGCATGGTGGTTAAGCGCTCGGTGCAGGCCGGTACGGTGCTCACCAGCGTGATGCTGAAGCCCGCTATATTAATAAAGCGTGGCGAAAAGGTTATCATTAGGGCTGAAAGCGGCTCCATTCAGGTGAAAATGATGGGGCAGGCGATGCAGGCAGGTAGCCGTGGCGAGGTGATCCAGGTCAAAAACCTCTCTTCCAAGCGGGTGATCGAGGCCGAAGTGGTTTCACCCGGTGTGGTAAGGGTAAGAATGTAGCAATGGGCGATTTTTTTTCAAAAAAGCCCTAAAGTAATTACACAGACGGACGATAACTCTCGTGAGAGAGGAGAAATAGCATGCCTATTAACAACGTAACAGGTTTTTCCAGCGCGCAGTCGCAGCGCACGACGGAAGGTTCCAAGGTCGAGGTATCTCGTACCGAGCAGACCGTGAGCCAACAGGAGACCGGTAGTAGCAGCAATGTTACCGACTCCGTCAGCCTGACCGATACCGCGGCACGCCTGCAGAAGCTGGAGAACACCATTGCCGAACTGCCGGTTGTCGACGCGCAGAAGGTCGAGGATATCCGTAGCGCTATCGCCAACGGCGAGTATGAGGTCAACCCGGGCCGTATCGCCGATAAGATGATGAGCTTTGACGCGGAGCTTAACGGCTAAGCAGCAGCCCCACGACGCGATGGATACCTTACAGGATAAATTTCTAGCCATCCTGCAGCAGGAGCTGGGCCAATTGGCCCAGCTCGAGTCCGTTCTGGGCCTGGAAAATGAGGCCCTGAAGCAGCGCGATACCGATGCGATTGCGAAAAATTCATCGGATAAACAATCACTTATTTCTTCCATCGAATCACTGGGTAGGCAGCGCCTGGCGCTGCTGCAGGCTGCCGGTAAAGGCACCGACAAGGACTCCGTATTGGCCTTTGTGAATGCCGAGCCCAAGCTGCAGGAGCAGTGGGGCGAGCTGGAGGCGATCCTGCTGCGCTGCCAGAAGCAGAATCAGGTCAACGGCATGGTGCTGGAGAAGAGTCGCCAGCAGACCCAACAGATCCTCGGCATCCTCCTCGGCCAGGATAGCCGTAAGGACACCCAACTCTACGACGCCAAAGGCGGCACTTCCCCTTCCTTTTTCAATGGTCGTTCCGTTAAGGTATAGCCTCCCGGGCCAGACGGCCCTGTGTGGTTAAGGAACGCACCTTTGAGTGAGAATCAACAACAAGTCACCACAGAGACGATAACCGCCGGTAGTTATATCACCACCCTGCTGCACCGAATCGTCACCGAACGGCGCTTAATTCGTGTTCGGCCGAGCACGGAAACACAACAATCGCCCTCTGACGTTAGCGATGAGCGACTTGCCAGTGTCGGGCTCAGCGCCGATGGGCAGCAAACCCTTACCTCTACCGTGCTACAGGTCCTTCCCAATGAGCGGCAGTTGCTGCTCGACGACCTCTTCCCGCAGCTCCCCGCCAAGACTACGCCGAGCTCTCTTGATATCGAGGCCAGGCTGGAGGGGGAGGCGACCCTGCGTTTTACCGCGTCGGTTGCGTCCCCGCAGCAGGAGGGGGGGATGCGCCAGTGGCGCCTCGCCTTCCCCAAGTCGATTGAATACTCCCATATGCGCCAGGAGCATCGGGTCGATGTCTCTGCCCTGGCTGTGCCGGTTCGAATACTCCTGGGGGAGGGGGTGGTGATGCGCGGCCAGCTACAGGACCTGAGTGCTCACGGGATGTGCCTGCGCCTCGCCTCGGCCAAGGGGTTGAAGCGCGGTAATGGCTACCGCTGTCGCATCGACCCCAGTGAGGGCGAGAGCATGGTGGTGACCATCGAACCCTATAGTGCCGAGAAGGTCGAAGGGGCGCTGCCGGTCAGGCTGGGTACCCATCTGCAGGAGATGGACCGGCAGGAGCGGCAGCAGTGGCAGCGTTTTGTCGTCGAAATGGAGCGCCAGCGGCTGCGCCACGAATGAGTGGCGACTCGGTCGTGATAAGCAGCCAAAACGGTGCTAGAATCGCCCCCTTCAATATGCCCCCGTAGCTCAGCTGGATAGAGCGTCCCCCTCCTAAGGGGAAGGTCACACGTTCGAATCGTGTCGGGGGCGCCAAATAATAAATGCTCTGACAAAGCGCGTATTTGATTAAAAGCACATTGGAATACGCCACCGTTCGGCATAATGCTTGCATTATCATAGCCATTATCCCATTGTGAGAGAAAATTTGACGCTTGCACCATCTCCCCGAATCTAAACAGCGTGAATAAGGGGGGATAACAATAAATATAGTGTGTGGTGGGCAGATAAACGTGCTGACTATGATAACGATGATCCAAAGCCATCTGGGGGCGGTAAAGCGAAGCGCCAAGTATCTAAGCTTCGCTGTTGTCACTTCACTTCTCCTGATTACTACTTCGATAGGTGCCGTGCATGCAGCCGAGCCGCTGCAAGCAGAAGCGCTATTCGATGAAAACGATTTCATGATTTTTGGTGTAAAAATCGTTAAGGAACGCATCCCGAGCGAGGTGACTGGTTACCGCTACAAAGACAGTTATGTGCTCTCCCTTTATGAGCTGGCTTCTGCCCTGGAGTTTGCCATTGGGGTCAAGGCGGAGGAGGGAACGGCATCAGGGTGGTTTATTAAGGAAGAACGGAAGTTCTCTCTTGACTATGCGAAGCACCAAGTCTCCGTGGATGGTAGGGAACTCTTATTAGCTAAGGAAGCGGCCTATATTCATAATGGCGAACTCTATGTTTCCATCGAAGCCCTGTCCGACTGGTTTCCCGTTGAGCTTGGAGTGAATATCACAGACCTGATCTTGGAGGTTGCACCCAGGGAATACCTACCAGTACAAGCAAGGTTGGACAGGGCAAAACGACAATCTCTAATCGCTCACTCTGGGGTTGCGCAGGTAACCATGCCTTACAAGGATATGCCGTACCAATCCTACAGCGCTCCAGTCGTGGATTTGGGGCTCAATTACTCGATTATCAACCGTAAAGGTTACGATCCGACGATCAATTATTCATATAACATCAATGCCAACGGTGATATGGCTAACATGACGACACATATCCAGGCGGCCGGTAGCAAAGGTGACAGTCTAGGGTATTTAATGCTCGATATGGAGCGGGTGGATTTTGAAGATGGAATGTTCGGGCCACTGGGTGTCAATGTCGTAAAAGTTGGTGATATTAGAACGGCAACCATGGCTAGCCAGTCTGCTGCTTGGTACGAGAGAGGTATATTCCTCCAGAAGACCCGCGATATTGGTGTAGACCTGTATGATACCGTCGACATAGACGGGGTACTGTTAGAGGGGTGGGAGGTTGAGCTGTATCGGGACGGTCTGAACCTGGGTTATTACACGGATTCCGGCGACGGACGCTTTCTCTTTGAGGACATAGAGCTGCTCTATGGAATAAACCAGTTTGAACTGGTTTTCTATGGTCCAAACGGCCAGGTTGAGCGTAAAACAAGAAACTATATTGTTGGGCAAAACATGTTGCGCCCTCTAGAGGTTGGCTACAGGTTATCTGTGACGCAAAAAGAGACCAGCATGTTCGATGTTTCCGATGTTGCTAGCCCGACTACAACCACAAATGTGGGTAGCGGCAGGTTGGTTGGGAGTTTTGATGTAGGTCTATCAAGGTCACTCTCTGCAACGGTGGGAATTCATAGTGTCGAATTTAATGACCAGAGGCATAATTACTCGTCGTATGGGATGAGGGCGTCGATAAATAATTTATTTGTGTCTGCCATTCACACGCAAGATGAGTTGTCTGGGTATCAGGACTCCTTCTTTTTCAGTTCATCACTTTCCGGCTGGCGCCTGCGTGGTAATTACATTCGATATAACGGCATGATTAGCGAAGGTAACTGGGATAGTACAGACCCTCAGGTGTCAAAGGCATCAGTCACGCTGTTGCGCCGATTTGACAAAGTACCGCTTAGTTTTAGCTATAGTAATGTCAGGTCTGAAGCCACGACTTCAACCTCACTGAGCAACACGATAGGCTATAGTGCTGGGCGTACTTCGTACACGCATACTCTCAGCCACAAGATAGTGGAAGATACGAACGGCACGAGTGATGTTACCAGCGGAAGTGCCAACTTCACTACCAGTACCTACTATCCGCTCACGCTGCGGGGGCGCCTGTTCTATGAGATGTTGCCTACCTCAGCGATTCGTGAGTACTACCTTGGCGCACAGTTGCGTGCCAGTAATAAGATTGGAATGAAGTTCGATGTTACCCATACTCCTTCTGATGTAAGTGATTATACAAAGTTCCGGGCAGGCCTAACCTGGATTTTGCCGAACTACTATTTAACCGCATCTCTCACGGCAGACAGCGAAGACACCTATACAGGTTTTGTCACTGCAAGCACTTCTCTACATAAGCACTCTAAGGATAAGGCGTGGAAGGCCGATGCCATGGCAAGTAGTAGTTATGGTTCTGTTCTATCGCGTGTCTACATAGACAATAATGGTGACGGCCATTACAACAGTGGTGACACCCTGTATAGCGGCGCGGTGATAAAGGCCGTGCAGGTAAACAAAAAATCCGATACAGACGAGAGTGGTATTGCCGTAATAAGGCGGTTGCAGGCATATAGGAAGGTGGATATAGCGGTTGACAAGACGAGTCTTAGCGACGCTGCTCTGGTACCAGCATCCAAGGGACACTCGATCCTGCCCCGCCCAGGATATATGGCAGAGCTGGAGTTTCCGCTGGTATGGGCCGGTGAAGTGGAAGGTACGCTATATCAGCAAACGGAACAGGGTATTGAGACCCCCCTGGCGTCATACAAGTTGCGACTTGTCGACAGGGACGGCAATGATGTGCTCTCCGCAATCTCTGCATTCGATGGCTATTACCTCTTTCCCGAGGTGTTGCCGGGGCTCTACCGTTTGGCACTTCCCAAAGATAGCAACAGGGAAATTATCGCAGGTGGTGGCTTGATAGAGGTGCGTGGCGATGGCTCCATTGTTGGTGTGGATAAGGTGGTGTTGTCATCGGAGAAGAGAAGCACTGAGAATGCGGTGTTTTTCAGTACTGGTGATGCTGGAGCTGTGGTGACGGTGCCGCTGAGCCAGCCTGCGCTACAGCCGACTGATGAGGTGACGGTCGAAATACCGACGAGTGAACCATCTTTACAAGCCCCGGTTGATATAAAGGCCAAGCCGGTTGCTAACTCGGGCCCTCGTGGGATTCTTCAGCTTGCCTCCTATCGTTCGCATGATAATGCTATGTCTGGCAGGAGCAGGCTGCTTAGTCAACATGCAAAGCTGATGTCGCCTTACCAAGTGAAGATAGTGCAGGGCGCTGACGGGCTCTACAAGTTGCGTATTGAGTTCGCTGAGGGTATGGCAAAGGCAAGAAATGCCTGCTCAACACTCAAGAAGAGTGGCATCGACTGTTTCGTGATCAAATAGCAGAAAATATGCGACTTATTGATTAGCCGTCATCATGAGGGCAAGAGTTGAATCGGTATAGGTAACTGGTATGATGAAACCATAGTTACCGCACCTGGTTCTATACGGGATATAGCTAACAAGAGCAAACCACAGGATCGCTGAGAATTTGTCTACAAGCGAAACCGTTCTGAGTGATTGATAGATGCCAGACAAATATAAATATAGTGTTGTAATACCTACCCGAAATCGCCAACGCTACTGCATTGAGGCGATTAAGACCGTCACCCGGCTGCAGCGAAAAGATATCGAAATTATTATTCCTGACAGTTCTGATGATCAATCGCTGAAGCAGCAACTCGAAGACAATGACCTTATCGACATGGTCACCTATTTGCCGCCGGATGGGGGCTCACTTTCGATGGAGGATAACTGGGAGCGCGCCATCGAACATCTGTCTGGTGAGTGGGTGATTTATATCGGTGATGATGACGGCTTCACTACAAACAGCTTTGATGTTTTCGACCACCTCACCGAGACTTTCAATATTAAGGCCTTTATCTGGCCACGAACTTTCTATAAGTGGCCTTGCTACCCGACAGAAGTTGCTGGTCAACTCAAATACAGTATCGCGGCATATGGGCTAACTGCCACATTCCTCGATGCACGAAAATACGTTAATGATGCCTTTGAGTGGAAAACTGACGGCAAATGGCCGGATCTGGGGCCATCCGTTTACCATGGACTGATTCACGCCTCGATTATCACCGAACTGAAGGGGCAAAATGGGAAGTACTTTGTCGGTGAGTGTAGTGATTACTCAAGCGCCATACTAAATGCTTCGCGCATCAACTACTTCATGCACTACAACATGCCATTAACCATTATGGGCGCATCCACGCGTTCCAATACCGCACTGCTGACGGGTATCTCGCCTACGAAATACAAGCAGGAGGTGAGTCGTGTCTATACCCACAATATTAAAAAACTGCAGAATAGCGGCCTGGGAGTTCCTGTCGTAGCCGAGAGTTTTAAGAAGATATTCAAATGTCTGGGAAGAGACTTTTCCTTGGCTAATGACAAGCTAGTGACAAGTTGTATGCACGAACTGGACAATATCAGAAATCCGGATACCTTCAAGAAGGCGCAAAAGGCGTTGACGGTGTTCGTGAAAAAGAATCCGCAGCTAGCTAGCAAGGTTCAGCAGATGGTCTGCACACCGGAACCGGCGCCACGGGGCTATAGCAAAAACACAGACACCATTCAGATAGACACAAGGCTTATTGGTATTAGTGGTATTTTGGAGGTAACGAAACTCATTGATGCCATGGAAGAGCCGTTCAAGAGTGACGACCGCCATCAAACTGTTGTCAACATGATAAAACAAAAGCGCAGTGAATTTGTTAAATAAAGCACCGAGCTGCTATGTGAGCTGTTTCAAGCGGCAGGGGGGGCGTAGATGAAGGCCGTCATCCTGGCTGGCGGACTCGGTTCCCGCATCTCTGAAGAGACTCACCTAAAACCGAAGCCCATGATAGAAATAGGAGGCATGCCCATCCTCTGGCATATCATGAAGCTTTATTCCTCGTACGGCATTTGCGACTTCATTATCTGTTGCGGTTACAAGGGTTACCTCATCAAAGAGTATTTCGCCAACTACTTTTTGCACATGTCTGACGTTACCTTTTGTATGAAGAGCAATGGGATGAAGGTCCATAATAAAAGGGCAGAGCCGTGGACCGTAACACTGGTCGACACCGGTGAGGACACCCTGACTGGGGGGCGTCTCAAGCGTATCGCCAACTACCTGGATGGTGATGATTTCTGCTTTACCTATGGTGACGGGGTTGCCGATGTCGACATAGCGAGCCAAATTTCCTTCCACCAGAAGCATGCAAAGCTAGCCACCATCACGGCAGTGCAACCCCCTGGCCGCTATGGTGCACTCGACACTGATCATGCAGACCAGGTAAAGGGATTTATGGAGAAACCACAAGGTGATGGTGGACGCATTAACGGCGGATTTTTTATTCTCTCGCCCAAGGTGCTGAATTACATCGAAGGTGACAACACCTCCTTTGAAGCAGAGCCGCTAAAAAAACTGGTATCAGACGGTCAACTTATGGCCTACCACCACAACGGCTTTTGGCACGCGATGGACACCCTGCGCGATAAGCGGCACCTTGAGAGTCTATGGCAGAGTGGCGAGGCACCGTGGAAAGTGTGGCAGTGAATCGTGAGTTCTGGCGGGGAAGACGGGTATTCCTCACCGGCCATACCGGCTTTAAGGGTGGCTGGCTAGCACTCTGGTTAGAGAAACTCGGTGCCCAGGTTTACGGTTACTCCCTTGAGCCCCCCACTTCCCCTAATCTTTACAACGAAGCAGGTATCGCGAAACGGCTAGCTGGCTCTATCCATGGTGATATACGTGATTATGGGACTCTGCATCAGGCGATGCAGTCGGCCCAACCTGAGGTTGTCTTTCATCTGGCGGCCCAACCTCTGGTTCGTGACTCCTACACCAATCCGCTTGAAACCTATGCCGTTAATGTCATGGGTACTGCTAACCTGCTGCAAGCCGTTAGGGATACGCCTGGTGTTAAGGCGGTGGTCAATGTTACCAGCGACAAGTGCTATGAAAATCGTGAGTGGCCATGGCCCTACCGGGAAAATGATCCACTGGGCGGACACGACCCGTACTCCAGCAGCAAGGCGTGTGCGGAAATTGTCTCCGCCGCCTACCGGCGCTCCTTTCTTGCCGCAGCATCGGTACAGTTGGCCAGCACCCGCGTGGGGAACGTCATCGGCGGTGGAGACTGGGCCAAAGACCGTCTGCTCCCCGATTTCTTGCGCGCCCTGGACGCCGGGCAGACACTGCAGATCCGTTCTCCCAATGCCATCCGTCCCTGGCAGCATGTGTTAGAGCCCCTCGCTGGCTACCTGTTGCTTGCAGAACGACTCTCAAGCGGGAGTGAGGACTATTCTCAGGCCTGGAATTTCGGCCCGGAGGAGGGGGGTAGCCGCTCGGTGCGCTGGATCGTCGAGCAACTTTGCACCCAACTTCCGGCCGCAAAGTGGCACACGGACGACCAATCTCAACCCCACGAGGCCCATATCCTGAGACTGGACAGCGCCAAAGCACGCTCACGGCTGGGATGGCGCCCACGCTGGCGTCTCGAAACCGCGCTAGAGCAGACTCTGGCCTGGCATTTGGCGTGGTGCCGGGGAGAGGCGATGGACGAGTTTTCCCTACAGCAGATTGCAGCCTACGAGGCGACAGCCCAGTCATGAGCCAGCGATTCGCAATTCAGCCCACGCCGCTGAACGGCCTTAAGCTGCTGAAAAGAAAGCCGCGGCACGATGTGCGAGGCTACTTCGAGCGTCTCTATTGTCAAGATGAACTCGGTCCTCTGTTTGGGAGCGATGCGATCGTCCAGATCAACCACACCCTCACACGTAAGGCGGGTACTCTACGGGGTATGCACTTCCAATACCCGCCGTATACGGAGGGCAAACTGGTCAGCTGCCTGCGTGGTGAGGTCTTTGATGTGGCACTGGATCTACGCTACGGCTCCCCCACCTTCATGCAGTGGCACGGCGAGGTGCTGAGTGAAGGCAACCACCACTCGCTATTCATCCCTCCGGGTTTTGCCCACGGCTTTCAGAGTCTGTGTGACGATTGTGAACTGCTCTACCTGCACAGTAATACCTATCATCCCGAGGCCGAAGGCGCGATCAATGCCATTGACCCTAGCGCTGCCATCGACTGGCCGCTGCCTATTGGGGAGCGTTCCGAGCGGGACACCGCGCTCCCCCTGCTGAGCGACGGTTTCAAGGGGCTTGATCTATGAAGTGTCGTCATTGTGACAGTGCTCTGACACTGACCCTGATCGATCTCGGTAGTGCTCCCCCCTCCAACGCCTATCTGACCGACGCCCTTTTGCGCGCCCCCGAACAGTGGCTACCGCTACGGGTGTTGGTCTGTGAGCAGTGCTGGTTGGCCCAGACCGAGGATTTCACCCATGCCGACTCCCTGTTCGCGGCGGATTACGCCTATTTCAGTAGTGTCTCCACAAGCTGGCTCGATCACTGCGAGCGTTACGTAGATGTGATGATCCAACGTTTCTCGTTGGGCTCGCACAGCCATGTGGTCGAAGTCGCCTCCAACGACGGCTATCTGCTGCAGTACATGCGGCGCCACGCCATCCCTTGCATCGGAATAGAGCCCACCGCCGACACCGCGGCGGCGGCGCGTGAGAAGGGGCTCACCATCATTAATGCCTTCTTTAACCAGCAACTGGCCGAGGATTTGGCCGCCGCGGGCAAACAGGCAGACCTGATGATTGCCAACAACGTGCTCGCCCATGTGCCGCGCATTAATGATTTTGTCGCCGGTTTTACCGCCCTGTTGAAACCGGAGGGGGTGGCGACCTTCGAGTTCCCCCACCTGCAGCGACTGCTCGACGGGAACCAGTTCGACACCATTTATCATGAACACTTCTCCTATCTCTCCCTCACGGCGGTGGAGCAGATTTTCCGCAACAACGGCCTGCAAATCTTTGATGTCGAGATACTCCCCACCCATGGTGGTAGTTTGCGGGTGTTCGCGCAGCGTGCGGTAGGTGGGATAGAGGTAATCCAGCCGAGGGTGGCCGAACTGCTAGAGGAAGAGAGCAGCGCAGGAATGACCTCAGTCGATTATTACCTCGGCTTTCAGGCCGGTGCCGAGCAGACCAAGCACGCCCTGCTGACTTTTTTGCTGCAGGCCCGCCGCGAGGGCAAAAAGGTGGCCGCTTACGGCGCGGCCGCCAAGGGCAACACGCTACTAAACTATGCGGGCGTCCGCCCGGATCTGCTGCCCTACGTGGCGGACAGAAACCTCGCTAAGCAGGGGAAATACCTGCCGGGTAGTCGCATCCCCATCGTTACGGAGGAGCATCTTATCGCCCACCGCCCCGACTATGTCCTTATCCTGCCGTGGAATTTACACGCGGAGCTAAGCGAACAGATGAACTACCTGAGTGAGTGGGGGGGGCGTTTGGTGGTCGCGGTGCCGGAGCTGCGTATCCTGTGAAACAGCGCATCCACTACACCAAGCCCTCCATCGGCGACAAAGAGGTCGACTACGCCACTGACGCCACCCGCAACGGCTGGGGTGAGCAGTGTTACGCTTACATTGAGCGTTTCGAAGCGCTATTTAAGCGCCACCTTGGAGTGGAGTACGCTATTGCTACTTCCAGTTGCACCGGCGCCCTGCATATGGGGCTGGCGGCTCTGGGAATAGGGCCGGGCGATGAGGTTATCATCGCCGACAGCAATTGGATCGCCAGTGCCGCGCCCATCACCTACCTTGGGGCGACCCCTGTGTTCGTCGACATTGTGGCGGAAAGCTGGTGTATCGATCCCGCCCTAGTAGAGGCGGCGATTACGCCACGTACCCGTGCCGTTGTAGCCGTCCACCTCTACGGCAATCTCTGCGATATGGATGCCCTGATGGCGATTGGCCGCAAGCACGGTATTCCCATTATCGAGGATGCTGCCGAGGCCATCGGTTCGGTCTATCACGGCAAACGGGCCGGTGCCATCGGCACCTTCGGCGCCTTCTCTTTTCACGGTACGAAGACGCTTACCACTGGCGAGGGGGGGATCTTCGTCACCAACGATGCCCACCTGTATGAGCGGGTACTCACGCTCAGCAACCATGGGCGGGCACGCAGTCAGGAAAAGCAGTTTTGGCCAGACACGGTGGGCTATAAATACAAAATGTCCAACGTACAGGCCGCCATCGGTTGCGCTCAAATGGAGCGCATTGATGAATTAATTGCACGCAAACGCGCAATTTTCGATGCTTATCGTGAGCGGCTGGCGGCCTATCCAGACGTGAACATGAATCCTGAGCCAGAAGGCGTGGAGAACGGTGTCTGGATGCCGACCGCGGTGTTCTCGCCACAAAGTGGCATTACAAGAGAGAGGCTGCAGAGCGCCTTCGAGCAGGAGAATATCGACGCAAGGGTCTTCTTCTGGCCGCTCTCCGGCCTCTCGATGTTTGCCGCGGTTGAGAGCAACACCAATGCATGGGATATTCCAAAACGGGCGATTAATCTGCCGAGTTACCATGAGATGACGGAGGCGGATATTGATCGGGTCTGCTCCGTCATCATCGCACTGTTGCACGGGCAAGAGACAATAGGAGGTTGTGATGAGTGATAGCACGGCTGTCGCGGTAGTCGGTGCCGGTCCCTCCGGGATGTTTCAGGCTCTCTACCTCGCCAGGAGAGGGCATCAAGTCTACCTCATCGAAAGGGAGGCGGAGATTGGTGGATTCTTTAACAGCGAGGAGAGCCCATGGGGGAGGTTGGACCCGGGGGTCTTTATTTTCGAGGCCATTGGCGACCCCCTGATGGATGAGGTGATCACCCGCTCGCTGCCGGAATCGGCGCTGCAGCAGTTTTCGGGCAACAAAAAAGATATCTCGGGTAATTATTTTCACGGCAAACTGAACACCGGCTCTCTCTATCCTGACATCCGGCTACTGCCCAGGGAGAGCTATTTGTCGTGCCTCGCCTCTCTTCTCGATGCGGTAGGCAGCCCAGCCCCCATCATGGGGGAGGTGCAACATCTACGTGCCTATTACGATTCCCGCTTTGGCCCTCACCTCACCGAGAAGGTACTGGAGAGGGTTGCGCAAAAGGTGTGGCGGCAACCGCTCGAAAACATCACCAGCTGGGCGGCTAAGATTTTGCACTTGCAGCGCCTGGTAACCCACGACCATGCCACCTCCGTTGACTTAAAGTGCTCCCTGGCACTGGACGCCGTCATCGGCTATACAGAACAGCTCCAGGTGGAGGAGTCCCTGGCACTGGACAAACCCAGCTCCTACTACCCGGTAGAGTACGGCCTCTACAACCTGCTACCTGGAATGACACGGCAACTGCAGGAGCACGGAGTAACGATCCTCACCGACTGTAGCGTGCGCGCCATCCGCCGTGGAGACGACGGTGCGCTGGAGGGGGTCGACCTGCTTCACGGAGGAGATGAGCGGCAGATGGCGCTTTCATCGCTGCTTTGGACCTCCGCCCCCGCTTCACTTTGCCCTCTTCTTCAGGTGCAGCCACCGGTACTGCCGGATGCACCGATTCCGCACCGGGTTGTCTACCTCTTCCTCGATGCCCCGCCTGAGACCGGTGAGCTCTACTGGTTCTGGTCATTCGACCCTGCCTATCGCTTCCTGCGCGTTTCCAATCCCGCCGCCTTCTGTCCGCAGGTACTGAGCCGCGGCTATCATCCGCTCTGTTTTGAAACCCATATCGACAGCCAGACGATGTCAGACGATGAAATCATCGAGCAGGTCAGTCTCGAGGCGGTACAGTCTGGCCTTGTCCGCTCAGACAGCAACATTAAGGGCGGCTGGGTAATGCAGGGGGCCAAGCACTACTTTGTACCCAGCGTGGCTAACATTAACGCGATGGATGAGATGATGCGCGCCATCGATGCGCACAAGCCCGACGGGCTCTTTGTTTCGTCACAGAACATCGCTGACGGTGTGTTCTATATGCGCGAAATCCTGCGCCATAACCTCCCCACCCTTAACGAGAAGATATGCCAGGCGAAAAATCGATGATAGACATTCCGCAAATGCCGCTCTATTGGCGCTTTAAGGACCATGTTGATGATGACCCACGTGGGCTGCCAGCAAGGTTTCCTTTTAGCTTCGACTATCAACCCGAGCTGGACCTCTTTATCGAAAAGCGCAGCCCGGAGCTGAGCCGATTACTCAAGGGGGTCTACGCGCAGGACAGCAATGTGGGCTATCTGCAGGATGGGCATGGCCTCATTCAAACCTATGGCAAGGACTTTTGGGCCTACCTGAATCGGCTGGTCGAGACCACGGCGGGGCTGTCGGTACTGGAGATCGGCTGTGGTGGTTGTGTCTTTCTCGAACGCTTGCGCGATGCCGGGTGTAACGTGCTGGGGGTGGACCCCTCGCCCTTCGCCAAAATGGCGGGGGAGCGTAAAGGGATTGAGGTGATTCAGGACTATTTCCCCGTCAATGCCTCCCTGCCACGACAGGACCTGATCTTTCAGGTCGATGTGTTGGAGCACGTGGAGAACCCCACCGAGTTTCTCGCCATGCAGCGCGAATACCTCAACGATGATGGCCTGGTAGTAGTGAATGTCCCGGATTGCGGTGAAAGCATTGACCGCGGGGATATTTCCATGGCGCTTCATCAGCACGTCAACATGTTTGATGAGGCCTCGCTGATGAGGGTCTTTAACGCCGCCGGACTGGAGGTGGTGCGACTGGAAAAGTCGCAGTACGGCTCCGCCCTTTTCTGCTCCGGGAGAAAGGCGAAGGGTGAGCTGGTACGGCCGTCTGACAACGCCGAGCGCTGGAACGTCTTCCAGCAGCAGGCGGAACAGACCATCCGCCGCTTCGAGACCTTGGTGGGGCAAGCCCGTGAGCAGGGCTCGGTCGGCTTCTTTATGCCTCAGCGGGCGTTCCCCTACCTAGGTATCTATGGCTGGCTCGACGGCTTCCGGTTGTTTGACAACATGAACGTATGGCACCGACGCTACCTCGACGGATTCGATCAGCCCATTGAGAACCAGCAGGACCTTATCAACGAGCCTGTGGATCACCTCTTCATCATGAGCCTCTCCTTCGGCCAGGTGATTCAGGATGCGGTGGGGCCGCAACTCCCGCATATGCGGATTACCACACTGGACGAAATTCTGGCGAGCCGCTAATGGGAGTCGATAGCAAGCTCCTGGCACTGGTCGGTCAACGTGAGTTGCTCTCTTTTGCGCGAGCCAGCACAGGGCTCTACGCCCTGCTGCGAGCCTTGGGTGAAAAATATGGCTATGGCGAGGTCATTGTACCCGCACTTTGTTGTGAAAGCGTCGCCCTGGCGGTGCACTACTCGGGGCACAGGGTGCGTTTTGCCGATGTGGAGACTTCAAGCTATACCCTCGACCCAGATGCCGTCGCCGCGCTGTTGTCCGACCATACCCGGGCGGTGCTCGTCGTCCACCTCTATGGCGTGAATGCCAGGGCAGAACGTTTTGTGCGGTTTAAGGAGCAATACCCCAGGCTCGCCCTGATCGAGGATGTCGCGCAGGCCATTGGCGGCCGTGATGCGAGAGGGGGGCGCATGGGGAGTAGCCTGGACTATGCACTTATGAGCTTTGCCGATGACAAAATCCTACCCGGCGATGGCGGTGCCATTGGATTTTCCCGGCACGCCCCAGTGGGCAGCGAGGAGGTTGCCCAAATAGCGATAGCGGGGGATAAGAGTGTGAACCCTGAGCTGGCCACCAGTCTAAGGAACCTGGTGCATGCGGCCGCGGATTTGTGGCGGCATGATCCTACTTGTGAGGTCTCGCACATGTTTCTATCTGCCCTTGAGTGTTACAGGGGGCTGATTACTCTCTCGGGCGGGATCCAGCATCCTGCCCGGCTTGAGGCGGCGATGGCATCGCTTGAGTCAGAGCGGCAACAGCGCTTGCGGCGCTACAGCGAATATCGGCAGGCTATTCACGGGGCACAGGTGATGGAGTGCGACGGCGGTGAAACCGTATGGCGTTGCAGCCTGCTGTTCGATACCCCCTCGGCGACAGTGGCCGCGACCCGGCACCTGAGAGCCTTGGATATCAATGCATCGAACCACTATTTTGCACTCAGCATCCTGTTTGGATGGGATCACTGCCCGGTGGCGGAGGATATTACTCGCCGAGTGCTAAACCTGTGGGTAAGCGAGGCGGTGAGTGATGAGACACTGCAACAAACGATAAAGGTCATTAACGGCGATGGATGAAATTACCCAACAGTTAAAACAGCACTATGCCAAAACCTTCTCTGAGCACGGCATGAGTGCGCTAGGGGTGGACTGGAATGATGAAAAAGAGCTGCAGCTGCGCTACGAGAAGATGCTCAAGGTGATGGATATGGACTTCTATCCGAAGTTGGAGCGCACGCCAACCCTGCTCGATGTCGGTTGTGGCTGGGGCGGTCTCTATGCCCATATGCAGGCCCACCATATTGTTGCGGACTATACCGGCATCGATGTGGTACCGGAGATGATTGACAGCGCCAGACAGGCCTATCCGAATGCAGGCTTTATCCATGACGATGTGTTTACCATGGCCAGTGAGCAGCGTTACGACTTCGTGATCTGTAATGCTATTCTCACGCAAAAGCTGGATGTGAGTATCCCCGCCATGGAGCGCTTCTCCAGGGAGTTAATTCAGCGCATGTACGACCTCTGTTCTCACGGTATCGCCTTTAATATGATGTCGACCCGCGTCAACTTCATGGTGGATAACCTCTACTACCAGAATCCGACAGAACTCTTCTCCTGGCTGCTAACCGAGCTCTCCCCCCGGGTGCGTTTTGATCACGGCTATTCCAGCCTGAATAACGGGCGGGGAAAGTACTACGATTTTACCGTTTACGTATACAAGGACTGAACGCTGCGAATCGTCATCTCACAATCCATGCTGTTCCCTTGGGTGGGTATGTTGGAGCAGATCCGTCTGGCGGATGTGTTTGTCCATTACGACGACGTACAGTTCTCCAAGGGCAGCTTTGTTAACCGTGTACAACTCAAGCTACCCGAGGGTAGCCGCTGGATGACGGTGCCGCTTCAACGGCATCACCTGGGGCAACGTATCGATCAGGTACAAACATTTGCCGTCGCAGAGTGGAGGGATAAACACCTCGACCTCCTTAACAGAAGCCTTGGCATGGCCCCCCATGCCAGGGACGCACTGGAGATTGCCGAACAGGTCTATGCCAAGGAGTACCCGAATCTTGCCGCCTTGGCTCGTGCATCGCTGCTTGCCCTGGTTCACTATTTCGGGCTTGAGCAGCATACCCGGTTCATAGACGTCAGCACGCTACAGGCACCCGGTAGTGGCAGCGAACGGGTGCTCTCGGTGATGAAGCAGCTATCTGGCGATGTATATATTACCGGCCATGGTGCACTGAACTATCTGGACCACGAACGGTTCGAGCGCTCCGGTATACAGGTGGAATATATTAACTATCAAAAGCGGGCCTATCCCCAGTTGCATGGGGTATTTACCCCCTACGTGTCAGGGCTGGATTTGGTAGCGCACTGCGGCCGGGATGGGATCAAATACATCTGTTCCGGCACCACTCCATGGAGAGCATTAATCAATGAATCCGATTGAACAACACCAACAGGCGGTTGCCGAAAGCATCGAGGCACTTGGTCGTGATGAGGAACTGCAGGCCCTCTCGCATGACTGGTTGCGCCGCATTGCCGAACACCGTTATACCCATAACTTCGAGTGGATGGGGCGCCCCATCATTCAGGTGCCGCAAGATATCGTTGCCATGCAGGAGCTCATCTGGTCGATTAAACCGGATCTGATCATTGAGACAGGTATCGCCCACGGTGGGTCCCTTATCTTCTCTGCCTCTATGCTGGCACTGCTCGACCTGTGTGAAGCGCAGGAGCAAGGGGTGATGCTCGATCCCTCACGAAGCTCGCGCAAGGTCATTGGAATCGATATCGATATTCGCCCTCATAACCGGGCCGCCATAGAGGCGCACCCTATGGCCAGTCGCATCCATATGTTCGAGGGGTCAAGCATTGCGCCAGAGATCGTCGCTCAGGTCAAAGAGGCCGCGAAGGGGTATCAACGCATACTCGTCTGCCTCGATTCCAACCATACCCATGACCATGTGCTGGCAGAACTGAATGCCTATGCCCCCTTGGTGTCACCACAGAGCTACTGCGTCGTATTCGACACGGCAATAGAAGAGATGCCGGACGAGATGTTCGGGGACCGCCCCTGGGGCGTAGGAAACAGCCCTAAAAGTGCGGTATATCAGTTTCTGTCCGCTAGCAAGGAATTTGATATTGATAAACGCATCGATCACAAACTACTCACAAGCGTTGCCCCTGACGGCTACTTAAAGAGAGTCCAGAAAGAGTAATATTTGCAGAGTGCCTTGATGAGTACCCAGATTCATATCATCAATGTCTGTAGTTCGCCGGTACTTGCTCGCTAAAGTGTTGAATGAATCTGCCGATATAACTACTACATCACAATGATTAGTGGATATTGGAGAGCTGGCATGAAACGAGTTTTAGCCCCCCTTATGTTGCTTCCTTCTTTGGCTCTGCCGCTGTCTCTGCACGCTGCGGACAATGCCATGAAGGAGTTCACGAAGCAGCCGACCTCTGTTGGAACCCTGGCGGGGAGCATTATCGGTGGGGCGCTGACCGCCCATCCCGCCGGGACCATGGTTGGAGGAGTGGTGGGATTTTTCGCCGCTGGCAGGGGACAGCAGGAAGGGGCGGGCGCAGGCGTGGTAACCGCAGCCAAACAAGCCGGCACCACCGAGGCGAAAGTCGTGCCGAGTCGGAAGAGGGAGATTAACCCCAATATTTGCCTGAGCGGCGCGGTGGAAAAATCTCAGTTAAGCGATGCCGATGAGCCCTCCACCAGCTTTGCCGATTTCGGTGCGGTATTTGCCTCACAGTCTGCCCCTAAGGAAGGGAAGGCGGAAGCTCCGATACAGCTGGCGCTGGATGCGCGGCTTCAGCAGCGATTATGCTACTACTATATGAATTAACCGAACGAGTTATTTGCCGGCCATAAAAAAACCACCTTTTTAGGTGGTTTTTTTATGGCCGGGGAGTTACCTGGTTTGACTATAGCTGGATTGCCTTCTGGTCCCAGGTCTTTCCTTCAAATTCGTCATCGCCCTCGTAGCTAACCCCTAGCACGGCCCCCTTGGGTACACTGGGCACCTGTAGCTTGACCGTCATTTCGCGCTTATTGAGTTCCCTGAAGATGGCGACATTGTTCAATATGCCGATTTTCTCAGTCTTGTCACTGCCCGGACGCTTCATGTAGACGATAAGCTTGCCGTAAGCGCTGATGTTCCCCTTTCGCTGAATTGTGACTTTTAATTGAGGCGCATCTTCTGCCCCCTTTTCAAGCGTGATATCAGCGATTTTAGCAGCTACATCCTTGGCCTTATGGCGGACAACCACCGGGACCGAAAATGACAGGTTGATGTTAAGTTGCAGTGCGGCACCGCGGTTTTCTGTCTCCTCTGCCTGTTGCTCGGCGGTTGGCACCGACTTGAACAGGAGATGGGAACGGTACTCGCCAGGCGCTAGGTCCGCAGGTTTTCTCAAGCTCACCCTAACCTTCTGGCGCTGGCCAGGCCCTATGGTGATCTGCCGGGGGCTCTGACGCAGCATCGGGCTGGCCGGGTACTCTGCACTCTCAACGCTCTCCAGGTCGATATATCCTCCCGTATCACGCTGCCGCTTCTCCTCCCATAAAACACGATAGGTCAGCGGCTTGGTGGTGGTATTCATCAAGGTGAATACCGTTGAGCGAGTACGGTCATCCAGTACGGCGCGCATCGGTGTGATTAGTAGGTTTGCCTCGGCCATTGCGGGGACCAGAAGCGCCAGTAGAGGGATGAGTTTTAACAGGGAGGTTTGTACTGCTCTCATGAGTTATCGTGCTCCATAGCTCTTGCTTAGATGACTACCAGCTAACAGTGATCGTAATAGTACCTGAATAGGGGGCATCGACATAACTGACACCGTTTCCCGTGGTACTGAGGCGGGCGCCGAGTTTCAGCAGGGCCTCGCCGTTGGCATTGGCAGTCAAGGTAGGATGGGTGAAGTTGTCGAGGACTAAAGGTTCCGGCTGACCAGTCCCACCCTTGGTCAGGTTGCTGCTGGTGACAGTGATATAAAACAGCACATAGGCGGGGAAACCGCTGAGCAGATAATGTCCGGCCTGTCCAGGGGTGATGGGAATGATATTACCGGTAACAGAGGGGGGCAGCCCGTTGTAGGGGATCGTCATGGTCGAGACAATGGTGTTGTCGGTAATAGCAAACTGACCAAAGGAGAGGGGCTGCTGTTCGGTAATAGCTTCTGCACTAGCTGTGCACGAAAAAATTGCCGCTGACAGAATCAGCAGCAACGAGAATAGGTTTGTAACTGCACTGCTGCTAAAGCAGCAGGCAGTTACATTTGCGTACGGGTCTTGCTGATCAGTAGCTGACACTGACGTCATAAGAACCCGTATAGGTTCCATCCAGGTAACCGGATGAGTAGGTGGTTGTATCCGATGCACCGATGACACCGCCCACCAGGATGGTCAGAGCACCAGTACCATCAGTTTGGCCAGTCGTAGTGGTGGCCGGGCTTGTGGTAATGCTGTCCATGGTAAAGATGGCGGCATTCGGGCTACCACTGGAATGGACCAGGTTAACCAAGCCTGCACCAGAGGTTACGGTGAGGTCGGTATAGGTGGCAGCGCCGGATACGGTCAGCTCGCCCGCGGTTGCGCCACCCAGGGAGACGATACGCGAGTCGCTGGTGGAATCACCAGAACCAGCAGTAACAGATACGGCACCTGCGGTGCTAACGGTCATGGTAGCCTCGGTACCATCACCAGCAGTACTGGCTACGGCAAAGATATTACCAAAGCTCAGCGGGGTGGTCTCGGTGAGAGTAATGGTGCTGGATACATTGGCAGTAGTATTGAAGGTATCGGCCATAGCGGGGAAGCTAACTGCTAGGGCATTCGCCACAGCAGCGGCAACCGCCAACCGATTTAGCATAGAGTTTTCCATGGTACTTCTCCTTACATTATTACTAGTAGTTAGGATACGGGTGTTCCCGTAATTCCCTTATCGGCATAGTGGCGAGGAACCTTTAGAAAAAAAGTGAAGTTTTTCGCATAAGGCAAGAATTAATCACATTATTCGCCTGGTTTCCGCTTATTTTCGCCATCCTACTCCAATGGAGAGCCCTTTTTGTTACTTCGCCGACCCTCTTTTATATAAAGGGTATTATTGATACTACCATGAACGAACCAGATCGCCAGGGCGCAGTTGCTGGGTCAGGGCACTGTCCTCCATCTCCATCACCGCGGCCTGGGGATGGATTCGGGTGATCTTGGCGTAGCCGAGGTACTCCTCTTCAAGGCGCTCGCGCCCTTGCCGGTCGACTCCCATGGAGCGTAGCTGGAACACCCGCATGCGGTCGCCAGGGCGCAGCCCGGCGTCGTGACCGATGCCAATGTGCAGGTTCAGACCCCGGATATCGGAAATCTCTGCCATCAGCGGGATACAGGAGAGCTCCTGCTCTACTCGGGTAGCCGCCTCCTTCAGCAGTTTGCCAACGGCAGCGCCGTACTCCGTGGCGAGGAAGGGGGCTTGCAGCGGCTGCAGGCCATGCATGCTTACCTGGCCGCTTGCCTCGGTATGAAACTTCTTCTGAAACACCACACTGCCCAAATAGCCGTCGTAAACGGTGATCTCCAGGCTGAAGCGGCGCGACTCCTCCTGCAGGGACAAAAAGCCCTTGTTGGCAGGAGGGGGGGCAATATCGCGGATATGACCGGTGACGATGAACTGGCTGTTGAGCTCTCGTGACAGGGTGGCCAGCTGTGCCTCTGGCCCTGCCTCCTGCTGGCCCAGCAGGTTGATACTGCTTTCTGCCAGGTAGTAGCCGCTGCCATCCTTCACCCGCATCGCTCCGCTGCCCTGCAGTGCCTGCTGCAGGTACTGGGCGGCGGCGCCCCCCAGGGTGGGCATATCCACCGCATCCAGGTGGTTGTCGATGGCGATGTTGAGCACGGTGATGCTCTTGCGCAGGGCGAATACCGGGTTGTCCTTGGCACTACAGACGATAATCTCCGGTTTCTGTTCCGGCTCGGCGGCATGGAGAGGCGTCACAGCGGCAATGGCCAGAAGCAGGGCGATTTGGGTGCTGCGGAATATCGGGTTAAACCACTTCACTGTTGCATATACTCACTGGCTGGATTCGTCGATGTGCGCGGTTAGCTTACTCTTTATATATATAGGGAGTCTAACCGGCGATCCATTTATCGCTATTCAGCAAATCATTACATATCTTGCGATCGCTTAGTAGTCTGCTCGGCCGCCTGCAGTAAAGTCAAATTATTGACCATCACTCTCCCCTCTTCTGCCACCACCTCCTGCCGCCATGCGGCATTTTTTTGCCGCCATGCCTACCTGATGCCTCATAGATGCATGGCTGAGTTTTGTAACTGCTTGAAAACAAAGAATAAGTGATTTTGTGGCACAGAATCTGCATTGATGTAGGCAAACAGTTAGCAAACATTCTTTGCGGAGTACGGAAGATGCCAAGTTTGAACAGTGCATTGGGTTTACACGAGGCGGCGCTCAAGGTCAGGGCGCAGCGTATGGAGGTGCTCTCCTCCAACCTCGCCAATGCCGATACGCCCAATTACAAGGCACGTGATATCGACTTCAAGTCGGTGCTGAGTAATGCCCAATCAAAAACCGTACCGGCCTCGGCGCTGAAGACCACCCACGCCGGCCATATGCAGCAGCCGGGCATGGTGATGGGCGCGCAGCTGCAGTACCGCAATCCGACACAGCCCTCGATTGACGGCAACACCGTCGATACGCAGGTGGAGAAGTCGAAGTTCATGGAAAACGCGCTGCAGTACCAGGCCACCCTGAGCTTTATCGACAGCCGCATTAAGACCCTGCGCAAGGCGATTAGAGGAGAGTAATCATGTCCATGTTCAAAGTATTCGATACCGCCGGTTCAGCCATGAGCGCGCAGTCACTGCGCCTCAACGTTACCGCCAGTAACATGGCCAACGCCAATAGCGTCAGCTCCAGTGAGGGGGATACCTACCGTGCCCGCCAGCCGGTCTTCGCGGCGATGTTGGAGGAGGCGGGAGGCTCTCAGCAGGCCAATGTGGGCGTACAGGTAAAGGGTATCGTCGAAAGTGAGGCTCCCCTGCAGCGCCAGTACAACCCCAACCATCCTATGGCCAATGAAGAGGGCTATATCTTCATGCCCAACGTCAACATCGTGGAGGAGATGGCGAACATGATCTCCGCCTCGCGCTCCTACCAGAGCAATGTGGAGGTCATCAACACTGCCAAGCAGTTGATGATGCGTACCCTCACCATGGGCCAATAAGAAGGAATTGAACGATGAGCACCATTGAGCAAACCAGCGTCAATCCTTACGACTCTCTTGGCTACAGCGCCCGCAAGGAGCCCGCCAAGGAGAGCAACGGCATGCAGGACGAGTTTATGACCCTGATGCTGACGCAGATGAAGAATCAGGATCCCCTGAAGCCGATGGAGAACGGGGAGTTCCTCGCCCAGCTGGCGCAGTTCAACACCGTTACCGGCGTACAGGAGCTGCAGAAGTCGTTTGAGGACTTTGCCTCTTCGATGCAGGCCAATCAGGCGCTGCAGGCCTCCGGTCTGGTGGGACGCCAGGTAGCCATCAGCAGTAGTGAGGCGATGCTGGAGCAGGGCGGAACCGTGGAGGGCACCATGACGTTGCCCTCCAGCACCAATAACCTGCAGCTGGGTGTTTACGACTCCTCGGGCCAGCTGGTGCGCAAGATTGCCATGGGCACCCAGAGTGCCGGTGAGCATAGCTTCAGCTGGGACGGGCTCGCGGATGATGGCTCCCAACTGCCCCCCGGTGTCTACCACATTAGCGCCGAGGCCGAGATCGATGGCGCCCCTACCTCCCTGGAAACCAAAACCTATGCCACCGTCGAGTCGGTGAGCATGGCGGGCGGCGCCCAGGGTATTCAACTGAATTTATCGGGAATCGGTACCGTATCGTTCTCGGAAGTAACACAGGTCAAGTAACCGTATTCAAACGGAGGAGACAGAGTCATGGCTTTCCAAACAGCACTTAGTGGTCTTAACGCAGCGGCCGGTAACCTCAACGTCACCGGTCACAATATCGCCAACGCCAGCACCACCGGTTTTAAGAAATCGCGCGCCGAGTTCGCCGATGTCTATGCGGTGAGCTTCGGCGGTGTCGCCAAGAACGCTACCGGTAGCGGTGTGCGCCTGGCGAATGTACAGCAGGAGTTCAAGCAGGGCAATATCGACTTTACCGACAACAACCTGGACCTGGCGATCAGCGGTGACGGTTTCTTCACCCTCAGTGACGGTGGTGAGATGAAATATACCCGTGCCGGTGCCTTCAGCGTCGACAAGGATGGCTATATCGTCAACTCTCAGGGCGCCAGATTGCAGGCCTACGACGTCGATGCAAGTACCGGCCTGGCCAGCAACTTTACGCCTCAGGACCTGCGCCTCGACATGGGGGCCAGCCCGGCCAGTGCCACCACCGGTATCGAGGCCAGCCTTAACCTCGACGCCGGCTCCGTGCCGATTGATAGTGTCGCCTACCCGGCACTGGATACCGCGGACCCGAACACCTACAACTTTTCTACTACCACCACGATCTACGACTCCCTGGGTGAGCAGCACGAGGCGACGCTCTATTTCCGCAAGGATGACACCATGGCGGCAAATACCTGGGATGCCACGCTGCAGATCAACGATGCCGACGGTACCTCGGTCTTCACCGGTGATACCGAGACCGTCCAGTTTGCCAACGACGGCACGCTGCTGACCACGGGTGGAATCGACTTCCTCAACGGTTCCGGTGCCTGGACCCCCTCTACCGGCGCCGCTGATTTCAACTCCTTCACGGTCGACTTCGCCGGTAGTACCCAGTTCGGTGCCAACTCCACGGTGAACAGCCTCTACCAGGACGGCTACACCACCGGTACCGTGAGCGGCCTTTCGGTCGACCCCACCGGCGTGGTCTTCGCCCGTTATACCAACGGCCAGGCACAGAGCCTGGGGGCAGTGGCCATCGCCCGTTTCTCCAACCCCAATGGTCTGACCCAGCTGGGTGATACCAACTGGGCGCAAAGCTTCGAATCGGGTGAGCCGCTGGCCGGCCAGGCCGGTACCGGCACCTTCGGTGTGATCCAGTCCGGTGCCCTGGAGGGTTCCAACGTCGACATCTCCAAGCAGCTGGTTAACATGATCATCGCGCAGCGCGACTATCAGGCCAATGCCAAGATGATCAGTACCGAAGACCAGGTCACCCAGACCATCATCAACATCCGTTAAGCGTTGATGTAACCAAGCAGTGAGGTGATGTCATGGACCGTATGCTCTATTTAGCAATGTCCAGCGCCAAGCAGACGATGGTGGCGCAGGCGGTCAACAGCAACAACTTGGCCAATGCCACCACCACCGGCTTTAAGCAGGACCTGGAGCAGTTCCGCAGCATGCCGGTCTACGGCGACGGCATGCCGAGCCGGGTCTACGCCATGGCCGAGCGTCCGGCCACTGACCTTTCCGCCGGTACCCTCAACAGCACCGGGCGCGAGCTCGATGTGGCGGTGAGTGGCGATGGCTGGATTGCGGTGCAGAGCAATGACGGCAGCGAGGCCTACACTCGCGCCGGTGATCTGCGCCTCGATGCCAACGGCATGCTTACCACCGGCAGCGGTTTGCCGGTGATCGGCAATAACGGTGGTCCCATCGTGGTGCCGCCGGCCGAGAAGCTGGAGATCGGCGCCGACGGCACCATCTCTATCCGTCCCGTGGGTCAGGCCCCCAACGTGCTGGCCGAGGTGGATCGCATCAAGCTGGTCAACCCGGCTGCCGATGAGGTCACCAAGGGCACCGACGGCCTTATCCGCATGAAGGAGGAGGGGGCGGTAGCCGACCCCGATGCCGGTGTGCAGCTCATCTCCGGTGCGCTGGAGGGGAGTAACGTCAACACTGTCGAGTCGATGGTGAAGATGATCGAACTGCAGCGTCAGTACGAGATGCAGGTGAAGATGATGAAGAACGCCGAGGAGAACGACTCCGCCGCCTCATCTATTTTGAAGATAAGTTAAGTCACCGATACGGCAGGTCATACTAGCTCCTCTCTCAAGGCTGGATGACTCGTGTCACAAAGCGTGTAAGCTGGGCCGCTGCCCGGTATCCGCAGCTGGACATGAATAGGCCGTCACTCACCCCCGCGCAGGGCGGTTCTCGCCGCTATAGCCGCATATTCCCCGTTATACCCCAAATATTTTCGTAGTTGGCACACCTGTTGCATTGTGACTGTTAAGGACGCAAAAGCGTCAAAATAATTGCACAGCGAGGTGAATCGTCATGAATCCGGCACTATGGATTGCGAAAACAGGACTCGAAGCACAACAGACCAAGATGGGCGTGGTGTCCAATAACCTGGCAAACGTCAGCACCACCGGTTTTAAGCGCGACCGCGCCGTCTTCGAAGACCTGCTCTATCAGAACGTACGCCAGCCCGGGGCTCAGAGCAGCCAGGACACGACACTGCCCTCCGGCCTGCTGCGCGGTACCGGTGTCCGTACCGTTGCCACCGAGAAGCTCCACACTCAGGGCAATCTGGTGCAGACCGACAATGCGCTCGATGTCGCCATCGAGGGGCGCGGCTTTTTCCAGATCCTGCGTCCTGACGGCAGCCTCGGTTACACCCGCGACGGCAGCTTCAAGATGGATGCGCAGGGGCAACTTGTTACCGCCAACGGCCATCTTTTGCAGCCCGCCATAACCATCCCTGCCAATGCCCAGAGCATCACCATTGGTGATGACGGCGTGGTCTCGGTACTGGAGGCGGGCAACGCCACCCCCACCCAGGTGGGTACCCTACAGCTGGCCGACTTCGTCAATCCCGCGGGTTTGCAGGCGGTAGGCCAGAACCTCTACCTGGAGACCGGCTCCAGCGGGGCGCCGCAGCAGGGTAATCCCGGTATCGGCGGCCTGGGGGCGGTCAAGCAGGGGGCGCTGGAGACCTCCAACGTCAATGTTGTGGAGGAGATGGTCAATATGATCGAGACGCAGCGCGCCTACGAGATCAACTCCAAGGCTATCTCCACCAGCGATCAGATGCTGCAGTACATCAACAACAATATGTAAGCCGCTTGATGTAGGCAGGAGGAGAGTAGGATGAGAATTTCACACATAGCAAAGGGCGTTCTGCTTGGCGGCGCGGTGCTGATGGCAGGCTGTACCACTACCTCGCCCAGGGAGAACCGTGCCGAGTACGCACCGATCTACCCGACTCAGCAGCCTAGCTACCCGGTCGCGGCTCAGGCGCCGCAGAACGGCAACGGCTCCATCTATAAGCCGGGTTTTGGCGTTAGCCTGTTCTCCGATACCAAGGCGCACCGTATCGGCGACCTTATCACCGTGGTACTGAGCGAGAACACTACGGCGCAGAAGACCGCTTCCACCTCCAGCAACAAGGATCAGACCGTCGACTTTGCTGCGCCGACCCTGCTGGGTGGGCCGGTGTTGCATAACAATAAAGAGATCCTCAACAACCAGGTGGACATGGGCAACAGCTTCGCCGGTGACGGTGCCAGCAGCCAAAGCAACAGCCTCAACGGCAGCATCACCGTGTTCGTCGCCCAGGTGCTGCCCAATGGCAACCTGGTGATCAGGGGTGAGAAGAAGATGACCCTCAACCAGGGGGACGAGTACCTGCGCATCTCCGGCATTGTGCGTCCGGCGGATGTGTCACCGAGCAACACCGTTCCCTCCACCAAGGTGGCGAACGCCGAGATCCTCTACAGCGGCGACGGTGCGATTAACGACGCCAACCGCCAGGGCTGGTTGGCCCGCTTCTTCAACGGCCCGGTATGGCCCTTCTAGGCAGGAGTTAGGACAATGAAAATCAAGATGATCGCCATTCTCGCCCTGCTGCTGGCCGCGCCGCTGGCACAGGCCGAGCGTATCAAGGACCTGGCCTCCGTCGCCGGGGTGCGCGACAACCAGCTGCTGGGTTACGGCCTGGTGGTCGGCCTGGACGGCACCGGTGACCAGACCAGCCAGACCCCCTTTACCGTGCAGAGCCTCAAGAGCATGCTGAGCCAGTTGGGGATCTCCATCCCCGCCGGGGTCAACCCGCAGGTGAAGAATGTGGCGGCAGTCACCGTTAGTGCGGTGCTGCCCGCCTTCTCCAAGCCGGGACAGAATATCGACGTCACCGTCTCCTCTATCGGTAACGCCAAGAGCCTGCGTGGCGGCACCCTGCTGATGACCCCGCTGAAGGGCGCAGACGGCGAGGTCTATGCCGTGGCGCAGGGAAACCTGGTGGTGGGCGGTTTCGGCGCCCAGGGCAGCGATGGCTCCAAGATTACCGTCAACGTTCCCAGCGTTGGCCGTATCCCCAACGGTGCCAGCGTTGAGCGTGCCGTGGCCAACGCCTTTAATGAGGGGAACCACCTCACCCTCAACCTGCACCGTGCCGATTTCACTACCGCCAACCGTCTGGCCAAGGCGATTAACGAGACCATCGGCATGGGTACTGCCACCGCCCTGGACGGCTCCTCGGTGCGCGTCAATGCGCCGCGCGACTCCTCGCAACGCGTCTCCTATATCGCCATGCTGGAGAACCTGCAGGTGCAGCCCGGTGAGGCGGCCGCCAAGATTATCGTCAACTCACGCACCGGTACTGTGGTGATCGGCCAGAACGTCAAGGTGATGCCCGCCGCGGTCTCCCACGGCAGCATGACGGTGACTATCAGCGAAGACCCCACCGTCAGTCAGCCCGCACCGATGGCCGGCGGCCAGACTGCTGTAGTGCCTGGCAGTGAGGTGACCATTGAGCAGGCGGATGCCCGCATGTTCCTGTTCGACCCGGGTGTCGACCTGCAGGAGATCGTACGTGCCGTCAACCAGGTGGGGGCCGCCCCCGGCGACCTGATGGCCATCCTCGAGGCGCTCAAAGAGGCCGGTGCCCTGCGTGCCGAGCTGATTGTCATCTAGGTAACCCGCCATGCTCGGCTCTGACCTGAAAAGCGCTACCGTCTATACCGACTTCCAGGGGCTCTCCGACCTGCGCCGCGAGGCGGGGCAGAACAGCGAGCAGGCCCTGGATAAGACGGCGCGCCAGTTCGAGGCGCTGTTCGTGCAGATGATGCTCAAGAGCATGCGCGAAGCGGGGCAGGGCGAGGGGTTGTTCGACAGCGAGCAGAGCGACCTCTACCGCGATATGTATGACAAGCAGCTCAGCCTGCACCTCACCGAGCAGGGTGACGGGCTGGGGCTGGCCAAGATGATGGTGCAACAGCTCAAGGGCGGGCTGCCGCTACAGCCGAGTACGGAGAGCGGCGCCGTGAATGGTACCTTCGCGGTGCCCGAGCGCGGCCTGAGCAGCTTTGAGCTGAAGCCCGAGCCGCTGAAACCGGTCGAGGGTGTCGCTGCGGAGATTACTAGTGGCAAGGCGTCCGACCCGGTGGAGTTCGACTCCCCCGAGGCCTTTATTGCCGCCCTGGCCCCCCATGCCGAGAAGGTGGCTGCGGAGCTGGGGGTAGACCCCCGGGCCCTCATCGCCCAGGCCGCGCTGGAGACCGGTTGGGGCAAGGCGGTGATTCGCCATCCCGACGGCTCCAGCAGCTACAACCTCTTCAATATCAAGGCCGACGGGCGCTGGGACGGCAACACCGTGGCCAAGCAGACCCTGGAGTATCGCGAGGGTGTGGCCGCCAAAGAATTGGCGCAGTTCCGCTCCTACGACTCGTTGGCCGATAGTTTTGATGACTATGCCAACTTCCTGACCAGTTCTCCCCGCTATGCCGAGGCGCTGAAGCAGGGCGGCGAGGCGGATCGTTACGTGGAGGAGTTGCAGGATGCAGGTTATGCCACCGACCCGGAGTATGCCCAGAAGATTCAACGCATTATGCAGGGTGAGAACCTCGCCTCTTTTGGCGGGCTAAAGGATTCCGCGGTGCAGACGCTATCTTAACTGATGTGTTGGCACGGAAATTGAAACATGCGCTATAGACAAGTTTTTTTGACGCATCATGTAATCGAGGGTAGGCGGCTATGGCTGACCTGTTAAGCATTGGAACATCGGGGCTGTTGGCCTACCAGAGTGCTCTGGCGACCACCAGCCACAACATCTCCAACGTCAATACCGAGGGCTTTAGTCGCCAGCGGGTTGGTCTGGAGACCCGAATTCCCCAGTCTAGCGGGGCCGGTTTCTTTGGCCAGGGGGTGCAGACCTCCAGTGTCGAGCGCGTCTATGACGAGTTCCTGGTCGAACAGGTGCGTAGCTACACCTCCAGCAGTAGCCGCGCCGAGTCATACCACGACCTTGCCAGTCAGATCGACAACATGCTGGCCGATCCCCAGGTGGGTCTGGCCCCTGCGCTGGATGAGTTTTTCAGCTCGGTGCAGTCGATGGCCGACAGTCCCAGCTCCATTCCGGCTCGTCAGGCGATGCTCAGTACCTCCGAGTCGCTGGTGGATCGCTTCCACTATATAGAGACACGCCTTAGCGATCTGCAGACCCGTGCCAACTCCCAGATTGAGAATACCGTCGGTGAGGTGAACAAACTTGCCGAGTCGATCGCCCAGCTCAATCAGGAGATCGCGGTACAGCAGGCCTCCACCGGTGGCAAGGCGCCGAACGACCTGCTGGATCAGCGAGACCTCCTGCTCAAGCAACTCTCCCAGCACGTGAATGTCAGTACCCTGGACCAGGGTGACGGTATGGTGAATGTCTTCATCGGCTCCGGCCAGGGCATCGTTATCGGCTCCAACACTACCACCTTGAACGTGCGTACCGATGAATTCTTCCCTGAGCGTAAGGCGGTGGTCTTCGGGGACGTGAACACCGGGCCTAATATCAACTCGCTGCTGGGTGAGGGCTCTTTGGGGGGGACGCTCGACTTTATCGACAATGTCCTGGTTCCCGGGCAGCTCTCCTTTGGCCGTCTCGCGATGGGTATGGCCAGTGCCTTCAATGAGCAGCATGCGCTGGGCCTGGATTTGAATGATGAGGCAGGTGGGGAGTTCTTTGAGGTGCCGCAACCGAATGTGTTGGGTTCCTACACAAACAGTTCCAGTACGATGCCTTCGGTCACCTTGAACAACATTGCTGATCTGAGCACCGATGAGTACCTGATCGAATACGATGGGGTCGGTAACTGGCAGGCCCTCAATCTGAAGACCAATGCGGTCACCGCCCTGGTGGGACCAACCGTGCTCGATGGGGTCGAGGTCGATGTCACTGCGGTCGGTGCGGTGCCTGGTGACAGCTATCGCTTTGTGCTCAGCCCCGCTTCCGAGGCCGCGCGTGACATTAATCTGAAGATTAATGACCCCTCCAAGATCGCCGCCGCCGGTATCCTTCGTGGCGGTGAGGCGGTGGATGCCAACGGCCAGCCGTTGGTGCCAAATACCGGCTCCGGCAGCATCGATGAGATCGTGCTCTCCGATAACGCCCTCTATCCGCTGGCGAATGATATTACCCTGGAGTACGACGCCGCCATACCTGCGTTCAATGTCTTCATTGATGGTGACGCGGTGGCCGACGCGGTACTCAACTACGATCCCGCCACCGATAACGGCCAGTTGCTTGCCCCATTTAACGTGAATGGTACCGATATTCAGTTGCGTATTTCGGGCGACCCGGCCACCGGGGACCAGTTCACTCTGAGTAATAACACCGGCTCTATTTCAGACAACCGTAACGCCCTGGCGCTGGGTAAACTGGGCAGCGAAAAGCTCCTTGTTGGTGGCACCTCCTCTCTACAGCAGTCCTATGGGCAGATGATTGCCGATGTCGGTGCCAAGACCCACCAGGCCGAGGTGACCCTGGGGGCACAGCAGACGCTGCTGCAGCAGGCTGAGGCAGAAGTGAGCGCGGTTTCCGGTGTCAACCTCGATGAGGAGGCGGCCAACCTGTTGCGCTACCAGCAGGCCTACCAGGCAAATGCGCAGATGATTAGTGCCGCCAACACCTTGTTCCAGACACTGCTTGATTCAGTGAGGTAGTAAGTCATGCGAATCTCTACCAACGTTATCCAGATGAACAGCCTCAACTCCATGTTGGATCAGCAGGCTGAACTGCATAAAACCCAGCTCCAGCTGGCCTCGGGCAAGCGTATCCTCACGCCTTCGGACGACCCGACCGCGTCGGCCCTGTCGGTGGACCTGAACCAGTCGAAACAGGAGTTGACTCAGTACCAGAACAATGTGAGTTATGCGCGTTCGCGGCTGTCGCTGGAGGAGACCTCACTGCAGGCCGCGGTGAATGTACTGCAACGGGTACGCGAACTGGCGGTGCAGGGGAGCAGTGACAACTACAGTGCCGAACAGCGTCAGTCGCTTGCCGTCGAGGTGCGCCAGCGTCTTGATGAGATGCTGGGAATTGCGAACACCAAGGATGTCAGCGGTGACTACCTGTTTGCGGGCGGCAAGGGTGGTACCGTGCCGTTTAGCGTAAAGGGCAGCGTCAACGTAGGTGGCAATACCTATAATGTCTACGGCTATGACGGTGACCAGGTGCAGCGCAAGCTGCAGGTGGGACCGGAGCGGCGAGTCGCCGACAGCGATCATGGTTATGATGTCTTCATCAATATGCGCGACGCCAATGGCGCACAGATGGACATCTTCGCCATGATCGACGAGATGGCGGTGAAGATGGAGAACGACATCATGGACTCCAAGTCGATAGGTGATTTCGACAATGCCATTACACAACTGACTCAGATGCGTGCCCGGGTTGGTTCCAGGGTTAATGCTCTGGATACACAGGAGACGGTGAATAGCGACTTTTTGCTGCGTATCGATGAGACGATGTCTGACATGCACGACCTCGACTACGCCGAGGCGGTGACTCGCCTGAATACACAGATGGCCGGACTGGACTCGGCACAAAAGGCGTATAGCAAGGTGCAGGGGATGTCGCTGTTTAACTATATGTGATAGATGGTTTTGTCTGCATATATTGCAGATAAACATTCACTTCGTCATACCCCCCTGAATCTGGTAGGCTCTGCGGTGTTGATGGACAGCGTCCATATATTGAGAGTCAGCAAGCGATGTTAAACGGAAAAACAATTCTAATAACCGGCGGTACCGGTTCCTTCGGCCACAAATTCACGGAAGTTGTCCTCGAGCGCTACAAGCCGAAAAGGCTCATCATCTTTAGCCGTGATGAGCTCAAGCAGTTCGAGATGAGCCAGCGCTTTTCCGAAAGCGACTATCCCTGTCTGCGTTATTTTATCGGTGATGTGCGCGATCGCGACCGGCTCTATCGTGCCTTCGAAGGGGTTGATATCGTTATCCATGCGGCAGCACTCAAGCAGGTGCCGGCCTGTGAGTACAACCCGCTTGAGGCGGTGAAGACCAATGTCGATGGTGCCTCGAATGTGATCGATGCGGCGATCGACAAGGGGGTTTCGTCCGTCATCGCCCTAAGCACCGATAAGGCGGCAAATCCGATTAACCTCTACGGGGCAACCAAGCTGGTATCGGATAAGTTGTTTGTCGCAGCGAACAACATCGTCGGCAAGGGTGATACCAGGTTCTCCGTTGTGCGCTATGGCAACGTCATCGGTTCCAGGGGTTCGGTTGTTCCCTTCTTTCAGAAGCTGATCGACGAGAAGGCCGATTACCTGCCGATAACCGACGAGCGTATGACCCGTTTCTGGGTGTCATTGCAGCAGGGCGTGGAGTTTGTACTGAAGAACCTCGAGCGTATGTGTGGCGGCGAGATTTTTGTGCCGAAGATCCCTTCAATTCATATTGTGGACCTGGCTAAGGCCATGGCGCCGGAGATGGAGACAAAGATCATCGGCATCCGGCCGGGCGAGAAGCTGCATGAGGTGATGTGCCCCAAGGACGATTCGCACCTCACCATTGAGTTTGAGGATCACTTTGTGATCTCCCCCTCGATAAAGTTCCATAACAAGAGTGTTGACCGTACGCTCAATGCGATCGGTGAAACGGGTGTGCCCGTTGCGCAGGGTTTTGAGTACAGCTCTGGTGATAACGAATGGTTCCTCTCCATTGAGGAGATTAATTCGTACAATCACTTCGACTAATAGAGCACACTTCCCGCCACTGTCGATATACGGGCTAGCGCGTGGAACTTACGTCAGATATCACTACATCTCTCTGAGCAGGGCCGGTACCCTTTCAAAAACCTGATTCCATGACTCATCCGGAGCACGCTCGGGGAGTACTGTGTTTGGATACCATGGCAGGTGGTCGGTGCCGAGGGATGGCCATGCCCCCCTGTCGGAGATCTGTAGTGTTCTTACGCCAAGCGCACCAGCCATGGCCGATACCGCGGTGGCAGCCGTTACCACGCTATCTAGTGCACACATTAATGCTGCAACCTCATCCAGGTCGTTTTTCAGGTCTATCCCCATGTCGTGGATAGTGATCCCGCTACTCTCTTTAATCAGTTCAAGATCTGAACGGCTGTCGCCGTATTGCAGGTTGATAAAGGTGAACGAGGGATCTGACAGCAGTGGAAGCCATTCGGTGAGCTGCGTGTAGTTCCGGCTTCTGAGCGTGGTCATTAGGCCACTACGCCAGCATATGCCAACGGTTTTGCCACCCAGTTTCTGCAACTGCTCTTTCCAGTGTGCCACCCTGTCGTCTGCCGCTTTTAGGTAACCCTTGTTAGTGGGGAACAGCTCTACACGGCTGCGGTAGCGCCAGGCCAGCATGCTTGCAGTTGCCTTGAAGTCGGTATTGCTGTTGATGAGTTCCCTGGAGGGGGGCTGGGTGCGCCCGATAAATATGGCGGACGGGAATGAGCGGGAAAAGAGCGAGATAAGGCGGGGATCGCATTCAATGATGCACTTCTCCGCCTCTTCGATGATGTCTGGGAACATGTTGGCAAATGCCAGTTCATCCCCAAGGCCCTGTTCGGCCAGGACGGTAATGGATTTACCCGCTAATGGCTCCTTGTGCCACATCGGCTGTGGGAAACGTTGCTGGTGCTGTTGCACGCTGCCCAGTTTCAAGCGCCATAGATACTCTTCCCACCCATCTTCCAGATCCCCAAGTTTTAAGGAAAGCATACCTTTGTTGATGTGCACATCGACGCAGTTGGGATCGACTTCCAGGGCCTGCTCATAGTACTTCATCGCCTCTTGCGGATGATTGAGTGAGGTATAGGCCAAACCGAGAACGTTAAGGGCGTTCACCAAATGGGTCGCTTGAGCACCGCGCGCAATGGCCGCATCCGCCAAATCTTTGGCTTTTTCGAACTCACCCATGTCTTTGTAGGTAGTGGCCAGTGATACGTAGCTGTTTGGGTTGCCGGGATCATGCTGCAGGGCCTTTTCCAGTGCCTGGACTGCCTTGTCGTGCTGATCGCTCTTGTTGAACGCGATGCCAAGGTTGCCGTATGCATTGGCATAATCGGGCTTGATCCGTAGCGCCTGCCTGAGTAGGGGGATGGCATCATCGTACCTGCCGATATCTATATATAAGGCAGCGAGGTTATTCATCGCCTCCACATACTGCCTATTGAGCTTGATCGCCTTGTTGTGGCTCTGTATGGCCTCTTTGTGTTTTCCCAGGCGTCGCTGTGCCAATCCCAGATTGTTCCAGTATTTGGGCTCGCGTTTACCCTTTTTCGCAGCCCGTTGCAGAAAGCTTTCGGCGAGCTCTGCCTTGCCAATCTGCAGGGAGAGTACCCCAAGGCCATTTAGCGCTTCGGTATTATTCGGGCTTTGGTCGATAACCTGCTGGTAGGCGGTAAAGGCCCCCTGGATATCGCCTGTGTTATGCAGGGCTCTTGCTTGGTTGAGGAGGGCGTTTATGGTATTCATGGCTTGGTATTGTTGTTAGTTTGATGGGGTAGGGGCTTCCTGCGATAGGCTATAGCAGTTGACTAACCCAGACAACTTCCCATCTTGGCATCACTCAGCGGTTACGGGCCAGGCAAGGTCTTGCGGGTGTCGGAAAATCGTCGCGATAGCAGTCAGACTATCCCGTGTTGACGGAAAAAAAGGTCAATATTCCGTTGTTTTAGGCCTGCCCCGGTACGAAATCACCCATATACCTTAAATATCGCGCAATACACGGCTCTCATTGCGGCTCTGTAAAAGTTGGCACACCCATTGCAGGTTAACTACCGAGTTCGTTAACACATTGACTTCTGAGCTGAAACGTCAATTTGTTGACATAAGGTTCAGAGTATATTGATGAAGGAGAAGTCGTCATGCCAATGGTAATTAACACCAATATCATGTCGCTGAATGCTCAGCGCAACTTGAATAAGACAAACGGCGAACTGGCCACCGCGCTGCAACGCCTCTCATCCGGTCTGCGTGTTAACAGCGCCAAGGATGATGCGGCAGGCCTGGCTATCGCCGAAACATTGACATCGAAGGTACGCGGTAATGCAGTCGCCATCCGTAATGCCAACGATGGTATCTCTATCGGTCAGACTGCCGAGGGGGCGCTGGGCCAGATCTCCGGCAACCTGCAGCGTATGCGCGAGATTGCGGTACAGGCGGCCAACGCCGGCGTAGATGGCACTCTGCTGCAGGACGAGGTCAACCAGCTGCAGGCGGAGATTGCACGTATCGTCGATTCCACCGAGTTTAATGGTACCCAGCTCCTTGACGGTACTTCCGGGGCGCTGACCTTCCAGATAGGCTCTGATAATGACCCGAACCATCAGTTGACGGTGAGCACTGCCGATCTGACCGGCATGAACACCTACTCTGCGGCGGACGTCACCTCCCAGGGAGCGGCCCAGACCTTGATTGACAATATCGATACCGATATCAATCTCGTGACCACCAAGCGTGCCACCTTCGGTGCGGTTCAGAACCGCTTCGAGGCGGTGGTCTCCAGCCTGGCCAACTACAACGAGAACCTGGATGCTGCACGCAGCCGTATTATGGATGCGGATTTCGCCGCCGAGACGGCCGCCCTAAGTCGGGCGCAGATCCTGCAGCAGGCGGGCGTTGGTATGCTGGCTCAGGCCAACAACGTGCCGCAGAACGTGTTGGGCCTCCTGCAGTAACAGTGCCAATACGGTACCGGCGGGCACCATTCGGGGTCCGCCTTAAATCACCTATAAAAACACGGGTTATCCCGTGTTTTTTTTCGTCCCAATAAAAGTCGAGCGCTACCAGTCGACCGAACAGTCATTGGTATCGGGAAGGCGTTTGGTGTGAAAAATATCGCTAAAGTTTTCGCGTGATCAGGCGATAACTAGTAGCGGAGGCAGTGAATATCATTTCCCAGATATATCTGCCAGGAATTACTGCCACCGTCGATGTGCGGTGGTCGAAGAGGAGATAGAGCCATGCCAATGGTAATCAACACCAACGTAATGTCACTCAATGCCCAGCGCAACCTGATGAAGACCAATCAGCAGCTGGGTGTTGCTCTGCAGCGCCTCTCATCCGGCCTGCGCATCAACAGTGCTAAGGACGATGCGGCCGGCCTCTCTGTTGCCGAGGGCCTGCAGTCATCCATTCGCGGTAATGGTGTTGCCATCCGCAACGCCAATGACGGTATCTCCATCGGTCAGACCGCCGAGGGTGCGCTGGGTCAGATCGCCGGCAACCTGCAGCGTATGCGTGAGATCGCGGTACAGGCCTCCAACGCCGGCGTCGACGGCAACCTGCTGCAGACCGAGGTGACCCAGCTGCAGGAGGAGATCGCCCGTATCGTTGACTCTACCGAGTTCAACGGCACCCAGCTGCTGGATACCGCCGCTACCCTGACCTTCCAGGTAGGCTCGAACAACCAGGCCACCCACCAGCTGGATGTGAGCACCTCCAGCCTGACCGGCATGACCACCTACAGTGCGGTGGATGTCACCAGCCAGGCGGCGGCACAGAGCCTGCTTGATAGTATCGATACCGATATCGGTACAGTTACCACCGCGCGTGCCAAGTTCGGTGCGGTACAGAACCGCTTCGAGGCGGTGGTCTCTAACCTGTCGAACTACACCGAGAACCTCTCCGCTGCGAACAGCCGCATCATGGATGCCGATTTCGCTGCCGAGACGGCGGCACTGAGTCGGGCGCAGATCCTGCAGCAGGCCGGTATCGGTATGCTGGCCCAAGCTAACGCTGCACCGCAGAACGTGCTGGGTCTGCTTCGCTAAGCGACCTACAGGCCATAGCCTGGAATGTAGACGGGCCCCCTTCATGGGGCCCGTTTTTTTTGTGCTGATAAATGGTGAATTAGCCACGTTGCAGTAGGAGCTATGCCGTATAGCGTCGTGTTGGCCTCGTCGTGGAATATTTTTCTAAAGTTATTTTGTTGCTAGCCGATAACATCAACAAGGGCGGTAAATATCATCTTTCAGGTATATCCGCTAAAGACTAAAGCCACCGCCAGGGGCGGTGATGAAGAGGAGATAGAGCCATGCCAATGGTAATCAACACCAACGTAATGTCACTCAATGCCCAGCGCAACCTGATGAAGACCAATCAGCAGCTGGGAGTTGCCCTGCAGCGCCTCTCATCCGGCCTGCGCATCAACAGCGCCAAGGACGACGCGGCGGGCCTCTCCGTTGCCGAGGGCTTGAACTCAGCTATTCGCGGTAATGCCGTTGCCATCCGCAACGCCAATGACGGTATCTCCATCGGTCAGACCGCCGAGGGTGCACTGGGACAGATCGCCGGCAACCTGCAGCGTATGCGTGAGATCGCGGTACAGGCCTCCAACGCCGGTGTCGACGGCAACCTGCTGCAGACCGAGGTGACCCAGCTGCAGGAGGAGATCGCCCGTATCGTCGACTCCACCGAGTTCAACGGCACCCAGCTGCTGGATACCGCCGCTACCCTGACCTTCCAGGTAGGCTCGAACAACCAGGCCACCCACCAGCTGGATGTGAGTACCTCTAGCCTCACCAGCATGACCACCTACAGTGCAGTGGATGTCACCAGCCAGGCGGCGGCACAGAGCCTGCTTGACAGCATCGATACCGATATCAGTACGGTGACTACCGCGCGTGCCAAGTTCGGTGCGATACAGAACCGCTTCGAGGCAGTGGTCTCCAACCTGTCGAACTACACCGAGAACCTCTCCGCTGCGAACAGCCGCATCATGGATGCCGACTTCGCCGCCGAGACGGCCGCGTTGAGTCGGGCGCAGATCCTGCAGCAGGCCGGTATCGGCATGCTGGCACAGGCCAACAGCGCACCGCAAAATGTGCTGGGTCTGCTCGGATAAGTGGCTAACCCCGCCTTATAGCGCAAAAAAGAAAGGGCCCCGTTGGGGCCCTTTCTCATTTTGCCTTAATAAATTCATTTAAGATCATTGGGTTAGGGTTCTTTGTGAGTGGTTGGTGCGTGAGTGAATTTTTTCTAAAGTTTTCTGTATAGCGGCCGATAAACATAACGAAGGCGGTAAATATCAGTTTACAGGGTATGTCCGCAAAAGGTTAAGCCACCGCCAGGGGCGGTGATGAAGAGGAGATAGAGCCATGCCAATGGTAATCAACACCAACGTAATGTCACTCAATGCCCAGCGTAACCTGATGAAAACCAATCAGCAGCTGGGTGTTGCCCTGCAGCGCCTCTCATCCGGCCTGCGTATCAACAGTGCCAAGGACGACGCGGCGGGTCTGTCAGTTGCCGAGGGCTTGAACTCAGCTATTCGCGGTAATGCCGTTGCCATCCGCAACGCCAATGACGGTATCTCCATCGGTCAGACCGCCGAGGGTGCGCTGGGACAGATCGCCGGCAACCTGCAGCGTATGCGTGAGATCGCGGTACAGGCCTCCAACGCCGGCGTCGACGGCAACCTGCTGCAGACCGAGGTGACCCAGCTGCAGGAGGAGATCAAGCGTATCGTCGACTCCACCGAGTTCAACGGCACCCAGCTGCTGGATACCGCCGCTACACTGACTTTCCAGGTAGGCTCGGACAATCAGGCCACCCACCAGCTGGATGTAAGCACCTCCAGCCTGACCAGCATGACCACCTACAGTGCGGTGGATGTCACCAGCCAGGCGGCGGCACAGAGCCTGCTTGACAGTATTGACGCCGATATTAGTACGGTTACCACCGCGCGTGCCAAATTCGGTGCGATACAGAACCGTTTCGAGGCGGTGGTCTCTAACCTGTCGAACTACAACGAGAACCTCTCCGCTGCGAACAGCCGCATCATGGATGCCGATTTCGCTGCCGAGACGGCCGCGTTGAGTCGGGCGCAGATCCTGCAGCAGGCCGGTATCGGCATGCTGGCACAGGCTAACAGCGCGCCGCAGAATGTGCTGGGGCTCCTCGGCTAGGAGTCCTGGAGCGGAATTGGCTATAATTGGCGGGTTCCCATAACTGGGGCCCGCCCTTAATGGCAAGAAGAGGGATGAATGATGGATACTGCAGACAAAATGACCCAGGTCAATGCGCGTTCTATGCAGCCCGCTACTCCTGTATCCAAAGTGGCAAAGTTTCGCGCTGTGGAGGAGACGGGTAAGGACGAGAAGCGGACCGATAAGCGAGAGAGCGTCCAACAGGCTGCCGAGAAGCTTAAGCAGATGTCGCATGAGGAGCTTGCGCAGACGGCTAGCGAGATTAGTGACTTCGTGCAAAATATTCAGCGCAATCTGAATTTTTCTGTACATGATGATACCGGTAAGCCCGTTATCAAGGTCACCGATAAGGAGACCAATGAGGTCATACGCCAGATTCCAACCGAAGAGGTTCTGCAACTGCAGAAGTTCATCAGCGACGCCTCAGGAATCCTCTTCAAGGCGAAAGTGTAAGGCGGCAAAACATAGATAGGTGAGTAGATATGCTTAGTGCACCCGGAATCGGTTCAGGGCTCGATATTAACGGCATCATCACAAAGCTGATGCAGTTAGAGCGGCGTCCGCTCGACAATCTTGAGCAGAAGCAGAGCGAGTACCAGGCGCAGCTAAGTGCCTACGGTAAGATCAAGAGCTCGCTGAGCACCATGCAGACGGCGCTGGATGACCTGCGCTTCGAGTCTCGCTACCTGGACTTCACGGCCACCTCATCCAACGAAACCGCCTTTACCTCCACGGCAGATAGCACCGCAGCAGCCGGTAGCTATGGTGTAACCGTCAATACCCTGGCGAAGGCTCACAAAATCTCCTCAGCCACTATTGCTGACACGGCAACTGCCCTGGGTACCGGTTCCATCGATATTTCAGTGGGTGGCAACAGTTTTTCTGTGGCCATCGACGCTACCAACAATACCCTTAGCGGCATTAGCAGCGCGATCAATAGCGCCGCCGATAACACCGGCGTTACCGCCACCATCATTACCGACGCCAGTGGCAGTCACCTGGTACTCAGTTCTGACTCGACCGGCACCACCAATTCTCTGAGCGTTACCATTAATGACAGTGATGCCTCGACGACAGATGGCACTGGCCTGTCCCAGCTACTGGAGGATCAGTCGGGCGTAGGCACTGGCCCCTACCAGTTCAATGAAATTACTGCTGCCGTGGACGCCTCCGTGACCGTGGACGGCTTCAACATTACCAGTGCCAGCAATATCATCGATGGGGCAATTCAGGGGGTCACCCTGAATCTGCAGCAAGAGGGTACTACGGGTACGCTGACCATTGGCCGTGATAGCACGGTGGTCAAAGAGCGGGTCCAGGCCTTTGTTGAGGCTTATAATGCCTACCAGTTCCAGCTCGGGATCAGTAAGAGCGAAACCGGCGATCTGAATGGTGATACCACCCTTATCCATCTGGATAACCAGATTCGAGATATCTTCAATAACCCCTCCGCCTCGGCAACGGGGGCTTACCAGTACTTGAGCTCTATCGGTGTTTCCACCGATAAGACAGGGATCCTTTCGCTTAACGAGGCAGACCTGACATCTGCGCTGGAGCAGGATTTTGACGGCGTGGTCTCCTTCTTTGCCAATACCACCGACGGTTTTGGCAACCGTATGAACACCCTGCTCGACAGTTTCGTCTCCACGAACGGGCTGATCGAAAACCGTACCGACGGTATCAACTCCCGTTTGGACTATCTGGAGACACAAAAAGATACGGTAATGGCGCGCCTGGACGCGGTAGAAGCGCGTTATGTGCGCCAGTTCAGTGCCCTGGATGCGATGGTGGCGCAGTTTAATAACACCGGGAGTTTTCTTGCCCAGCAGCTGGCAGGCCTACCGGGTGCGGGTTAAGCGGTATATTCTTGGTACAATGATTGCCTACACACTGCCCAGTGCCAAAATATCGTGAGGAGTATGTACATATGAACACCTATGCCAAGCCCAGGGGACACGACCACTACAACAAGGTAAGTGTTGAGTCGGATGTCCATGAGGCCAGCCCTCACCGTCTGATTCAGAAGCTGATCCACGGGGCGATGGAGAAGATGGCCGTTGCCAAAGGCGCTATTGAGCGTAACGACTACGCTGCCAAGAGCCGTTATATCAGCTGGGCCATCTCCATTATCGACGGCCTGCGTATGAGCCTTGATATGGAGGCCGGTGGCGAGATCGCAAAAAATCTTGAGTCGCTCTACGAATATATGAGCCGTCGTCTCTACGAGGCCAATACCACCAATGACGTCGCGATTATCGACGAGGTGACTGGTCTGATGCGTGAGATTCAGGAGGCTTGGGACGGTATCGCCGATGAGGTGAATGAGCAGCCTTCCGCCTCGAAACCGGAAGACAAGGGACCCGGTTCACGTATCTCTATTGGCGTCTAGGTTCGCCCTTTTCTGATGAGTACGATCTCCCAACGCTGGCAGCCGATAGCGGCGCTGACCGGCAAAATGATGGCGCTGGCCAGGGAAGAGGAGTGGGAGGAGATCCCGCCTATTGAGCTTGAGCGCCGTGCCCTGCTGGAAGAGTTCTTCGAGAGCCCTGTCAGTAGCGAGGATGCTGCGGAGGTCAGGGAGCTGATTCAGGCCCTGCTCGCTACCGACAAGCAGATTATGGAGCTGGGCAGCAACGCCAGCAACGAGCTGCTGGGCAAGCTGAACGCCTTTGCTACAGGTCGTAAGGCGAAACAGGCCTACTCGCAACACACTTAAGCGTCATATTTTCCACTTTTTCCCTTCTTTATTGCTAAAAATCAATTTTTAGCAAGCCAATATTTTGACATCGTGATAACTCGTGTTAAGCTCCTTCTGTAACTTATTGATATAAGTATAAAAGAAGGAAGCCCATGAGCACCGATGCAATTCTGTTAGTTACAAGCAACGACAAGTTGGTAAATCAGATGCAGGCCGTTGTCTCCTTTGTTGACGGCAGTGAGGTGATAGCCTGCGAGCCTGACGACTGGAGCGGCCCTATCGGTGACGAGTCATTGAAGGCGGTGCTGATTGGTATGGACGGGCCGGACGGTCTGCTAAGTGAGATAGACGCCCACCTGCAGCGGGCCAAGCGCCGGCTGCCGCTGTTCCTGATGAGCGAGGAGGAGGGGAGGGAGGCGCCAGAAGGAGTCCTCGGCATACTGACCTATCCGCTGCGCTACAACCAGCTCATCACCGCACTGCATCGTGCCAACGCCTACCGCGCCAGCCGTCATACCCATGGCGCCGGTGCCGCCGAGCTGGCGAGGGTGATGGTGGGGCAGAGCCCTGCCATCAGTCAGGTGCGCCAGCTGATCGAGCAGGTGGCCGACTCCGACGCCAATGTGTTAGTGCTGGGAGAGTCGGGAACCGGTAAAGAGGTGGTCGCCAAGAGTCTGCACTACCTCTCCTCACGTCGCGATAAGCCCTTCGTCCCAGTCAACTGTGGCGCCATCCCCAAGGATCTGCTGGAGAGTGAGCTCTTCGGTCACGAAAAGGGGGCCTTTACCGGCGCCCTGACCGCCCGACAGGGCCGTTTTGAGATCGCCGAGGGGGGCACCCTGTTCCTCGACGAGATCGGCGATATGCCGATGCCGATGCAGGTAAAGCTGTTGCGCGTACTGCAGGAGCGCACCTTCGAACGGGTTGGTAGCAATAAAAGTATTAGCACAAACGTGCGGGTAATTGCGGCGACTCACCGTAATCTTGAGGATAACATCGCCGATGGTAGCTTCCGCGAAGACCTGTTCTATCGCCTCAATGTCTTTCCCATCGAGATGCCCTCCCTGCGCGAGCGTCCGGAGGACGTGCCGCTGCTGGCCAACGAGCTGATCCGTCGTCTGCAGAATATGGGACGCGGCAGTTTTCAGATGACTCCCGCCGCCATGGCATCGCTGAGTGGCTATCCCTGGCCCGGCAATGTGCGTGAGCTGGCGAACCTGATGGAGCGTCTCACCATTATGTTCAACGAGGGGGTAGTCGATTACGGCGACCTGCCGCCCAAGTATCAGGTCGAAGGGGGCGGGCCGGACGAGGCCTTCGCCATGCCCGAGCCTGATAAGGAGAGCCCGGCACCTGAGCCTGCTGAAGTGCAGGGAGCCGTCGAAACGGTCAATACCCTGCCCGCCGATGGCCTCAATCTCAAGGAGCACATGGCCGAGGTGGAGAAAGAGTTTATCCAGCAGGCGATGGATGCCGCCGAAGGGGTGGTGGCCCATGCCGCCAAGCTGCTGGGAATGCGACGCACCACCCTGGTGGAGAAGATGCGCAAATACGGACTGCAGCGTAACGACTAGGCCAATCGGGGCAGCGATTTCCCTGCTGCCACCTCTTTCAGATTTCGTCAATATTTTGCCACCAAGTTGTAACTCATTGTAATAAATAAGTAAATTGCGCAGGCACGCCATTTGCATTGCTAAGGCTAACCATTAAATTCGGAGCCGTAAGCAATGCAGCAACAACAGCAGTCGGGCAGCGTGGGGGAGGCCGGTATTTCCCTGGGTCTGCTCACCCACCAGTTGGCCGATACCTACCAGGTGCTGGAGCAGCGCATCGAGAGCCTGAGCGATGAGCTTCAGGAGGCACACAGCGAGCGTCTCAGTGAGCTGGCCGAGAAGGAGCGCCTGGCGGAGCGCCTGCAGAGCCTGCTCAATGCCCTGCCTGCCGCGGTGCTGGTACTGGACGGCCATGGCCGGGTGCAGGAGCAGAACCCCGCCGCCGAGCAGCTGCTCGGCGCATCGATGCAGGGACAGCTGTGGCGTGAGCTTATCGGACAACTCTTTATTCCCCAGACCACGGGTGGCGGTGATTTACTGCTGCACAACGGTCGTTACGTCTCCCTCTCTACCTGTCCACTGGGAAAGGAGCCGGGTCAGATCCTGATGCTGCAGGACATCACCGAACAGCGTCGGCTGCAGCAACACCTGGAGCACAATCGTCGTCTCGCCGATATGGGGCGCATGGCGGCCAGCCTGGCCCACCAGATCCGCACCCCGCTCGCCTCGGCCCTGCTCTATGTCTCGCAGCTCAATAGCATGAAGCCCAGCTCTGAGATGCAGCAACGCTTTAGCTCCAGGGCGTTGGCGAGCCTTAAGGGGTTGGAAAAGCTGATTGCCGATATGCTGCTGTTTGCCAACGGTGGTGGCGGTGAGCGCGCCCTCTCTGATGCGCCACAGCTGCTGGAGCAGGCGCTGGAACCCCTACTTGCAAGGCTGCAGCAACACGGCATCGAACTGCAGCGTGAGATCGAGCCTGATGCTGGCAGGATCGAGGTCAATCCCACCCTGTTCGTCAGTGCCCTGCAGAACCTGATAAACAACGCCATCCAGGCGATGGAGCAGGGGGGCGTGCTCACCCTCTCCGTCCGTAGTGACAACGGTGCCGTGCTGTTTGGCGTCAGGGACAGTGGTCCCGGCATCGATAAGACGCTGCAGCCTCGCCTGTTCGAGCCCTTCGTCACCAGCCGTGAGGGCGGTACCGGGCTGGGACTGGCGGTGGTACAGGCGGTTGCCCGCTCCATGGGGGGCGAGGTGCGGTGTGAATCAGGGCCGGGCGAAGGGGCGCTGTTTACCCTGCGCCTGCCGCTGGCCCAGGCTGCCGAGATGGCGGCCCTGGCATGAAATTCAATGAGGTGAACTATGAGTCAATCGGTATTAATCGTTGAGGACGACAGGGCGCTGGCAGAAGCGCTGCAGGATATGCTGGAGCTCGCCTCCTATGAGGTGCAACACGCCGCGGATGCCACTGCCGCGCTGGCGGCGCTCAACTTGCGCCATTTCCACCTGGTGCTGAGCGATGTCCACATGCCTGGCATGGATGGTCACGACCTGTTGCGCCGCATCAAGACGCTGCACCCGGACGTACCGGTACTGCTGATGACCGCCTACGCCACCGTCGAGAAGGCGGTCGAGGCGATACGCGAGGGGGCGGTTGACTACATGGTTAAGCCGTTCGAGGCCGACGTGCTGATCACCACCGTGGACCGCTACATTCGCGGTGAGGGTGAGAAGACGACCAGTGTGGTTGCCGAAGACCCGCGTAGTCGCGAGCTTTTGCGACTCGCCGCCCGCGTTGCCGACAGCGATGCCACGGTGATGATTAGCGGAGAGAGCGGCAGCGGCAAGGAGGTGATCGCTCGCTATATCCACGACCACTCGCCGCGCCACGATGCCCCCTTCGTCGCCATCAACTGCGCGGCGATCCCCGAGAACATGCTGGAGGCAACCCTTTTTGGTTATGAGAAGGGGGCCTTTACCGGTGCCTACAAGACCACTCCCGGCAAATTCGAGCAGGCCCAGGGTGGTACCCTGCTGCTTGACGAGATCTCCGAGATGGAGCTGGGGCTGCAGGCAAAGCTGCTGCGCGTGTTGCAGGAGCGCGAGCTGGAGCGCCTCGGTGGCGGCAAGGTGATCGACCTGGACGTAAGGGTGCTTGCCACCACCAACCGCAACATGCGTACCGAGGTGCGGGAGAAGCGTTTCCGCGAAGACCTCTACTACCGCCTCAACGTCTTCCCGCTGGAGCTGCATCCGCTACGCGAGCGTCCCGCCGACATCGTGCCTCTGGCCGAGTCGATCCTTGCACGCCTGGCCGCCCATGCCGGTCGATCCACCCCCAGGCTGGACGACGAGGTAGCCCGGCTGCTGAGCCAGTACTCCTGGCCCGGCAATGTACGCGAGCTGGACAACATGATGCAGCGGCTGTTGATCCTCGCCGACGGCGACACCATCGACACTACCGCCCTGCAGTTTGAGAACCTCGACGGCTTTAACGGTGAGGCGTTCGATGTCGATGACGCGAGCGCCGATCTGGCGATTGAGTCAGCCGATGACCTTAGCGGTAACCTAAAGCAGCGCGAGTACCGTCTTATTATGGAGGCGCTGGCTAGCGGCAGCCGCAAGGCCGCTGCCGAACGGCTGGGGATCAGCCCCCGCACCCTGCGCTATAAAATGGCACGGATGCGGGAGGAGGGCTTTGAGCTGGATGCTTAGCGCCATGATATATTGGCGTGGTTGAAGGCTAACCGAGTAGTTAATGACAATGATCCCCTACGGCAGGCAGTCGATTAATCAGTCAGATATTGATGCCGTATTGCAGGTGCTGCACTCTGACTGGCTCACCCAGGGGCCGGTTGTGCCGCGCTTTGAGCAGCAGCTTGCCGACTATTGCGGCGCTGCTCACGGGGTCGCCGTCAGCAGTGCCACCGCCGCACTGCACCTGGCCTGTCTTAGCCTCGGCCTGGGGCATGGCGACACCTTATGGACCTCCCCCAACACCTTTGTCGCATCGGCCAATGCCGCTCGTTTCTGCGGCGCTTTGGTCGACTTTGTCGACATCGATCCCACCACCTACAACATCAGCATCGATGCGCTACGGCAGAAGTTGCGCTCGGCGCAACAAGCTAATGCGCTGCCGAAGATCGTGATGCCAGTCCACTTCGCCGGTAACCCCTGCGACATGGCGGCGATCGCGGCATTGGCCGACGAGTATGGCTTTTCCGTCATTGAGGACGCCAGTCACGCGGTGGGCGCGGAGTATCAGCAAACGAAAATTGGTGCCTGCCGCTACTCCGATGCCACGGTATTCAGTTTTCACCCGGTCAAGCTGATGACCACCGGTGAAGGCGGCATGTTGCTGACAAACAGTGGGGCAATTCGGGAAAAGGCGGCACGGCTGCGTAGCCATGGCGTGACGCGTGACCTTGATGGAGGACACGGGGACTGGGAGTACCGGCAGCTGGAGCTGGGCTTTAATTACCGCATGACGGATATGCAGGCGGCATTGGGTTGCAGCCAGCTGCAGCGCCTCGATGATTTTGTAGCAAGGCGTCATGAGTTGGTGGCACGTTACCGGCAGTTGCTGCAACACCCATCCATCGCTCTACCCGAAACAACAGAGGGCGCCTATTCGTCCTGGCACCTCTATGTGATCCGTCTGTTGGACGGTATCGATCGCAAGCGGGTGTTTGAGCGAATGCGTGAGAGCGGGGTTGGGGTTAATGTCCACTATATCCCAGTGCACACACAGCCTTACTACCAGCGACTTGGCTTCCACGAGGGGGATTTTCCGCAGGCCGAGCGCTATTACAGTGAAGCGCTGACCCTCCCCCTCTTTCCCGACCTAACAGATGAGCAGCAGGAGTATGTGGTTGAACAGTTGTTGCAGGCAATCTCCTAACGAGGTGGGTGAGCGATGAAGAGGGTGGCAATCGTCATGGCAAGGGGCGGCAGTAAACGGATTCCGCGCAAGAATATTAAAAGTTTCCTCGGTCGCCCGATGATCAGCTACCCACTTTCCGTGCTTAGAGACTCTGGATTGTTCGAACGCATCATTGTTACCACCGATGATGAAGAGATCGCCGAGATCGCACTGGAGTGGGGGGCGGAGGTACCCTTCATCCGTCCGGCGGAATTGGCGGATGATTTCGTCAGTACTGGTCCGGTTGTCAAACATGCCGTCCAATGGCTGGTCGACCACGGTGATCAACCCGACTATGTCTGTTGCGTCTATGCGACCTCTCCGTTCCTAAGTGCCAGGTATCTGGAGCAGGGATGGGAGGCGGTGCGGTCCGGCAGACGAATGGCGATGGCGTGTACCAGCTTCAGTTATCCGATTCAGCGCGCCTTTCGCATTTTGGCGAGTGGCGGCGCTGAGATGTTCCAGCCGCAATACATGGCCTCGCGCTCACAGGATCTGGAACCTGCCTATCATGATGCCGGGCAGTTCTACTGGTGGGACATCGCTGCGCTGTTCGAGGGGATTGGCGGTTTTTCCGAGCACTGCGAGCCGATCATCCTGCCGCGCCACCTGGTGCAGGACATCGACGATGAAGAGGACTGGCAGCGCGCTGAGCTGATGTACCGTGCGATGCAGCTTGCCGGTGTTCAGTCCTGAAGCGATGTCGTTAATCCTGTTTCGTACCAACGCGGGCCGCAACACCGGTTTGGGGCATGTCGCCCGCTGCGCCACCCTGGCCAGGGAGCTCGCCGCCCGTGGCACGCACGTTATTTTCGTGGTCGACTGGCTGGAGCCGGACACCGCGCCATTTCTTGCTGGAATAGATGTCCGCCAACTCTACGATGAGCCGCAACAAAAGATCGCCCCGTTAGAGGACGCCCGCGCGCTACTCGCGATCACCGGTGAGCTGCACCCCGACTGGATCGTGCTCGATGACTACCGTATCGGCGTTGAGTGGGAGCGCGAGATCAGCCGTGCGGGTCTACGCCTTTGCGCGATCGACGACCTGCTGCGCCCCCATCACTGCGATCTGTTGCTCGACTACCGCTGGCGCGGTGAGCAGACCCAGGCCGCCTACGATGCCTTGATTCCACACCGTGCGCGGCGCCTGCTGGGACCAGCCTACACCCTGCTGGCCGAAGAGTACCGGCGCCCTTGTCCGGAGAAGGGGGCGGGCGAGCCCTTTACCATCATGCTCGGCCTGGGCGGCGGTGGTGAGATGACTATGCTGACCGCTATCATCGAGCGGCTTCTCGGTACAGCGGAAAGTTACTCTCGCCCCATACGCCTGCTGCCGCTGATTGGCCCCCTGGCCTTTGGTGGTGATGCGTTGATTGAACGCTATCGCGATAACGATGCGGTTACCCCGTTGCGGGGAGAAACCGATCTCTACCCTTACCTGTGTCGCTGCGACCTCTATATCGGCGCCGCCGGCACCACTACCTACCAGCTGCTGGCGTTGGGGATACCGGCCCTGACCTTTTCCATTGCGGACAATCAGAAGAACGAGCTTCCCCTGCTGGAGGATATCGGTCACTACTTCCACCTGAACAACTGGACGGAAGAGGACGCGGCCGCATTGCTGCCCTTCGTCGCAACGGCAATGCACCACCATGGGCGCATCACCCAGCTCATCAAGCAGGCCCGATGCAGGGTCGATGGCATGGGGACGGCGCGTATTGCCGATGTGCTGCTGGGAGAGCAGCGTGCGCCGCAGCCTACTGTAGTCAGCGAGGTGGAGCCGGTGGTGTGGCAATCACTCTCCGGTGAGCACCGGCTGCGTCCGGTAACTGATAAGGATATTAACCACTACCTCGACAGCCGCAACCTGGAGGCCAATCGTCGTAACATGACGACGGTGAAACCGATCCCGCGGCTGCACCACTACGCCTGGTGGTTTGGTGCCGCACGCGAATCCTACCTGCTGGAAAAGCAGCAAAGGCCCTGCCTCTATATCTGGCACGAGAAGCGCGGCCTGCAGGGGCGCGAGTTCCTCATCGGCGGCTGGTTTGTCTGTGAGAGTGAGCCCGAGTTCCAGGACGCCCTGCTGGCGCTGAGCTGGCAGCTGGAACACTGCGATGAGCGCTATCCAGGGGTGCCGTGGCTTGCGGTTATCCAGCGTGAAAACCGTTTTGTTAAGTTGATGAACGACTATGTCGGTTTTACCGAGATTGGCCCCGACCACCCCCACGCCGGGGCCATTAGCGCGCTCTTCCCCGGGGCGGGGCATGAGCAGTTCTATTTTGTAATCAGGGAAGCGCCGGAGGCCGTGCCATATTAGAATGGTGCACTATGACGATGACGGACAATAAAACACCTGTACTGCGACTCGGTTTTATCGGCGGGGCCATGGGATCGGCGGTCGGTTATGCCCACTGGGTGGCAAGCCAGCTCGATAGTCGCTGGTCACTGGTATCGGGCTGCTTCAGCCGCGACCCGGAAGAGAGTGCGCGTACCGGTAGCGCCTGGCAGCTGAGTGAGGAACTGGTCTACTCCGACTGGCGGCGCTATATCGCCGAGCAGGGCGGTATGCTCGACGCGGTGTCGGTGTTGACCCCGACACCGGACCACGCCGATATCGTCTGCGCCCTGCTGGATGAAGGCATTCCGGTGATCTGTGAGAAGGCGATGGCGGCGGATCTGCAGCAGTCGGCGCAGATCCGTGAGGCGCTGGAGCGCAGTAACGGCTTTCTTGCCGTCACCTTTAACTACAGCGGCTATCCGATGCTGCGCGACCTGCGCCGTCATGTGCAGGACGGTGCACTGGGGGAGTTGAAACAGATACAGGTGGAGATGCCCTCGGATGGCTTCATTCAGCCGCCGGAGCGCATGAACCCGCAGGCGTGGCGCCTCAGTGATGGGACCATTCCCACCATCCTGCTCGACCTGG
>JBNKUL010000082.1:0-27461 GCA_050298555.1 Thiohalomonadaceae bacterium
ATGATTAACTCCGGCGGCGCCTCGGGCAAGGACGACCTGCACCAGGCGGTACGCACCGCGGTGATCAACAAACGGGCAGGGGGGATGGGGCTGATCTCCGGACGCAAGGCGTTCCAGAAACCGATGGCCGAGGGGGTGAAGCTGTTAAATGCGATACAGGATGTCTATGCCGACGAGGCAATCACCATCGCCTGAAAACGCGCGTGGGCAGCATAGCTATCCACCCTGGCCACAACAGCGTTTGTACTTCTTACCGCTGCCGCAGGGACAGGGGGCGTTGCGTCCCGGCTTCTCATCCCTGACGGGCGGCAGCATCTCACCATCGAGGTAATACCAGCGTCCCTGCTCATGCACGAAGCGGCTGCGTTCGTGCAGCTGACCGCCCGCCACGAAGGCGGCGAACTCCACCCACTCCTCTCCGCTGGCGATAATGAGCAGGCGCTGCCAGGCGCTATCCTCTTCGCTGAGGTCGAGCTGCAGGGGGCGGGTGGTGGGGTGCCAGGTGTCACGGATATAGTCGCTGTTCTTCAGCACGTAGGCACTGTAGCGCGAGCGCATCAATGCCTCGGCGCTGGGGGCAGGCTCACCGGCATGGTAACGACCGCAACACTCAGCTAAGGGCTTGCCGCTACCACAGGGACACCCCTGCTCCTTTCGCCGTGCCGTCATTTCTTGGGCTGCAGGAAGCGCCCTTCAAAGCTTTCGGCATCGACCGGCTCGCTATAGAGGAAGCCCTGAATCAGGTCGCAGTCATTTTGGCGCAACATAGTCAGCTGCGCCTCGCTCTCCACCCCTTCGGCGACCACCTCCAGGCCCAGGCTGTGGCCGAGGGCGATCACCGCCGAGACGATGGAGGCATCCTCCTCGTTATCGGCGATATCACGCACGAAGGCGCGGTCGATCTTCAGTTTGTTGACGGGGAAACGGCGCAGGTAACTAAGCGATGAATAGCCGGTGCCGAAGTCATCGATGGCCAGGTTGAGGCCCATCTTGCGCAGGGCGGTCATGGTCTGGATATTCTCCAGCGCATCATCCACCAGCATGCTCTCGGTCAGCTCAAGGGTCAGCAGTGAGCTGTCGATGGCCTCCTCCTCCAGCACCCCGGCGACCGACTGGACAAAGTCCTCCTGACGGAACTGGCAGGCGGAGACATTGACCGAGACATTGATCTCCCCGCGCCCCTGTTCCTGCCACAGCTTGATCTGGCGACAGGCCTGGCGCAGCACGAACTCGCCAATCGGCACGATCACCCCGGTCTCCTCGGCCAGCGGGATGAAGTCGGCAGGGGGGACACGCCCCAGCTCCGGGTGGTTCCAGCGAATCAGCGCCTCGGCCCCCATCAGCTGGCCATTATCGCCACCGAGCAGTGGCTGGTAGTAGACCTCCAGCTCCTCCCGCTCCAGTGCCTTGTGCAGACTCAGTTCCATCGCCAGGTGCTCCATCGAGCGGGCGTTCATCGCCGGCGAGTAGAGCTGGTAGTTGTTGCGACCGGCCTCCTTGGCCCGATACATGGCGGTATCGGCATTTTTCACCAGCTCCTCGATGTCGCCGCCATCGTTCGGGTAGATACTGATACCGATACTGCAGCTGACGATCAGCTCCTGATCCCCGGCCGGCACCGGCTCGGCCATCAGTTCGGTAATACGCCGCGCACAGGCGACCACGCGGTCGGGCTCATCCAGTCCGGTCAGCAACAGGGTGAACTCATCCCCGCCCATGCGTGAAACCGTGTCATCCTCACGCACTACGCTAAGCAGGCGTTCGGCGACCTCCTGCAACAGCACGTCGCCCACATCGTGGCCCAGGGTGTCATTGATGCGCTTGAAGCGGTCCAGGTCGACAAACATCACCGCCAGCTTTTCATCGCTGCGCTTGGCGTGGGCGATCGCCACCCCGAGGCGGTCGTGGAACAGGCGGCGGTTGGGCAGGTTGGTCAGTGGGTCGTAATAGGCGAGGCTGCGGATATGCTCCTCGTTCTCCTTAATCTTGGAGATATCGCTGAACAGCGAGGCGTAGTGAGTGATCTCATCCTCTTCATCACGGATCGCGGCGATGGTCAGCAGCTCGGGGAAGACCTCCTTATTCTTACGACGGTTCCACACCTCGCCCTGCCAGCTCCCCTGCTCACGGATCTGCTGCCACATCTGCTCATAGAAGGCCTTGTCGTGACGCCCGGAGCTGAGGATGGAGGGGTTCTTGCCCACCACCTCTTCCGGCTGGTAGCCGGTCAGCTCGGTAAAGGCGGGATTGACCGATTCGATGATGCCCGCGGCATTGGTCACCATGATCCCCTCCAGCGAACTCTCGATAATACGCTCGGCCAGATGGAGGTGGCGGCGCGAGGAGGAGAGCGCGCGGTCGCGCTCCTCCAGCGCCTGGCGCAACTCCTGCACATAGACATGCTCCATGCCGAAGAGGATATCGCGGAAACTGAGCAGCCCCGTCACTTTGCCGCTGTGCAGGACTCCCAGGTGCCGCACCCCGCTATCCAGCAGGGTGTCACGGGCACGAAACAGGCTGCAGCCAGCCTCGACCGTGACCAGTGGTCGACTGGCCAGCTCGCCTATCTGGCTGTTGGCGAACTGACTGGCAACAAACTGCACCATGTCGCGCTCGGTGAGGATGCCGAACTCATTGCCCTCGGCATAGCGTACCAGCACCGCATCCTGCCCCGCCTCGTGCATGCGCTGTCCCGCCTCACGCAGGGTACTCGTCTCATCCAGTATGACGGTCCCCTCTTTGAGCACCGAGGAGACCTGGCGCAGGCGCAGGTAGTGCTCGACCCCCTGGTTGAGGATCACATCGGTCTGGCTCACCATGCCGAGGGGCCGGCCATTATCGGCCAGTACCAGATAGTGGCGCACCCCGTCAGAGAGGAAGCGGGTCGCCACCTCCTGCAGAGAATCGCTTGCCCGCACGCTCTTCACCGGCGAGCTCATCAGCTCACTCACGGGGCGTTGGTAGGAGCCGGGATCGGAGAAGTCGACACGCAGAGCGTCGTGTTCGGTCCAGATACCGACCGGCACCTGGCCATCCATGACGATGATTGAACTGTGCCCCGCATTGCTCATGCGCGCCGCTACCACCGCCAGCTCCTCATCGGGCGCACACTGGAGGATGGAGCGGCTGGTGATCTGCTCCACCGTCATATCCGGTGATGCCATCAGCGTGACAAGCTCATCTTCCGCAAAGACTTCCATAACCTCTCCTGAACCTTGCCGTGCAAGCGGCGACCTCAACAAGACGTCCTGGTTGTCTACAGCCATACCGACCGTGCTCCTTGCGCTGGCATTTTCTAAAGAAATAGGGGCAAAACATACAGCAAGAAAGGGTACTGCATCGGCCCCCTAAAAGGAATGTATCGGCCCGCGATCTTGCCCCATTCAGCGCAGTAACAGGGCGAGCCCGCTGCCGACCAGCAACACCCCTATCGCCTGCTGAAAGGTGCGCTGGCTAAGGTTGGTGTGGATATGGCCTCCGATATACATCCCCACCACCATCAGCGGCAGGGCGGCGGCCAGCAGCAGCATGGTATCGAGGTTGTAGAAGCCGGAGAAAAAGTAGGCGGTGATGCGGCTGCTGCCGTCGATGAGGAAGATAGTGGCGATGGTGGCACGGAAGGCACTCTTGTCGAAATGGCGCAGGTGCAAATAGATCACATAGAAGGGACCGCCGGTACCGAACAGGGTGCCGACCAGCCCGCCCAGGCCGCCCGCCGGAGCCGCCCACAGACGCGAGCCGTGAAAGTGGGGACCGCTGCTGAGCAGGGAGTAGAGGGCATAGAGCAGGATAAAGCCGCCCAGGGCACTGCGCAGCAGCTCCGCATCCACCGTCTTGAACAGGTAGATGGCACTCAGCACCCCGGCGAAGGTGAAGGGGAGCAGCGGCCAGATCTCGCGCCAACGAATCGCCTGGCGGTGCTTCATGCCGTGGCTGGTGGCGGCGATGTAGTCGAGCAGCCCGACCAGCGGCACCACCACCGTCAGCGGCAACATGTGGGCCAGAAGCGGAATGGCGATGAGTCCGGAACCAAAACCGGCGATGCCGCGTACCAGGAAAGCGACAAACAGAATCGCCGCGGCCAGCAGCAGTTGCAGGGTAGAAAGTGATTCAAGCATTAGAGGTAGATCGCCAGCAACACAGCGCCGAGCAGCAGGCGGTAGACCACGAAGGGGAACATACCGATGCGCTCCAGCAACTGCAGGAAGAGGTGGATGCAGAGGTAGGCGCTGAGCGCCGAAAACAGGGTGCCGAGCAGCAGAGCGTCCCACTCCACCGCGCCCTCGCTGCTAATCAGCTCCAGCGTGTTGAGGCCGCCGGCCAGCACGATAACGGGGATAGAGAGCAGGAAGGAGAAACGCGCCGCGGCCTGGCGCGTCAGCCCCACCATCAGCCCGGCGGTCATGGTGATACCGGAGCGGGAGGTACCGGGGATGAGGGCAATGGCCTGCGCCACCCCGATCACCACCACCTCGCGCCAGCCGATGGAGTGCTCGTCACGCACCCTTCTACCCTGGCGGTCGGCCCACCATAGCAACAGACCGAACAGCACTGTGGTGATGGCGATCACCAAAGGTTCGCGTAGCGAGGTCTCGATCACATCCTTGAAGGCGAGCCCCGCCAGCCCCACCGGGATGGTGCCGAAACCCACCGCCCACATCAGGTTGCTGTCGCCCACCTTTTCGCACCGCGCGATGGAAGCGAGCCAGTCGCGGCTCATGGTGTTGAGCTCACGACGGAAGTACCACACCACGGCAAGCAGGGTGCCCACATGCACCGCCACGTCGAAGGCCAGTCCCTGATCGACGAAGCCACTCAGTCTGGGGAAGAGGATCAGGTGCGCCGAGCTGGAGATGGGCAGGAATTCGGTCAGCCCCTGCAGCAGCGAGAGCAGGATGATTTGCAGCAGTTCCATGCAGGCTTACGCGGGCCTCTCGGCGACGATACGGGCAAAGCGCCCCTCTTTGCTCAGCTCGCTGTGCAGCACAGCGAAGCCGCTCATGTTGAGCAGGTAGATGAGGTCTTCACGGCTGTAGCGGTTGTGCTCAACGAAGTGGCCGAACAGGTCCTCCAGCTCCTCGGTAGAGGTGTCGGGATTGAACACCGCCTCCTCCTCGGTCTGGGCACGGATATAGACCTCCAGCGGCGCGCGCACCCAGTCGTGGATGTAGAAGCGGCCGCCGGGCTTGAGACAACGGTAGACCTCCTGCAGGGCGCGTAGCGGCTGCTCCATCTCGTGCAGCACGACGGCGCAGTTGACGGCATCGACTGCGCCGTCCGCCAACGGCAGGTGGGGGTCGTGCAGGTCCTCGGTAATGATCTCGCAGCCCTCGGGCAGGTCGATCGCCGCCTCCAGCATGTAGGGGGCGCACTCGACGCCGATGGCGCGGGTGCCGGGCTGGAAGTCGACCAGTGCCTTGAGCAGCAGGCCAGGGCCGGTACCCAGGTCCAATACCACCGGCTGCTCGGAGTAGACCGGGGTGATCCAGCGCTCCCACGCGGCCCAGAACTTGTCGTCGTGGCGATCGGCAAAGGTCTGCTTCATCAACTCGACAAAGCGCTCGGCGTCGCGGTGGTGTTTGGCAAGCATCTGCTGAGTCTGTTTCATGCGCTCGGACACGGCTACCTCTCAATCTCTACGTTTGTTCCGGGCGCACATCATAGCGCGTTTACCCCGGCGCAGCAGCGGCCCTGCTTCACAATCGGCGTCACAAATATTTCATCCAGCCGTCACATCCGCTTAACCCCTGGCGAGCAGACTGCGCGCGAAAACTAAAGACGAGGAGAAGAGCCATGAATAGTCTGGCACAGAGTTACACCATCGCTACGCCAGGGGGCGAGCAGGGCCGCAGCCGTTTAATTGAAGAGATCGCCTACCTGGAGGCGCGCCTTATCGCCATGGGACAGAACGGCGACTGCGCCTATGAAAAGGCGATGGCGCGTAGCTATCGGGAGCTGCTGCGACAGCGCCGCCAGGAACTGGGCAGCCTGAACTAACCCCCGCCCTACAACCGCCCGCGCTCATCCCGCAGCGCAAATCCCCGCAAACCGCCCTCCCACCCCCGGGTCAGGGCTATCACCTTGAACAGCTCCCCCATCTCGCTCGGCTGGGTGAGGGTCTTTACCTCCGCCGCCTGTGCCAGCTGCCGGCGCTCGTCCCCCTGCTCGGCGGCCAGGATCTCGGTCAGGCCGCAACCGATGAGAAAGTTCGCCTGGTTGGCGAAGCCGCGCACCGAGAGCCCCGCCGCCACCGCCGCCTCTGCCACGGCGGTAAAATCAACGTGGGCGGTGATGTCCTGCAGGCCGATAAGGGTGAGGGCATCGCCGTGGGCGCGATGGCGGTAGTGGCACATCAGGGTGCCGCCGCTGCGTTGCGGGTGGTAGTACTCGGCCTGGGGGAAGCCGTAGTCGATCAGCAGCGCGACACCGCGCCTGAGCCAGCCGCCCAGCCCGGTGACCCACTCTTCGGCCATCAGGTTGAGCTCCGACTCGTAGCCCTCGCCCAGCTGGTACTGCTGCTGCAGCCGCTGCAGGCGCGGGTAGAGCGCCGCATCAAGCGCCTCCTCATCGAGGCGGAAGCCCTCGCCGTCCCACATCACGAACAGCTCGTGCGGCTCGCCACCGACGATGCGAAAGCGGTGCACCGGCATCGCATCGAGCACCTCGTTGCCCAGTACCACCCCTTCGAATGAGTCCGGCAGGGCGTCGAGCCACACCACCCTTTCGGCCAGCTGCGGCACCCTGTCGCTGATCGTCTCGCGCTGGCGCTCGCGCAGGTCGGCGCTGATCTCGAGGATGAAATAGTGCTCAGGCAGGCTGTCGAGCCGCTGCAGCTCGGCGAGGAGATCGGCGGCCATCACCCCGCGTCCGGCGCCGAACTCGAGGATGTCACCCTGGATACGCGACAACACCTCATGGCACTGACGCGCCAGGGAGCGGGAGAAGAGACTGGAGAGCTCCGGGGCGGTAACGAAGTCGCCCCCCTCGCCGAACTTGCGGCTGCCGGCGCTGTAGTAACCGAGGCCGGGGGCGTAGAGGGCCAGCTCCATAAAGCGGTCGAAGCCGATGCGGCCGCCGTGGTGCGCCATCACCTCGCGGATGTGTGCCTGCAGCCGCTCGCTGTGGGCGAGTTGCTCGGCGTCGGGCGGCGGCAGCTCACCGGCACTACCGCCCGCCGCTACACCCTTAATACCGCGCTCACCCGCTGCACATCTCATCGTTGTCTATCCGCTTGCGTTAGAATTGGCCGCACAGTGTGCCATTCGCGACCCATTTGGAGAAGTCAGTGAACGAAAACAACCCAACCATGAACGGCAAGGTCGTCCTCATCACCGGTGCCGCCCACCGCATCGGCGCCACCACCGCCCGCACCCTGCACGCGGCGGGGGCCAACATCGTGCTGCACTACCGCAACTCCTCCGCCGGCGCCGAGGCGCTGCAGGACGAGCTGCACCAAGTGCGCCCCGACTCGGTGGAACTGGTACAGGGCGACCTGCACGACTCCCCTGCCCTGCCCAAGCTGGTGGAGCAGGCCTACGGCGCCTGGGGCAGGCTGGATCTCCTGGTCAACAACGCCTCCACCTTCTACCCCACTCCGGTGGGCAGCGTAGGCGAGAAGGAGTGGGACGATCTCATCGGCACCAACCTCAAGGCCCCCTTCTTCCTCGCCCAGGCCGCGGCGCCCCACCTGAGAATGCAGCGCGGCGGCATCGTTAACATCGTCGACATTCACGCCGAGCGGCCGCTAAAGGAGCACCCGGTCTACTCCATGGCCAAGGCCGGCCTGGTGATGATGACCAAGTCACTCGCCTGCGAACTGGGCCCCGAGGTCCGGGTCAACGCCGTCGCCCCCGGCGCCATCCTCTGGCCGGATAACGAGATGGACGACGCGACCAAGAAGAAGATTCTGGAGCGAACCTTCCTAAAGCGGCAGGGCAACCCGCAGGACATCGCCAATGCCGTGCTGTTCCTGGCACGGGATGCGGTTTATACCAGCGGACATGTGTTGACGGTGGATGGGGGGCGGTCGTTGAACTCTTAAAGCAGGGGGGAGAGGTACGGATGGAATATCGTGTAATGCAGGCTTGAGGGAGGGGCTACCGGGATTACGTTTCGCTTTATCCGAGCCACTTGCCAAACCACAATATACACAAGAAACGACTACTCAATCTCATAAAATATATATTGTACCTGCCCATCTCTTAGCAACTTAACCTGGACTTCTCTGACATTATCCAAATCCTGATATATGGAAACGAAATCATCTAGTGAGTTTACGGTTTGACCGTTGATATCTTGTATTACGTCTCCAACCCTAACCCCAACATCTTCAAGAAAGCTCGCCTCCACCAAACGTTCGACAAGAAAGCCTCCCTCAGGTTCTGGCGATATACGCGCGCTATTAATAAATTCAGGCGAGTCCAACTGCTCCGCAAGCAGTTCGCGACTTATTGTGTATTGGTATTTACTTACACGCGCAACACCTTCCACTGGCTCTCTATCTAAGGCTGACGCATGTGCAGGCAGCGCAGCAACCTCACCTGTAGAAATATGACGTTCCTCCGCCACACTAGCCTCTTGACCAGAGCGCAGATTAGTCAATCGTATTTTGCTTAGAGAACCATTGTGCCGAACAACCACTGAATCACACAAAATCTTCTCCAGTACAACGCCAGCAATCACTTCATCGCCTACGACATACGGAGCATCAACATCACCACTAACGCTAATTAGAGCAACACTCCTAAGATTTGATTTTATGAGTCCGGTAACAGAAACCCCAAACTCTGTGCCATAGCCAATATGGACATACTCGGCTCTCTTGGTCGCACTCATCTGCCCCACATGATCAGGGGCTGTTCCATCATGCTTGCACTCTCCTGCACCATCCTTCACCCCCACAGGGTTGACCCTGGATTGACTTTCCTCAGATTCCGTCCCATCAAAACCATCGACAAATCGCTGCCCCCCAATAGACCACAGGGCGCCACCGCCGATAAGAATCAACAATAAAATGCTGTTTTTGCGAACCTTCATTTAACGCACAACAATAACCAACGTTACCGTTGATTTTTTTGCGCCCTGATTGTTACGGGCAAATAATTTTAATATTTAGAACGCAACGATAATCAACACTAGCCGCATCATCCTTGGTAGCGTAGCATTTGCCGTTACAGTAGTACTTATGGGTTATAGGGCAACAATGTCCATTTGAATTGCAGTAACCTGAAGGACATCCTGTGCCGCCGATTGCGCCAGATAGGGGGTCTGTGGGAACGGCACAGCCAACCAGCAAGAAACCGAACAGAAAAAGAGAAGCGGTTTTATTGAAGAGGGGGGAAAGAAAAATATTCCTTAATGGGGTAAAAAATATATACATGCCATTTCTCCCTGTAATAGTCGACTCGTATTGGCGCCGGCACTTTATGCCTTCTCCATCTATGACTCACGGCATACGCTAGCACAATATATATTAATTGCGAACTTGCTACACATACCCCCCTAGGCACAACACGAGCCTCGTTGGACGCCTAAACACTCAGTAGTCTCCATTAAACTCTGCACGGTACAGCCTTCAGAAAAAACCCCAACAGCATCAAGGGCCCTTTACGCTAGCAACACTAAAACAGGGGTTGCAATGCAAGCTGCACCCTGGTGTCACAACTCCGCTCACTCCCCCAACCGCAAAACCTCCCCCCGACACCGCACAAAATAAACCGTCAGCACCAGCATCGCGCCCAGGGTGTCGGCAAGGATATCCTTCTGCGCATCCCATACATCCCCCTGCGATCCCAATACCGCGATGCCCGCCGTGGGGTCGGCGCTGATGGCGTACTGCCACTCGAAGATCTCATAGATACCGGCCACGGAGATGATGGCGAAGAGGGGAAACAGGGCGACGATCCAGCCGGTACGTACCAGGCGACGGCTCACCATCCACTCGGCCAGTGGGTAGGCATAGAAACCGACAGAGAAGTGGGCGATGCGGTCGTAGTGGTTGCGCTCGAAACCGAAGAGTTCGCTAAACCAGTCGAAGGGGACGCGCTCGAAGGTATAGTGGCCGCCGATGGTGTGAAGGAAGATGAAGACCGCCATCAGCACGTAGCTAGTGTTGGAGAAGTGATGAATGCGCGAGAAGGCGATAATGCTGCCGACCACCATCAGTACCGGGATGTTCTCCGCCCACCACACGGCGCGATCGTAGGGTTCGATGGCGCAGACGGCGAACAGCAGCAGGTAGGCGAGCAGCAGCAGGCCGGGGAAGCTGGTGATGGTGGGTAGTCGTGGTGTCATTTAACTCTCCCTGTTTTGTGGTCTGTTTTATTTTATGGACAGTATATCTTTTGTGACGCCCGTTCGCGGCTTGGAAGCCGCTCCTACAACGCTTCGATCGGCTTCTGCCAAAACAGCGCCTGTCCCGCCTCCGGATCCAGCTCATACGCCCCAAAGCCAAACTTGCGATAGGCCCCCTGGGCGACTTCGTTGTTACTGAGCACCTCCAGGGTCAATTTGCAGCAGCCGCGCTCGCGTGCCAACTGCTCGATCTTTTCCAGCATCCGCTGCGCCAGGCCGTTGCCGCGATATTCATTCGCAACGATCACATCGTGAATGTTCAGCAACGGTTTCGCGGCAAAGGTGGAGAAACCTTCGAAGGCGTTGATGAGGCCGACGGGATTGTCGCCGTGAAGAGCGATCACGCCGAGGTAGTCGCTGCGTTGTTGCAGCTGCGGGATGAGGTTTTGTTGCACTGTTTCGGACAGCGGCTCGCCGCCACCCATGGGGTCGCGGGCGTAGTGGTCGAGCAGTTGCAACACGGCCTCACCGTCTGTCGTCAGCTCGACGCGGCGCACGCTCTCTACCAATGGAACTCCACCGGCCATAGTGACTGTTTCTCCTTGTCGAAGTTGTTCCACATCTCGCCGTAGCTCTGTAGGAGCAGGGGGTGTTGTTCCAGGGGTGCGATCTCGGCCAGCGGCCAGAGGACGAAGGCGTTCTTGGTGATCTCGTCGCGCGGCAGCTGCAGGCCGTTGTCGTTGCTGACCAGGTCGTCGTAGGTAAGCAGGTCGATATCCAAAGTTCGGGAGGAGAAGCGCGGTCCTTCTCTTGTTCGCCCATGGTCGGCCTCGATGGCGTGCAGGGTGTCGGAGACCTGCCTGGGGGGCATGTCAGTATCGATGGCGGCGACCAGATTGTAGAAGTTGTCGCCGTCGAAGCCGACCGACTCGCTCTCGTACACGCGCGACAGCGCCACCTCACCGAAGACCCGCTTCAGGTCGGCGACGCCGCCGCGGATGTTGCTCTCGCGGTCGATGTTGCTGCCGATGCTGAGGTAGACCCGCGCCATTATTCGCCCTCGAACTCTTCGCGGCGACGCTCAATGATGATGCCGACACCGGCGGCGTGGCGCACCGCGCCCTTCTTGTTCAGCGTCACCTTGACCCACGGCACCTGGAACTCGGTGATCACCAGCTCGGCGACCTTTTCCGCCAGCGTCTCCACCAACTGGAACTGGCTCTCACCGACGAACTGGATCAACCGCTTGGCCACCGATTTGTAGTCGAGGGTGTCCTCAATGGCGTCCGAGGCGGCGGCCTTGCGGATGTCGGTGGCCATCTCGATGTCGAAGCAGACGGTCTGCTTGATGCGCCGCTCCCAGTCGTAGATGCCGATCACGGTGTCGATGTTGAGCTCTTTGAGGTAGATGATGTCCATAGGTACTCCGGTAACAATGAGGGCAACTATACCGGCTCACAGAAACGGCTCCAAGGGTAAGACATGGGTAAGAGAGATGGGCTCGAAGCGGTCACGCAGAGGCCGTATAATCGCGCCACCATCACCACAACGACCCTAGAACATGTCCACACTCGAAATCGCCCTCATCATCTTCGCCTACCTGCTCGGCTCGCTCTCCGCCGCCATCATCATCTGCAAATTGATGGGGCTGCCCGACCCACGCACCATGGGCTCGAAGAACCCGGGGGCGACCAACGTGCTGCGCACCGGCAATAAGAAGGCGGCGGCGCTGACCCTGTTCGGCGACTTCCTCAAGGGACTGCTGCCGGTAGTTATCGGTATTGCGCTCAAGGTGGAGCCGCAGACCCTCGCCTTTATCGGCCTGGCCGCCTTCCTCGGCCACCTCTACCCGCTATTCTTCGGTTTTCAGGGCGGCAAGGGGGTGGCGACCGCGCTGGGGGTGATCCTGGGACTCTCCTGGCAGGTGGCGGTTGCGGCGCTGCTCACTTGGCTCATCGTGGCGAAGGTATTCAAGATCTCCTCGCTCTCCGCATTGATTGCCGCGGTGCTCACCCCACTCTACTGCTGGCTGCTGACGCCGCAAAAGGAGTTCATCATCCTGCTGGGGGTGGTGAGCGTGCTGCTGATCTGGCGCCACCGCAGCAATATCCAGAACCTGCTCAGCGGCCGTGAAGGGAAGATTGGGAGTAAGGGCTAGACCCGGTAGGCCCGTAGGCTGGGCAGTTATGCCCAGCGAGCGTACATATGACAACCAGATGCTGGGCATGGCTGCCCAGCCTACGAATTATTCGACAGCGGGAAGCTCTTCGATAGGCCAGCGCGGCGTGGCGCCAAAGGGCAGCGGTACACTCTGCCCCGCCTTTAACCTTAAATAACCGGCGTAGGCGATCATCGCGCCGTTGTCGGTACAGAACTCCGGACGCGGGTAGTAGACCTCGGCCCCCAGCTCCCCACCCATCTTCTCCAACCTCTCACGCAGCCCCTTGTTGGCACTGACGCCGCCGGCGATCACCAGCCGCTTGAGGCCGGTCTGCTGCAGGGCTCGTCTGCATTTGATCGCCAGGGTCTCCACCACCGCCTCCTGGAAGGCGTAGGCGATGTCGGCCCGGGCCTGTTCGCTCTGCTCGCTCTTCTGCCAGGTGGTAAGGGTGAAGGTCTTGAGGCCGGAGAAACTGAAGTCGAGGCCGGGACGGTCGGTCATCGGCCGCGGGAATTTGTAGGTGCCGGGGCGCCCCCGCTCTGCCAGCTTCGCCAATACCGGGCCGCCGGGGTAGCCGAGCTCCAGCATCTTGGCGGTCTTGTCGAAGGCCTCGCCGGCGGCATCGTCCAGCGACTCGCCGAGGATGGTGTACTGCCCCACCCCCTGCACCTCCACCAGCATGGTGTGGCCGCCGGAGACCAACAGCGCGACGAAGGGGAAGGGGGGCGGGCTCTCCTCCAGCATCGGTGCCAGCAGGTGACCCTCCATGTGGTGCACCTCGACCGCGGGCACGCCCCAGCTCCAGGCCAGGCTACGGCCGACCGAGGCGCCCACCAGCAGCGCCCCCACCAGGCCGGGCCCGGCGGTGTAGGCGACGCCGTCGATATCGCTACGCGTGACCCCGGCCTGCTCCATCGCCTGCGTCAGCAGCGGCAGCACCCGGCGCACATGGTCGCGCGAGGCCAGCTCCGGCACCACGCCGCCGTACTCGGCGTGCATCGCCACCTGGCTGAACAGGGTGTGACTGAGCAGACCGCGCTCGCCGTGGTAGAGGGCGATGCCGGTCTCGTCGCAGGAGGTCTCTATTCCAAGAATCAACATGGCGCGCATTTTCTCTGCTTGCCCGCCACGGCACAAGGTCTTTCCTCACATAGAGCGTTGCATTTTCCCCGCCGGGTAACTAGAATTGCCGGTTCTCTCCCCTGGGATGGACCTGGGTGGACCTAATTCAACACATATTTAGAGGTGAGAGGCACATGCCTTCCGTACGCGTAAAAGAGAACGAGCCCTTCGATATCGCCCTGCGTCGCTTCAAGCGCAGCTGTGAAAAAGCCGGTGTACTGTCTGAAGTACGTCGTCGCCAGGCCTATGAGAAGCCCACTTCCGTTCGCAAGCGCAAGCACGCCGCCGCTGTTAAGCGTCAGCAGAAGAAGACCTACCGCGAGCAGAACCGCTCCAAGCGTCTCTACTAATCCGCTTCCCCTGACCACACCCTGGAATAGACTCCCATGGCCGAAACCCTGAAAGATCAGCTTACCGCCGATATGAAGGAGGCCATGCGCGCCAAAGAGAAGGAGCGGCTCGGCACCGTCCGCCTGATCCTCGCTGCGATCAAGCAGCGCGAGGTGGATGAGCGCATCGAGCTGGACGACACCCAGGTGCTGGCGGTACTGGACAAGATGGTGAAGCAGCGCCGCGACTCCATCAAACAGTACCAGGATGCGGGCCGCGACGAACTCGCCGCGGTCGAAGAGGCCGAGATCGCCGTGATCCAGGCCTACCTGCCCGCCGCCCTCAGCGATGAGGAGATCGAGGCGATGATCGAAGAGGTCATCAGCGCCACCGGTGCCTCCGGTATGCAGGACATGGGCAAGGTAATGGGGCAGCTCAAGCCCAAGCTGCAGGGCCGCGCCGATATGGGGCAGGTCAGCGGCAAGATTAAAGCCCGCCTCACCGCATAATTCCCCCTCTGCCACCTCCCCGGCTAGAATAGGCCATGGCAGGCAAGATCCCACAACACTTCATCGACGACCTTATCAATCGGGTCGACATCGTCGAGCTCATCGATTCGCGTGTACCGTTGAAAAAGGCGGGGCGTGAATATCAGGCCTGCTGCCCGTTCCACAACGAGAAGACCCCCTCCTTCACCGTCAGTCCCTCCAAACAGTTCTACCACTGCTTCGGCTGCGGCGCCCACGGCACCGCCATCGGCTTCCTGATGGAGTACGACCACATGGATTTCGTCGAGGCGATCGAGGAGCTGGCCAAGTCGGTGGGGGTGGAGGTGCCGCGCGAGGGGGGGCAACACCAGCCGCAGCGCGACAAGCGCGCCCCCGACCTCTACGAGCTGATGCAACGCGCCGCCAACTTCTACCAGCAGCAGCTACGGGTACACAAAGAGGCCAACAAGGCGGTGGAGTACCTTAAGGAGCGCGGCCTCTCCGGTGAGATCGCCCGCGACTTCGGCATCGGCTACGCACCGCCCGGCTGGGACAACCTGTTCAAGGCGATGGGTGGGCAGAACCCGCAACTACTGCTCACCGCCGGACTGCTGGTGGAGAAGGAGGGGGGCAAGCGTTACGACAAGTTTCGCGACCGCATTATGTTCCCCATTCGCGACCGCCGTGGACGGGTGATCGCCTTCGGTGGCCGTGTCCTCAGCGCGGACGACAAACCGAAGTACCTCAACTCCCCCGAAACCCCCATCTTTCATAAGCGGCGCGAGCTCTACGGCCTCTACGAGGCGCGCCAGGCCCACCGTGACCTACCCCGGCTGCTGGTGGTAGAGGGTTATATGGACGTGGTGGCGCTGGCGCAGTTCGGCATCCGCTACGCCGTGGCCAGCCTCGGCACCGCCGTTACCGACGAGCACCTGGAGCAGCTGTTCCGCGCCAGCGACGAGGTGGTGTTCTGCTTCGATGGTGACCGCGCCGGTCGCGACGCCGCCTGGCGCGGTCTGGAGGTCGCCCTGCCGCAGATGCGCGACGGCCGCCGCCTGCGCTTTACGTTCATGCCCGAGGGGGAGGACCCGGACACCCAGGTACGGCAGATCGGTAAAGAGGCCTTCGAGCAGCAGATGCAGCAGGCCCAGTCGCTGGACGAGTTCCTGATCGAGCAGTTCAAACAGCAGGGGGACTTCCGGCGCCTCGACGGTCAGGCACGGCTGGTGGAGCAGAGCCGTCCGCTGATCAGCAAGCTGCCCCAGGGGATCTACCGTCACAAACTGCTGGAGCGCCTCGCGCCGCTGGCCAATATGGCGCCGGAACAGCTGGCACAGATGCTGGGATTGGCTGCCACGCAAACCCCGACAGGGGCGCCTGCCGTACAATCCGTTCGCCGCCCCACTCAACAGGGGCGGCAAAAGCAACAGCCCTCGCAGCTGCGCCATGCCATCACCCTGCTACTGCAACACCCACAGCTGGCGGCGTGCGCCGGCGACCCACAACGCTTCAACCGCCTGCAACAGCCCGGTGTAGCGCTGCTGATAGAACTGCTTGAACTGCTGCAGGCCAATCCCCAAATCTCCACCGCGGCGCTGCTGGAGCACTGGCGCGGCCGCGAGGAGGAGCGCCACCTCTTCACCCTGGCGCAGCGCGAGCTACTGCTCGATGCCGAGCAGGACGACCTTGAAAACGAGCTGCTCGGCGCCATTAAGGGGCTGGAGCAACAGCTGCTGCGCCAGCGCCAGCAGGAGCTGTCGCAGAAACCCTTTGCGGAACTCAGTGCCGAAGAGCGGCTCGAATACCAGACCCTTTTACAGAGTCTTCATTAAGGCTGTCACACTTTTGTCGTAATCGGGCTGGCGCCACGCAAATGCCCGTCTATATTCACAGGCAACATATTTTTTTCACTTATCCACAGCCCGCTGAAAATGGGTTATACTGTGGAGTTTCCTCTGCCCCTCAGGGCCCCGAACGGAGTGAGTAAGTCAATATGCAGCAGTCGCAGGAATCCCAACTCAAGTTATTGATCGCCCGAGGCAAGGAGCAGGGCTACCTGACCTACGCTGAGGTCAACGATCACCTGCCTAGTGACATCGTCGATCCGGAGCAGATCGAAGATATCATCAGCATGATTAACGACATGGGGATCACCGTTCATGAGGTGGCACCCGATGCCGACTCCCTGCTGATCGCGGGCGACTCTGTCAGCACCGACGAAGACGCCGCCGAAGAGGCCGCCGCCGCGCTCGCCTCGGTAGACAGCGAGTTTGGCCGCACCACCGACCCAGTTCGTATGTATATGCGCGAGATGGGCGCGGTAGAGCTGCTTACCCGCGAGGGCGAGATCAAGATCGCCAAGCGCATCGAAGAGGGGATGAAGCAGATGCTGGCGGCACTGGCCAGCCACCCCGAGACCATCGCCTCGCTGCTCAACGAATTCGCCCAGGTGGAGGCTGAAGAGGTTCGCCTGGCCGATGTGGTCACCGGCTTTATCGACCCCAACGAAAGTGACGAGCCCGTCTCCCCGGCCGCCGCCAAGAGCGACGATGACGACGAGGAAGAGGTAGAAGATACCGGCCTCGATATCGAGGAGGTGCGCGAGCGCATTAAGGCGCTGGCGAAGCTGCACAAGCGTACCGTCAACGCCATTAACAAGCACGGTAAGGAGGCCAAGCAGGCCACCAAACTGCAGGGCGAGCTGACCGACGCCTTCATGGAGTTCCGCCTTGCCCCCAAGCTGGTCGACCGCATGGTGCAAAACCTGCGCAGCCTGGTGGACCGCATCCGCATGAACGAGCGCGGCATCATGAGCCTGTGCATCGATGCGGCGAAGATGCCGCGTAAGGAGTTCATCTCCAGCTTCCCCGAAAACGAGACCAACCTGGAGTGGCTGCCGGTGCACACCAAGTCCGGCAAGCCCTTCGCCAAGGCACTTGAGGAGCAGTCCGAAGAGGTACTGCGCCTGCAATCCAAGCTGGCGACGCTGGAGCAGGAGTGCGGCATGACCATCGCCGAGATCAAAGACATCAACCGCCGCATGTCCATCGGTGAGGCCAAGGCACGTCGCGCCAAGAAGGAGATGGTAGAGGCCAACCTGCGCCTGGTTATCTCCATCGCCAAGAAGTACACCAACCGCGGTCTGCAGTTCCTCGACCTCATTCAGGAGGGCAACATCGGCCTGATGAAGGCGGTCGACAAATTCGAATACCGTCGCGGCTACAAGTTCTCCACCTATGCGACCTGGTGGATTCGTCAGGCCATCACCCGCTCCATCGCGGACCAGGCCCGTACCATCCGTATCCCGGTACACATGATCGAGACCATCAACAAGCTCAACCGTATCTCCCGCCAGATGCTGCAGGAGATGGGCCGCGAGGCGACCCCGGAAGAGCTGGCCGAGCGCATGGAGATGCCCGAGGACAAGATCCGCAAGGTCCTGAAGATCGCCAAGGAGCCGATCTCCATGGAGACCCCCATCGGCGACGACGAAGATTCGCACCTGGGCGACTTCATCGAGGACAGCAACGTCCTCTCGCCGGTCGAGTCCGCCACCGCCGAGGGCCTCACCGAGGCGACCCAAAGCGTACTGGAGGGCCTCACCGCCCGCGAATCCAAGGTACTGCGCATGCGCTTCGGTATCGACATGAACACCGACCACACCCTGGAAGAGGTCGGCAAACAGTTCGACGTTACCCGCGAGCGTATCCGTCAGATCGAGGCCAAGGCACTGCGCAAACTGCGCCACCCCAGCCGCTCCGAGCAGCTGCGTAGCTTCCTCGATTCAGAGGGCAGCTGATAGCGGCTAACTAAGGCTGGCAAATAAAAAGGCACCCTCAGGTGCCTTTTTTATTTTCAGTGCCCTAGACACAAATTTTTCCGTATAATCCCCCGCTTCGGGCCTATAGCTCAGTTGGTTAGAGCAGGGGACTCATAATCCCTTGGTCCCTGGTTCGAGTCCAGGTGGGCCCACCAAACATCGCCTCAGCAACCTCCTTCCATCCGCCAAGCGTCACACCAAAACCAGCAGCTGCTATGCTTTTGTGGTGTAACCCTGATGCGACCCTGGACATGAAACTTCACCCCCGACTCTCGCCCCTTCTCATCTCCCTCGCCGTGCTATTGCTTGCTCTTGTGGTGCAACAGCTGTTGCTGTTTCAGTCGCAGCTGGACGAGCTGGTTGTGGCAAAGGAGGAGCAGGGCCGGCTAATTCAGCAGGTCGATATGGCGGTGGAGAGAAAGGCAGAGATCGAGGCACAGCTCACGAAGGCAGAACAGCGCCACCAGAGGCTGGGGCGACAACTACCGGCGCAGTTGGGGATTGAGCCGTTCGAACGGCAGTTACAGGCCCTCGCCGAATCGCATCGCATCAAGATCCTGGCAAGTAAGGCGGCCACCTATAGCCGCCCGCACTACAGTGAGGCAAAGATAGACATCACCCTTGAGGGGGATAAGCGCTCGACCACGAAATTTATCCGCGAGCTACGCGACGCCCCCCGCTTCACCGACATCGAGGTACCGGAAAAACATGGAAAGAAGAGCATACACCTCGCCATCTCGGTGTATGCGGTCGAGAGGCCCAATATTGCCGAGTTGTCGCACCCCGCCTGCCTGGAACTGCCCACAGGGGTATGGTATCCGCCGTTTCGCAGCCAGCTGGAGAGCATCTATGCCAATTACCTGCAGCGCTGCCAGTATGTCCGCGAACATGATAGCTACTACCGACAGCTGCAGCGCATAAAGCGCCTCGAGGAGGAGGCTCTGCGGCTGGATGTCATCGTCAATAAACTTCACCAGAACGCTCAGTGACCACCGCCTACCTCAGCCACCCGCTCTGTCGGCTTCACGAGATGGGGCCATCCCACCCCGAGAGTCCGGCACGGCTGCAGGCCATCGAGCAGGAGCTCGCCGCCTCGGGGCTGCTGGCTCAGTTAACACCCTACGAGGCGCCACCTGCCGAACGCGAGGCACTACTGCGCTGCCACACCGCCGACTACCTCGATACGCTGCAGCAGGCCGCACCGCCCGAAGGCTATAGCCAACTCGATCCCGATACCGCCATGAACCCCTACACCCTTGAAGCGGCCTATCGTGCGGCGGGGGCGGGGATAAGGGCGCTAGAGCTGGTCATGAACGGCGAGGCCGATAACGCCTTCTGCGCCGTGCGACCACCGGGACACCATGCCGAGCCTGGGCGGGCGATGGGCTTCTGCCTGTTCAACAACATCGCCATCGCGGCGGCCCATGCACTGGCGGTGTATGGGCTGGAGCGGGTCGCCATCATCGACTTCGATGTGCACCACGGTAACGGCACCGAGGCGATATTCCGCGGCGATGAGCGCCTGCTCTACTGCTCCAGCTTCCAGCACCCCTTCTATCCCGGCACCCGGCTTGGCGGAACTCCGTCCAACATCGTCCACGCACCGCTGCACGCCGGTGACGGCGGTGAGGCGTTTCGTACCGCCTATGAAGATCGTGTGCTGCCGACGGTGGAGGCCTTCGCTCCCCAGCTACTGCTCATCTCCGCCGGTTTCGACGCCCACATCGAAGACGAGATGTCAGGGCTCGCCCTACAGGATGACGACTACCGCTGGCTGAGCGAGCGCCTGGTCAAGCTGGCCCAACGCCACTGTGGTGGTCGTATCGTCTCCATGCTGGAGGGGGGCTACTCACTGGCAGCACTGGGGCGTGGTGTCGCCATCCATATTCGTGCTCTGCTGGAGGCAGGGAAGATGGCATAGCCAAAAACCCAGTACTATACTCAGGCACCTACCTCACCACCGGGAGGGCGCCGCCATGAAGACTCCCCTTATCTCGCTTCTCCTCCTCCTTGCACTGCCGGTCATGGCCGAAGAGGAGTCGGCCCGCTATATCGAGCCCCCCTACCAGGAGCCCAAAGTGGTCTACGACTACTACCTCGACCATCCGGCAAAGATGGGCACCGCCCTCAACTGGCTGCGGGCTCTGGTCAAGCCGCTGAGCCAGCCACCCTACAACATGGCGCCGGAGGCGATGGACGTGGTGGTGGTGTTACACGGCACCGAGGTAGCCACGGTGGCGAAGAAAAATCACGCCAAGTACCCAAAGGTGGTCGATCGCATGCGCTACTACGCCTCACTAGGGGTGGAGTTCAAGGTGTGCCGCTTCGCGGCGCGGGAGCTCGACTACGAGCTTGAGGACCTCTACGGTTTTGTCGAGGTAGTCCCTTCCGCCTTCGCCGAGCTGGCCTATCGCCAGCAGCAGGGCTATGCCCTCATCGTCCCTCAGGTGCACCTGCGATCACACAGTATTGAGGAGCTGCGCTAACGTCCCCCCGTTACCGGTATGGCCTACACTGAAGGCATGCCTGTATCCGACCTGCAAACCGAGCACCATGCCAGCTACTTCTCCTGCCTGGAGGAGTGGTCGGATGAGATTCGTGAGGCCGGCGAGCACAAGGCGTGCTGGTACCACAAATACAAGGATCGCGGCCTTAGGGTAAAACTCTTTATCGATGATGACGGCCAGGTGGCGGGGATGATCCAGTACCTGCCGGTAGAGGAGTCGTTCATCGAAGGGAGGGGACTCTACTTCATACTCTGCATCTGGGTGCACGGTTACAAGGAGGGGGTTGGCGAGCGCCAGGGTCGTGGCATCGGCAAGGCGCTACTGCAGGCGGCGGAACAGGACGCCAGGGAGCAAGGGGCAACAGGGATGGCCGCCTGGGGGCTGTGGCTCCCCTTCTGGATGAAGGCCTCCTGGTTCAGGAGGCACGGCTATAAAAAGGCCGAACGGAACGGCATCAGTCTGCTGGTATGGAAGCCCTTTTCTGATGAGGCCGTGGCGCCACACTGGATTAAGCCGAAAAAGAAGGTCACTACCACAGCGGGCATGGTCACGGTCACCGCCTTCATCAACGGCTGGTGCCCGGCGCAGAACATGGTTTACGAGCGCACCAAACGTGCCTGTGCAGAATTTGACGACAGGGTGCTGTTTACCACCATCGACACCTCCGACAGGGCGGTATTCGATGAGTGGGGCATCGTCGATGGCATCTTCGTCGATGGCAAGCGACTCTCCTTCGGCCCACCACTCTCCTACGAAAAGATCAGGAAGGTCATCGCCAGGAGGGTGAAACGTCTTCCCCACCGCGGTTAATCAACTCTCCACCACGCCCCGAGCGCCGGAACGCAGCGGGATCCATGTCTATACTTAAGGAATTACTTATTAACAACGGAGAATAACAGTGAGCGGTGACGCCAACTTCAGTATGCCCAAGGTTTCCGCCGACCGGGAAGACCAGACTCTCTCCAAGCTCAAGGTGGTAGAGAGGCTGGGCAAACGCAAGATATTCAGTGACGCCAACTACCCCTATGCGGAGAAGATGAACCGCGTGGAGTACGAGGCGCTCAAGCAGGAGCTGCAGGTTGAGCTGCTGAAGATGCAGGGCTGGGTGAAGGAGACCGGCCAACGCATCGTCATCCTGTTCGAGGGGCGCGACGCCGCCGGCAAGGGGGGCACCATTAAGCGCCTAATGGAACATATGAACCCTCGTGGCGCGCGCGTGGTCGCACTGGAGAAGCCGAGCGAGGAGGAGATGGGGCAGTGGTACTTCCAGCGCTACATCAAGCACCTGCCCACCCACGGCGAGATCGTGCTGTTCGACCGCTCCTGGTACAACCGCGCCGGCGTAGAGCGGGTGATGAACTTCTGTAAGGCGGAGGACTACCTGGAGTTCATGCGCCAGGCACCGGAGCTGGAGCGCATGCTGGTGCGTAGCGGTATCAAGTTCTTCAAGCTCTGGTTCTCGGTCAGTCGTAACGAGCAGTTCCGCCGCTTTCAGCAGCGCCGCCACGACCCACTCAAGCAGTGGAAGCTCAGCCCCATCGACCTCGCCTCGCTCGATAAGTGGAACGACTACACCGAGGCCAAGGAGGCGATGTTCTTCTACACCGACACGGCGGACGCCCCCTGGACCGTGATCAAGTCCGACTGTAAGAAGCGTGCGCGCATCAATGCCATGCGCCACATCCTCCACAGCCTCGACTACCCCAACAAGAACCCCGACGTCGCGATACCGCCAGACTCGCTGATCGTCGGCTCGGCCGCCAACATCTATGAGAACGGCGAACACATCCTCGACAAAACCCCAAGCAGCGATAAGGAGAAAAAGTAATGCAACGCACCGAACACGCCCAGGAGATCACCAACCGCTTCCGTGAGCTGGTAGAGAGCGCCGGTGACTCCCTCCCCGTCGAGCACTACGACGAACTCTCCCTGCTGATCGAGGCCGGGCTGGATGCCGCCATGGTGGACTATATGGAGGCCACCGCCAACAAGCTGGAGAAGATGGCCAACGAGGTTCGCCACTCCGCGGAGTTCTTTGAAGAGTGAGGCACTCCGGGGCCCGCCCTGACGCGAACGAGGCCGGCCATATGCCGGCCTTATTGTTGTCCCCCTTCTGTTTGCCGCCACCGCCAACATTGGCTACTCTGGGGCGGTTGCCTAATAACTAAAAAGATCGCATGCCGAATCCGCACCGCAGCACCCCATTCAGTCACCCCCTGCGCTTCGCCTGGCAGGCGATAAAGTCTTTTAATGCCAACCAGGGAATGCTGCTCTCCGGTGCCGTTGCCTACTACACCCTGCTCTCCATCATCCCCATCTTCACCCTGCTGCTGGTGGCACTCTCTCACATCGTTGACGACACCACCCTGCTCTATCTGGTGCGCGAGAACCTGCAGCTGTTCGTCCCTGGCCTCACCGAACTGCTGCTGGAGCAGGTGGAGAAGTTTATCGATCATCGTGCCGTGATCGGCTGGGTGGGGATAATGGTGATGCTCTTCTTCAGCTCCATGGCCTTCACCGTGCTGGAGAATGCGATGTCGGTGATCTTCTTCCATCGGGTGACGGTCAGGCGCCGTCACTATCTGATCTCCGCCATCATCCCCTACCTCTACATCATGCTGCTCGGTATTGGCATCACTCTCATCACCCTGGCCAGCGGCGCCCTGCAATCGGTGGAACAGTCCACCATCACCCTGTTCGCCTGGCAGCTGACGATGGACGAGATCACCCACACCGCGCTCTACCTGCTCGGCATCTTCGGCCTGGTGGTGTTATTAACCTCCTTCTACCTGGTGATGCCGGTGGGACGTATCTCCTATAGCCACGCCCTTATCGGTGGGGTCGTCGCCACCATGCTATGGGAGATCGCACGGCATATTCTGATTTGGTACTTCTCCACCCTCTCCATCGTCAACCTGGTCTACGGCTCGCTGGCCACCGCCATCGTCGCCCTGCTGTCACTGGAGGTAGCGGCGATGATTCTGTTGTTCGGTGCCCAGGTGATTGCCTCATACGAGCACCAGGGCATCGACGATGCGAGCGACGAGACACCGCAGGGCATGCGCACCGCCACCAACGAAGGGGAGACGCAATGAAACGGGTGACGATAGGCGAGGGCTTCAAACACCAACCATCATGGAAGGTCTACCTTGGGGTACCGCTGATCTATATCCCCCTCCTGTTCACCGCGCCCTTCACCCTGCTTGGCGTGCTGCTGGTACGGATACATTTACGCTTTATGGGTGCGAGCGGGCTGCGCAGCTACTGGGACTTCGTCCCCGCCTGGATATCGCATCGCTACCGCTACGACGATCAAATCACCTATAAAACCGGCGCCCACTGGTTCGCGCCCAGGCGCTATCGCATTTACTGGATCTTCAACTGCAAGATCTACTGCCCGCTCAGTGTTGCCCTGTTCCGCTACCTCGCCTACCTGGTAATGGTGGTGGAGAACTGGTGGTGTCCCTTTGATCACGAAAAGAAAGGTGACTATGTTGAAGGGGCGATAGACAACTCCTACTGGCACCTGCAACCGCAGGAGCAGGAGTTGCTCCACCCCGATGACCGGGAGAATCCGATCTGGAACCAGGATGAGGCGGATACACCGGAGTGATCACCACACTCCCAACCGAATGACCATACGGAGAGAGCGATGAAACCCATTCAGATCGACCTGAGACAGGCCATCTACGCCCTCACCGACGCCCTCGACCTGGTGGGCGTCGATGAGGTGGGGCATGGCAAGCGTGTCGGCGTAATGGCCGCCGAGTGCGCCAGGATGCTGCCATTGAGCAGCGAGGCGCAGAGCAAACTGTTTCACGCCGCACTGCTGCACGACTGCGGCGTCTCATCAACACGGGTGCACCAGCACCTGGTCGAGGAGATGGAGTGGGAGCAGGCGGACCTGCACTGCCAGATCGGGCATGATCTGCTGAGTTCATTTGACGCCCTCGCCCCGCTGGCCCCGGTGATTCGCTACCACCATACCCGTTGGCAGGATCTCAAGTACGCCGATATCGCCGAAGAGGACGCCCTGTTCGCCAACCTGATCTTCCTCGTCGACCGCGTCGACGCGCTTACCGCACCGCACTACGGCAAGGACCTGCTGCTGGCAAACAAGGCGATACGCCAACGCATCGACAACTACCGAGACATCCTCTTCGCCCCCCAGCTGGTCGACGCCTTTATGCAGGCCTCCGCCGCCGAGGCGTACTGGCTCACCCTCGAGTCGCCACACCTTGAGCGTTACCTGTTCGATATGGAGCGCAAGCATGAGGCGCAATTTATCGGCTTCAAGGATATCAAGCAGTTGGCGCAGATCTTTGCCCATATCGTCGATGCCAAGAGCCGCTTCACCGCCGAACACTCCCGTGGAGTGGCCAGCCTGGCACGCTACCTTGGCGAACAGACGGGGCTAGCGGAAATGCAGTGCGAGAAGATCGAGGTGGCCGGCCTGCTGCACGACCTGGGCAAACTGAAGATCCCCGACGAGGTGCTGGACAAACCGGCGGCCTTGAATGACTACGATCGCTCCATCATGCTGCGCCACAGCTTCGAGTCCTACCAGATCCTGCGCCGCATTGATGGACTGGAGGAGATCGCCCTGTGGGCCGCCTATCACCACGAGATGCCCGCCGGTAACGGCTACCCCTTCCACGCCAGCTCGGTTGAGTTGAGCAGTGAGGCACGCATCATCGCCGTGGCCGATGTGTTCCAGGCGCTGGCGCAGGAGCGCCCCTATCGCAAACCGCTCGCACCCGCTGAGATCCTCACCATCCTGGAGGAGCTGGTGCAGCAGGGGCACCTCGATGCCGAGATCGTCTCACTGGTTGCCAACGACCTGGAGCAGTGCTGGCGCATGGCAACCCTGGCCTGACCCCCTCCATATCAGAAGGCTCTTAGCCCGGATAACGCGCTCCGCGGCTGTGCGCATCAGGTAGCGGTAACGATACAGTCACGTCCACTGTTCTTGGCCTCATACAGCGCCGCATCGGCTCGCCTCTCCAGCGCGCTCAGGTCGGCGTCACGCCCCTCCGCCAAACAGGCGATTCCGATGCTGACGGTGATGTGGTGCTTCTCCCCGTCGATCTCATGCTCCATATCTCGCACACACTCCAGTATGCGCTCGCCGGAGATTTGCGCCTGCCGCAGGTCCGTCTCGAACAGCAGCAGGCCGAACTCCTCACCCCCAAGCCTGCCGAAGATATCGCTCTTTCGAAGGCTGCTGTTTATCTGGTGCGAGAAGTTTCTTAGCACGATATCCCCCACATGGTGACCATAGCTGTCATTGAGTTGCTTAAAGTGGTCGATATCGAACATCAGAAAGCTCAATGGCCTCCTGTTGCGCAACGCCGCCTCGACATATTTGTGCCCAAGCTCGCTAAAGGCGCGCCGGTTATAGATCCCGGTGAGGTCGTCTGTGGTCGCCAGCACCGCCAGCTCGCTGTTCTTCTGCTGCAGCTCCTCCTCATACAGATTGACCTTGGCGCTGTAGGAGCTAACCATCACGCTACAGATAATCATGCTCAGGAGTATGGTATTCAGTCCCAGCGGCGAGACCCCCAGGCCCACTGTGGCGTGGACGACAACAATAATGAGCAGCGACAGGACGGTAGCCAGGTGGCCGGCAAAGCGCCCGATCAACATATACGAAAGAACGATGGTGAGCAGGAACCATACCGCCCGGTACTCATCACCCGTTACCAACACCAGGGCCGCGGTAAAGATGGTGAAGGTGATGGCGAACATGCTGTAAGCGACGAGATAGTAGTAGCGCTTCGAGCGACGCAGCAGCTGCATCAGGCTCAGGGCAAGAAAGGAGAACAGGTATTCGACGAGGGAGAAGCGGCCCATATCGTGGTAACCCAGATCACTCAACAGGCCGAAGCTCAGTGTCGAAACGGCCGTAATCATCATCACCATATTGAGAAGCCGGTAACGGTGCTTGATGATGCTCTCCGCATCGGCGAACTTCAGGCCAGAGGTAAGGATATTTTCTAACAGGGAGGACATTGCCTTATCGTGAGGCCTTACTTGGCCTGCTCTTATTTCATTAATCGGCTCTTATTCTAGTTCCAATATCCAGATTCTGCACACTGGGAGCCTACCTTGCACCCATCATTCATGCGCCTAGAATAGGCTGTTAACAGTAACCAACAGCAGGGGATCGAGATGCGAGCCATCACCAATTTACTAGCACTGATCGGTGTCATAGCCATCATCGCCGCCCTGACCCTCTACGGCCGAACACAGGGGGTCCTGGCCGAGTTCGACCCACAGGCCGCCGAGGTCTACAGCGAGCTGGCGCAGCGTATCATTGAATCCAGGAACGGTGCCGAGGCAACCGTGTGGAAGGTCCCGGTAGCGGAGGGCGTCACTGCCGCTGACGTAGAGGAGGCGATGAAGTTCGTGGCCAACGAACTCAACATCTCCAACGTCGGCGAGCTGCCCCTGTATAAGGACGTCGAGGCCAAAAGCGGCAAACCCTACCGCTTTGTGAAGATCTACATGTTCTGTAACTCCCTCACCGCGGCGATGATGCTCGACTACAGCGACGCCTTCTCCGCCTACCTCCCCTGCCGCGTCAGCCTGGTCGAGGACAAGAGCGGCAAGCTGTGGCTCTACGCCCTCAACATGGACCTGATGATTCACGGCGGCGAACCGCTACCGCAGGAGCTGAAGGAGGAGGCACTGCACGTCAAGGAGACCATCCTCGAGATCATGAAGCGCGGTGCCGCCGG
>JBNKUL010000083.1:0-4117 GCA_050298555.1 Thiohalomonadaceae bacterium
GCAACAACACCCCAACATCGTGCTGGTCTTCGCCGGTAACGACCCCTCCGGCGGCGCCGGCATCCAGGCCGATATCGAGGCGATCGCCAGCATGGGCTGCCAGGCGGCGCCGGTGATCACCGCACTGACGGTGCAGGACACACAGAACGTAATGCGCCTCGAACCGGTCGACTCGACTGTCGTCATCGAGCAGGCGCGCGCGGTGCTGGAGGATATGCCGGTGGCGGCGATCAAGATCGGCCTGCTCGCCACGCTGGATAACATCGAGGCGATCCACACCCTGCTCACCGACTACCCGGACCTCCCCGTGGTAATGGACCCCATCCTGCGCGCCGGTGGCGGCTCGCGCCTAAGCAGCGATGAGATGCAGGTGGCGATGCGCGAGCTGCTGTTCCCGCAGGTGACGGTGCTCACCCCCAACAGTGACGAGGCGCGCGCCCTGGCCCACGAGGCCGATACCCTGGACGCCTGCGCCCAGGAGCTGTTGAACGACGGCTGCGAGCTGGTGCTGATCACCGGCACCCACGAGAGCACCCAGACCGTCGACAATCGCCTCTACGGCAACCGCCGCCACCTGGAGACCTTCTCCTGGGACCGCCTGCCCGACACCTACCACGGCTCCGGCTGCACCCTGGCCTCGAGCATTGCCGGGCTACTGGCCCAGGGGCTGGAACCGTTCACCGCGATCCACGAGGCGCAGGAGTACACCTGGGAGGCGCTGCGCAACGGCTACCGTATCGGCATGGGCCAGCACCACCCCAACCGCCTGTTCTGGGCACGATCAGATGAAGATGAGGAGTAAGTAATGGCTCACGTACCAAGCGGCCTTTATGCCATCACCGACAGCAAGCTGCTCTCGCCGGAGCGGCTGGTAGAGGCAGTCGCCCTCGCCATTCAGGGTGGGGCCGAGATGATCCAGTACCGCAACAAGAACGCCGATGAGGAGCAGCGCATGTGGGAGGCGGGCGACCTCAACAACATGTGCCGCCCCCTGGGCGTACCGCTGATTATCAATGACGATATCGATCTGGCGGGCAAGATCCTCGCCGCCGGTGTCCACCTGGGCAGGGACGATGCCGACATCGCCGAGGCCCGCGCCAAGCTGGGCCCACGCGCCATCATCGGCGTCTCCTGCTACAACGATCTGGAGCGCGCCATCGCCGCGGAAAAGGCGGGGGCCGACTACGTCGCCTTCGGCAGCTTCTTCCCTTCGCGCACCAAGCCCGATGCGGTGAAGGCGGAAGTGGAGCTGTTGAAAGAGGCGAAGCAGAAGCTCTCCATACCGGTGGTTGCCATCGGCGGCATCACCGCCGACAATGGCGCGCAACTGGTGGAGGCGGGTGCGGATATTCTCGCCGTGATCACCGAGGTGTTCGGCCAGGCCGACATCAAGGCCGCCGCCGAAAAGATCGCCAAGCTATTTGCCTAACTATTTGATTAATCCGGAAAGACAGGAACCTAGACATGCCCAACGCACACGAACTCTTTGAAGCCGCCCAGAAACACATCCCCGGCGGGGTCAACTCGCCGGTACGCGCCTTCAAGGGGGTCGGCGGCGAACCGGTCTTCTTTAAACGCGCCGAGGGCGCCTACACCTACTCCGAGACCGGCGACAAGTACATCGATTACGTCGCCTCCTGGGGACCGATGGTGGCCGGTCACGCCCACCCGGCGGTACTCAAGGCGGTGACCGAGACCGCGGCCAACGGCCTCAGCTTTGGCGCTCCCACCGTGATCGAGACCGAGATGGCCGACAAGCTGGTGGAGCTGGTCCCCTCCATGGATATGGTACGCATGGTCAGCTCCGGCACCGAGGCGACCATGAGCGCCATCCGCCTGGCCCGCGGCTACACCGGCCGCGACAAGATCGTGAAATTCGAGGGCTGCTACCACGGCCACTCCGACTCGCTGCTGGTGAAGGCCGGCTCCGGCATGCTCACCCTGGGCGAGCCCAGCTCCCCCGGCGTACCCGCGGCACTGGCCGAGCACACCATCACCCTCACCTACAACGACATCGAGGCGGTAAAGAAGGCCTTCGCCGAGGTAGGTAAGGAGATCGCCTGCATCATCGTCGAGCCGGTGGCCGGCAACATGAACTGCATCCCGCCGGTACCCGGCTTCCTCGAGGGGCTGCGCGAGGTGTGCGACGAGTACGGCACCGTGCTGATCTTCGACGAGGTGATGACCGGCTTCCGCGTCTCCCTCGGCGGCGCCCAGGGCCACTACGGCGTCAAACCCGACATGACCACCCTCGGCAAGGTGGTCGGCGGCGGCATGCCGGTGGGCGCCTTCGGCGGCAAGAGTGAAATCATGCACAAGCTCGCCCCCCTCGGCCCGGTCTACCAGGCTGGCACCCTCTCCGGTAATCCGGTGGCGATGGCCGCGGGCCTGGCCACCATGAAGCTGATCGAGGAGCCCGGCTTCTACGAGGGGATCAGCGCCAAGGTCGAGAGGCTGGTCAACGGCATCATGGCCGAGGCGAGAAAGGCGGGCGTGCCGATGAGCGAGAACCACGTCGGCGGCATGTTCGGCCTCTTCTTCACCGAGGAGCAGCAGATCACCTCCTTCGCCCAGGTGGCCGAGAAGTGCGACAGCGAGCGCTTCAGCAAGTTCTTCCACGGCATGCTGGAAGAGGGGGTCTACCTGGCACCGTCGGCCTTCGAGGCGGGCTTCGTCTCTAGTGCCCATACCGACGAGGATATCGATGCCACCATCACCGCGGCAGGCAGGGTGCTGGCGAAGCTGTAAGGCGAACCGACCTGTAACGAAAAAGGCCGCTCAATGAGCGGCCTTTTTCGTTATGTGGTGAGTTATTCCCCGCCATCCACAAAAAAAACCGCCCATACGAGCGGCCAACTTGGGGGGGGAGAACGTACTCTTGAATCGCTTAGATAATAGATAGAAGTAACTCACTGCGATTTCAATCTCCTGAAGAAAAAAGATGATGTGCAGCCCTCCTCCACTGAAGGTGTAAAATGGGCAGATGGAGAACCTCAACGACATCTTCGCCTGGATTAGTGCCAACCCCGCCTGGGGCGGGCTGGGCGTATTCCTGATCGCCTTTTTCGAATCGCTGGCGATGGTGGGGCTGGTGCTGCCGGGCGCGGCGATGATGTTCGGCATCGGCGCCCTGGTGGGGACCGACGTATTGCCGTTGGGGCCAACGCTGCTGTGGGCGGCGCTGGGGGCGATCGCCGGGGACGGTGTGAGCTTCTGGCTGGGTCGCCACTACCACATGCAGCTCAAGACCATGTGGCCGCTACGCAAGCACCCGGAGTTGATTGGCCGCGCTACCCAGTTCTTCTACCGCCACGGCGGCAAAAGCATCCTCTTCGGCCGCTTTATCGGGCCGATACGCCCGGTGATCCCGGCGGTGGCGGGGATGATGGAGATGCAGACCCGTCGCTTCGTCGCCTTCAACATCATCTCCGGCATCCTGTGGGCACCGGTCTACGTACTGCCGGGGATGATCTTCACCACCTCGCTAGGGCTGGCCGCCGAGGTCGCCTCGCGACTGGCGGTGACGGTCGGCTCGATGCTGGCGGTGCTGGTGTTCGTGCTTTGGTTCTCCAAGCTCCTCTTCGACCGGCTGCACCGCCACGCCTACCCGGTGATTCAGCGCATCCTCTGGTGGTCGCGGCTGCACCCGGTGGCCGGACGCATCCCCGCCTCGCTGCTCGACCCCAACCAGCCCGAGGCGCGCGGCCTCACCGTGCTGGCACTGGTACTGCTCGCCACCTCGGTGCTGTTCAGCATGGTGGTAGGCACAATTGGGGCTGGCGGCATGCTTACCGGGCTGGACGACAGCCTGCACCACACGCTGCAGAACCTGCGCACCCCGGCTATGGATCGGCTGATGGTACTGTTCAGCCAGTTCGGCGACCTCGAGGTGATCTTCAGCCTCTCTCTGGTAGTACTGGCCTGGCTGCTGCGACACGGGCTGAAACGGGCGGCACTGCACTGGCTCGCCGCAGTCGGTTTCGGTTCGCTGCTGGGGCGGGCGCTGCTGGCACTGGGGCAACAGCTACAGGCCGAGCCACTCACCCGGCACGCCGCCGATAACAGCCTGTTGCTGGCGGCCATCGCCTGCTTCGGTTTTCTCTCGGTCCTGATCACC
>JBNKUL010000084.1:0-29437 GCA_050298555.1 Thiohalomonadaceae bacterium
AGTGCGCAGCACAAATAACATTGCCCAATACGGGGGATTGGAGGGGGGGTTAAATGCTTTCTGATGGGGCAAAGTCGCAGCAGATGACGCCAACCTTGCCGCCGCGCTCTACGCGCCTGGAGAGGGTAATACAGAGTTCACCGCCGGTGGTAGAGAGGTAGGGACGGCTGGTCTTGGTGTTGCCTGCATGGGCCATGGCCAGGCGGAAGTAGTGGCGGTTTGCCAGGTTGGAGCCGTTGGCATCGTTTACCGGTGCCATCTTCTGTCGTACCTTGCCACTTATCTGCTGAGGGCAGTGGTTGTTGCCGACGAGAAAACCCTCCTCATCCATCAGGTAGATGCGTTGCACTCCCTCCGTCTGTAGCAGTTTTTGCGTGGCGCGGGTAAAACCGATGCCCGATTCATAGTCGTCAACCACCTGCTCGAACACCTGGTGATAGGGCAGGATAGCACCGCGCTGTTGTTTGCTGAGTTTATCCTGATGCTGCTGGCGGGACCGATCGAGTTGCTGGAACAGTTCGCTGGGGAGTTGTCGCACCGGTTCCGCCACCGGTACGCTGAAGTAGTATCCCTGTACGATGTCCACATCCACCTCGTAGGCGAGCAGGCACTGCTCCTCGGTCTCGATGCCCTCCAGTACCACCAGGCAGCCGGCCTCGTGCAGCAGCGACACCAGATTGCGTAGCACACGTCTCCCCTTGGCCGTGGTGTAGTCCAGCATGCTGCGGTCCAGCTTGACGATCTCCGGTTCCAGTTGCAGCACGCGGTCGATATTGGAGTGGCCAGAGCCGAAGTCGTCGATGGCAATCAGGCAGCCAAGCTGGCGGTAGTAGTCGACACTGGCGCTCAACTGCGCCTCATTATTGACCTGGTTCTCCAGCACCTCGATCACCACCTGCGACGGGGGGATCGAGGCGTTTTGCAGCAGCTGCGAGAAGAACGAGCCGTACTCATGACCATGGTTGATAACATCCGGCGAGACGTTCAGGAATAGCCACTCGTTGGCGCTGGGATAGCGGGTATAGTTGAAGCCGTGCAACATGCGGCACATACGATCCAGTTCAATCGTGTCGGCGATTTCGCTGCAGGAGTTGAGCAGCTGTATCGGCCCGATGTTCTTCCCCTGCCGGTCCTGGACACGCAGCAGCGCCTCCTGCCCAACCACTCGCCGGTGGTTGAGGCTGATAAGCGGTTGAAAGGCACTGCTCAGGGTGACCCCCCTGAGCTCTGAATTCCAGTCGTTGTTATTCCCCCTGAACATCCTGTCCAGCAGCGTGGTGGTGTCTAGCATTTGGGTTTTGTTTTTAGTTTGTAGCATGGTGGTTTATTTGGCGTGGGCCATTTTCTTGCTGATCTTGCGGCTCAGGTAGCCCATGAACTCATCGTGGTTGTCATAATCCATTTCGCGAATGAAATTGAAGACCGTATCGACCAGCTCCTTGGTCCTGACGATCTCATCGAGGGAGCGACCACAGGCGCGGCAACGCACGCCGTCGTCATTGCAGGCGTTGCGGTCAACGCAGGGTTTGAAGGTGGCCATCAGGATGCCTCCGCCAGTTGCGGCAGGGTGACGCCGAACTCGGCCATAAAGGCATCGAGCGGCATCTCGATAATTTCCAGCCCCAGCTTGGCGCAGAAACGCCGCTCCTTGTCGGTGGGCTCCTCGATCACCGCCCAGCCAGCTTCCCTGGCATGGCCGTAGATAAGGTCGCCCAGTACCATGCGCTCGGTATCGCGGGTGAGGCGCATGCCAAGCAGCAGGTATTTTTTCTCTACCCGGTACTCCTTGAAGAATTTCGGTACGCCGAATCCACCCATCAACTCGGTGATGTAGTCAACATAGTCGGCATCCGAGGCGATGTAGTTGGGCTCCGGCATGGGCGAGCCCATCGGTTTGATCAGCAGCGGCAGGGTGGTGTCGGCCTGCTCAGGCTCAATCGCTGTATAGCTGCTGCCATCGTAGCGGTAGAGCTTAAAACGGTAGTCGGTGCCGCCGATGCGGGCGATGCCGATGATCAGGTTGTGAGGCGTGTCGGCGTAGGCCTCCTGCAGTTTGGTGTCACGGTTAATGTCGATGACGCAGGGGAGGGCAGAGCTGCCCAGCCACTGGTGTAGTGGCGAGTCGCTCCAGGGGGTATCGCCGTAGAGTTTGCTGAGAAAGCGGGTTATAAAGCTGCGCCCCTTCTTCAGCTCCAGGTTCATCGCCGCGCGGGGAAATTCGTACATCAGCTTCGGCGCCATCGGCCGGCCGTTGTTCATCGCCAGGATCAAGCTGTCGCTGTCGGCGGGGATGGCCTCGCCGCTTTCGCTGTTAATGACGCCGCTCAGGGCGTTGGGCCCGAGGTAGGGAACCACGCTACCGTCGCTGATTCCCGTTTCGATTGCCTGCTTCAGATCAGTATCCATATCCGTACACCTGTGATTAATCATCCAGGGTATAAGAGCAAGCAATGGGCCAACTTGGTAAAGAACGGATTTACAGGGGCTGCAGGGCGGTTTAGCTGTCGTTGTTGCTACATTTGGGTGCGGATGTGGCAGATGTGCCATGAAATGGGGAGGGTAGGACCCCCTACAGCAGTGAGGCGCAATAGACCCCTCCCAGCACAATCACCTCTCCCTCGCCGCGCAAACACTCGGGCAGCAGCTCACTATAGAAGAAGACCTTCTCCCTCGGCACGTTCACCTCGATTACCGAGTCGCCAAATTCATCGGCACGCTCCTGTTCGCTGCTGAAGGAGTTGATGTTGTTGAGTAGTAGCGGTTGCTGCGGCCTCTCGCACCAGCCCTCAAGCTGCAGCCGCTCCAGGTAGTTTGAGCCGCGGTAGAGGGTGAGGTGGCTCGCACCACCCTCACGCCGCAACTCGTATTGGCTGTAGCTGTAGAGCAGGTCGAGTTGCGCCTCCAGGGCGTTGGTGTTGTAGACCCCCTCGGCGTAGTCCTGTTGATAGTGGTGGTAGGCCTCGTCCTGGTTGGAGTGGATGGGGGCGCCGTGGAAGCGTGGAGTGAGGCCGAAGCGCGATTCGACCCAACGTTTGAGTACCGCCGCCTCCTTGCCGTCCGGGTTGAAGGCCCAGCCACGCAACAGTCGTTGATAGTTTGCTTTTGAGCGGTCGAGACGCTGATGTGAGTCAAACCCCATCTCCTCCAGTGCGTGCAGACGAAACTGTACCGTCATGTAATCGATAAAGTGGCGTGCGCGCTCCTCGCCTGTTGCCAGGGCGTCAAGGTCGGAAAACAGCCCCTCATGCAGTTCTGCGACCCCATCTATATAGAGGGGGGAGGGGGAGTGCTGAAAGGTCAGCCCGCCCAGGATCACCGCTGGAAGGTTGCAGCGGTTGAGTGACAGGCGCGCCGAGGCCGGCAGTGTCGCCACCGTTCCCTGTTTGTCGTTTTGTTGTTTGTAGGTATCCATACAGCTGCTATGGCTTTGTCGTAGATCACACTCACTTGAGGTGTCGGTTAATTTCACATAAATCCAGTTAAAACAATACGATAGGGTTGTTTTCGAACCTTGGCACGCTACCTGCTCTAGTCACAGTGACATCGGTCCAAACTAGTTAACGCTAAGGAGAAAATACCATGGCTCTACGTCAAGCTGCTATCTACGGTAAGGGTGGAATCGGTAAATCCACCACCACGCAAAACCTGGTTGCCGCCCTCGCTGAGGCCGGCAAGAAAGTCATGATCGTCGGCTGCGACCCGAAGGCTGACTCCACCCGTCTGATCCTGCACTCCAAGGCCCAGACCACTGTTATGCACCTCGCTGCCGAGGCCGGCACCGTTGAGGACCTGGAGCTGGAAGATGTACTGTCAGTCGGTTACGGCGACGTCAAGTGCGTTGAGTCCGGCGGTCCTGAGCCGGGCGTTGGTTGCGCTGGCCGCGGTGTAATCACCGCCATCAACTTCCTCGAAGAGGAAGGTGCCTACGAAGACGACCTCGACTTCGTATTCTACGACGTACTGGGTGACGTTGTCTGCGGTGGCTTCGCCATGCCCATCCGTGAGAACAAGGCCCAGGAGATCTACATCGTAGTCTCCGGTGAGATGATGGCCATGTACGCTGCCAACAACATCTCCAAGGGTATCGTGAAGTACGCCAATTCAGGCGGCGTTCGTCTTGCCGGCCTGATCTGTAACTCTCGTAACACCGACCGCGAAGATGAGCTCATCGAGGCCCTGGCCGCCAAGCTGGGTACCACCATGATCCACTTCGTACCGCGTGACAACGAAGTACAGCACGCCGAAATCCGTCGTATGACCGTTATCGAGTACAACCCCAAGCACAAGCAGGCCGACGAGTATCGTGCCCTGGCGCAGAAGGTTATCGCTAACACCAACTTCGTTATCCCCACTCCTGCCAGCATGGATGAGCTGGAAGACCTGCTGATGGAGTTCGGCATCATGGAGGAGGAAGACGAGTCCATCGTTGGCCAGACCGCCGCTGAGGCCTCTGCCTAAGTTGTTACCCCGTTGGGGGCGTTCGCGCCCCTTCCACTCAATCAACGTCCACCGGATTAGGTGGCGTGAAAGGAGTTTGCAATGAGCACGATGACACGTGAAGAGACCGAAGCGCTTATCGAAGAGGTGCTTGAGGTCTATCCCGAGGGCGCCAAGAAAGACCGCGCCAAGCACCTGACTGCCAACGACCAGAGCGTCGAGAAGGCGAGCAAGTGCATTACCTCTAACAAGAAATCCCTGCCCGGTGTAATGACCATTCGTGGTTGTGCCTACGCCGGTTCCAAGGGTGTGGTGTGGGGTCCTATTAAGGACATGATCCACATCTCTCACGGCCCGGTTGGCTGCGGTCAGTACTCCCGCGCTGGTCGCCGTAACTACTACGTTGGTACCACCGGTGTTAACACCTTCGGTACCATGAACTTCACCTCTGATTTCCAGGAAAAAGACATCGTCTTCGGTGGCGACAAGAAGCTCGCCACCCTGATGGATGAGGTAGAGCAGCTGTTCCCGCTAAACAAGGGTATCTCTGTACAGTCCGAGTGCCCCATCGGCCTTATCGGTGACGACATCGAGGCGGTAGGTAAGCAGACCTCTGCGAAAATCGGCAAGCCGGTTGTTCCGGTTCGCTGCGAGGGCTTCCGCGGTGTTTCCCAGTCACTGGGTCACCACATCGCCAACGACGCCATCCGCGACCACATGCTCGGTAAAGAGCAGGCCGAAGCCGGTCCCTACGATGTAGCCATCCTTGGTGACTACAACATCGGTGGTGACGCCTGGGCCTCTCGTACCATTCTCGAAGAGATGGGCCTGAACGTTGTTGCCCAGTGGTCCGGTGACGGTACCGTTGCCGAGATGGAGCGCACCCCTGCAGTTAAACTCAACCTGCTGCACTGCTACCGTTCCATGAACTACATCTCGCGTCACATGGAAGAGAAGTTCGGTATTCCGTGGATGGAGTACAACTTCTTCGGCCCCACCAAGATCGAAGAGTCACTGCGCAAGATCGCCGCTCAGTTCGACGAGACCATCCAGGCCAATGCCGAGAAGGTTATCGCCAAGTACAAGCCGCTGATGCAGGCCGTCATCGACAAGTACAAGCCGCGCCTCGAAGGCAAGCGTGTCATGCTCTACGTTGGTGGCCTGCGTCCGCGTCACGTTATCGGCGCCTACGAGGACCTCGGCATGGAGGTTGTTGGTACCGGTTATGAGTTCGCTCACAACGATGACTACGACCGCACCATCAAGGACATGGGTAACGCTACCCTGATCTACGACGATGTTACCGGCTACGAATTCGAAGAGTTCGTCAAGAAGGTCAAGCCTGACCTCATCGGTTCCGGTATCAAGGAGAAGTACATCTTCCAGAAGATGGGCATCCCCTTCCGTCAGATGCACAGCTGGGACTATTCCGGTCCTTACCACGGCTACGACGGCTTCGCTATCTTCGCCCGCGACATGGATATGACAGTCAACAACCCCTGCTGGGGCAACATGACTGCACCGTGGAAAGCGAGCGATGAAGAGGGCTCCGAGTCCGCCGTCGCTTAATAAAGCTTGGATGTAAGGTGGGCACGGCATTGCCCTGCCCACCACCAAATGAAACCTTAAGTCGCTGTCACAGATTAGTGGCGCGATAGGAGAAAAGTCATGCCTCAGTCAGCTGATAAAGTAATGCCGTGTTACCCGCTGTTCCGCGAGGAGGAGTACAAAGAGAACCTCGCCAACAAGGCCAAATACGAAGACAAGGTCTCACAGGAGAAGATCGACGAGACCTTCCAGTGGACCACCACCGAAGAGTACCAGGAGCTTAACTTCAACCGTCAGGCCCTGACCGTTAACCCCGCCAAGGCCTGCCAGCCGCTGGGTTCGGTTCTCTGCTCACTCGGTTTTGAGAAGACCCTGCCCTATGTGCACGGTTCTCAGGGTTGTGTGGCTTACTTCCGCACCTACTTCAACCGTCATTTCAAAGAGCCGGTAGCCTGTGTCTCCGACTCCATGACTGAAGATGCGGCCGTATTCGGTGGTCAGAAGAACATGATCGCCGGTCTGGAAAACGCCAAGGCCCTCTACAAGCCGGAGATGATCGCTGTCTCCACCACCTGTATGGCCGAGGTTATCGGTGACGACCTGAACGCCTTCATCGGCAACGCCAAGAAAGAGGGCGCCGTCGCTGAGGACTTCCCCACCCCGTTCGCTCACACCCCGAGCTTCGTCGGTTCCCACACCACCGGTTGGGACAACATGTTTGAGGGTATCGCACGTTACTTCACCCTTAACTACATGGACGACAAAGAGGTTGGTAAGAACGGTAAGATTAACATCGTTCCCGGCTTCGAGACTTACCTCGGTAACTACCGTGTCATGAAGCGCATGATGGAAGAGATGGGCGTAGAGTACAGCCTGCTCTCAGATCCTTCAGAAGTGCTGGACACCCCGGCCGATGGCAGCTTCCGCATGTACGAGGGCGGTACCACCATCGATGAAGTTAAGGATGCCCCTAACGCCATCGATACCCTGTTCCTGCAACCCTGGCAGTCGGTGAAGAGCAAGAAGTTCACCAAGAACACCTGGAACCACCCCACCTCCGAGATCACCATCCCGATGGGCCTGGAGGCAACCGATGCCTTCCTGATGAAGGTCTCCGAGCTGACCGGCAAGCCTATCCCGGCTTCTCTTGAGAAAGAGCGCGGTCGCCTGGTAGACATGATGCAGGACAGCCACACCTGGTTGCACGGTAAGAAGTTCGCCCTCTACGGCGATGCCGACTACGTCATGGGTATGACCAAGATGCTGCTGGAGCTGGGTGCCGAGCCCACCGACGTACTGTGTAACGCTGCCAACAAGCGTTGGGTCAAGGCGATGCAGAAGATGCTGGATGCCTCACCCTACGGTAGCGAGACCAAGGTACACGTTGGTAAGGACCTGTGGCACTTCCGTTCACTGATGTTCACCAACAAGCCTGACTTCATGATCGGTAACAGCTACGGCAAGTTCATCCAGCGTGACACCCTGTACAAGGGCAAGGAGTTCGAGGTTCCGCTGATTCGCATCGGCTTCCCCATCTTCGACCGTCACCACCTGCACCGTATGACCACCCTGGGCTACGAAGGCGCGATGTACATCGTGACCACCCTGGTCAACGCGGTACTGGAGCGTCTGGACGAAGAGACCCGCGGTATGGGTACCACTGACTTCAACCACGACCTGGTTAGATAAGCCACGTGGGGCAGGCACCGCAGGGTGCCTGCCCTATCAAGCTGGAGGTGAAAACCATGCCAAGCGTAATGATTCGACAAGCCGAAAGCGGAGACCTCTCGTTCTACGTCGCCAAGAAGGACCTGGAGGAGACCATCGAAACGATGGAATTCAACAGCGAGGCGAAGTGGGGTGGCGAGGTCGAGCTGGCCGATGGTTCGAAATACTTTCTCGAACCGATGGAACCGGCGCCGAAATTACCGATTACCGTTCGTGCCAAGCGTCTTTAAGGCATGAATACCTGATTGAGGAGATACCATCATGTCAATGATGATTGTTGAAGAAGAGTGCACTGTATGCGGCGACTGTATGCCGGTCTGCCCCATGGGTGCCATCCTTAAGAAGAAGGGACTCTATGTTATCGACCAGGATGCATGCACCGAGTGCGAGGGCGAGTTCGACCTGCCCCAGTGCGAGGAGGTATGTGAGGTCGACGGTTGTATCGTACCGGCGTAATGACCATGAGCAGCGAAAGAATTCCACGTGAAGTAGCGCTGCGCATCGGTCTGGCGGCCCGCGCCCTGCCCGATATCGAACCATCGCAGCTGGTGGCGGTATTGATCAAGGCGCTGGGTATGCCACTTAGCGAGGAGAAGCTAACGCGCCTTACCGTGCGCGAACTGCAGGAAGCGGCCGACGACCTGTTCAACGAAACCCCACTGCCCGCGATTAAGCAGGCACTCGATTTTCTCTGGGGCAAGGCCATCGTGGAGGTAAGTGACGAAGCGTTGCCTGCCACACAACCCTTCCAGGAAGGGGAAATGCCTGGCTCCATCCGCATCGCCATCGCCTCGAACAATGGTGAGCAACTCGACGGCCACTTCGGATCCTGCGGCCGTTTTCTTATCTACCAGGTGTCGCCCGAAGAGGCCCGCCTGATCGATATTCGCTCTACCGCCCAGTCGCCCAGCAAGAGCGACGACAAGAACGACTTTCGCGCCGAGCAGATCAGGGACTGCGATGTGCTCTACGTGGTCTCCATCGGCGGCCCGGCGGCGGCCAAGGTGGTCAAGCGAGATATCCACCCGATCAAGCTCCCCAATGGTGGCCAGGCACGTGCCGTGGCCGAAGAGCTTAGTTCGATCCTTTCGACCAACCCGCCGCCATGGCTGGCGAAGATCATGGGCAAGCAGCCTGAGGAGCGGGTGCTGTTCGAGCGCGAAGAGGCGGTTGAGTAATGGTTAAGGAAGAGGACGTACAGGCGATTGCCGAACTACTGCAGAGCGAAGGGGCTAGCGGCGATGTGGAGTCGCTGCTGCGCACCAGTTTTCCCGGCATGCGCTTCACCTTCTGTAGCACCGACGACATAAACGTTAGAAGGCCTGTCGTCGAGTTGCCGCAGTATGAGCTCTATCTCTATGCCGGCGATCACTGCCTGGCCCTCTCCAACGACTATGAGGCGGCCCACGGTGTCGTGATAGCCGAGGTGGCAGAGGAGTAATATGAACCCGCTGCAGCGCCTGGAGCAGCTGCTGGCGTGGTGCCGTATTCCCGCCGACCCGCGCGAGTGGGATCACGCCACCGCCGAGCGCTGCCGCCAACAACTGCCACGTATCGCCGCGGCGGGCATGAAGGTCCGGCGCCTGCCGCCCATGTTCAGCAACCCCTTCTCCCGCTACCTCAATAACGACCCTAGCATCGGCGAGTTGTTCGACGACGATGACCGCCTGCTGCTGATGCTTAGCGACCTGGTAGACTACCTCAGCCTGATGAAGCGGGGCTATATGTAATGGGAAAGATGATCCACGTCGGCCACGCCGAGATGGATGCTATCCACGACGAACTGGCCGAGCTGCTCGATACCGCAGGCGCCTGCCGTGACGCCGCCTCGCTAGGCACACAGCTGGACCGCATCATCGACCACACCCGCAACCACTTCGATACCGAAGAGCAGTGGATGGAGCAGCTTGCCTTTCCCATGCGCAGCGAGCACCGTGCCGAACACCGCCAGCTGCTGGCCGAGCTGGAGATGATGCGCCGTCGTCTGCGACCGCTGACGCTTCCCCTGGTACTCAGTTTCGTGCGCGAAAGAGTTCCTGATTGGCTGGTGCTGCACCTGCAGCGGATGGATAGTCTGCTCGCGGCACACCTGAATAATTCGTAGGAGCGGAAAGTTGTCGTAGGGTGGATAAGCGAAGCGCATCCACCAACTCAATCGATTAACAACACTCCTGCTCGACCTGGTAGAGCAGCTCCGCCGTCGCCTCGTCCGCAATCTCTGCAAAGAAGTCATACAGCGCATTCATCTGGCTGCCGACAAAGAACAGGTCGTCCACCCCCATACGCCGCTGCTCGCCGAATTTCATCTCAAAGTAGCGGTACCACCTGTCCTGCTCGTCGACCCTGTTCATATAGTGACGAATCGTGTCGACGATTTTAATGGCGTTCTCATCACACTCCAGACCTTCGAAGGAGATATAGCGGTCACGAACCTCGGTATTCACAAATATACTCCAGAAAAAACAAACATAGTGGTAGGGTGGATAAGCGAAGCGCATCCACCAATTCTTTAGACCAACGCATCCCTCAACAACAACGCCAGGTGGCGAGCCTCTCGCCCGCTACCGGCCATAATCTGTTCCCGACATGAAAAGCCGTTGGCGACGATGGTTGCGTCTTGCTCTGCCCTGATGGTCGGTAGCAGACTCTCCTCCGCCATCGCCATGGCGAGTTCGGCGTGTTCCTGCTCCAGCCCGAAACTGCCGCCCATGCCACAGCATGAACTGTCGATGATCTCGAACTTCAGGTCCGGAATCAGCTTTAGCACACGGCGCATCGACTTCATCGCCCCCACCGCCTTTTGGTGGCAGTGGCCGTGAACCAGCAGCTTCCCTGCGCCAGGCTCGAGCGGCTTCAGCTGCAGATTAATGCGTTTGGCCTTCACCTCCCTGGCGATGAACTCCTCGAACAGAATCGCCTGCTGCGATACCGTCAGCGCCTCATCGCCCAGGCCAAGAGCCAGGTAGTCGTCGCGTATCGCCAGCAGGCAGGCCGGCTCCAGCCCGATGATAGTGCGGCCCGCCTTGGCGTGAGGCAGTAACACCTCCAGCGTGCGGCGTGCCTCGCCCTGTGCCTCCTCGACCATGCCGTGGGCCAGGTAGCTGCGCCCGCAGCAGAGGGGACGCCCACTATCCGCCGTGGTGCCATCAGGCGCGGCGACGATGACGTTGCAGCCTCCTGCCTGCAACACCTCGATGGCCGCATGCGCGATCGCCGGGTCGTAGTGGTAGCTGAAGGTGTCGACGAATAGCACCACCTCCATGCCGTCCTTTCCGCTCTGTTCCGCAGTGTGGCGGAACGACTCCTCCACCGCCTCCGGCAGCCGCCGGCTGGCCGTAACGCCGAGCAGCCGCCCGCCTATACGGGCAAGCCAGCGGTGACGGTTGTAGAGCACGACCAGGTTCTTCAGCCACGGCAGGTGGTGCAGCCAGCGTGGCGTGTGGGCGAACAGCCGTGTGCGCAGCGAGGTGGCGTGTTTTGCATTCTGCTGCGCCAGGTACTCGATCTTGATCTGCGCCATATCGACGCTGTTCTCGCACTCCCGCTTGCACCCCTTGCAACCGAGGCAGAGTGCCATCGCCTCGGCCAGTTCCTCATCGTCAAACGATGAGGCCAACTCGCCGTTAAGCGCCGCCTTCAGCAGCCGTACCCGCCCCCCGGTAGAGAGGGCGGGGTTGTCGGTAACGCGGTAACTGGGACACATCACCCCCTTGCCCCTGGACTCGCACTGACGGCTGCTGATGCAGACCGCCACTGCCCGGGCAAAATCACCGCCCTGCTTGGGAATGTCCGCATAGGCGTCGCCCATGCCGGCGTCTTTGTAGGCTGTCCAGTCGAGGTAGGTCTTCATCGCGGTGTTGGCTTGTGGCTAATAACCTGACTAGTAGCAAGAGAAATGCCATGGGGAGAGTGGGGGTAAGTTGTTGAATGTGCTGGGGGAGGGGGGGTTGGGAAGCTTACATTGGGGTGGGGAGTGGTGGGGTTGGTGACAGGGCTTTAAGTTTAAGGCTGCACGGGAGAGCATCAGGCCAGGAAGATTGAGCGTGACTGTTAGCTGTTAACCCATTTCATGCCGTTTTCACGCGTCGAAAATACGCCGAATTCCCAATGTGGTATTAGTTGCCGCGCAGCCGCAACATAGCTATCGACCACAATCACATCTTTGGGCTTTGCAACAATAAGCGCAACTTTTACGTGCCACTTTCTTGTTGCTGAGACGGCATCTGTTTCTGCTGGTAGTGCGGCATCATCCTCAGTAAGCAGGGAGAGGTCTGCATCCAATACATCGACTACTTGGAACCTGTGGCTATCAAACTCCTCATGCCCATGAATTTCTCCATTGGCCATGTTTAATTCATCGTTAGTAACATTGCCTTCGAAGCGTAAAAGAAAGCCACCGTCGCTGTAAGAAAGTTCATATGACATTACTAATCTCGTCTTAGCCAAATCTAATTAAGTATTACTAGAATGTCTGCTGCCTGGAAGCATAATCCTACGGTTATAGATAGATGATTATCCTGTAAAAATCCTGTGAGCCACTCACCGTTCTCTATTGCGACTCTCAATACCTCCCCCCTAAATACCCCGGTACAACAGCTTCCAAACTCTCAGGCTTAAACCCAAACACTCTGGGAAACCCCGCATCACAAACACTGGCGACCTTCGTCGAATCGAGATTGTCCCGCGAAAAGGGTTTTCCCGGCACCAGCTCCAGCAGTCTGGCCTGTATCGCCGAGGCGGTATCGCCCAGCGGCACGATCCACTTTTTCTTGCCCATCAGCCATGACGTATAGCGCACCAGCTCCTCCAGGGTGTACTCATTGGGGCCGCAGAGGTTGTAGCGCTTGCCGACGGTCTGCTCATCGCCGATGGCGTGAACGAAGCAGCTCACCACGTCCTCGACCCAGATGGGGGCGAAGCGGGCGTCGGCGCAGGCGAGGGGGAAGGGGCCGGGGATCGCCAGCAGGTTGGCGAAGCGGTTGAGGAAGGAGTCGCCCTCGCCGTAGATCACTGAGGGGCGGAAGCTGGTCACCTTCAGCGAGGAGGCATGCACGGCCTCTTCCGCCTCGCCCTTGCTGCGCAGGTAGAAGCTGGGGCCGTTTTCGGCGTCGGCGCCCAGGGCGCTCATGTGCAGCAGTCGCTCGATGCCGTTAGCTGCACACGCCTGGATCACCTTGTCGCTCAGTTCCACGTGGGCCTTGTGGAAGCCGCGGCCGTTGTGGCCCTTTTCGTTGAGGATGCCGACCAGATTGATGGCGACGCTACAGCCGATGAAGGCGTCGCAGAAGGAGGCGGGATTGTGCACGTCGCACTCGGTGACCTTCACCTCCTTAGGAAGCGGGTGGCGCCCCTGGTGGTGGCGACTGACGATACGTACCTGGTGGCCTTCTGCCACCAGGCGCCTTGCCAGGTGACTGCCGACGAAGCCACTGCCGCCGACGATGACGATGCGCTCTCTGCTCATGGCCCTTCCCTCTGAAAACGATTTAACCAGCATAGCAATATCTGACCGTTTTACCTGTGTAAGGTCCCGATGCGCTGGTGGGGGATTGTCGTGTTTACTACATAACAATGGGGGCGACAATTCATAAAATTCAACCACTTACCACATGGCATAGCCGTTGCAATACCTCTAGCAACGCAACTCAAAGGGTAATGTCATGCAGCAAAAAGATATCGCCGCTCTGCTCGATGAACCGGCCTGCGCCCATAACAAGAAGGCCAAGTCCGGCTGCGCCAAACCCAAACCGGGGGCGGCGGCGGGTGGCTGCGCCTTCGACGGCGCGCAGATCGCACTGCTGCCGATCGCCGATGTGGCACATATCGTCCACGGCCCCATCGCCTGTGCCGGCTCCTCCTGGGACAACCGCGGCACCCGCTCATCCGGTCCCACCCTTTACAAGCTCGGTATGACCACCGACCTGACCGAACAGGACATCATCATGGGCCGCGGCGAGAAGCGGCTGTTCCACTCCATCAAGCAGGCGATCGATGCACAGCACCCCGCGGCGGTCTTCGTCTACAACACCTGCGTACCGGCGCTGATCGGCGACGATGTGGATGCGGTCTGCAAGGCGGCCACCGAGAAGTGGGGCGTGCCGGTGGTGCCGGTGGACGGCGCCGGCTTCTACGGCACCAAGAACCTGGGTAACCGCATCGCCGGCGAGGCGATGGTGAAACATGTGATCGGCACCCGCGAGCCGCAACCGGTCATGGAGGAGCAAAAGCAGGGACGCACCATTCACGATATCGCCCTCATCGGCGAGTACAACATCGCCGGTGAGTACTGGCACGTCACCCCCCTGTTCGACGAGCTGGGGCTGCGCGTGCTCGGCACCCTCTCCGGCGACTCCCGCTTTGCCGAGGTTCAGACCATGCACCGCAGCGAGGTGAACATGATGGTCTGCTCCAAGGCGATGCTCAACGTCGCCCGCAAGCTGAAGGAGAAGTACGAAACCCCCTGGTTCGAGGGGAGCTTCTACGGTGTGCGCGATACCTCCGAGGCGCTGCGCTCCTTTGCCCGCATGATTAGTGACCCAGCGCTTACCGAGCGCACCGAGAAACTCATCGCAAGAGAAGAGGCCCGCATCGACGCGCTGCTGGAACCGTGGCGCGAGCGGCTGCGCGGCAAGAAGGCGCTGCTCTATACCGGCGGGGTGAAGTCCTGGTCGGTGATCTCGGCGCTGCAGGACCTCGGCATGACGGTGGTCGCCACCGGCACCAAGAAGTCGACCGAAGAGGACAAGGCGCGCATCCGCGAGCTGATGGGCGAAGAGGCGAAGATGATCGAGGATGGCAATCCGCGCGCCCTCATCGACCTGGTCAACGACAACGACGTCGACGTGTTGATCGCAGGCGGACGCAATATGTACACCGCGCTCAAGGCGCGCATCCCCTTCCTCGATATCAACCAGGAGCGGGAGTTCGGTTACGCCGGATACACCGGCATGGTGGAGCTGGCACGACAGCTGGCCCTGACTATTGAGAATCCCATCTGGCCGGCGGTACGCAAAGCGGCGCCATGGGCCCAAACTGATAAAAGGTCAGGCAACGAGGAGGGCGAGGTATGAGCGAGATCGAAAAACGTAAAAAGGCGCTGTCGGTCAATCCGCTGAAGGTATCGCAACCGCTAGGCGCCTCAATGGCCTTCCTCGGCCTTAACCGCTGCATGCCGCTGTTCCACGGCTCGCAGGGGTGCACCGCCTTTGCCAAGGTGATGCTGGTACGTCACTTCCGCGAACCGATTCCGCTGCAGACCACGGCGATGGAGCAGGTGAGCACTGTAATGGGCGGCGATGACAACATCATCGAGGCGCTGGATACCATTTGTAAGAAGAGCCACCCGGACGTGATCGGCCTGCTGACTACCGGCCTGACCGAGACCCAGGGCAGCGACATCAACAACGCACTGAAGCAGTTCCGCGACAAGCACCCGGAGCACAGCGGCACCGCGGTGGTGCCGGTCAACACCCCCGACTTTTCCGGCTCGCTGGAGACCGGCTTTGCCATCGCGGTGGAGGGGATCATCAAGACCCTGGTCCCGCTACGTGAAGAGGCAGGCAGTGTGCCGGGGCGGCGCCTGCGCCAGGTCAATGTACTGCCCGGCTCGGCCATGACATCGGGCGATGTCGAGGCGCTACGGGAACTGCTGGAGACCTTCGAGCTGCGTCCGCTCTTCATCCCCGATATCTCCGACTCGCTGGGTTACCTGCCGGAGAACGACTTCAATCCGCTCACCGTCGGCGGTACCCCGGTGAGCGAGGTGGCCCTGGCGGGCGACTCCATCGCCACCATCGCCATCGGCCCCTCCATGGTGAAGGCGGGTGAGCTGCTGCAGACACGCACCGGCGTGCCGCTCTACAAGTTCGACTCCCTGCTCGGCCTGGAGGCGATGGATGAGTTCGTTCACGCCATCAGCAAGCTGGCCGAGCGCCCGGTACCGCTGCGTATCGAACGCCATCGGGCGCAGCTGCAGGATGCAATGCTCGATGCCCACTTTATGCTTGGCTTCGCCCGCATCGGCCTTGCCGCCGAGCCGGACGAGCTGTTGGCGATGAGCCGACTGCTTGCGGGTGTCGGCGCAGAGGTGGTTTCCGCGGTTACCTCGACCCGCGGTCCGGCGCTGAAGGAGAGCGGCATCGAGACGATCAAGATCGGCGACCTGGAGGACCTGGAGCAGCGGGCAAAGGAGAGGGATGCCCAGCTGATTATCGGTAACTCCCACTGTGTCGCCACCGCCGAGCGGCTCAAGCTGCCGATGCTCCACTACGGGCTGCCGCAATACGACCTGGTCGGCGGCTTTGCTCGCACCTGGATAGGGTATCGAGGCAGCCGCCAGGCGCTGTTCGACCTCGCCAACCTGATGCTGAAGCACCACGCCGGGCACGAGATCAAACCCTATCACTCCACCCTTTCACCAAAACGTGACGCGGTGGCGTAGCCATGGCACTGCAACGGCAACTCAAACTGCTTAAGGTCGACGCGCTGGAGACACCAGTGCAACCGGTCACGCGCATTCGCGTTGCCTTTGCCTCCTCCGACCTGAAGAAGGTCGATCAGCATTTCGGTTCGGCGGAGCGCTTCGTGCTCTACGACGTTATCCCCGAAGAGCATGCCATGCATCAGGTATTCGAATTCGGCAGCCTGGATCAGGACGGCAATGAAAGAAAATTGCTGGAAAAGTTCGTCGCCCTCGACGGCTGCGTTGCCGTCTACTGCCTCGCGGTCGGTCCCTCGGCGGTACGCCAACTGATGGGACTGAACATCCAGCCGATAAAGGTGGCGTTCGGTACCACCATCAGCAGCCTGCTCAACGACCTGCACAAGGAGCTGCAGCAGGGGCCTGAGGGGTGGTTGGCACGTGCGCTGTCGGCAAAGCAGGGAAAGGACGAGAACCGCTTCGATGAGATGGAGGACGAGGGGTGGTGCGAGTAGCGATATGTTTTTCCGGCCCGGGGTATTTCATGGAGGAGATACCTGCAGAATCAGGATTTATCTGCCTACGGGCCATTTATTCACGGCGGCAGCGTGTCGCTAGAGAAATGACAGATAACTGTCTCAGGAGATACCTATGAGCGATCTGGTGGTCGATATCAATGACCCGATCCTACAGTCGGAATTTATGTTGGAGATGGCCAAGCAGATGCGCGCCGTTGACACCTACGACACCTTCGAGGGGATGAGTGACGGTGAGGTGCTCGACCCCTACGTGCTGACCAAGGAGCGCAAGAGGGAGATCCCGGTGGTCGGCGACCCGGACGAGATCGTCATCGCCCGCATGCAGGCCTACTACAACGCCATCTCCACCCTGATTGAAAAGGAGTGCGGCAAGATGGCGGTGCCGCTGCTGCACCTCTCCTATGAGGGTTTTGGTCGCGTCATCATCACCGTCGGCAAGCTGGTGGTACACGACCGCGCCTTGCGCGATGTGCACCGTTTCGGTTTCAAATCGCTCTCTCACATGAAGGACGAGGCCGACAAGATTCTCTCCATCGCGACCACCCTGGTCGGTGAGCATGACAAGGTTGCCGGTTTGTAACTGTAGGAGCGGCGCCCTCGCCGCGAATAATCATAATTCGGCCCGTGGGCGGGCCTCCTACGTAGGAATGAGAAAAGGGTAATAACCATGACTGAAGAAGAGCTAAAGGCACTGGAGAAACAGGTCAAAAAGGCGAAGCGTATCGCCACCGAGTGGGCGGGACAGCTGCACGACCTGGTCGAAGAGCGCCTGCCCGCCGCCTACAAGGAGCTGCCGGAGTTGAGCCAGTCGACCTATGACGCCTGTGTGGCGTGGGAAGAGGCCAACAAGGCGCTGAAGGCGGCTAAAGGCTAAACGAATTTTTTTACTTAATTGGGGTTAACACAATGAGCGAGATGATTTCAGGTTTAACACGCGGCGGCGCCAGCTGGACGCCGGAGTTCGTTACCGACATCAACCAGGCCAACTGCATCGGTTGCGGCCGCTGCTACAAGGTTTGTCCGCGTGACGTCTTCGACCTGGTCGAGCGCGAGATCGACGATGACGATTACGATGATGATGACGGTTTTGACGACGATGTGGCGATGGTGATGGCGATTAAAGACGCCATGGATTGCATCGGCTGCATGTCCTGCTCGCGGGTCTGCCCGAAGAACTGCCACACCCACGCCCCTGCGGCCGCCTAGGAGTAGCGAGTTATGCCAAAACCGGAAAAGCACGTCTTTATCTGTACCCAGTCCCGTCCGCCGGGTCACCCGCGCGGCTCCTGCGCCGAGAAGGGGTGTGGCGAGATGGCCGAGGCCTTCTGGCAGCAGATGCAGGAGCGCGACCTGTTTGGCCGCTTCGCGGTCACCAGTAGCGGTTGCATCGGCCCCTGCGGTGTCGGGCCCAATGTACTGATCTACCCCGAGGGCGCGATGTACAGCGGCGTCGGCAAGGACGATGTGACGACCATCATCGAGCAGCACCTGCTAAACGATACGGTGGTCGAGTCGCTGCTGGCACCGCCCGAGATGTGGGGCTAGAGATGGACACTGCACTGCACCACGAACTCTACGACATGCTGCTCGACTATGCGGACCTGCAGGTCGAGGTCGAGAGCGTAGTGTGGGGCTACAACTGGGTGTTGTGCCAGGCGGGGAGCAGCGGCCTGGCCCCCTCTGTGGCGGCCCCGCCGTCGTGGCGCGGTGCGCTGTATGGCCGCCAGCTGGGTGAGCTTGCCACCTGGCTGAGCGACTGGGATCGCTCCCGTGCCGCCGTCGGTCTCGCCGCGGTCAATGCGGCACTCAACCGTGAGGCCGATATCGTTACCGCCAATGGCGCCATCTTCAGCGGCGATAATGCGTTGCACCACAGTATCGAGTGGTTCCAGCCGATGCTGCGCGGCAAGCAGGTGGCGCAGATCGGACCGCGCCTGCAGCCGCTGAAGGCGCTGCAGTCGTCGTTCCACCTACACCAGTTCCACAGCGAGGAGGGCAGCCTCCATCCCGCCTATGCCAGCGTGCTACAGGAGTGCGACTGGGTCTTCGTTAACGCCTGCACCATTGCCGACAAGACCCTGCCGCAAATCCTGCACTCCGCTGCAGGCAGCCGTGTCGTGCTCTACGGCGGCGGGGTGCCGTGGCTGGACGAGTGGCAACAGTTTGGTGTCGATTATCTTCTGGGCTGTGAAATTGACCAGCCGTCGCGCCTGCATGCGCTGGTGGCGGAGGGACAGGATGTGGAGCAGGGCGGCGGCTCGCTCCATTTCCGTCTTATTAATATGCAGCCGGAGCTCAGTGTTATACCTCCGGCCAAGAGTGCGCCGCTAAGGCGTGTCGCTACGGGATGAGTATGGAAGAGAGCAAGGGGGAGGGCATTCGCTTCATCCTCTATCATAAGCAGGGCACCAGTGCGCGCACCCGTTTTCTCTGCCTGCACAATGCGTCGGTACTCTATCCGCAGCCGTTGCCGCAGCTGTCACAGCCCATCGACGAGGTGCCGGAGAGCGTCGTAGAACCCCACCCGGCGATGCTGCTGCAGGGGCTGGCCCAGTCGCTCGGCATCGATGCCGACGGGCTGGAGCTGGAGCCGGAATACGAGGAGCGAGCCGATGTACCGGGCGGTTTGGTACGTATCTACCTGGTGAGCTTCACCTCCATCGACCCGCCCTTCGAGCTGGCGGAGTCGATGGGGGCCGCCTTTATCGATCTCACCCAGGCTCGCCACCTGCCCGATACCGAGTTGCTGCTACTGCGCCGCGCCTACGAGGTGATTATGGAGGGGTGACCCTCCTGTCTGTACCCCCCCCCTTCATCCCTGCCTTTGGCATCTATCTCCCCCGCAAAGCAGAAGTCGCTATTCTCCTGCCACTCACCTTCGTTTAATATGGGAATGTAACGAAATAATTAATAATTCATATGATTACATTGGGGGGAATGAATGGAGCGCAACGGTGAAAGCCCGATGAAGATTGTCTGGCAGACCCCCTTGTTGCGGCGAATTGTGCTCATCGTGATGCTAATTGCGATAATTCTGCCGGCATACGATCTGTTGCGCGTCTACCCCTCGTTTGAAAGCCTGTTAACCACCACCATCGAGAAAGAGGCCCGGCGTACTGGCAGGCACCTGCTCCATATGCTGCAAGAGGGTGGGCATACCCAGGAGGCCTTCACCAACGAGCTGTTTAACGAAGTCGACTGGAACTACCTGCGGACCAATGCCGAGGACTACGGCCTGTGGAAGGTGAGGGTCTTCTCCGCCGAAGGGGCAATCCTCTTTTCCACCACACCAGGCGAGATTGGCGATGTAAACAATAGCGCCTACTTCTTCGATATCGTCGCCAAGGGTCGCAACTACTCCAAGCTGGAGCGAAAGCAGCAGGAGAGCATGGAGGGTGAGGTGCTGCCGGTGGACGTGGTCGAAGTCTACGTCCCGGCGATGCAGGGGACGACCTTCCTTGGGGCCATTGAGGTCTACTACGATGTGACCGATGTGAGGGGGATGCTGACGGCCCAGCTACTCAAGTCCGGCCTCATCTTTATCTCACTGGTCGCGGCCTTTGTCCTGCTCATTCTCCTGCTGGTGTTACGAACCGCAGCGCAAGGCCGTAACCTCGCCAGAACCGAGCGTCACCTCAGTGCACAGGAGAAGATCTTTCGCGATGTCATCGACACAGCGCAGGAGGGCATTATGGTGACCGATGCCGGGCAGCGCATCATCATCGTTAACCCGGCGTTCGAAGAGCTTACCGGATACGCCGCGCAGGAGGTTATCGGCAGGACGCCGAGCATACTCGGTTCGGGTAGACAGGACGCCGAGTTCTACAAAAGAATGTGGAGCTCTCTGGGTGAGGAGAAGCGTTGGCGCGGGGAGGTCTGGAACCGCCGCAAGGACGGCTCGGTCTATCCCGAACTACTCAGCATCTCGGCCATCGAGAACGAGGTGGACGGGGTCACCCACTATGTCGGCATCTTTACCGATATTACCCAGCAGAAGGCCTCCGAGCACCACCTCCAGAAGATGGCCTACCATGACCCCCTGACCATGCTACCGAACCGCTTGCTGTTTATGGATCGCCTGAACCATGCGCTGCTTGAATCGGTGCGTCCGGGAAATACGGTGGCACTGATGTTTATCGACCTCGATGGGTTCAAGCAGGTGAACGATGCCGCGGGACATGAGACCGGCGATCTCCTGCTGCAGGAGGTGGCGGAGCGCCTGCAGCACGCGGTGCGGCGCGAGGATACCGTTGCCCGCATTGGCGGGGACGAGTTCACCATTATCCTCAGGAACGAGGGCCCGGGTGTCGTGCTCGAGCGTATCGCCAACAATGTGATTGCGGCCATCAATGAACCTGTGGTGGTTGGCAACCAGATCTTCCACGTTGGCGCCAGCATCGGCGTTGCGTGTTACCCCTCCGATGCAAAAGATGCCGACTCCATCGTCAATATGGCGGACGAAGCGATGTATCAGGCGAAACAGTCAGGCAAGAACTGTGTCGCCTTCTATGCCGCCGAGTTCGACAGGGAGAGGGCGTAGGTACAGGGGTAAATCTTCCTCTGCACTACACTTAAGGCCGGGACAGGCTACTCTCGGAGGTATCAGCCATGAAGGCTGTATTACTTACCAGCTACGGCACGGCGGAGACGCTTCGCTATACCGATGTCGTCACGCCGGAACCCGGCGCCGGTCAGGTGCTGGTGAAGGTGCGTGCCGTCTCCATCAACTCCTGGGACTGGGAGCTGTTACAGGGCATTCCGTTCGCCAACCGCCTCAGCTTTGGCCTGTTCCGTCCACACCGAATTCAAAGCCTGGGGGCCGATATCGCCGGGGAGGTGGCGGCCGTGGGTGACGGGGTGACGCAGTTCAAGGAGGGGGATGCGGTCTATGGCGACCTCTCCAGTTCGGGCTGGGGCGGCTTTGCCGAGTATGTGGCCGCCCCGGCGGACGCCCTGTCGATAAAGCCCGAATTCCTCAGTTTTGAGCAGGCGGCGGCGGTGCCCCAGGCCGGGCTGCTGGCGTGGCAGGCGCTCTGTGACAAGGGCCGGCTCTCCGCCGGGCAGCGGGTTTTGATTAACGGTGCCTCGGGCGGTGCGGGGACCTTTGCGCTACAGATCGCCAGGGCCCTGGGGGCGGAGGTGACCGGCGTCTGCCGTGGCGAGAAGATGGAACTGGTGCGCTCGCTCGGGGCCGACCACACCATCGATTACACGCGCGAGGACTTTACCCGCAACGGTGAGCAGTACGACCTCATTATCGACATGCAGGCCCACCATAAACTTTCCGACTATAAACGCTCTCTCTCCCCCGGTGGTCGCTACATCATGGTTGGCGGCGAGTCGTTTCGTATCTTTCAGGCGATACTCTATTCACTGCTTGGAATAGGCCACTTCTCACTATTGCTGCATAAGGCGAACCGCGGGCACGAGGCGTTGGAGAAAATGATGCGCTCGGGCCAGGTGAAGCCGGTTATCGATCGCTGCTATCCCCTCGCCGAAACGCTCGAGGCGATGCGCTACTACGCCGCCGGCAAGGCGCGGGGCAAGGTGGTGATCACCGTGCTGTAGCGTTTACGACACTCTGCGCGGAACCCTTAGTCTTTTTTCCTACACACAACAGCTATATCGCGCTACACACCATTTAAATTCAATGTCTTAGCAGGCCACGTCTCGTGGCACCGTTCTTGCTGAAGCCTCTGCATCATTAAATCGCATACAGAGGGTAACAACAGTGATCATCAAAACATTTGAAGAGAATGGACAACTGCTCAACATCGCCTTTGCCGAGAAGGCCGAGACCGAGGGCTATGCCGGATTTCGCGGACGTCTCGCCCTGGTAGAGGGTGAGGTGGCCGATGATTCGGGCAACCGCAAGCCGCCCCATAAGGTAATGGAGCACACCGTACTGCTCTCCAAGGACGACAAACTGGCGCTGCTGTCAGGCTCCCTCGACAAACTCGAATACCTCAACGACCTGGTGGCGATGTACAAGGACGCCCTCTCTCCCGAGACCCGGGCGATTATCTATGTGGTCGACCTCACCGAGCCGCTGCAGGTGGAGCTGGAGGGGGTCAACTTCGCCCTCGTCCCGATGCAGGAGGGGATCACCTGGAACGAGCTGCTGGATGAGGCCGGTCTCGATAAGAGCGACCTGAAGAAGATGTCCGGTGCCGAGAAGGTCTACACCGTGTGGGATGACCTGAAAGGCTTCAAGCCCAAGGGCGCGGTGGTCACCATGGACGAGGCGCAGGCCAAGACCGACGACACCCTGACCCGTGTAGAGCGTGGTGCGTTGTAAGCGCATTTTGTAGGAGCGGCGTCCCGCCGCGAATGGGCATTTCCGGTTGGCAGCGTCAGAGAGAGTAATTGCACGTTTGCAGGCCAGTCGACGCATTCGCGGCCTGGAAGCCGCTCCTACGGGCAGCTCATGATCCTGGTATTAACAAGTGAACGACTTCAACTTCGATCAGTTCTCACAAGGATTTGAGTTCGGTGGTTTTTCGGCACAGGCCGAAGAGTTAAGCGGCCCCTATCTCCCCGAGGCGAGAGACTGCATGAGTTGCGGCATTTGCCTGGGTGGGTGCCCTACCTACAGGGTGAGGCAGGAAGAAGTGTACGGCCCCCGCGGCCGCGTTCGCCTGATCGAAAAATTGCTGAAAAAGGACGAGGCACTGGATGGTGAGGAGCTGGAGGCACTGCACGCCTGCACCCTCTGTCGTGCCTGTGAGACGGTCTGTCCCTCAAAGATGGACTACAGCGCCCTCTACAGCCAGGCGATGGAGGCGCTCGCCGTACGGCCGCAGCAGACTGCGGTGGTGAAGCTGCTTGAACTGCTGGCTGCACGGCGCTCGCTGCAGCGGCTGTTGCGTGTCGTGATCCCGTGGTATCAACGCAGCGGGATGCAACGGCTCCTTAAGCTTATTCCTCCTCTGCGCCTGAAAGGCGAATTTGCCCAGCTGGACAGGCTACTACCCGTCCCCTATGTGTCACAGGCGGTGCCCCCGTTCACCCAGGGTGAAACCGCCGAGTGCCGGGGAGAGGTGGCGCTCTTCAGCGGCTGCGTATCGAACCTCTTCGATACGCAGACCCATAACGCCACGATCAAACTGCTAACGCAGCTGGGCCACGATGTACGTGTCCTTGAGAAACAGGGCTGTTGCGGCGCCATCTATGCCCATAGCGGCGAACTTGAGCGCGCCAGGGGCTGTGCGCGGCAGAACATCGATGCCTTTACCCAGGGTGGTAGCAGTCAGCTCATCTACAACTCAAGCGGCTGTGGCGCCTTCCTGAGCGAATACCCCGAACTATTGAAAGAGGATCATGAGGGCGGTGAGCCGGAGCCCTCGCTGACGGCCATCGACATTATGGATTTTCTGGCGCAACGGTTTCGACCGGGCGAGCTTCAGTTTAAGGAGCTCAGGGCAAAGGTGGCGGTGCACGAGCCGTGCAGCCAGCGCAACGTGCTGCAGAACCATGAAGTGGTTTATGAGTTATTGGCAAACATCCCCGGCCTGGAGGTTTCCCCCCTTGCCGACAACAAGATCTGCTGCGGCGCCGGCGGCACGAAGATGATCACTCAGCCAGCGCTGGCGAATCCACCGCGCGACGAAAAGGTTGCGGCGCTGCTGCAGAGTGGCGCCGAGCTGCTGGTGACGACCAATCTCAGCTGTGCGCTGCACCTGGCGAGTGGGGTGCGTGAGGCGGGGCGTGAGATTGAGGTGGTGCACCCGGTGCAGCTGTTGGCGCGGCAGCTGGCATAGAGGTTTTGCTGCGTGGTTTCTCGCTAGCTAGCACCGGTAATTACACCTGGGCATCATCGGCTACTGATACGGCCCTCTTCTGCGAAACGTCCTCCTGCTCTGCGATGTGAACCCGGTTGGCCCTGACTACCATCACCAGCATTATCACGGTAGCGCCAAGCACGGTGAGCGACGCCACGGCGAGGAGGGGCTCAACGGCAGCCTCGGCCACGATACCGCCGTAAAGCAGGAACAGGCCGGTTACCATCGCCAACGCCCCTGTGTGGTGGGCGTAAAACTGTAGTTGTGCAAGTTGCGGCAGTGGCTGTTGCTGGCTCAACCATAGCCGGTGAATGATGCCGTAACTCAGTGACACCACAAACCCTACAAGCATGATGTGAGCATGCGTGACATGCTGTGCGTGGTTGTGTGACGCGGCCATGTAGATACCGAGGCACATACCCGCCACGGCATAGCCCAGGGCCCACACCGCATATCTTCGGTCATAACGCATAACAGTCTCCTTTGTTTATGGCAAAGGTAACCACGGCCACTTATGAGTGGCCGTCGCTATAGTCGTATGCCCTGGCTTGGGCTACTCCGGGGGCGTACCCTCCTTGAATTCACGCGTCATCTGTTCCCTGAACTCGGCCGTGTCCTGGTAACCGTGTACTTTGGTGCCGTGTTGAATCACCGCCTCCAGCAGCTCCTCCTTGCTGTTTGCGGAGAGGGCCACGGAGCAGTTGATATCGCTGGGATAGTCGCGACAGTCGATGTAGTAGCGTGCCATGATTGCACCTCCTTCGTTCGTTGGGTTACATGCTGGTGTCCCGTATGGGAACCATGATGTGGGCGTAGGGCGTGTCCTTCCACATCACGTAGGGGCCGCCATTGTAGGGATCGTCTGGTATGCCCTTTAGCATCGCTTTGGGCGCGACGATCATCAGGTGGGGACCCTCCTGCACCCAGACATCACCGTTTTTCGGATCGGTTGCTGCCGGATTGGAGTTGCTGACGTTGGAGTCACCCTGCAGCATGTAGGAAATGCCGATACGGTCTATCTTCGGCGCGGTACCCTTGGCCGCAGCGGCCATCACCCTGGCCCATACGCCATCGTTACACATCGGATGGTTATCACCGGGCTTGGTGCCAGGCATACAGGTCCAGCCGTTGGAGCCTTGCTTGAGGACCTTGCCATCAACAGTGGTTACCGTAGCGTTCATGCTGATATCGGGATGCGCCGCGCTCTTGGCGTGCGCGATCTGCTCCATCATCATGTCGTCGCTGTAAGCGGTAACCGTGATGACGGAGAGGGCAAGAAAGAGTGAAAGTTTATGCATTGTGACCACCTCCTCATTACACCTGCGTAATCTGTGACTGAAAGGGGAGTAGTGCTCCATTACCTCCATGAGTTGTATGCGGACCATTACCTTAGCAATGAAGTCTGGTATTTCAAGGCGATGGTGAGATTAATCAGATAGATGTTTTTTATCTGCTCTCATTTGCAGGATTTCCTGCCGTTGCGGGGCGCTCGCTATTGTTCCGCACGTTGTCGTGTTTGCGACAAATGTTTCCAATAAACCCCCACTAATTACCGTTGTTTATAAAAAAGTCTTATGATTCCAATGAGATAGGAATCTCTGTTCGCTGGCACACCCCTTGCTCTACTCCCTGTAACAGAGCGATACGCAATAGAGGAGTCCCTCTCGAATGATCACGATTACCGACAAGGCGGCGAAGGCGGCCAAACTTTTCATTATGGGTTCCGATACCCCCGGCGGCGGCCTGCGCCTGGCGATTACCGGCGGCGGCTGCTCCGGCTACAGCTACGAAATGTCGATTGAGGCGGCGCCGGCAACCGACGATACCGTTGTCGATGGCGGCAAGGTAAAAATCTTCCTCGACCCGGTCAGCGCACCGCTGCTCGACGGCGTCACCATCGACTTCGAGGAGACGCTGGAGAGCTCCGGTTTTACCTTCGTCAATCCCAACGCCACCGCCAGTTGCGGTTGCGGCAAGTCATTTTCAGCTTAAGGGGGCCGCACCATGTGGGAATATTCAGAGAAGGTTAAAGAGCACTTTTTCGATCCGAAGAACGCCGGTGCGGTGGAGGATGCCAACGCGGTGGGGGATGTCGGTTCCATCTCCTGCGGCGACGCCCTGCGCCTCACCCTTAAGGTCGACCCGGAGAGCGACGTTATTCTTGAGGCCGGCTTCCAGACCTTCGGTTGCGGTTCGGCCATCGCCTCCTCCTCGGCGCTGACCGAGATGGTCAAGGGGATGACCCTGGACGAGGCGCTAAAGGTCTCCAATCAGGACATCGCCGATTTCCTCGACGGTCTGCCGCCGGAGAAGATGCACTGCTCGGTGATGGGGCGCGAGGCGCTGGAGGCGGCGATCGCCAACTACCGCGGTGAGGAGTGGAAGGACGACCACGAGGAGGGGGCACTGGTCTGCAAGTGTTTCGCCGTCGATGAGGTGATGATCGAAAAGGCGATCGTGGAGAACAACCTCTCCACCGTCGAGGACGTCACCAACTACACCAAGGCGGGCGGCGGCTGCTCTGCCTGCCACGAGGGTATCGAGGATATCCTGGCCCGCGTCATCGCCGCACGCGAGGACAAGAGCGTTGCCGCGGCGGCGGCGATCCCGATCAAGCCCGAGCCGGCACCGGTTGCCGCCGAGGCCGCGACCGAGGCCCCGGTGGCGGCGAAGCCGCGCATGACCAACCTGCAGCGAATCAAGCGCATCGAGGAGACGCTGGAGGCGATCCGCCCGATGCTGCAGCGCGACCACGGCGACGTCGAGCTGGTCGATATCGACGGCAAGACCATCTACGTGAATTTGATTGGCGCCTGCATGGGCTGCCAGATGGCCGCGGTCACCATGGGCGGCATCCAGCAGAAGTTGATCGAGGCGCTGGGCGAGTTCGTCAAGGTGGTGCCCGCCACCCAGATGCCTGCAGCCGCGAGGGCGTAAGCGATGAGCGATATCTACCTCGACAATAACGCCACCACCATGGTCTCGCCCGAGGTGGTGGAGGAGATGCTGCCCTTCTTCTCCGAACAGTTCGGTAACCCCTCATCGCTGCACAGCTTCGGCGACAGGGTAGGGCGCGCAGTGCGCGACGCCCGCCGCAAGGTACAGGCGCTGCTCGGCGCCGAGCGCGACGACGAGATCGTCTTCACCTCCTGCGGCACCGAGTCGGACAGCACCGCCATCCTCTCCGCGCTAAAGGCACAGCCTGAGAGAAAAGAGATCATTACCACCGTGGTGGAACACCCGGCGGTGCTCACCCTGTGCGACTACCTGGAGAACAAGGAGGGCTACACCGTCCACCGCCTCAAGGTGAACGAGGTGGGCCAGCTCGACCTGGATGAGTACAAATCCAGGCTCTCCGATAAGGTCGCCATCGTCTCCGTGATGTGGGCCAACAACGAGACCGGTACCATCTTCCCGGTAGAGGAGATGGCCGAGATGGCCCACGCCGCCGGGGTGATGTTCCACACCGATGCGGTGCAGGCGGTGGGCAAGATCCCGCTCGACCTGAAGAACACCAAGATCGACATGCTCTCCCTGTCGGGACATAAATTACACGCGCCGAAGGGGATCGGTGTGCTCTACCTGCGCCGCGGTACCCGCTTCCGCCCGCTGCTGCGCGGCGGCCACCAGGAGCGCGGTCGCCGTGCCGGCACCGAGAACTCCGCCTCCATCGTCGCCCTCGGCAAGGCCGCCGAGCTGGCGATGGAAAACCTCGAGCACGAGAACACCGTGGTCAAGGCGATGCGCGACCGGCTGGAGGAGGGGATCCTCGCCGTCGTGCCCAACGCCTTCGTCACCGGCGACAGGGAAAATCGCCTGCCCAACACCGCCCACATCGCCTTCGAATATATCGAGGGGGAGGGGATCCTGCTGCTGCTCAACAAGGCCGGCATCGCCGCCTCCAGCGGCTCGGCCTGTACCTCCGGCTCCCTCGAGCCCTCGCATGTAATGAAGGCGATGGGCATTCCCTACACCGCCGCTCATGGCACGGTGCGGTTCTCCCTGTCCCGCTACAACACGATGGATGAGGTTGAGCGGGTGATCGCCGCCGTGCCACCTATAGCCGAGAAACTGCGCAAGCTCTCCCCCTACTGGGGCGAGAACGGGCCGGTGGAAGACCCGGAGCAGGCCTTCCAGCCGAAATACGCCTGATCTTGACCGCAGTAAACGTTGCCCTGGCCGCCTTGTGCGGCCTTTTTTTTTGTCCGTTTCCCTGCTGCGGTTGCGAAACCGCTGTGCAGCGGGTACAAATGGGGGTAGGAGTTGCGGGAGGGATGCCGTGGTAGGGAGAATTAGATCTGGGCACAGGGCGTGACATCTTTCTCCTTCGTATTATTGACGTGTTTCTGCAACCGTGGCCTATGTGAAACAAGGGGTTGTGGGGTTTGTGGAATGTTATTTGTCGGTTTTGATGTGTTTTAACATGTCGGAAGTGAGATCTAATTATAGTTAACTGCAAAAGGAAACGATGGTGCCACAAGATGTCAACGGAAAAGATGTTGTTGTAGGTTCTAAAGTCAAGGTCTTATCTATTGATGGAGCATTATTAAAGGCATTACCAAGTGATGAAATATCGGATGTACAGTCCATGGTTGGAGAAGTATTTGAAGTATATGAAATCAATGGTCAATACGCCTATGTTGAAAAGTGGTGGGATAAAGGAGAAGGTCGCTCTGAATCACACAGCATCGCATTGGCTAGGCACGAAATGGAGTTAGTGGTTGGTGCTAGCAGTTAACAAGTCGTTCTTGTCGCCCCTTGCGGGGCTGGGACGTCCGGCTATCGCCGGCCGCCCCAAAACTCAGTCGTTAGCTGTATATATGAAACGGTTTCTAAAGTTTACAGGGTATCTTTTTGTAACTGTGGTGCTGGTCGCGGCTTCATTGTACGGATATTACTTTAGAGAACAGAATATTGATATCGGTTTAATCCCAAATGAATTTAACTACTGCGGCCATCAGGTGTATGGTAACAATACTCACTAT
>JBNKUL010000085.1:0-50316 GCA_050298555.1 Thiohalomonadaceae bacterium
GGTGATCGCCCAGATCACCGGCAACTCGCGACTGGCGTGGAAACCGGTGGCCTGCTCCGCGTTTACCGCCAGGTCGTCGCCGAGCAGGCCAGCGGTCTTCTTTGCCGCCACCTTGCTCATCACCGCCGCATCGTCGAGCAGCAGCGCCACGTCGTCCAGTATTGCAAAGAGTCCACCAGCCATTGTTATCTCTCGTCCTGTTTAGGGAGGCCTACCATATAGCACCCCCCGGGGAATTCAAGCACCACTAAACAGTGGGGTTTACCCGCGTAGGCAGCAGCCGATGGAGATGCTAGATTTTGCCCCACACCCATCACAATCCCGTTCCATAACAAAGGGGGAGCACATGAATAAAACTGTAATCAAACAGGGGCTTGCCGGTCTCTTCGCCGGTCTTCTCAGCGTCTCGGCCCAGGCCGCTGACATCGTGAATGACAAGAGCATCGGCATGGAGCTGGCACGCGATATCGCCAATGAGACCATCAACGCCTGTCGTGCCGATGGTTACCACGTCAGTGCCGTGGTGGTGGACCGCTTCGGCCTGATGCGTGCCGCACTGCGTGACGACCTTGCCTCGCGCTTTACCCTGGAGATTGCCGAGCGTAAGGCCAACATGACCGTAATGGCCTGGACCGATAGTGGCGCCTTCAAGGCGGCACGCTCCGATATCCGGCAGGAGCTCAACCATATCGACGGGCTTATCGTGATGGAGGGCGGGATCAAGATCATCGCCGGTGGCTATAACATCGGTGCCGTGGGCGTGAGTGGCGCGCCCGGTGGCGACAAGGACGCCGCCTGTGCAGCCAAGGCGCTGGATGAGCTGGCGGACCGTATCGAGTTTGCCATCGACGGCTAATCACTCAATTCTGAGTACAAAAAAAACCGGCCATTAGGCCGGTTTTTTTGTTGAGGGTGAGTTACTTGTTGGCGCGATTCTCGATGAGGTCTTTGACTACCGCCGGTTCGGCCAGGGTGGAGGTATCACCCAGGGCGTCGATCTCGTTGGCGGCGATCTTGCGCAGGATGCGGCGCATGATCTTGCCCGAGCGGGTCTTCGGCAGCCCCGGCGCCCACTGAATCACATCGGGTGAGGCGATGGGACCGATCTCCTTGCGCACCTGCTGTATCAGCTCCTTGCGCAACAGCTCGGTGGGTTCCACGTCCTTGACCAGGGTGACGTAGGCGTAGATGCCTTCACCCTTGATCTCGTGGGGGAAGCCGACCACGGCGGCCTCGGCGACCGCCCGGTGCAGTACCAGCGCGCTCTCCACCTCGGCGGTGCCCATGCGGTGGCCGGAGACGTTGAGTACGTCGTCCATGCGGCCGGTGATCCAGTAGTAGCCGTCCTCATCGCGGCGTGCACCGTCGCCGGAGAAGTAGTAGCCCTTGTAGTCGCTGAAATAGGTCTTGATGAAGCGCTCGTGGTCGCCGAACACGGTGCGCATCATCCCCGGCCAGGGGGCGGTCATCACCAGCGCACCGGAGGCCTCGCCCTCGAGGATCTCGCCACTCTGGGCGTCGACCAGGGCAGGCTGTACGCCGAAGAAGGGGCGGGTGGCGGAGCCGGGCTTGAGCGCGGTGGCGCCGGGCAGCGGGGTGAGCAGGTGGCCGCCGGTCTCGGTCTGCCACCAGGTGTCGACGATGGGGCAGCGCGAGTCGCCCACCACCTTGTGGTACCACTCCCACGCCTCGGGGTTGATAGGCTCGCCCACGGTGCCGAGCAGGCGCAGCGTCTTGCGCGAGGTCTGCTCCACCGGCCCGTTGCCCTCGCGCATCAGGGCGCGAATCGCGGTCGGCGCGGTGTAGAAGACGCTGACCTGGTGCTTGTCCACCACCTGCCAGAAGCGCGAGGCGTCGGGGTAGGTGGGGATGCCCTCGAAGCTGAGGGTGGTGGCGCCGATGGCCAGCGGGCCGTAAACGAGGTAGCTGTGGCCGGTGACCCAGCCCACGTCGGCGGTGCACCAGTAGATATCGTCATCGCGCAGGTCGAAGGTGTACTTGGTGGTGATTGCCGCGTAGAGCAGGTAACCGCCGGTGGTGTGCAGCACCCCCTTGGGTTTGCCGGTGGAGCCCGAGGTGTAGAGGATGAAGAGCGGGTCTTCGGCGTCCATCTCCTCACAGGGGCACTCCGCGGACATCTCCTCCATGCCGACGTGGTACCAGATGTCGCGCCCCTCATGCCAGTGCACCTTGGCACCGGTACGCTTGACGATGATCACGCTGTGCACGTTGGGGCAGCCTTGCAGCGCCATATCGGCGTTGGCCTTCAGCGGTACGGTCTTGCCGCCGCGTACCCCTTCGTCTGCGGTGATTACCACCTTGCAGTCGGAGTCGAGGATGCGGTCTTTCAGCGATTCGGGGGAGAAGCCGCCGAACACCACCGAGTGCACTGCGCCGATGCGGGCACAGGCGAGCATGGCGTAGGCCGCCTCGGGGATCATCGGCATGTAGATGCTGACCCTGTCGCCCTTCCTGACACCGCGGCTCTTCAGCAGGTTGGCGAATTTGGCGACCTCCTGGTGCAGCTCACGGTAGGTGATCTTCTTGTCGTCGTTGGGGTCATCCCCCTCCCAGATGATGGCGACCTGGTCGCCACGGCTCTCCAGGTGGCGGTCGATGCAGTTGTAGGCGACGTTGAGCTTGCCGCCCTCGAACCACTTGATCGAAACATCATTATCGAAGTTCCAGTCGAGTACCTTGTCCCAGGGCTTGAACCAGTCGAGGAACTCATCGGCCTGCTCGGACCAGAAGCCCTCCGGGTCGTCGATGGAGCGTTGGTACATCTCGTTGTAGCGCGCCTCGTCGATGTGGCTATTGGCGGCGAAGTCGGCGGGTACGGGGTAGAGTTTGGAATCAGACATGGATGTTCACCATTAAATAGCTAGATATTGATGACGCAGCTCTTCGTTATCGAGCACCTCCTGCGCGGTGCCGTCGAACACCACATGCCCCATGTCGAGGATGATGGCGCGATCGGCGAGACGCAGCGCGGCGATGGCGTTCTGCTCGACGATGATGGTGGTGATACCGAGCTTCTTGATGTTGTCGAGGATCTTTTCGATCTCCTGCACGATTACCGGGGCGAGTCCCTCGTAGGGTTCGTCCAGCAGCAGTAGTTTCACATCGCGAGCCAGGGCGCGGCCGATGGCCAGCATCTGCTGCTCACCGCCGGAGAGGGTGACACCGATCTGGTCGCGACGTTCGCCCAGCTTGGGGAAGTGTTCGTAGATGCGCTCGATGGACCAGCCGATAGGCGGTGCGATCTGCGACAGCTGCAGGTTCTCATGCACCGTGAGGCCGGGGATGATGTTGCGATCCTCCGGTACCAGGGCGACGCCCATCTGCGCCGCCTGATGCGACTTCATGCTGTGCAGCGGCTTGTGGTCCAGCCAGATCTCGCCGTGTTTTACCTGCGGATTGTCCATCCGTGCGATGGAGCGCAGTGTGGTGGTCTTGCCGGCACCGTTACGTCCGAGCAGGGCGACGATCTCCCCCTCGCGAATATCGAAGCTGGCCCCCTGCACGATGTAACTTTCACCGTAGTAGGAGTGCAGGTCCCAGCAGGAGAAGAAGGCGGGTGCCGAACCGGTGGCGTTGACCCTGGCAACGCTGGGTGCGTGTTCGTGACTCATAGGTGTGCCCCTCCAAGATAGGCCTCTTGTACAACCGGATTGCCCTTGATCTCGTCGGGCGTGCCGCTGGCGATGATGGCCCCCTGGGCCAGTACCGAGATGTGATCGGCGAGGCTGAAGACCACGTTCATGTCGTGCTCGATGATGACCTTGGTCATACCTCGCTCCTTGATCTTCTTCAGCAGCTCGATGGTGCGGTTGGTGTCGTGACGCGACATACCGGCGGTCGGCTCATCGAGCAGCAGCAGACGCGGGTGTTGCACCAGACACATCGCCATCTCCAGGCGGCGCTTGTCGCCGCGCGACATGCTACCGGCGTGGTGGTGGACCTGATCGCCGAGACCGAAATCGTGCAGCATGTGCTCGGCCTCCTCACGGATCTGCTTTTCGCCAAACAGTGAAGAGACGGCATTGAACTTGAAGGCACCGTCGCGCTTGGCGAAGGCGGGGATCATCACGTTCTCCAGCAAGGAGAGGTCGGGGAAGATCTCCGGGGTCTGGAATACCCGCGCGATGCCGGTCTGGTTGATCTGGTGCGGCTCCATACCGACGATGTTCTTGCCGTCGAAGGTGACCGAGCCGGTGTCGGGGTGTAGACGCCCGATGCAGCAGTTGAGCAGGGTCGACTTACCGGCGCCGTTGGGGCCGATGATGGCGTGCACCTTGCCTTCTTCGATGGCGAGGTTGACGTTGTTCAGCGCCTGCAGGCCACCGAAGGTCTTGTTGACGTTTTCAATATTCAGAACGATGTTGTTGCTCATGGCTTAACCCTCCTCACCGCTACGTTTGGCGAGCCGCCCGCGAAGCCGATGGATGCCCTCCATGATGCCGCCCGGCAGGAAGATCACCACCACCATGAACAGCACGCCCAGGGTCAGGTGCCAGCCCTCGCCGACGAAGGGCGAGGTGATGGCGACCATTACATTGGTGAGCCAGTCGGGCAGGAAGGAGAAGGCGGCGTGCAGGGTCGCCTCGTTGAAGGCAGAGAAGATGTTCTCGAAGTATTTGATCAGGCCGACTCCGAGCAGCGGACCGACGAGGGTGCCGACGCCGCCGAGGATGGTCATCAGCACCACCTCACCGGAGGCGGTCCACTGCATGCGCTCGGCACCGGCCAGCGGGTCGGTGACCGCCATCAGCGCCCCGGCCAGTCCGGCGTACATGCCGGAGATGATGAAGGCGACCAGCAGATAGGGGCGGGTGTTGTAACCGGTATAACGCATGCGGGTCTGGTTCGACTTAATCGCCTGCAGTTTGAGGCCGAACGGTGAGCGGAAGATCTTCAGCGAGATGTAGAAGCCGATGATCAGCAGCGCGGCGCAGAAGTAGAAGCCGGAGTAGCCGCTCATCTCCAGGCCGAACAGGTTGGTGGAGGGGATGCCGTCCACCGCACCGGAGAAGAGGCCGTCGATCACGCGCGGGTCGTTGACCGATAACTGCAGTCCGGTCTCGCCGTTGGTGATCGGGGTGAGCACCGAGTAGGCGAGGTTATAGAACATCTGCGCGAAGGCCAGCGTCAGGATCGAGAAGTAGATGCCGGAACGACGCAGGCTCAGGTAGCCGATGGCGGCGGCGAAAACGCCGGAGATCACGATGGCGAAGAGCACGGCCGGCAGCACGTTCATGGTCAGTAGCTTGAACGACCAGACGGTGGCGTAGGAGCCGATGCCGAGGAAGGCGGCGTGGCCGAAGCTGAGGTAGCCGGTGAGACCGAACAGGATGTTATAGCCGATGGCGAAGATGCCGAAGATGGCGAACTTCTGCAGCAGGTCGGGGTAGGAGGCGCCGATGGGGCTGAGCCACAGCGGCATGGTCAGTACCACCAGCGAGAAGAGCAGCATGGCGTGCAGGTTGTTGTCGAGATTCAGCTTGTTCATATTTAGTCCTCCATCACCCCTTGCTTACCCATCAGGCCGCGCGGCCTGATCAGGATGATGATGACGGCTACCAGGTAGATGATGATTTGGTCGATGCCGGGGATGACCGACTTGATTTCGTTCATTGAGGCGAATGACTGCAGGATACCGAGCAGGAAGCCGGCGGCCACCGCCCCCTCCAGCGAGCCCATACCGCCGACCACGACGACGACGAAGGAGAGCACCAGGAAGTCCATCCCCATGTGGTAGTCGGGCGGCAGGATCGGTGCATACATCACCCCGGCCAGGCCGGCGACGATGGCGGCGATGCCGAACACCACGGTGAAGCGTCGTTCGATGTTGATGCCGAGCAGTTGCACCGTCTCGCGGTCGTGCATGCCGGCGCGCACCACCATGCCGAAGGTGGTGTAGCGCAAAAAGGCGAACACCGCGCCGATCACGCCGAGGGAGAAGACGAAGTAGATGATGCGCCACCAGGGGTAGACGATGGCGTCGCTAAGGCCGAACAGGGCGCCGATGGCGAAGCTGCCGGCCACCGCATCGGGGGCCGGGGTGGGGATCGGATTGGCGCCGAAGAAGGAGCGGATGATCTCCTGCAGCACGATGGCCAGGCCGAAGGTCACCAGGATCTGTTCGGCATGGGTGCGCTTATAGAAGTGGCGGATCAGGCCGCGCTCCATCGCCAGACCTATCAGCAGCATGATGGGGATGGCCGCGATGATGGAGATGGGTACCGCGAAGTCGATAATCGCCGAGCCGGTATCGCCCCACCAGATCTCCAGGTAGGGCACCTCCTTGTAGGCCTCGAAGAAGGTGATGCTCTCGTCCCGCACCTGTTTGGAGATGGTCAGCAGCTGCTGGATAGAGACGGCGCAGAAGGCGCCGAGCATGAAGATCGCGCCGTGGGCGAAGTTGACGACGCCAAGGGTGCCGAAGGTCAGGGTCAGGCCCAGCGCGATCAACGCATAGGCACCGCCCTTATCCAGGCCGTTGACGATTTGTATGAATATCGCATCCATAGTGACTTGAACTCTTTTCAGTGACAGAAAACTCAGTTGTGCACAGTGGCCTAATGCACAAGTGAGGTTTCTGAGTGGCAGACAGTAAGACGCCACCCCGTTGCCGGGGTGGCGTTTGCCGTAGGTAGTTAGACCTCGTAGGGACCGAGCTCGCCACCGAAGATGGAGGCGGGGTACTCGACCTGAGAGCGCGGTACCTGCTGCACGATCTCCAGCAGGTCGAACTGGCTGCTGGGATTGGCGTTACCACGCATCACCAGTACGTCCTTCAGGCACTGGTGATCCTCGGCACGGTACTCGGTAGGACCGTTGCCCATGCCGTCGAACTTGAAGCCTTCCAGCGCCTTGATCACCGCAGGCGGATAGAAGGTGCCGGCCATCTCTACGGCATTGGCGTAGAGCAGGGTCTGCACGTAGCAGGTGTGGGCGGCCTGTGAGGGCGGGAAGCCGTACTCGTTACCGAAGGACTTGACGAAGGCCTGGGAGCCGGCGTCTTTCAGTGCCCAGTTCCAGTTGGTGGTACCGAGGATGCCCTTGATGTTCTCGCCGGCGCCCTGTGCCATCAGACGGGAGTAGAGGGGAACGATGATCTCGAAGTTCTTGCCGTTGACCTGCTTGTCGCGCAGACCGAACTGCACCGCCTGGGTCAGGGAGTTGATCATGTCCTTGCCGTAGTGGTTCAGGATCAGGGTATCGGCACCGGAGTTAAGGATGGGGGTGATGTACTGGGAGAAGTCGCCCGCGCCAACCGGGGTCTTCACGGTCTTCACGGTGTTCCAGCCCAGACCCTCGGTGGTCTCCTTAATCGACTCTTCCTGGGTCCAGCCCCAGGTGTAGTCGGCGGTCAGGTGGTAGGCGTTACGGTCGGTGCCCATCTCCTGCTTCAGTACCGGACCGAGGGCGGCGCCGGACATCTTGGCGTTGAAGAAGTGGCGGAAACCGTAGCGCTTCTTGTCCTTACCGGTGGTGTCGTTGGAGTGGGTCAGACCTGCCATGAAGATGACGCCCATCTCCTGGGCCAGGCCCTGTACCGCGACCGCCACACCGGAGGAGGAGCCGCCGGAGATCATGATGGCGCCGTCCTTCTCGATCATGCGCTTGGCAGAGGCACGTGCTGCATCGGACTTGGTCTGGGTGTCACCGGTCACGTACTTGACCTTCTTGCCCAGGATGCCGTTGCCCTTGAGGTGCAGCGGCTTCATGGTGTGGAGCATGCCGCCGTCGCCCTCGCCATTGAGGTGCTTGACCGCCAGTTTGAAGGCGCGCAGCTCGTCGGCGCCCTCGTCGGCGTAGGCGCCGGTCTGCGGTACGTTGAAGCCGAGGGTAACGGTACCGGCGTTGCCGGGGTTGTTGCGGAACTCTTTTGCCGCCCATGCATCCTTAATAAAGAACATCGGCATGGAACCGGCGGCAGCCAGTGCTGCACTGCCCTTAAGGAAGTTTCTTCTTGTGGTACCTGACTTTTTGTCGTGACTCATGAACATTCTCCAGTCGTTGGTGGTGCTCGGGCTGTCGTCATGCCGAGCGTGTCAGAACTGCTTATTGTGTGGCATGCGACAGCATCGTTAGTTCTGCATGCGGATTCGGAAAATATCAATAAAACCAGTAACATACAAACAATCTGAGGGGCGATGGACGGTGGTTTTTGTTACGTTACGTAACACTGTTTGTGGGGTAACGTAACAGTTATATTGCATGCATAAGCGTAGTCTCTCCCAATAGCCCTTGCAGTGGAGTATTTCGCCGTGTGGAGGAGTGAAACAGTGGTGTTACCTATCGTAACGAAAAAAAATTCTATTGAAGCGGCGTATGCCCTCTGGCGGTGCGCGAAGGAGCAAGAATGAACGTAATTGAGGCAATCAAACAGCGGCAATCGATCCGTGCCTACCAGCAGCGAGCGGTCGAGGAGGAGAAGATCCACCGTATCCTCGATGCCGCCCGTCACGCCCCCTCAGGCGGCAACCTGCAGCCGTGGCAGGTGGCGGTGGTAAGCGGTGAGACCAAGCAGCGGCTGCAGCAAAGGCTGGAGGCGGCGTGCCGTAATGGTGAGGCCCCGCAGATGGCCTATCAGTTCTATCCCTGCGAATGGAATGAGCCCTACCAGGCCAGGCGCCGCACCTGCGGTATCCAGCTCTATAGTGCCGTCGGCATTGAACGCGGCGACAGAGAGGGCAAGCTCGACCAGTGGGCCGCCAACTTCCGCGCCTTCGATGCCCCGGTGATGCTGCTGTTCTTTATGGATGCCGGCATGGAGGCGGGAGCCTACATCGACTACGGCATCTTCCTGCAGTCACTGATGCTGGCCGCTGAGGAAGAGGGGCTTTCCACCTGTGCCCAGGCGGCGCTGGCCGAGTACCCGGCGATCGTCAAACAGGAGCTGGGCTATCCGGAGAAGAGCGTGCTGGTTTGCGGCATGGCGCTGGGCTATGCGGTCCGGGAGGCACCGATCAATGGCTACCGCACCGAGCGTGAAGAAGTTGAAGGATTTGCCCGTTTCTTTGCTTAATCGCGGTGCCGCAGGGTTGGCACCGAAGGTGCTTACTTGGTTGACTTTAGTGATAAAGTAACCGCGTGCATGCCAGGAGGTTATGGGCAGGAAGTGACTTGGAATCATAAAGATGTATAAAAGAAGTGCTGTTAAGAGCTATGAGCAAGGGATATCTTTCTATAAGAAGGGGCGATTAAAAGATGCTGAACTCGCATATAGAAAAGCGATAAAAATACAGCGCAACTTTGTTGAAGCCCACAATAACCTCGGCAATGTTCTGTTGGACGAGGGAAGGTATAGAGAGGCGTTAAGGTTTTATAAGAGTGCTCTTGAGCTTATGCCTGAGCATCCAATGCTTCTCAATAATATTGGTAATGTCCTGCAGTTGACAGGTGACTTCTCTAAGGCAGTTACGTATTTTAATTCCGCCATAACAAAAGACCCGGGCTATGCCGATGCACACAACAATCTTGGTAATACTCTGAAATCACTGGGGTATATGGAGGAGGCGGCCGCGTCATATAGGCGAGCAATTGATTGCAACAGGAATATGCCGATTGCCTATTTGAATCTTGGTGGGGTGTTGAGGGAAATGGGGAAGCAGTATGAGGCGTTGGAGAGCTTCAATAATGCAATCACCCTGAAGCCCGACTTGGTTGAGGCCCATAATGGCCGTGGCAACGTGCTTCATGATTTGGGGCGGACAGCAGAAGCAAGCGAATGTTATGAGCGATCAATAGAGATAAACCCAACGTATACGCTGGCTTATCAACACCTAAGTGTGTTGAAAACATACCGCCGTGGTGATCCGCAAATTAGGCTGATGGAGGATTTTCTCGCGCAATCAGAACTTAATGATTCGGATCGAATGCATCTCTCTTTCGCCTTGGCCAAGGCTTATGATGATATTGATGAGTATGATAAGTCATTTCAATGTCTTACTGAGGCGAATCAGCTCCGCAAAAAAGAACTTGCTTATGAGTTTGTGGATGATGAAAGGTTATTTTCAAGAATTGTCGCGACCTACTCTGAGTTGGCGAAAGTTCCTGTGGCAAACGAGATGCCAAGTGCGCAAGTTCAACCTGTATTTATTGTGGGTATGCCGCGTTCAGGAACATCGCTTGTAGAACAAATACTGGCAAGTCATTCTTCGGTTTACGGCGCTGGAGAGCTTGGCTCAATGAAAAGACTTGTTGTGCCAATGATTATGCGATTTGAGAAGCTTGGGGCGACTGCGGACAAGGCCGCGTTTGTACAAAATGAACTCAAGGCTTTACGCGATGGTTACCTTGGTGTGCTTGATGGCTTGAAGGTCGGTGAAAAAGTTATTACTGACAAAATGCCGCTTAATTTCGAATGGATAGGTTTCATACTCCTGGCATTTCCTGAAGCAAAAATAATTCATCTAAACCGAGACCCTGTGGCAACCTGCTGGTCAGCATATAAACATTTCTTTTCAAGTAATGGCAATAAATTCTCATATGACATGCAGGATGTCGTTAAATTTTATCACCTATATCTTGATCTGATGTCATTTTGGCGCGAGCAATTTCCAGAAAATATATATGACATCAGCTACGAGGCACTGACGGAAAACCAGGAAGAAGAGACCAGGAGGTTGCTAAATTTCTGTAACCTTGAATTTGAACAGCAGTGCCTGGAGTTTCATAAAACAAGTAGGGCGGTCAGCACAGCGAGCAGTATGCAGGTTAGACAAAGAATGTATACGGGAAGCTCCGAAGCGTGGCGTAAGTACGAAAAGCATTTGCGGCCGATAACCAGCGGCCTACAGGGAATTATGGAAATATAATCGTTGTCGCCAGAATATCGAACTGGCGGCGCTGGCCGACCATAGTAAGGATAAGCTAGTATCAACAATGTATTCCCTGATGCCTTTCAATTTAGGGTCGTAAGTGGTGCTGGGGGAGCTGGTGCTAATATCCGGAATCAGGATCGGAATGACTAAACAGGAAGATACCGTAATGATAAGAGTAATCATGCTCATCAACGTGCTAATGAGCGCATTTTTGCTAATAGGAACGGGCACGACAGAGGCGCAAGAGGCGAAGGAACCCCTTATCATTGCACATGTTGCCCCCACAACCGGTCGTTTTGCACTGCATGCAGAGTCTGACCGTCGAGGTGTGGAGATGGCCATCGATGAGTACAACGCGCGCGGCGGTGTGCTGGGGCGCGACATTATCCTTATCTCGCGCAACCCCACCCTGAACCCAAAGAGAGCGGCCGAGGTGGCCGAAGAGCTCATCACGCAGACGCAAACCGCATTCATGGTGGGGGCGATCAGTTCCGGTGTGGCGGCCAGCATGTCGGCGGTATGTCAGCGCCACGGCATGATCTTCATCAACACCAACTCTTCCGCCCCATCGGAATCGACCAGCCGTGCCCATCGAAGCAAGTTTGTTTTCGACACCCACGGGGCCAACATCAATCGTGCACTGCTGAAGTATGCGCTGGGGATGAAGGAATCAAAGCGTGTCGTACTGCTCTCTGAGGACAACGAATTCGGGCGCAGTAATGCCGCCGCCATGCGCCCCTATATCAAGGAGTATGGGGGGCAGGTTGTTGGTGAGGTCACCACGCCTGACGACCTGCCGGACCCGGCCGCAACACTGAGGCAGGTCGCCGCCATTGAGGCTGACGTGGTGGCCTTGAGCATCAGCGGCGACAATCAAATTAAGCTCTTTTCCCATATCGACCCTCAGGTGCTGCAGAGGCAGTCCTGGATCGTCGGCGAAGTGGACTGGGAGGAGCTCTATCCGGCACCGGGAACCCCTCGCCCCCTGTTTGGCACCACCTGGGCCTGGCACCTCGATACCCCGGGTACCGAGGAGTTTGTTGAGCGCTACCGCGTGCGATACGGCCATACACGTATTGCCTATCCCGGTGATGTGACCCATGCTGCCTACCTGGCAACCAGGGCACTGCTTGGTGCCATTGAGAAGGCCGGTGACACCAACAACCATAAAGTCATCGAACAGCTGGAAAACTATGAGGCGAGCGCGGCGGAGAGAATGCAGCATTCGCCGGCAATGATGAACCCGGTTAGCCACCATTTGCAGCAAAGTGTCTATATCGCACGCTGGAACCCTCGCTCCAGCCGGCCTGAGCTGGGTATCGAAATACTCGGCCATATCACGCCCGAAGAGGCCTATTACGAACCGGAGTCAGAGACACGTCTGGAGCCACTTGGAGAGACCCCGGTTTTCGCACGATGACCTATCGCAAACTGAGCTTTGTCTCGCGCATCACACTGTTGGTGTTGTGTGTCGAAGTCGCGGCCTTTACTGCACTGGGGTATTTTTATGTTGAACAGTACAGCCGTGCGGAGGTAGAGCGGCTGCATTCTCGTTTTTCCCTGGTTCAGGACATGATGCAGAACGGCGAGTTGCCTGTCAGTGCCATCTCCCGTCAACCGTTTTTAACCCAACTGCTGGACACACCCTACCTGGGGGGAATGGTGATCGGTGCCAATGGCCGGGTCATCGTCTCTACGGAGCTGCGCCAGCTGGGGAAGCATGCGAGTAAGCTGGATAACTTCGACGTTAACTGGTTAAGGCTGAGTGACAGCTCAAACCACATCATCTCTAAAACGGACCGCCATACGGAGATTCTAAGAATTAGAGGTGGCAGCAGCGAGGTGCCGCTCTATACCGTGGTGCTGACGGCGAGTACCCGGGGAATTCAGCAGAGAAGGGACAATCTCATTCAGAAAAGTCTCCTGGGCTCGTTGCTGTTTATTCTCCTTAGCAGTGGCGGAATCGTCTTCATTGCACGGCGCTTCTATCGGAGTGAGCAGAAAACGCGTGCCGTCAAGCAGCAACTGGAGCAGGTGTTGTGGAGTAGTGGCGATGGCTGGTGGGACTGGAATGTTAAGACCGGAGAGGCCTATTTCGACCAGCGCTGGTTAGGCATGCTGGGCTATACGCAGGATGAAGTTGAGCCTGACTTTCATGGTTGGGAATCGCTCCTGCATCCTGACGATGTGGAGACGGTGCAGAAGCAGTTGAATTCGCACCTGAAGGGGGCGGCGAAGGATTACGAAGTTCGTTTCCGCATGCGCTGTAAAAATAGCGAGTGGAAATGGATCCTGGCTCGGGGAAAGATTGTGGAGCGGGATGATTCAGGCCGACCGCTACGTATGGCCGGGACACACAGCGATATCAGTGAGCGCAAACGCTTCGAGGAGAGCCTGGAAGAGAGCCTGGAGGTGTATCAGGCGGCCATCAATACCCCTTCCCTCGGCTTTTGCTCGGTAGACAACCAGGGCAGGATAGTCGAAGTTAATGACACCTATATAAGGCAGTCCGGCTTCAGTCGTGAGGAGCTTGTCTCCATGAGCGTTTCCGACCTGGAGGCCAGGGACTCTCAGGACGAGATTAAGAGCCGCATCGATAAGATTGTGACGGCGGGACACGTTCAGTTTCGTACCGAACACAGAAGGAAGGATGGCTCGCTCTGGCCGACCGAGGTGTTCATCACCTACTCCGCTGTTCAGGGTGGAAGGTTTTTCGCCTTCTTCGAAGACCTGACGGACGTTATCGAACAGGAGCGCCGGCTTGAGCTGGCATCGCGCGTGTTCGACACCATGAACCAGGCCGTGGTGGTCACCGACGCGTCGAATAAAATCGTCTCACTCAATCCCGCTGCCACCGAGATAACCGGTTATACCCTTACCGAGGTTCGGGGTAAGAACCCGAGCGTTTTCGCTTCGGGGCGTCACGGCAGTGTTTTTTACGCTGAGATGTGGGACTCGCTAAAGCGTACCGGTTTCTGGGAAGGCGAGGTGTGGGACCGCCGCAAAAATGGCGAAGTGTATCCAAAGTGGCTGACTATCAATGCCATCTACAACACCAATAACGAGCTTGATCAATACGTTTCGGTTTTTTCAGATATCACGGAGCGCAAGAAAACCGAAGAATTGATCTGGAAGCAGGCCAACTTCGACGCACTGACCGGCCTGGCCAACCGCATTCAGTTCCAGGACCACCTGGTGAATGAGTTGGAAAGACACCATCGCGAAGGAAGCCGGCTTGCAGTGGTCTACCTGGACCTCGATGGCTTCAAGGACGTCAACGATAGCCTGGGCCATGCGGCGGGTGATACGCTGCTGGTCGACGTGGCCAGCCGGCTTGGACAGCGTGTGCGTAAGTCCGATATGGTGGCCAGGCTCGGGGGGGATGAGTTCGTCGTATTGGTGACGGATTTTGAAGAGCCGGAACTTGTCGGCTCGCTCGCAGAAGATGTCCTGGAGGCACTGCAAGAGCCGGTTAAAATCAAGGAGACTGAGGTTCACATAGGCGCAAGTATTGGGATCTCCATCTATCCGGATGACGGTGTCTCCAGTGAAGAGCTGATAAAAAATGCCGACATCGCCATGTATCAGGCCAAGGATAGTGGCAAGAATAATTTCCAGTTCTTCCTCCCGGAGATGAATGCCAAGGCGCAGCACCGCCTGTCACTGATACGTGACCTTCATCGCGCTGTGGAGAATGGGGATTTTGAACTCTATTACCAGCCAAAGGTTCGTCTGCCAGACCAGCGAATCATTGGCATGGAGGCCCTTATTCGTTGGCCATTGGAAGAAGGGGTGATGGTCTCTCCTGTCGATTTTATCCCCTGTGCCGAAGAGACCGGGCTCATTATCCCCATCGGTAACTGGGTTCTCGAGGAGGCCTGTCGCCAGACCCGCGAATGGAACCGAAAATTCGGTGCACGTTTGCAGGTGGCGGTTAACCTGTCGTCAAGACAGTTCCGGAGCGAAGGGTTTCTCGATGATGTGATGAATACCGTCAACGCCACGGGGATGTCAGGCGACCTGCTCGAGCTGGAGATCACCGAAAGCATTCTGATGGAAGATGTGGAGGAGGCTATTCGGGTTATGCACGGCATAAGGGAGAAGGGGATCTCCATCGCCATTGATGACTTTGGCACCGGGTACTCGTCGCTTAACTACCTCAAGCGTTTCCCGATCACGACACTAAAGATTGATAAATCCTTTGTCGGCGATCTGGTGGAGGAGTCAGATGATGCGGCGATCGTAGGCTCTACCATCATATTGGCAAGGAGTCTTAAGCTGGATGTGGTGGCTGAAGGTGTCGAGACCAGCGAGCAGCTTGAGTTTCTTACCGCCCAGCAGTGCCACTCCGCGCAAGGTTACTATATTTCAAAACCGATGCCGGCAGATGAGTTCGAACAGTACCTCAACACGAATAGCGATAAGCTGATCTCCTAAGCGCTGGCCGCTAGCGCCGCTTTGGAATTCTCAGCCGCTGCCTCCTCTCCCACAAGGTCTTGCGGCTGATGCCGAGCTTTTTTGCCAGCTCGGTTTCGGTCATCTGCTCTTCGTTTTCCCGCACGAAATTGACGAAGTAGTCGTCGAGCGACAGCGCCGCGTTGGTAGCGCCGCGCTCCAGCGTAGTGTGCTGGGTCAGGCCGAGCAGTGGGGTGTCGATCTCGGCGCCATCGGCGAGGATCACCGCCCGCTCGATACTGTTCTCCAGCTCGCGCACGTTGCCGGGCCAGGGGTGCCTGTTCATCGCCTCCAGCGCGCCCCTGCTCAGTTGCATGGGGGGGCGGTTGAGCTTGCGGCAACTACGCTGCAGCAGTTCGTTTGCCAGTTGTTCGATATCGCTGCCACGTTCGCGCAGCGGCGGTAGCTGGATCTCCATCACATCGAGGCGGAAGAAGAGGTCTTCGCGAAAACGTCCCTGCTGCACCAGTTGCTGCAGGTCGCAGTGGGTGGCGGCGATCAGGCGCAGGTCGATACGGCGCGACTGGTTGGCACCGACACGGCGGATCTCGCCGTCCTGCAGCACGCGTAACAGCCGTGCCTGTGCCTCCGGCGGCAGTTCACTCACCTCGTCGAGAAACAGGGTGCCGCCGTGTGCCGCCTCGACCAGTCCGCTGTGGCTGTCGTGGGCACCTGGAAAGGCCCCCCTTTCATGTCCGAACAGTTCGGACTCGATCAGCGACTCGGAGATGGCGGCGCAGTTGACGGTGATGAGCGGAGCATCGCTACGCCCACTCTTGGCGTGCAGTGCGCGCGCCACCAGCTCCTTGCCGGTACCCGACTCGCCGAGCACCAGCACGGTGGTGTCGGTGGGGGCCACACGGTTGATGCGCTCGAACACCTCCTGCATCGGCTCACTGCCGCCGATCATCCCCTCCACCGGATAACTGTGGGCAAGGTCGGACTTGAGCGCTTCGTTTTGCCGCTGCAGGTCATGCTGCTGCAGTGCGCGCTCGATGGTGAGCAGCATCTCGTCGTGATCGAAGGGCTTGGCGATATAGTCGACGGCCCCCATACGCATCGCCTCCACCGCCGAGTGGATGCTGGCGTAGCTGGTCATGATCACCACCGGCACGCCCTGGGCCCGTGCGATCACCTCGGTGCCGGGGGCGCCAGGCAGTCGCAGGTCGCTAAGGATGAGGTCGTAGGCGTCCAGTTGTCCTGCCGACTCGGCCTGTTCCACCGACTCCGCTTCGTCGACACGGTAACCGTTGCGGCCGAGCAGGCGGTTGATGCTGCCGCGGATAATGGCCTCGTCCTCAATGACCAGGATCTGTTTCATGTTTCGCTCTCCATGCCGGGAAGGCGCAGGGTAAAGGTAGTGCCGCCGGCGTCGCTCTTCACGCTCAGGCTACCGTTGTGTTGTTGCACGATGCCGTAGGCCAGTGGCAGGCCGAGGCCGGTCCCTTCTCCGGCCGCCTTGGTGGTGAAGAAGGGCTCGAAGACCTTCTCCTGTATCGTCTCGGGAATGCCGTGCCCCTGGTCGCGTAGCGACACCGTTATGGTGTCGCCCTCGCGCTGACCGTGGATGGCGACGGTATCGCCCGGCTGCGAGGCATCACAGGCGTTGCTCAACAGGTTGACGAAGACCTGGATCAGGCGCTGCTTGTCGCCTTCCAGCCGCAAGGGTTGTGGGCACTCGAGCTCGATATTCAGCTGCTTGCCGCTACGGCTCAGGCGCATCAGCTGCAGCGCCTCTTCGATGCACTCACAGAGCTCCAGTGGCTCCGGGCTGTGCTCATGCAGGGTACCGCCGTGGCTGAAGTTGACCAGCGACTGCACGATATTGGAGATGCGCTGGGTCTGCTCCAGGATCTGCTCCAGCCCCTGGGTGCGGAACTGCGGATCATCGCTCTCATGCAGCAGGTCCTGTGCTAGGCAGGCGATACCGGTGACCGGGTTGCCGATCTCATGGGCCACCCCGGCGGCGAGACGGCCAATGGAGGCGAGGCGTTCGCTGTGGGCCAGCTCCTCCTCCAGCTGATAGAGCTCGGTGTGGTCCTCCAGCAGCACTACCGTGCCGGCGCCGCGTTGCGGTTGGCTGGGGTCGTCGATGGCCGACTTGTGCAGGTTGAAGACGCGGGTCTCGCCGTTCAGCTGCAGGGTGATGTGGCGCAGCTGTGTCTTGTCGCCCTGCAGGGACTGCTGCAGCAGGTCGCGCCAGGGGGAGGGCAGTCTTTCCAGCGAATTACCCACCACCTGTTTGGCCGGCAGCGTGGTGAGCTGCTCCATGTTCCGGTTCCAGCTGATGATGCGCTGCTGCTGATTGGTGTCGGGGCCCACCGAGCAGACCCCCAGCGGCAGGTCCTGCAGTACCTGGCGGTGATAGCGGCGCAGACCGTCGAGTTCGGCGGCGAGACCGCGCAGGCGGATGTTGGAGGCCTCCAGCCGCTGCTCGACGAACTGCATCGTATCGGAGAGGGCGTGGCGCGCACTGGAGTCGAGCTCCAGCCGCTCATCGACGATCATCCGTGCCAGCAGCGGCCCGATAAGGCCGGAGAGGTTGCGTTCGATCTGCTGGCGCAGGTGGGCCAGGTCGGTAGGGCGCAATTCGGTGTCGAGCAGGCCGAGGTCGGCGCGGGCACGGCTGACCTCGTGTTGGGCCATCTTGTCGCCGATCAGCTGCGCCAGTTGCGCCTCGAACTGCTGCACCGAACTGGCCAGCGGGTGACGAACGGGGGGCGTAAGGTTCTCCTTGCAGCAGGCGTCCGCCACTTCCCGCTCTTCGCTGCTGACGCGGGTCAGCAGTGAAACCCCCACGAACAGCAGGCCGTTTACCGCCAGCGACCACAGGGTGCTGCTCTGCCACGGCCGCTCGCCGTTAAAGCCGATGTCGTGCTCCAGGCCGATGTGCAGCAGCCCCGAGCGCTCCAGCAGCGGCAGCAGCAGGGCACCAAACCAGACCGTGGCGCCACCCAGCAGCCCGGCGATAAAACCGGCACGGGTGGCACGGCGCCAGTAGAGCAGCCCGGCGATCCCCGGCAGGAACTGGGCCACCGCGACGAAGGAGATGAGGCCCAGCTGAACCAGCCCCTGATTGTGTTCCAGCAGCAGGTTGAAGGCGTAACCGGCCGCGATGATGAGGGCGATAAGCAGGCGTCGCCCCCACAGCAGCCACTTGTAGGTATCGGTCTCGGTATTGAGGATGGGCTGGAAGCCGGCGGGCAATACCAGGTGGTTCATGCACATGGAGGCGAGGGCCAGGGTGGTGACGATGATCATCGCACTGGCGGCGGAGAGGCCGCCGACGAAGGTGATGATCGGCAACAGGCTGGAATCGTGTGCCAGGGTGATCCCCAGCACATAAAAGTCGGGCGAGGTCTCGACACTCAAATGGGTACCGGCCCAGAGGATGGGGGGGATAGCCAGGTTGAGCAGCAGCAGGAACAGTGGGAAGCCCCAGCTTGCCGTGCCCAGGGCGCGCTCGTTGAGGTTTTCGGTAAAGGTCATGTGGAACTGGCGCGGCAGCAGGAAGGCGGCGGAGAAGGCCAGTAGCAGCAGCGTCCCCCAGGAGCCCTCGCGCACCGGCTGGTAGAGCGTCTGCAGCGCCTCGGGGTGTTCGCCCAGCCACTGCTCCATGCCGCCCAGGCCGCCGAAGACGCCGAACAGGGCGAACAGGCCGACCGCCAGCAGCGCCAGCAGCTTGACCAGTGATTCGAAGGCGATGGCCAGTACCAGCCCCTCGTGCTTCTCCCGTGCCGAGATGTGGCGCGCCCCGAACAGCACCGCGAACAGGGTGACGGTGATACAAAAGCCCAGTGCCACCAGCCCCGGGGCCGCCTCATGGGTGAGAACCTGTATCGACTCGGTGACGGCGCGTACCTGCAGGGCGATGTAGGGGAGCGTGCCAGCCAGCATGAACAGAGTGACCAGCACCCCGGCCAGCTGGCTCTGGTAGCGAAAGGCGAACAGATCGGCCAGCGAGGAGAGCTGGTGCTCACGGGTCAGGCGCAGGATCGGCTGTAGCAATACCGGCGTCAGCATGAAGGCGAGGGTCACCCCCAGGTAGATGGTGAGGAAGTTATAGCCCTGCGAGGCGGCGAAGCCGACGCTGCCGTAAAAACTCCACGAGGTGGCGTAGACCCCTAGCGACAGTACGTAGGTGAGTGGGTGGCGGGCCCAGCGCCGCGGCAGCTTGCCGTTATCCGCCGCGTAGGCGATGAGGAACAGCAGCAGCAGGTAGCCGACCGCGACCAGGAACAGTTGCCACAGCTCAATCGTCACGCCCATCTCCCGTCTGTCGGTCGAGGAAGCGGCGCAGCCGGAAGGTGAGGGCGATCAGCAGTGCCCAGATGAGGTAGGGGGCATACCAGGGGCTGTCGTCCGCCGCCCACCACTCAAGGAAGGGGGAGAGCAGCAGGAACAGGGCGAACAGCAGCAGCAGGAGTACCCTGTCGAGGCCGTTTTGTCGTTCGCTGTTCATAGGGGCGTAGCATAGCAATAGTTGTTACGTAACGTAACACTTTGAAGGGTTGACTTGCCTTGCCACCACGGCACCGTCATCATTGCGTTTTTCCGCCACCATTCCGGCAGACAGGACTCTACAGACATGCTGTTGATGATCGACAACTACGACTCCTTCACCTACAACCTGGTGCAGTACTTCGGCGAGCTGGGCGCCGAGGTGAAGGTGTTCCGCAACGACCAGATCACCATCGAGGAGATCGAGGCGCTCAATCCCGACCACCTGGTGATCTCCCCCGGCCCCTGCACGCCGAATGAGGCGGGGGTGTCGGTCGCGGCGATCAGGCACTTCGCCGGCAAGCTGCCGATTCTTGGCGTTTGTTTGGGTCACCAGTCGATCGGCCAGGCCTTTGGCGGCAACATCGTCCACGCCCACGAGATCATGCACGGCAAGACCTCCATGGTGTACCACGCCGATGTGGGCGTCTTTAGCGGCCTCGCCAACCCCTTCGAGGCGACCCGCTACCACTCGCTGGTGATCGAGCAGGCGACCATCCCCGACTGCCTGGAGGTGACCGCCTGGACGCAGAACGCCGACGGTTCGCGCGACGAGATCATGGGCGTACGCCATACCGAGTACAACATTGAGGGGGTGCAGTACCACCCCGAGTCGATCCTCACCCAGCACGGCCACGACCAGCTGATGAACTTCCTCAAGATGAGCGGGGGCGTACGCGGCTAGCGCCGTACCACCATGTCTCCTGCGTTGAGTGAATACCGGGGGCGCCTGCCGCTCTCGCTGGTGGTGGCGTCGCTGGCGATGCTCGCCCCCTTCACCATCGACACCTATCTTCCCTCCTTTCCCGATATCGCCAGGGAGCTGGGTGCCTCGTCGCTGCAGATGCAGCAGACCCTGAGTCTCTACCTGCTCGCCTTTGCCCTCTCCACCCTGCTCTACGGCCCGCTCTCCGACAGCTTCGGCCGACGGCGCATCGCCGTAGTGGCGCTACTCATCTACACGGTGAGCGCCGTCGGCTGTGCCCTGGCAGAGGGGATGGAGCAGCTGATTTCGATGCGCATTGGTCAGGGGCTGGCCGCCAGCGCCGGGCTGGTGATCGGTCGGGCGATGATCCGCGACTGTTACGATGGGCCGCAGGCGCAGCGGGTGATGGCTCGCATGATGCTGTTGTTCGCCATTGCCCCGGCGGTGGCCCCGGTGATCGGTGGCTGGTTGCACGACTGGCTGGGCTGGCGCGCGGTGTTCTGGTTCCTCGCCGGGCTCAGTCTGCTGCTACTGTTGCTGCTGCTGCTGGGCAGCGGTGAGACCCACCCGCGTGAGCGGCGCCACTCTATCCATCCCGTGGCGGTAGGGCGGGCCTATATTTCGGCGATAGTGAGTGGCCGCTTCATGGGGCTCGCCCTGACCTTCGCCCTGATGTTTGGCGGCTTCTTCCTCTACGTCGCCGGGGCGCCGACCCTCATCTACCAGCACCTGGGACTGGGGGCGAACGACTTCGGCGTGCTCTTCATTCCCATCGTCGGCGGCGTGGTGCTGGGCTCGCAGATCGCCGGCCGGCTCGCCGGTCGTATCACGCCGCAACGTACCGTAGGGATAGGCTTTGCCGTGAGCATGACGGCGGCGCTGCTCAACCTGCTGCAGTCGCATCTGCTCGAGCCCGCCCCATTCAATGTTATCGCCCCGGCGGCGCTTTATCTCACCGGAATGGCCATCGCCATGCCCAATCTCAGCCTGATGGGACTGGAGTGTTTCCCCCACAACCGCGGCATGGCCTCGGCGATGCAGAGCTTTATCCAGATGGGGATGACGGCGTTGGTGGTCGGGGTGATCGTGCCGTGGGTGGTGGTGCAGCTGACCTGGCTGGCGCTGGCGATGTTGTTGCTCAATGGCGCGGGGGTGATGTTGTGGTGGCGGTTGCGCCTTGACCCTGCACGGGGGTAACGGGAGAATTGTCGGCCACGACAGAAGCCACAGACAGAACAGCGGGGGAAGTGAGATGGATATGCAGGCGGCCATTAAGGCGGTGACCGAGAAGCGCGACCTGAGCGGCGAGGAGATGCAGCAGGTGATGCGTACCATTATGACCGGCGAGGCCACCCCGGCGCAGATCGGAGGTTTTCTCATCGGTCTGCGCATGAAGGGTGAGACGGTGGATGAGATCGCCGCCGCCGCCGGTGTGATGCGCGAGCTGGCTACCGGGGTGAAGGTCGAGGGCGAGCATGTGGTCGATATCGTCGGCACCGGCGGCGATGGCTCCAACACCTTTAACATCTCCACCGCCTCTACCTTCGTCGTCGCGGCTGCCGGCGGCAAGGTGGCCAAGCACGGCAATCGCGCCGTCTCCTCCAGGTCGGGTGCGGCTGACCTGCTGGAGGCGGCCGGCGTGAATCTCGGCATCTCCCCCGAGCAGGTGGCGCAGTGCGTCGAGCAGGTGGGGGTCGGCTTCATTTTTGCACCGATGCACCACAGCGCGATGAAGCACGCCATCGGCCCGCGCAAGGAGATGGGGGTGCGTACCATCTTTAACGTCCTCGGCCCGCTCACCAACCCCGCCGGTGTCGCCAACCAGCTGCTCGGCGTCTATAGCAAGGAACTGGTCGAACCGATCGCACAGGTGCTGAACAAGCTCGGCAGCAACCATGTGCTGGTGGTCCACTCCGAGGAGGGGATGGACGAGATCAGCATCGGCGCCCCCACCTTCGTTGCCGAGCTGAAGGATGGTGCGGTCAACAGTTACACCATCCAGCCCGAGGACTTCGGCATGTCGCGCAGCGACATCGCCGCGCTGGCGGTGGACGGCGCCGAGGATTCGCTGGCGGTGATCAAGTCGGTGCTGGCCGGTGAGTCCGGCCCCGCCTCCGACATCGTCGCCCTTAACGCCGGTGCCGCCATCTATGCCGCCGGTCTTGCCGACAGCCTGGCCGCCGGTGTGAAGAGGGCGCAGGAGGTGATCGCCTCCGGTGGTGCCGCCGCCAAGATGGACGAGCTGGTGCAGCTCTCCAACAGTTTTTGAGATTGATAATCCATGAGTGATACCCCCGATATCCTGAAGAAGATCGTTGCCCGCAAGCGCGAGGAGATCGCCGAGCGCCAGAGCAGGGTGAGCATCGATGAGTTGAAGGCACAGCTGGATGGCGCCTCGCCGCCCCGCGGCTTTGTCGATGCCATTAAGGCGAAGATTGCCGCGGGGCAGGCCGGTGTGATCGCCGAGATCAAGAAGGCCTCGCCCTCCAAGGGGGTGATTCGCGAAGATTTTGATCCGGAGCAGATCGCAAAGAGTTATGAAAAGGGTGGTGCCGCCTGCCTCTCGGTGCTGACCGACATCGACTTCTTCCAGGGGGCGGATGACTATTTGAAACAGGCACGCGCTGCCTGTGCCCTGCCGGTGATTCGCAAGGACTTCATCATCGACCCCTACCAGGTCTACGAGGCGCGGGCGATGGGGGCCGACTGCATCCTGCTCATCGTCGCCTGTCTCGAAGACGGTCAGATGAGAGAGCTGGCTGAACTGGCCAACAGCCTCGGCATGGATGTGCTGATCGAGGTGCACGACGAGGAGGAGCTGCAGCGCTCCCTGCCGCTCAACCAGCCGCTGGTGGGGATCAACAACCGCAACCTGCGTACCTTTGAGGTCGGCCTCGACACCACCCTGCGCATGCTGGAGCAGATCCCCGAGGGGCGCATCGTCGTCACCGAGAGTGGCATCCACACCCCCGAGGATGTGAAGCTGATGCGTGAGAATGGGGTAAATGCCTTCCTCGTCGGCGAGGCCTTTATGCGTGCGGAGGAGCCGGGGGAGAAGTTGGCGGAGCTGTTCCGCTAGTCTCCCAACAAAAGCTCAATCGTCTCCAGCATCGGCGCCGGGTCGTTGTAGTCGATGGCGATGGGCCAGCGGCTGCCGTCCGCCTCCAGCACCAGCGAGGGGAAGGAGTCGGCGCCTATGTTTCGCGCCAGGGCGATCTGGCGCTGCAGTTCCACCTGGGTCTCCTCTGAATCCAGTGCCGCCTCGAAGGCACTACTATCCAACCCAAGTTCTGCCGCAATCTCAATAAGCGTCGACCGCAACGAGGGGTTACGCGCCTGCCGATAGTAGGCGTGCTGGATAGCCATGGTCATCGGCTCGTCGAGTGGCCCGGCGGCAATCACCGCACGACAACTGGCATAGGTGGAACGATAAGGGGTGCACTCGCGCCAGAAGTCGAAATTGAAGTGGGTTCCCGGCACACTCGTCTCGATGCGCCGCCAGGTCGCCTCGATCGCTTCGCGCATGGCCGCCTCCATCGGCGAGTCGTTGTCGGGGGCGAGGCCGCCGAGCAGTTGCACCACCTGCAGCGAGTCGGGTAGCGACGGCTGCAGCCGTGCACACACCGGGCCAAAGGCGTAGCACCAGCTGCACATGGGATCGTGAACGTAATAGAGGGTCTGACTCATGGCGGCGACTATAACAGGACTTGTCATAGTGGGGGGCGGCGGGGGTACACTTGCCTCTCTTTTCCATTTAGGTTGCATCCATACACCATGCACGGCAAAACTCCCTGGCTTGCGTTGTTCCTGCTCTGCCTTGCCCTGGGCGCGCAGGCACAAAGCCCGTTGGAGTTTTCGCTGCACAAGCTGGAGTCGGGCAAGCCGGGGCCGACCATCCTGGTAGTGGGGGGAATTCAGGGCGACGAGCCGGGCGGCTTTCATGCCGCCTCCCTGCTGGTCACCGACTACCAGGTGGAGCGCGGTAGCCTCTGGGTGGTACCCAATCTCAATTTCGAGAGCATCATCAGGCGCTCGCGTGGGCTGAACGGCGACATGAACCGCAAGTTCGCCTCGCTGGATGAGGCCGACCCGGACTTCGCCGAGGTGGAGCGCATTAAGGCGCTGATCCGCTCCACCGAGATCGACTTTATACTCAACCTGCACGACGGCAGCGGCTTCTACCGCGAGCACTACGTCGATCGCATGCATAACCCCAAACGCTGGGGGCAGAGTGTCATCATCGATCAGGAGGCACTGCCCGGCTCGCGTTTCCCACAGCTGAATGAGTATGCCAGTGCCGTTACCACACAGGCGAACCGCCTCCTGCTCTCCAAAGAGCACACCATTCGCGTGCACAACACCCGCACCGCTGAGGGTGACGAGGACATGTCCAAGAGCCTTACCTTTTTCGCCATCCGCAACGGCAAGGCGGCGGTGGGGCTGGAGGCGAGTAAGAGCCTGCCGACCCGTGAGCGGGTCTACTACCACCTGCGGCTGCTGGAGGCCTTTTGCGATGAGTTGGGGCTGGGGCTGAAGCGCGGATTTGTGCTCGAGCCGATGGTGATTAAGGAGCAGATTGAGAGCGACATCCGCCTCACCATGTTCGATGAGAAGATCCTCCTCGATGTGGCCGCTGCGCGCCGCCAGCTCAACTACTTTCCTATGCGTCGTGCGGGGCGTCGTGCAGGGCGCCGTGATGAACAGTTCGATTATCAGTCCAGCAATCCACTGGTGGCCCTGGTGCCCAGCGGTGACCGGGTGCGGGTCAGCTACGGCAACCGCCGCATGACCCTGTTGCAGCCACAGCTGTTCGACTACGATAACAGCCTTGCCCAGGTGGAGATGGAGATAGACGGTGAGCGCCGCGAGGTGGCGCTGGGCTCCATCGCCGAGGTGGGGCAAGAGTTCAGTGTCCATCCGCCTGCGGGCTACCGCGTCAACGTCATCGGCTGGACCCGTCCCGGCCTCAGGAACGAGGCGGCACAGCGGGTCAGGCGCGGTGAGATCCCTCGGCGCTTCTCCGTTGACCGCGATGCCACCCTCTATCGGGTGGAGCTCTATCGTAACGACAAATTCAGCGGTATGGTGCTGGTAAGGTTCGGTGAAGTGCCGGCAAACGTAGCGCAACGCGATTCAAGATAAAGGAACAGCATGACCATTCACGCAACCGCCATCGTCGCCGATGGCGCCCAGCTCCACCCCTCGGTCGAGGTCGGCCCCTTCACCATCATCGACGACGGTGCGGTGATCGGTGAGGGAACGGTGATCGGCAGCGGGGTGCGTATCCACAGTGGTTGCCGCATCGGCGCCCACAACCGCATCTTCGACAACGCGGTGCTCGGCGCCCTGCCGCAGGACCTCGGTTTCGACCCCGCCACCGAGACCTTCCTCACCATCGGTGACAACAACGTGCTGCGCGAGGGGGTGAACATCTCACGTGCCACCAAAGAGGGGGAGTCCACCCGGCTGGGGGATAACTGCTTCTTTATGTGTAACGTTCACCTGGGGCACGACTGCGACTTTGGCAGCAACATCATTATCGCCCCTGGCGCGGTGATTGGTGGCCACGTAGCGGTGGCCGACCGCGCCTTTATCTCCGGCGTGGTGGCGGTGCACCAGTTCTGCCGTATCGGCGAGCTGGCGATGATCGCCGGCGGCACCAAGGTGGTGAAGGACATTCCCCCCTTCGCCATGGCCGACGGCAATCCGGCCACCCTCATCGGCAACAACGTGGTGGGGCTGCGCCGCAACGGTTACGACGCCAAACAGCGTGCCGCCATCAAGAACAGCTACAAGACCCTCTTCAAGTCGGGCCTCAACACCTCCCAGGCGCTGGCGCAGCTCAAGCATGAGGCGCACGGTTCTGAGGTGGCGGCGATTATCGACTTCTTCGAGCAGAGCAAGCGCGGCGTCACCGCCCACCGCTGAGTCGTGGCCCCCTCTCCATCTCTGAGTGCATTGGCGCAGGCCCTGGCGGCCGACGCTGCCGCCTCGCGGCAGCGCCGCGCCCTGGTGTTGGCGGGGGAGAGTGAGTGGTCACAAACCTCGGCCGACGAGGTGATTAACGCCCTGCCCGGTGAGTGGTGCTGGATCGGTGAGGGCGAGGGGCGGGTTGCCCCCGACAAGGCCCCCACCCTGCTGGGTGGCGAGTGGCACGGCCTGGTCTACGATGCCCGCGCCGGCTTCGACCCGGACGCCTTCGGCGCAGTGGCGGGCACCCTGCGTGCGGGGGGGCTGTTGCTGCTGCTCACCCCGCCGCTGGCCGAGTGGCACTGCTTCCCCGACCCACAACGTCGCCGCATCGCCGTCCACCCCTATGGCGAGGAGCAGGTGGGCGGTCGTTTCCTCGAGCGCCTGGCGCGGCTGTTGCGAGACTCTCCCGACTGCACCCTGGTCGGGCAGGGCTCTGTCCTGCCCGCCATCCAGCCGACTCACCCAGCGCCTCAGGCCCAGCAACAGGGGCTGGGTGAGTGCGCCACGGCCGATCAACGGGCGGCGGTAGAGGCGCTCTGCCGCGTCGCCCAGGGCCACCGCCGCCGCCCGTTGGTGCTGGTCTCAGACCGTGGCCGCGGTAAGAGCAGTGCACTGGGGTTGGCGGCGGCGCGTCTGCTGAAGCAGGGGGTGAAGCGTATCGTCGTCACCGCACCGCGACGCGCAGCGGTGGAGCAGATCTTCAAACATGCCGGGGAGATGGAGGGGCTGCGCTTTGAGCCGCCGGACCGTGTGGCGCATCAGGAGCTCCCCTGCGACCTGCTGCTGGTGGACGAGGCGGCGGCGATCCCGGCGCCGCTGCTGGAGCGGATGCTGCGCAGGCACGCCCGCATCGCCTTCGCCACCACAGTGCACGGCTACGAGGGGACCGGGCGCGGCTTCGATCTGCGCTTTCGCAAGGTACTGGATGAGGTCACGCCGCAGTGGCGCCGCCTGCGGCTGGAGCAGCCGATCCGCTGGGCCGAGCATGACCCGGTGGAACGGCTGGTGTTCCGCGCCCTGCTGCTCGACGCCGAACCGGCGGCGGATGAGGTGGTAGCGGGGCTGGCGCTGGAGGAGTGCCGTATCGAGCGCGTTGGGCGCGATACCCTGTTGCAGGCCGAGCCGCTGCTGTCGCAGCTGTTCGGCCTGCTGGTGCTGGCCCACTACCGCACCACACCTGCCGACCTGCGCAATCTGCTCGACGGCCCCAATATTGCGATCTACCTGTTGCGACACGGCGAGACCTTGTTGGCCGCCGCCCTGGTGGCCCACGAAGGGGGACTGGAGGAGGCGCTGTCGCAACAGGTTTATGAAGGGCGGCGTCGGCTGCACGGCAACCTGCTGCCACAGTCGCTGGCGACGCACGCCGGTTTGGCCGATGCGTCACGCCTGAGGGCGGCACGGGTGATGCGTATCGCGGTACACCCGGCACGCCAGGGTGAGGGGCTGGGCCGGCGCCTTATCGAAGGGATTGCCCGGCAGCTGGATGGTGTCGACTATCTGGGTGCCAGCTTTGGCGGCGATGCCCGGTTGCTCGATTTTTGGCGGCAGTGTCACTGTCTACCGGTACGGGTGGGGCTGAAGCGTGAGGCCTCCAGCGGTGCCCATGCCGTGATGGTGATGCGCCCGCTTACCCCTGGCGGTGAGGTGCTGTTCGGCGAGGCACGCCGTCGCCTCTCTATGCAACTCCCCACCCTGCTCAGTGAACCCCTTGCCGACCTGGAGGCTGAACTGGTAGTGCGATTGCTGCACGGAAGCGGACAGCCCCTTCCCGATGAAATGGCCTGGGCGGATGCCTGCGCCTTCGCCGCCACCTCGCGCGATTACGGCAACTGCCTTTACGGATTGCGCCAGACCCTGCACTATGCACTGAGCGAGATGCCGTTGAACCTGGCCTCTACACAGCTCTCCCTTGCTATCGGCAAGGTGCTGCAGGGGCGTGGCTGGCCCGAGCTGGTGCATGAACACGCCCTGGCTGGGCGCAAGGAGGCGGTCAGGGCGTTGAGAGCGATTTTCAGGCGGCTGTGCGAAGAGATGGCCCCTAGTGATGGAGAGTGAGTGGTGAGCAAGATTCGAGTACTGGTGGTGGATGACGCCGGTTTTATGCGGGAGATGGTCAGGCGCGGCGTGCGTACCGCCTACCCCGCCTTTCAGGTCGATGAGGCGGTCAACGGTAAAAAGGCGCTGACGCTGCTCGACAAGAATGAGTACGACCTGGTGCTGTGCGACTGGGAGATGCCGGAGATGTCGGGGGCAGAGTTGCTGCAGTGGCTTAGGGAGAATGAGGCCACGCAGGATATCCCCTTTGTCATGGTCACCAGCCGCGGCGACCGTGACAACGTGATGGAGGCGGTGCAGCTCAAGGTCAGCAACTACATCGTCAAGCCCTTTACCAATGAGAAGCTCGCCAAGGTGGTCGAGTCGGTGTTGACCAAGGCGAAGGGGATCAGCCCGATGGAGCTGAAACAGCTTGGCGGTGTCTCCAAGAGCAGCAGCTTCGGCAACGATTCTGTCTCCATCCTTACCGCCAGCTCCAGCCAGGAGAGCACTGCCGAACCGGTTGAGGAGGAGCGGGCACCTGGTGTAGTGCGCCCCACGGGCAAGGTGATCGCCGCGCTTCGTTTCAGTAATGAGACGGTCAACTGCCTGGTACGGGAGATCAGCCGCGAGCGGGTCAAGGCCGTGGTACGTCGGGCCGACTCGATACCGGGGATCCTGGAGCTGGCGGTCCTCGATATCCAGGTGGGAGGGGCAGTGGCGCGCCTCAACAGCTTTGTGCATACCCTGCAGGCGCGGGACAACAGCCCGGAGAGTGAGTTTGTCGACATCACGGTGAACCTGGTGGACCAGGACGACGAGGAGAAGATGTCCCTGCTGGAGCGCTACATGGCCTCCATCGCCGGCGCCTGATCTCCCCCATCCCCCCATTTAATCATCGCCCCAAAGGGGCTATCATGGGCGGCTTTATTAAGGACATAAAAACAACAGTGCCGACGCCCATTATCATCTGCGACGACTCCAGCTTCGCCCGTAAGCAGATCGCCCGTGCCCTGCCCGAAGGTTGGGACGTCGATATCACCTATGCCAGCAACGGCCTCGAAGGCGTCGAGGCGGTTCGTGCCGGCAAGGGGGACGTCCTGTTCCTCGACCTCACCATGCCCGAACTCGATGGCTTTGGCGTACTGGAGGCGATCCGTGCCGAAGGACTCAACACCCTGCCTATCGTCGTCTCCGGCGATATTCAGCCGGAGAGCCAGCGGCGGGTGAGCAGCCTGGGGGCGGTCGCCTTTATCAAAAAGCCGGTGGACGGCGATGAGCTGGTGACGGTGCTGGATGGCTACGGCCTGCTGAGCATCCTCGACGCCAAGGGTGAGCGCCAGGTTGAGCAGGTAGCCTTTACCGACTGGTGCCAGGAGTTGTCCAACGTGGCGATGGGGCGCGCCGCCGACCTGCTTACCCGCCTCATCGGCCAGGGTGTTGAACTCTCCATCCCCCGCGTCAACCTGCTGGAGGCCGCCGAGCTGGAGATGACCCTGCTCAGCGTACGCGAGGGGGCGGGGGTCTCCCTGGTGTCGCAGGGCTTTATCGGCTCCGGCGTCGCCGGTGAGACCCTGCTCAGCTTCGATGATAGCGACATCCCCGGCCTGGTGGCGCTGATGCGCCATGGCGAGGAGCAGGAGGCGCTGATGGATGTGTCCAACGTACTGGTGGGTGCCTTCCTTACCGCGCTGGCCGACCTGCTCGGTGTCCACTTCAGCCAGGGGCACCCGCGTATTCAGATGCACTGCGATAAGGGGCAGGCGCTGCTCTCTGCCCGCGAGGCGGACCACAAGCGCACCCTGGCGATCGAGCTGAGCTACACCATCGGCGAGCAGCGCCTGCTGTGCGACCAGATGGTGCTCTTCACCGAGGCCTCTATCGAAGCGATGCAACAGCGCGCTGAACTGGCGATAGGTTAGGGTGCGATATGGACGATATTAACGAACTTCACCGCCTCTTCGGTATCCTGCAACACGTGGGCGTGGGGCTGGTGGTGCTGGACCGCGACCACAAGGTGCAGTTGTGGAACGGCTTTATGGAGAACCACAGCGGACTGGCCGGGAACAAGGTGCGCGACAATGACCTCTTTGAGCTGTTCCCGGAGCTGCCGCGTGAGTGGTTGCAGCACAAGCTCAACACCGTGCTGACGCTTAATAACCGCGCCTTCACCACCTGGCAGCAGCGTCCCTACCTGTTCCGCTTCGACAGCTACCGTCCCATCACCTCGGCGGCGCCCCATATGTATCAGGACGTCACCTTCTTCCCCCTGACCTCGCTTAACGGTGAGGTGAACCATGTCTGCCTGATGATCTACGACGTCACCGAGGCGGCGCTGGACGAGCTGGCGCTGAAGGAGGCCAACAAGGAGCTGGAACTGCTCGGGCGTACCGACGGCCTTACCGGCCTCTATAACCGCCGTGCCTGGGAGGAGCTGCTCGCCGCCGAGTACGCCCGTTGCGAGCGTAGCGGCAACAGCGCCGTGCTGGTGATGTTCGATATCGACCACTTTAAGAAGGTCAACGACACCTACGGCCACCAGGCCGGCGATGAGGTGATTCGCGCCGTCTCTGAGCTGCTGCGCAGGGTCAAGCGTGAGCCCGATATCGCCGGACGCTATGGCGGCGAGGAGTTCGGCGTGATCCTCGCCGATACCGACATGCACGGTGCCAGCTACTTTGCCGAGCGGTTGCGAAGCGCCATCGAGGCGCACACCGTACACTATGGCGAGCAGGAGATTCGTTTTACCATCAGCCTCGGGCTGGCGGATCTGCGCTATAGTGAGACGGGCTATAACGAATGGCTGGAGCGTTCCGACCAGGCGCTCTACGCTTCCAAGGAGGGGGGGCGTAACCGCTATTCGATAGCCGATTAGCCTGTTATCCTCCCAGCCATGTCCGCCCCTACCACAAACCGAGAGCCGTGAAGATGGAAGAGATCCCGACACTATTCCTGCAAAACCACAACATCTTCAAAGACCTGATTCCCCAGGAGCTGGAGATCGTAAAGAAGTACCTGCACATGACCGAGGCGGATATCGGCCAGGTGATCTTCAAGCAGGGCAGTGCCGCCGAGTCGATGTGCCTGGTGCTCAGCGGTGAGCTGGAGGTACTCAAGTCCAGCAGCGACGACAAGCTGGTGAGGATTGCCGTGATCGGCGACGGCCAGTCGGTGGGAGAGATGGCGCTGGTGGATGGCATGGTGCGTTCGGCCACGGTGAAGGCCGCCATGCTCTCCACCGTGGTGGTGCTCAAGCGTAGCGACTTCGAGGAGATCCTGCAGCAGTACCCACGCATCGCCGCCAAGCTGATGAAGGGGATCGCCCGCCACATCAGCATCAACCTGCGCAAGACCTCCGAACAGCTGATGCGCGTGCTGATGCCGTTTACCTGAGGCGATTCGCCGAGCGTAGCGACGATTAGGCTAAGCTAATCGTACACATTTCACCCCAGGTGAGGCCCATGTTCGGTTTCCAGAAGAAGATCACCATGCCTGGCGCCGCCGAGGCCCTGCCGGGGCGCAGTGAGGCGATGCCTGTGCCCGAGACCCACTACGTTAACGGCAACCGCCTTGTTCCCCCCTTCCCCGACGGTATGGCGTTGGCGATGTTCGGTATGGGCTGCTTCTGGGGCGCGGAGCGCGGCTTCTGGCAGCTGCCCGGTGTCTATTCAACCATGGTCGGCTACGCCGCCGGCTATACCCCCAATCCCCACTACGATGAGGTGTGTAGCGGCATGACCGGCCACAATGAGGTGGTGCGGGTGGTGTTCGATCCGAACCAGATCGACTACGAGGCGCTGCTGCACCACTTCTGGGCCTCCCACGACCCGACCCAGGGGATGCGCCAGGGCAACGACGTTGGCACCCAGTACCGCTCCGGCATCTACTGCTACTCCGATGCCCAGCGCGAGGAGGCTGAGTGCACCCGGGATGCCTACCAGCAGGCGCTGCAGGCCGCTGCCCGGGGGACGATTACCACCGAGATCATCGAGGCCCCCGAGTTCTTCTACGCCGAGGCCTACCACCAGCAGTACCTGGCGAAGAACCCCGGCGGCTACTGCGGCCTGGGCGGGACCGGCGTGCCCTACCCCGAACAGGGGTGAGCGCGCCGCTTAGTGGCGTTACACTGGTGAAATCGAAACGCACTTATCGAAGGGAAGGACTATGAAATTTTTGCTGATGATTTGCTTCTCCACACTACTGTTCCCGGCATCCCAGGCCATGGCTCACGACGGGCATGGCACCACCGCTGGACACACTCTGCTGCACTACACGAGCGAGCCGCTGCACCTGGTCGGCATCGTCACCGCCGTACTCGGTGTGGCGCTACTCGCCGTGGCGTTGTGGCGACTGCGCCGTCGCCAGCGCTAGTCCCGATAGATGACTGAACAGGTCGACAGCCTGATCATCGGTCAGGGGCTGGCGGGCAGTCTGCTCGCCTGGCGCCTGTTGCAGCGCGGTGAGCGGGTGGTGGTGGTCGACAACGCCCACCGCAGCTCCTCCTCCACCGTGGCGGCTGGGCTGATCAACCCGGTTACCGGCAAGCGGCTGGTAAAGACGGTGGGAGTGGATGAGACTCTGCCGGTGGCACGAGAGAGCTACCGCGAGCTGGAGCAGCTGTTGGGTTTGGAGCTGCTGGTGGAGAAGCCGATGCTGCGCCTGTTTCACTCTGCACAGGAGCGCGAGCGTTGGCAGAAGCGATTGACGGAAGAGGGGTACCGCCCCTACCTGGGTGAGATGCTAGAGCCGGAGGAACTGCCGCCGCCGGTCACGGCAAGTCACGGTGGCGGCCGCCAGCTGCAGACCGCCTACCTGCGCACCACCCCTTTATTGCACGGGCTGCGCGAGTGGCTCGAGCAACAGCAGAGTTACCGCCAGGCGCAGTTCGATTATGGCGAGTTGAAGCTGGAGGAGGGCGATGTGCATTGGCGCGACATCCACGCCCGCCGCGTCATCTTCTGCGAGGGCTACAAGGGGGCGGCGAATCCCTGGTTCGGCACGCTCCCCTTCCAGCCGGCCAAGGGGGAGTTCCTTACCCTGCGCAGCGATACCACGTTGCCCGACCTTATCATCAACTCCGGCCGCTGGCTGATGCCGCGTAGCGACGGCCTCTACCGTGCCGGTGCCAGCTACGACCATGAGCAACTGGACGAGACCACCACCGCCGAGGCGCGGCAGATGCTGCTGCAGGCGCTGCCCGGTTTCCTCTCCCCCGCCCCCGAGTTCGAAGTGGTGGCGCAGCAGGCCGGGGTGCGTCCCACCACCAGCGACCGCCAGCCCTTTCTTGGTGCCCACCCGAACCATTCATCGGTGATGATCTTCAATGGCTTCGGCTCCAAGGGCTCGTTGCTGATCCCCTGGCATGTGGAGCGCATGGTCGAGTGGTTGCACGAGACAAAGCCGCTGCCCGAGGCGTGCGATATTGAAAGATATCGGGGACGTTTCGATGACTAGGCTTTCGCTGGTGCAGCAGGCCCACCAGGCGCTGACTGAGCTGCTGCAGGAGGGGGACGTCGCCATCGACGCCACCGTCGGCAACGGCCACGACACCCTCTTTCTCGCCACCCGGGTCGGCCGCAAGGGCAAGGTCTACGGCTTCGACATCCAGCAACAGGCGCTGGACAGCGCCTACGAGCGGCTGGAGGCAGCCGGGCAGGCGGCCCAGGTCTCCCTCTACCACGCCGGTCACGAGACCATGGCGATAGTGTTGCCCGAGTCGGCTCAGGGAAAGGTCAGGGCGGTGATGTTCAACCTCGGTTACCTCCCCGGCGGCGACAAGCAGCGCACCACCGGCGCCTCTACCACCCTCGCCGCGCTGCAACAGTCACTAAGCCTGCTGGCAGCGGGCGGGGCGATCTCCCTGCTCGCCTACACCGGCCACCCCGGTGGACGCGAAGAGGCGGAGCTGGTGAAGGGGTGGGCCGCTACACTGCCGCCGGACCTGTTCGAGGTCGCGGTCACCGTGCCTCCGAGCGAGAGGGGCAATGCGCCGGAGTGGGTTTGGGTCAGGCGGCGTTAACAAACTCCCTATTGTTTAAGTCCTAAACTGCAATACCAACTGCTGCAACCCACCTGCGAGCAGTGCCAGCTCTTCGCTGGCCTGTGAGGTCTGGCCTGAGCCTTCGGCGGTTTCGCTGGAGATGCTGTTGATGATGTTGATGTGACGGCTCATCTCCTCCGCTACGCTGCTCTGCTCTTCGGCGGCACTGGCAATCAGGGCGCTCATATCGTTGATCGTGGTGACCGCCTCCCTGATGGTGGTGAGTGCTGTGCCCGCTCCGGCGGCCTGTTTGACCCCCTCTTCGGCATGCTTGCGGCCATGTTCCATCATGGTGACGGCGTTTACGGTTCGCTCCTGCAGCCGTTCGATCATCTCCTGGATCTCTGCGGTCGACTGTTGGGTTCGCGAGGCGAGGGTGCGGACCTCGTCGGCGACGACGGCAAAGCCGCGTCCATGTTCGCCCGCGCGGGCCGCTTCGATGGCGGCGTTGAGCGCCAGCAGGTTGGTCTGCTCGGCGATACCGCGAATGACATCGAGTATCGAGCCGATGTCCCGGCTGTCGGTCTCCAGCTGTTGAATCGCCCCCGAGGCGCTCTGAACGGCGCCAGCCAGGTCGTTAATGGTGTCGATGGTACGCAGCACCACCGCATGGCCCTGCTGCGCCGCTTCGTCGGCCTGGGAGGCGGAGTCCGCTGCGCTGGCGGCATTGAGGGCGACCTCCTGCACGGTGGTCGCCATTTGGGTCATGGCGGTGGCGGCCTGTTCGGTCTCCGCCTGCTGCTGCAGCACATTCTGGTTGGTCTGTTCGGTGACCGTCGACAGCTGTCCCGAGGCTCCGCCAAGGCGGGTTGTCGCATCGGTCACCTGTACGATGGTATGGCGAATCTTTTCCACAAAGAGGTTAAAGCCGCGGGCGATATCGCCGATCTCATCCTTGCTGTCGGCCTTAAGGGTGACGTTGAGATCACCGTCGCCATGGCTGATCTCCAGCAGGTTGTCGGCGACCTGTTTTAGCGGCCGGGCGATAAGGCGAATGCTCAACAGGATCGCGCTGGCGGCGACGATAAGGCCGAGCAGCAGGGCGATGGTCAGCAGGGTATAGGCCGAGGACTTTGCCGCTTCGGCATGGGCCGCTTCTCCCTCCACGGCAGCATCGGTGATCGCCTCCAGCTTCTTAAGCGACTGCATAAGCGCATCGCTGGCCGCCTGGTAGTCGGTGTAGTGGTCGTTAAAGGCGACGAAACCGGCAATCGCCGCTCGGGCATCCTTACGGTGCTCCTCCAGCTGCTCTTCGAGTACCTCGGCATAGCTTGCCCCGCCGTACTGCACCGCCTCGATGGGTTCCTGGAAGATCTCCAGATCGGTAAGACGGCTTATCTCCTCCTCCAGGTCCAGTGAGGAGTTCCCCAGGTTGACGACGGCCTCGTGCGTATCGACCTCCCCGGTGACCAACAACTGGTATTCGTGCAGGCGCTTTAGCAGGGTGATGCGTGCCGCACGGGCGCCGTTGTAGCTCTCCCACCTCTCGCTGATACCGTTCCAGGTGAAGGGGCGGTCCGGCTCGTCCTCCAGTGCCTCCATGGCGGTCAGTCCCCCCTCCTCGGCGTAGGCCATGAAGGCGGTGAACTCCGCAATATTATCCTTGAGGATACTGTAGGCGGTGGCATAGCGACTGGCGGCATTGAGCAGCGTGTCGCGCTGCTGAATGAAGAGTGCGAGGTTGGCCTGAAGCGGCGCCTCGACCTCTTCGGGAACCTTGCCGGCTTCAAACATGCGCTGCAGGGCCTCCCTGGCAACCAGATCCGCCTCGGTGATACGGCTGGTTTTCCGCAGTTGCCCGCCCCGTGCTGCCTCGACAAATGCATTGGTGGCGATAACCTGCTGCTGCAGGGCAATTCTTGCCTCCATCGCGCCATCGGCGGTGTCCCAGGCAGGTCCGGTGATGGTATCCATGGAGGAGGAGAGGCGGTTGACGGAGATATAACCGGTCGCGCTGGCGATGACCAGCATGCCCGTGATGAGCGCAAAACCGGCCCCGAGTTTTGAAGTAAGTTTCATTTTCGTCACCTTATAGTGCGGTGTTGGCGGTGATGTGTCGTGCCGGCTCAGGTGAAGAGCGTGTAAACAACGATGGCGGTGACTTTCCAGGCGGCCGCCAGCGCCAGTGCGGTAGTGGTGCCAAGCGTGGCGTAGGTGATGACCTCGTTCATGTCCATGATTCCCTGTGGTGCGTGTATTAGCAGGTAGTTATTTAGTAATTTACAGCGCACGATATCTGCTGGTTGTTACAGCTTGTTGACAGTGGGGATGAACTGGAGGGATCGAGGGCGAGGGACGCCTTACCTCTGGGAGATTAGATGGCGGGAGGTGGGGTGGGGATTTGGGGGGATAGGGGAAGGGGCGGCAGCAGAATTGCAGCCGCCCCTTGGCGTGGAGATCAGGTCTTGAACTGCCCCACGAGTTGCTGCAGCTCGCTGGCCAGGTGTGCCAGCTCTTCACTGGAGCGGGCGGTCTGGTTTGAGCCTTCTGTGGTCTGCGAGGAGAGGTCGCTAATGCTGCTGATGTTGCGGTTCATCTCTTCGGCCACCGAGCTCTGCTCTTCGGCGGCACTGGCGATCAGCGCGTTCATGTCGTTAATCGAGGCAACCTCGGTGGTGATGGTCTCGAGGGTACGCCCCGCCTCAGCGGCCTGGTGGACACCCTCTTCGGCCTCGCTACGTCCGCGCTCCATCACCTCAACCGCATTACGGGTTCCGGCCTGCAGCTTCTCGATCATGGCCTGGATCTCCTGGGTCGACTGCTGGGTGCGTGAGGCGAGGGTACGAACCTCGTCGGCCACCACGGCAAAGCCGCGACCCTGCTCGCCGGCACGGGCCGCCTCGATGGCGGCGTTGAGGGCCAGAAGGTTGGTCTGTTCGGCAATGCCGCGAATCACATCGAGTACCGAGCCGATCTCCTCGCTGTCGGTGGCCAGCTGCTGGATGGCGCCGGAGGCACTCTGCACCTCGTCGGCCAGGGTATTGATGGTTTGCACGGCACGCTGCACCACCGCGCGCCCCTCCTGGGCGGCACCATCGGCCTGGGTGGCGGACTCGGCGGCATTGGCGGCGTTGCGTGCGACCTCCTGAACCGTAGCCGCCATCTCATTCATCGCGGTGGCGACCTGATCGGTCTCGCTCTGCTGCTGGATGACGTTATGGTTGGTCTGCTCGGTGACCGCGGAGAGCTCCTCCGCGGCGGCGCCAAGCTGGCTGCTGGAGGAGGCGACCTGCAGGATGGTATTGCGGATCTTCTCCACGAACAGGTTGAAGCCGTGAGCGATATCGCCGATCTCATCCTTGCTGCTGGCCTTTAGCGAGACGGTCAGGTCTCCCTCACCCTGGCTGATATCGAGCAGGTTGTGGGCAACCTGTCGCAGTGGGCGGGCGATGTAGACGATGCTGAAGAAGATGGCACCCGCGGCGACGGCAAGGCCGAGGATCATGGCGATACTAATCATGCTGTAGGCGGTGCTGCTCGCATCCTCCACCTCACTGGCCATCCCCTCAATGGCACCGTCGGTCACCTCTTCCAGTGACTCGAGTTCCTCCATCAGTTTCTGGCTCGTCGCGGTGTAGCTGGCGATCACCTGCTGGAAGTGGCTGAAGCTGTCGATGGCCTCATTGGTCAGTTTACTGTTCTCTGCCTGCAGGGTCTGCAGGGCCTCGCGGTAGCTGCTGCCCTCGAACTCGTGATCATCGACGTGGATCAGCTCGCTGAATTGCGGCAGCGCGGCAAGCTCCTGCATCAGGCCGCTGAGTTCTTCGGCGTTGGCACTGAGGTTGGCGCGAGCGTTGTCGATAGCGATCAGCTCCTCGGACATCTGCTGGTAGAGGTAGGCGCGCGTCAGGAGGGCGATACGCGACTCCATGGCGCCGTCTGCGGCGGCCCAGCGGCCACTGATACTGTTCCAGCTGAGCGCCGCATCGGGGTTGGTGGCGAGCTCCTCGACGGCGGCATCGCCGATATCCTCGACCAGGGTCATCAGGCCGACAAAGCGCTGGGTATTGTTCTGCATGGCGCTGAACCTGGCGGCGTAGTCCCTGGCGCCCTCTACCAGTTTGGCGCTGTCGGCTTCGAAGGCCTCGATCTGTTGTCTAATACGGTCGCTCTGTTCGGGCGGAATGGTGCCTGCATCGAACATGCGTTTAAATGCTTCATGCGCAGTGGCCTTGCTCTCTTCAAGGTTGGCCGGCTCGCGGAACACCCCCTTCTTGGCATCGTCTGCCATGGTGTTGAGAGAGAGCATCTCCTGCTGAATCGATATCTTGCCCTCCATGGAACCATCGGCGGTATCCCAGGCCGGTCCCATCAGGAAGTGAATGTCGCTAACCAGGCGGTTGGTCGAGATAAAACCAACCGAGCCGGCGATGACAAGCATGAGGGTCAGCAGGGCTGCTCCCGCCCCGATCTTTGTTGAAATTTTCACTGTTCTTGCTCCATAACTTACCTTGTTGAAGTGGCGTTGTTTGTTCGTTATCGGCCTTTATAAGGCTAAACCTTAACTTTTTCATCGGATTTCAGATACTTTTTTCTGCCAAATTCTGTCGCGCTCACACCATTGCACTGTGCTGGGGCATTTTGAGGCGGGTGGCACCAGTGGAGTGCTAGAGCAGTGTGGCAAGGGTGTAGGTGGCCTTGCCAACGATTCCCCATACAGCCGCCAGGGTGAGTGCAGAAACGGCACCGAGCAACACGTGTTTCATTGCACATGTCATTGATATGGCCCCTCTGTATGTTTGTTACAAGATAGATATTGTTGCTATCCGACAATGCATGATGGGTGCCAACAGTGACAGCTGAATGACGAGGGGATGGTGGGCTATCGGTCGAGCAGTTGCTGTAGCCGCTCGGCGAGTTGTTCGCCGACCTGTTCTGGTGTGGCGGAGAGACCCCGTTGTTGCATCGAGGTGACCGCAAGGGTCGGATAGCCGCAGGGATTGATGCGTTTGAAGGGGGAGAGGTCCATGTCGACGTTGAGGCTGAGCCCGTGGTAGCTGCAGCCGCGCGTCACCCGCAGGCCGAGGGCGGCAATCTTGGCGCCTTCGATGTAGACGCCGGGGGCATCGGCGCGTGCGGCGGCCTCGATGCCGTAGTCGGCAAGCAGCGCGATCACCGCCTGTTCCATCAGGCCGACCAGTTGACGAACCCCTAGTTTGCGGCGTTTGAGGTCCAGCAGCAGGTAGGCGATGAGCTGGCCGGGGCCGTGGTAGGTGACCTGGCCGCCGCGGTCGATGGGGATGAGGGGGATGTCGCCGGTATCGAGCAGGTGTTCGGCCTTGCCGTTGCGCCCCTGGGTGAAGGTAGGGGGGTGTTGCAGCAGCCAGATCTCGTCCGGCGTATTTTCGTTGCGTGTGGCGGTGAACTCACGCATCGCCTCGAAGGTCGGCTGGTAGTCGACCAGGCCGAGGCGACGCACCTTGATGGGCGCTGTGGGCACGCCGTTACAGCGCCATCATCACCTGCTCGCAGGCGGTGAGGTCGAGGTAGATATTGTCGAGCTGTTCGCGGCTGGTGGCGGTGATGGTGACGGTGACGGAGAGGTACTTGCCGCCCTTGGAGTCGTTGCACTTTACCGCTCCCTCGCTCAGCTCGGGGCAGTGTTTGCGCACCAGTGAGACCACCTGGGCCTCGAAGTCGTCGTGGTTCTTGCCCATCGCCTTGATCGGGAATTGGCAGGGGAACTCCAGTAGTGTCTCTTTCTCGTCGCTCATCTCAGTACTCTTCACGGCCTTCGCGGAAGGCCTGCTTGTATCGGCGGTAGTGCCCAATCACCCTCTCCCAGATGGGGCCGGGGCGGCCGTTTGCAAGGGGCCGGCCGTCCAGCATGGTGATCGGCATGATCTCACGGGTGGCGGAGGTGAGCCATAGCTCGTCCGCCTCGCGCAGCGCCGCCTCGTCGATGCGGCGCTCCTCACATTGGATGCCGTTGTGGTGGCACAGTTCCATGACCAGGTCGCGCGTTACCCCCGGCAGCAGCAATTGCCCCTTCGGCGGGGTGGCGACCACGCCTCCCTGCACTACGAAGATGTTGCTGGCGGCCCCCTCGGTGACCTCGCCGTCGCGCAGCATGATCGCCTCGTCGGCACCGCTCTCCAGTGCCTGCTGGCGCAGCAGGATGTTGGGCAGCAGGGTGATGCTCTTTATGTGGCAGAGCTTCCAGCGGATGTCCTCGACGGTGATCGCGCTCAGCCCCTCAAGCTCCCCCTCGCCGGGAGGTTCTACCGCGGTGCTCATGGCGAATACGGTGGGCTCAATCTCGGGCGGGAGGCCGTGGTCGCGCCGCTCCATCGTACCGCGGGTGATCTGCAGGTAGAGCGACTGCTCGCCGTCGCCGTTGCGTGCTATCAGCTCCTGCAGCAGTGCCTGCCACTGCGGGTGGCTGAGGGGGTTGCTGAGGTGGATCGCCTCCAGGCTCTGGTCGAGTCGCCGCAGGTGGTGATCGAGGCGGAACAGGCGTCCACCGTAGACCGGGATCACCTCATAGATGCCGTCGCCGAAGAGGAAGCCGCGATCCAGTACCGAGACCCTCGCCTCGGTCAGTGGGAGAAACTCGCCGTTAAGGTAGGCCGTCTCCACGTATCGGACTTATTCGAACAGCAGCAGGACGCTGTCCTTGGCGATCTGTACCAGGCCGCCCTCGGCCACGTCCTGCAGAGCCACCAGTTTGCGTTCGGCAATCAACTCGTCACCCAGGCGGATGTTGACGCTGCCGAAGGCCTCGCCGCGGCTTACCGGGGCGATGATGGTCTTGTCGATGTTCATCGAGGCCTTGAGGCTCTTGTACTGGCCGCGCGGCACGGTGATATAGAGTTCGTTCTGCAGCCCCAGCTGCAGCGCCTCGCTTTCGCCCTTCCATACCCGCATCTGCTTCAGCTCCTGGCCTGCCTGGTAGAGGCGGTGGGTCTCGTAGAAGCGGAAGCCGTAGTTGAGCAGCTTCTGGCTCTCCTGGGCGCGCGCCTTTTCGCTACGGGTGCCCATCACCACCGAGATCAGGCGCATCTCCTGACGCTTGGCCGATGAGACCAGGCAGAAGCCGGCCGCCTCGGTGTGGCCGGTCTTGATGCCGTCCACGCTCTTGTCGCGGAACAGCAGCAGGTTGCGGTTGTTCTGCGAGATGTTGTTGTAGGTGTAGCTCTTCTCCGAGTACCAGTCGTAGTGGTCGGGGAAGTCGCGGATGATCGCCGCGGCCAGCAGCGCCATGTCACGCGGTGTGGTGTAGTGCTCCTTCGCCGGCAGGCCGGTGCTGTTGGCGAAGTGGGTACCGGTCAGCCCCAGCCGCTTGGCGTGGGCGTTCATCAGCGGCACGAAGCTCTCTTCGCTGCCTGCCACATACTCGGCCAGGGCAACGCTGGCGTCGTTGCCCGACTGGATGATCAGGCCTTTCAGCAGCTTCTCCACCGTGACCTCACTGCCCACCTCGATGAACATGCGCGAGCCGGGCATGCGCCACGCCTTCTCGCTGACACGCACCTTGTCCTGCAGTGAAATGTGGCCCGACTTGAGTTCGTGGGAGACCACATAGGCGGTCATCATCTTGGTCAGGCTGGCCGGCTCCAGGCGTTGGTGCGACTTGTCGGCCGCGATCACCTGGCCACTGTGGTAGTCCATCAGGATATAGCCGGTCGCCGCCAATTTGGGCGGTGAGGGGATGATGGAGGGCGCGGCCTGTGCCGTCGCGGCAAGCACGAAGAGGAGGATGGCGGTAAAGAGGGCGTTGAGTCGGTTCATAGGCATACAGCTGTCGAAACAGGGGATAAATGGCGAAACAGGCGGCTATTCTACCGGTTTAGCGGCAAAATTGCAGGACGCCGTGGCGGCAGGGGGTGGTCTAGTCGATGACGATGTTAGCCACGCCCATTCCCATGTCGTGAATATGGGAGGCGAGGGTGTCGGCCTCTTCGATGGAGGCGATGGGGCCGATGCGGATGGCGTAGATGTTCTTACGGTCCACCTCGGTACGCAACACCGAGGCCTGGGTGACGTTGCTCAGGGCCAGCTGGGCGCGTAGCGACTCGGCGCTGTTGCGGTCGATAAAGGAGCCCATCTGCAGGAACAGCTGGTTATGCGTAACGCCGGATGGTTGGGCGCTGGCGACGATGGTGGTATCGATGCGCTGGCCCGGCTCCAGGGCGCGAATCTCCACCTTGCCGGTGCCCCTGGAGGCAAACCCCAGCTTGCTCGCCGCGGCGTAGGAGAGGTCGATAATGCGGTCGCCGTGGAACGGGCCGCGGTCGTTTACCCGCACCACCACGCGCTTGCCGTTGTCCAGGTTGGTCACCTGCAGGTAGGAGGGGATGGGCAGTGTCTTGTGCGCCGCGGTCATGGCGTACATGTTGTAGGTCTCGCCGTTGGAGGTCTTGCGGCCGTGGAACTTCTTGCCGTACCAGGAGGCGATGCCGCGCTTTACATAGCCGGTGCTCTGCTCCATCACGTAGTAGCGCTTACCGTTAACCACATAGGTGCGGGGATTGCCGGCGCGGGTGCGCTTTTCGTATTTGGGCACGGCGTCGGGCAGGTGGTCGAAGTTCTGCGCCCGCTTCGGCCCGGAGTCGCGCGAGCCGAGGGTGCAACCGCCCAGCAGCAGCGCAGCCGCCATCACGGCAAGCAGGCTGGTACGGGTTGTGGCGGTCACTCTCTTCATGCGGGTTATCCTGACTTCCGGGGCGATGCGTTGCGCAATTCGGCGGCTCTTGAGGTAAGTATAGCCTCACTCAACTGGTGGACCGCCATGGCGTAGAGCGGGCTGCGGTTGTAGCGGGTGATGACGTAGAAGTTGTGCAGCGTCACCCAGTACTCCTTGTGCTGCGCATCGCTCTCCAGTTCCAGCAGCGCTACCTTCTGCTCCTCCACCGGTTTCATCGGCATTACACCGGCGGCCTTGAGCTGGCGCAGCTCGATCGCGGGTTTGAAGTTCTGGCCCAGGTACTGCTCGGGGGCCTTGCCCTTAAGTTCGGCACGGCTGGTGACCGGCTCGCCCAGCTTCCAGCGGTGCTGGTGGAAGTAGTTGGCGACGCTGCCGATGATGTCGGCGCGGTTGTCCCACAGGTCGCGGTGGCCGTCTTTATCGAAGTCGACGGCGTAGTGGCGGAAGCTGCTGGGGATGAACTGCGGCATCCCCATCGCCCCGGCGTAGGAGCCGAGGAACTCCAGCGGGTCGCGCTGCTCCTCGCGGGCCATCAGCAGGAACTCCTTAATCTGGCCGCGGAAGAACTTGCTGCGCTTGGGGTAGCCGAAGCCGAGGGTGCTGAGTGCCTCCACCACCTTATAAGTGCCCTTGTGGCGACCGTAGTAGGTCTCGACGCCGATAATGGCGACGATGATGTGGGCCGGCACGCCGTACTCTTTCTCCGCCTGGGCCAGCAGTGCGGCGTTTTCCGCCCAGAATTCCACTCCGCCGCGAATGCGCTTCTCGGTGAGGAAGATGGGGCGGTACTGGTGCCACGGCTTCGATTCGGCGGGGCGGGTGATGGTCTCGATGATCTTGGGGTGGAATTCCACCCGGGCGAACAGGGCGGTCAGCTCGTCGCGGTCAAAACCGTGCTCCTGCACCATTTCGTCGATCAGGGTACGGGTATCGGCAAACTTGTCGAGTACGCTCTCGGCGCTCACCGGCCCGCTTAGGGCAAGGAGCAGCGCGAGTAACAGGGGGAGTGGCTTGCGCATGACTATTATCTATTCCTTCAACAGCTTACGGTGCGTGTGGATGGACATCAGGATACCGAATGCGGCCATCAAGGTCACCATGGAGCTGCCGCCGTAGCTAATCAAGGGCAGCGGCACCCCGACTACCGGCAGCAGGCCGCTGACCATGCCGATGTTGACGAAGACATAGATCAGGAAGGTCATGGTCAGCGCCCCGGCCAGCAGGCGACCGAAGCTGTCCTGCGCCTCCAGCGCGATGTAGAGGCCGCGCAGCACGATAAAGAGGTAGAGCGCCAGCAGCAGCAGAATGCCGATGAAACCGAACTCCTCGCCGAACACGGCGAAGATGAAGTCGGTGTGGCGTTCGGGCAGGAACTCCAGGTGCGACTGGGTACCATTGAGCCACCCCTTGCCGTAGCTACCGCCGGAGCCGATGGCGATCTTCGACTGGATGATGTGGTAGCCCGAGCCGAGCGGGTCGCTCTCCGGGTTGAGGAAGGTGAGCACACGGCGGCGCTGGTAGTCGTGCATGCCGAAGGACCAGAGCAGCCAGGCGGCGGGCACCGCCAGTACCGAGGCGATGCCGATAATGCGCCACTGCAGCCCGGCGAACAGCAGTACGAAGATGCCGGAGGTGGCGATCAGCAGCGAGGTGCCGAGGTCAGGCTGTTTGGCGATCAGCAGGGTGGGCACCAGGGCGATGAGGGCGGCTATCGCCAGGTGGCTGAGGCGCGGTGGCAGCGGCTTCTCCGCCAGGTACCAGGCGACCATCATCGGCACCGCCAGCTTCATCAGCTCCGAGGGCTGGAAACGGAACGAACCGAGCCGCAGCCAGCGTTGCGCCCCCTTACCGGTATCGCCGAACACCAGCACCAGCACCAGCATGATGAGGCCGAAGGCGAAGATCCAGCGGGTCCAGCGCATCAGGGTGTCGGGGTTGATCTGGGCGAACAGCAGCATCACGCCGAAGGAGACGCCGAGGCGGGTGACCTGCTTCCACAACTGCGCCTCATCCTGATTGGCGGCGCTGTAGAGGATCATCAGGCCGACCCCCGCCAGCAGCAGCAGCGCCGCCAGCAGTGGCGGGTCGAGGTGGAGGCGGCGGAACAGGCCGTGGCTGGAGGAGGCGTCGCTGAGCAGCATCAGGGGCTTTCCTTGTTGGGTTGGTCGCCCACCAGGTAGCGATCGATCACCTTGCGGGCGATGGGGGCCGCCACGGCGCCACCGCTGCCACCGTTCTCCACGATCAGGGCAACGGCGATCTTCGGATCCTCTACCGGGGCGAAGGCGATGAACAGGGCGTGGTCACGCAGCCGCTTGGTGATCTCCTCGGCATCGTACTCGGCGTCCTGGGCGATGGAGAATACCTGCGCGGTACCGGTCTTGCCCGCCATTTTATAGCGCAGCCCGCGGTTGATACGGCGTGCGGTACCGTGGAGGTCATGCACCACCTTGGTCATCGCCCGCTTGATACGCCACCAGTTGCCCTCGTCGCTGACCGGCAGCTGCGACAACAGTTTGGGTGGCTGTTCGGTGACCTGCTGGCTATTCGGGGCCTGTAGCCGGTTCACCACTCGGGGCAGCATGTGCTGGCCGCGCAGCGACAGGGTGGCGGTGGCGCTGGCCAGCTGCAGCGGTGTGGCCAGATAGAAGCCCTGGCCGATTCCGGTGATCAGGGTCTCGCCGGGGAACCACGGCTCCTTGTGCACGCGCCGTTTCCAGGCGCGGCTGGGCAGCAGGCCGCCGGCCTCACCGCCGATGTCGATGCCGCTACGCTTGCCGAAGCCGAACTGGGCCATGTAACTGGAGATCTTGTCGATGCCCAGTTTCAGAGAGAGGTCGTAGAAGAAGACGTCGCAGGACTCGACGATGGCACGGGTCAGGCCGATGGTGCCGTGGCCGGTCTTCTTCCAGTCGCGGTAGCGGTGGTCGTCGTTCTTCAGGCTGTACCACCCCTTGCAGGCCACCGCATCGAGGGTGGTGATCTCGTTCAGTTCCAGCCCCGCCAGGCCGATGAAGGGCTTGGTGGTGGAGCCGGGCGGGTATTGGCCGCGCAGGGCGCGGTTGAACAGCGGCTGGTTACGGTTGTCGCGCAGTTCCGTGTAGGTCTTGAGCGGGATACCGTTAACGAACAGGTTGGGGTCGTAGCTGGGGACGCTGACCAGGCTAAGCACCGCGCCACTTTCCGGCTCTATCGCCACCAGGGCGCCGCGCTCCTTGCCGAAGGCCTGGTGGGCCTCGCGCTGCAGGCGGGTGTCGATGTTGAGGTAGAGGTTCTGACCCGGTTTGGGTGGGGTGCTGTCCAGCACCCGCAGTACCCGGCCCCTGGCGTTGGTCTCCACCTGCTGGTAACCGACCTCGCCGTGCAGCTGTTGCTCGTAGCTCTTCTCCACGCCGATCTTGCCGACGTAGGTGGTGGCCGCGTAGTTGGTGGGGTCGAGCCGCTGCAGCTCTTTTTCATTGATGCGCCCGACATAGCCGACGCTGTGGGCGGTCAGCACGCCCAGCGGATAGTGGCGGGTGAGGGTGGCGTTGATCTCCACCCCCGGCAGGCGGTGGCCGTTGACCGCGATCAGCGCCACCTCCCTGTCGTCGAGGCGGAAGCGTAGTGGTACCGCCTCAAAGCGGCGGCGGCGCTTGAGCTCGCGGCGAAAGCGTTCGAGGTCCTCTTCGCTGACCTGGATCAGCTTGGCGATCTCGGCCAGGGTCTGATCCATGTCATCGACCCGTTCGGCCACCAGCTCCAGGCTGAAGGTGGGGAGGTTCTGTGCCAGCACTACGCCGTTGCGGTCGAAGATCAGGCCGCGGGTGGGAGCGAGGGGCTGTACGCTCACCCGGTTGTTGGTGGAGAGGGTGGTGTAGTGCTCATGCTGTACCTGCTGCAGGTAGAACATGCGGGCGATGAGGATGGCCATCAGCAGCAGGCTGAAGGCCAGCGCAACGATGGCGCGGACCTTGAACAGGTGGCGTTCCCGGATCGGGTTCTTCAGCAGGGTGACCCGGCGCTTCATCAGGGGCACGGTACTAACTCACCTTATATTTACGGCGTATATCCCGCAGTATGACGAACACCCAGGGCCACAGCAGCATGGTGGTGAAGGCGGGCAGCCAGGAGAGCAGGCTCTTCGGTGGCTCGCCGATGAAGCCCTTGATCCAGACCATCAGTACCTGCTGGAACAGCACCAGCAGCAGCACCACCAGCGCCTGTTGCCCCACCGGGTAGACGCGCAGGCGCTGGTGCAGGCTGAGGGTGAAGTAGGCGATGAGTGCCATTGCCATCGCGTACTGCCCCAGCACCGCACCATGCACCACATCGAGAAACAGCCCGGCCATCCAGCCGATGCCAACGCCGACCCGTTGTGGCAGTGCCATGCACCAGTAGATCAGCACCATGGTGACCCACTCTGGCCGCAGGTAGGCGGCCCACTCGGGCAGCGGCAGCAGGGTGAGCATGAGAGCGGTGACGAAGGTCAGCAGGATCACCCCGCCACCGCGGTGGTGGGTCATCCTCATTCGCCCTTCTCCTTGCTGCCCGGCCATACCAGCAGCACCTCGCGGGTGCGTTTGAGGTGGGCCAGCGGGGTCGCGCTGACGCTGGCGTAGGGCTGGGAGGGGTCCTTGTCGATGCGACTCACCGTGGCCACCGGGTAGCCGGGCGGGAAGCGCAGCCCCAGGCCGGAGGTGACCAGCAGGTCGCCCACCTCGATGTCGGCGTTATTGGGCAGGTGAGGGATGTCGAGGATGCCGTCCTCGCCGGTGCCCACCGCCAGGGTGCGCAGGCCGTTGCGGTTGACCTGTACCGGTACCGAGTGGCTGGGGTCGGTGATGAGGATGGCGCTACTGGAGAAGGGGGCGGTGTCGACCACCTGGCCGATGACGCCGTGGGCATCGACCAGGGGGTGGCCGGCAAAGACGCCGTCGTTCTCCCCCTTGTTAAGCAGTACCAGGTGGTGGAAGGGGTCGAAGTCGACCTGCAGCAGTTCGGCGATCAGCACCCGCTCCCACTTGCGGCTGGATGACTGCAACAGCTCGCGCAGCCGTTTGTTCTCGCTCTCCAGCGCCTTGAATTTCTGTAGTTTGAAGTTGAGCTCCAGCTGCGCGTCGCGCAGCATTTTGTTCTCTTCCAGCAGGGTGGTGCGGGTGGCGAAGCTGGTCGAGAGCCAGCCGGCGGTGGCAAAGGGGAGGTCGACCAGGTATTGCAGCGGGTAGACCAGTGCCGAGATGCCGGCGCGGATTCCCGCCAGGTGGTGTTGGCGGTGGTCCAGGGTCATCAGGGAGACGGAGACGAGTACCAGCAGGGCGGCGCGAACCGTGATGGATGGCCCTTGGGCAAACAGCAGTTTTATGGTCTATCCCCCCTCAAGGAGTTGGCTGGCGTGGCTTATTCCAGTGCGAAGATGTCGCCACCGTGCTCGTCCATCAGCTCCAGGGCGCGGCCACCGCCGCGGGCGACACAGGTCAGCGGGTCTTCGGCGATGATCACCGGCAGGCCAGTCTCCTCCATCAACAGGCGGTCGAGGTCGCGCAGCAGCGCGCCGCCGCCGGTCAGCACCATACCGCGCTCGGCGATATCGGCCCCCAGCTCGGGCGGGGTCTGCTCCAGGCCGGTGCGTACCGCGCCGACAATGCCGGAGAGCGGTTCCTGCAGCGCCTCGAGGATCTCGTTGGAGTTGAGGGTGAAGCTGCGCGGAATACCCTCGGCCAGGTTGCGGCCGCGCACCTCGATCTCACGCACCTCGGCGCTGGGATAGGCGGAGCCGATCTCCTCCTTGATGCGCTCGGCGGTGGACTCACCGATCAGGGTGCCGTAGTTGCGGCGCACGTAGCTGATGATCGCCTCGTCGAAGCGGTCGCCGCCGATGCGTACCGAGTTGGAGTAGACGATGCCATTCAGGGAGAGCACGGCGATCTCGGTGGTACCGCCGCCGATGTCCAGCACCATCGAACCGCTGGCCTCGGAGATCGGCATACCGGCGCCGATGGCCGCGGCCATCGGCTCCTCAATCAGGTAGACCTCGCGGGCACCGGCACCGGCGGCGCTCTCCTTGATGGCGCGGCGCTCCACCTGGGTGGCGCCGCAGGGGACGCAGATGAGGACGCGGGGGCTGGGCTTGAGCGACTTGAACTTGTTCTCATGCACCTTGCTGATGAAGGTCTGGAGCATCTTCTCGGTGATGGTGAAGTCGGCGATAACGCCGTCCTTCATCGGGCGGATGGCAATGATATTGCCGGGAGTACGGCCCAGCATCGCCTTGGCCTCGGCACCGACGGCGGCGATGCGCTTGGCAGCGTTGGCGGCACCCTCCTGACGAATGGCGACCACGGACGGTTCGTTGAGCACGATCCCCTCACCACGCACGTAAACCAGAGTATTGGCGGTTCCCAGATCGATAGAAATATCGTAGGAAAACATCCCCTTAAAACGTCCCAGCAGTCCCATAAATGTCTTCGCTTGTTGTCGGTTAAATCTATATAAAGGTAATGATCGCGCTAATGTAACAACCTGGCGGGTCTTTGGGCAAGGTCATATCTGTGATAAGTTCCCCCTTTTTGCGCAATAGCTTCTATTAGCTGGAGTTACCTATGGCACTGGATAAGAGCGATGTCGAGAACATCGCACACCTGGCGCGGCTCGCCATCGGCGAGGAGGACGTTCCCGCCTATGCCGAGAACCTGTCCAACATCCTCACCCTGGTCGAACAGATGAATGGCGTCGACACCAGCGGCGTCACCCCCATGGCCCACCCCCTCGATATGGCGCAGCGCCTGCGCGAGGACGTGGTGAGCGAGGAGAACCAGCGTGAGCACCTGCAGGCCCACTCGCCGTCGGTAGAGAACGGCCTGTTCCTGGTTCCCAAAGTAATCGAATGAGCTGTTTCGCCCACGGGCGACACCTGAAGAGACATACCCATGCATAACAAGACTATTGCCGAACTGGCGGCCGGACTGAAGGCCGGCGAGTTCACCAGTGAGGAGCTGACCCGGGCCTATCTGGAGCGCATCAAGCAGCTCGATGGCGACCTCAACAGCTACATCACCGTTACCGAAGAGCAGGCGCTGGAGCAGGCGCGCGCCGCCGATGCCCGCATCGCCGCCGGTGAGTCCGGCCCGCTGCTCGGCGTGCCGAT
>JBNKUL010000086.1:0-54394 GCA_050298555.1 Thiohalomonadaceae bacterium
CAGGAGTTTCCATTGGAACAGTATCGTGGAACCACCATTCTCGCCGTGCGCCGCAACGACAAGGTCGTGATCGGCGGTGACGGCCAGGTCTCGCTCGGCAATACCGTGATGAAGGGCAATGCGCGCAAGGTGCGCCGCCTCTACCGCGACAACGTGATCGCCGGTTTTGCCGGCGGCACTGCCGACGCCTTTACCCTGTTCGAGCGCTTCGAGGCGAAGCTGGAGAAGCACCAGGGCCACCTCACCCGCGCCGCGGTGGAGATGGCGAAGGACTGGCGCACCGACCGGGTGCTGCGCAAGCTGGAGGCGCTGCTGCTGGTGGCGGACCAGACCGCCACCCTGATGATCACCGGTAACGGCGATGTGATCGAGCCGGAGAACAACCTTATCGCCATCGGCTCCGGCGGCTCCTTCGCCCAGGCGGCGGCCACCGCGCTGTACGACAACACCGAGCTGAGTGCCCGCGAGATCGTGGAAAAAGGCCTTAATATCGCTGCAGATATCTGCATTTACACCAACAATAACCTCACTATCGAAGAACTCGACATCGAGTAAGAGAGTAGTCAAAGCATGTCGACCATGACCCCCAGAGAGATTGTCCAGGAGCTGGACAAGCACATCATCGGCCAGGCGGGCGCCAAGCGCGCCGTGGCCATCGCCCTGCGCAACCGCTGGCGCCGCGGCCAGGTGGAGGAGAGCCTGCGCAACGAGATCACGCCGAAGAACATCCTGATGATCGGCCCCACCGGCGTCGGCAAGACCGAGATCGCCCGCCGCCTGGCGAAGCTGGCGCGCGCCCCCTTTATTAAGGTGGAGGCGACCAAGTTCACCGAAGTGGGCTATGTCGGCCGCGATGTGGAGTCGATTGTTCGCGATCTTATCGAGATCGCGCTGAAGATGGTGCGCGAGGAGGAGACCAAAAAGGTACGCCACCGCGCCTTCGAGGCGGCGGAGGACCGCATCCTCGATATCCTGCTGCCGCCGGCCCGCTCCGCCAGCGGTTTCGGCTTTGACGAAGAGCCGAAGCGCGAGGAGGAGTCGGGCACCCGACAGAAATTCCGCAAGAAGCTGCGCGAGGGCGAGCTGGACGACAAGGAGATCGAGGTCGAGGTTAGCGACAACCCCATCGGCGTTGAGATCATGGCGCCGCCGGGGCTGGAGGAGATGAGCTCGCAGCTGCAGGGGCTGTTCCAGAACATCGGCAGCCAGCGCACCAGGAAGAGCAAGATGCGCATCAAGGAGGCGCTGAAGCAACTCACCGACGAGGAGGCGGCCAAGCTGGTCAGCGAGGAGGAGATCAAGACCCGTGCCCTCAACGCGGTGGAGCAGAACGGCATCGTCTTCCTCGACGAGATGGACAAGATCACCGGCCGTAGCGAGGGTGGCGGCAAGGGGCCCGACGTCTCCCGCGAGGGGGTGCAGCGCGACCTGCTGCCGCTGGTTGAAGGCTCCACGATCTCAACCAAATACGGCATGATCAAGACCGATCACATCCTGTTCATCGCATCCGGCGCCTTCCACCTCTCCAAGCCGTCGGACCTGATCCCGGAGCTGCAGGGGCGCCTGCCGATCCGTGTGGAGCTCGACGGCCTGGGGGTGGAGGAGTTCAAGCGCATCCTCACCGAGCCCGATGCCTCGCTCACCGAGCAGTACCAGGCGCTGATGGCCACCGAGGGGGTCACCATCGACTTCACCGAGGAGGGGATCACCCGCCTCGCCGAGATCGCCTGGCGGGTGAACGAGACGACCGAGAATATCGGCGCGCGCCGCCTGCATACGGTAATGGAGCGACTGCTGGAGAACCTCTCCTACGAGGCGGCCGACAAGGGCGGCCAGCACATCAGCGTGGATGGTGGCTACGTCGACTCGCAGCTCGGCGAGCTGGCCGCCGACGAGGACCTGAGCCGCTACATCCTGTAGACCCCCTCTCTCCCCCCCCTCCCCCTGTGTGGGAGGGGCTAGTTAGGGTAAAATCCCCACTTTGCGTCTGATTGAAAGCGCCCCGTACGAACACCACATGTTAGCTACATCAATAGTTAACCAGTACCGAGGAACACCATGAACAAGCACATCCCGACCGAGATCACCCTGCACAAACAGCAGCGCTCGCTGGAGGTCGCCTTCGACGACGGCAGCCGCTTCGACCTGCCCTGTGAGTACCTGCGCGTCTACTCCCCCTCCGCCGAGGTGCAGGGCCACGGCCCGGGCCAGGAGGTTCTGCAGGTGGGCAAGGAGGAGGTGAACATCGAGAAGATCGAGCAGGTGGGCACCTACGCCATCCAGCCGAGCTTCGACGACGGCCACGAGAGCGGCATCTACTCCTGGGATACCCTCTACGATCTGGGTGTAAATTACGACGAATACTGGCAAGATTACCTCTCCCGACTGGAGGCCGCCGGCCACCAGCGCAAGGCATAAAAGGCATTAGCGTGAACGAAAATCATCAGGATCAGCAGCAGCAGGACACCACCACCCACTTCGGTTACGAGACGGTTCGCACCGAGGAGAAGCAGGGCAAGGTGGCCGAGGTCTTCCACTCGGTGGCCGCCAAGTACGACCTGATGAACGACCTGATGTCGATGGGCATCCACCGCCTGTGGAAGCGCTTCACCATCGAGCAGAGCGGCGTGCGCCGCGGCTGGAAGGTGCTGGATATTGCCGGTGGAACGGGCGATCTTGCCGCCAAGTTCAGCGAAATCGTCGGTTCCGAGGGTGAAGTGGTACTGGCCGACATCAACGACTCGATGCTCAAGGTGGGGCGTTCGCGCCTCATCGACCGCGGCATCGTCGGCAACGTGCGCTACGCCCAGGCCAACGCCGAGTGCCTGCCCTTCCCCGACAACCACTTCGACCTCATCACCATCGCCTTCGGCCTGCGCAACGTCACCGACAAGGACAAGGCGATCGCCTCCATGTTCCGCATCCTCAAGCCAGGCGGCCGCCTGCTGGTGCTGGAGTTCTCCAAGCCCACCAGCGCCGGGCTGAGTGCGGTCTACGACCAGTACTCCTTCAAGCTGCTGCCGCTGATGGGCAAGATCGTCGCCAACGACGCCGAGAGCTACAAATACCTGGCCGAGTCGATCCGCATGCACCCGGACCAGGAGACCCTCAAGGGGATGATGCAGAACGCCGGCTTCGAGCGCTGCGACTATCACAACCTGACCGGGGGCATTGTCGCCCTGCACCGCGGCTTCAAATTCTAACCATGGCGGGCGGCTTCATGATCGATGTCGCCGCGCTGGCGCTGCTGGAGCAGGCGGTCAACGCCGCCCTGGCCCTCGACCCCGACACCGGCAGGCGTCTCGCCCGCCTGCAGGGCAAGACCATCGCCATGGAGCTTAGCGGCACCGGCATCACCCTCACCCTGCAACCCACCCTTGATGGCAAACTGCGCCTGATGGGCGACTTCGACGGCGAGATCGACACCACCCTGCGCGGTGCCCCCTTCGCCCTGCTGCGCATCTCCACCGGTCGCACCGGCGAGGCGATGTTCGACGGCGGGGTGGAGATCGACGGCGATGTGGAGCTGGGGCAGCAGATCCAGCGCGTCTTCGAGCAGCTCGACATCGACTGGGAAGAGCACCTCTCACGCCTTACTGGCGACATCATCGCCCACCAGATCGGCAACACCCTACGCGACCTCTTCGCCTGGGGCCGGCGTAGCGCCGAACACCTGGGACGCGACGGCGCCGACTACCTGCAGGAGGAGAGCGACACCCTGCCGGTGGAGTGGGAGGTGGCGGAGTTCATTAAGGGTGTCGACACCCTGCGCAGCGACGTCGACCGCATCGAGGCGCGGGTGAAGCGCCTGACCAAGGCAATCGAATAAAGAACCGTAGGAGCGGCGCCCTCGCCGCGAATGGGCCATAACACCTGTTCGGCCCGAGGGCGGGCCTCCTACCTGAATAGAGAGAAAGAGGAATAACACGGTGATCCGTCCCGGCCAGGCGATGCGCCTGATCTACATAAGTTGGACGCTAATGCGTCACGGTCTGGATGATCTGATCCTCGCCACCCACCTGTTCCGCCCGCTGCGCTTCCTGCGCTGGTTTATGTGGTGGCGCGTGCTGCACAACAAGGAGGTGGGGCGCGGTGAGCGAATTCGCCGTACTTTGGAGGATTTGGGGCCGATCTTCGTTAAATTCGGGCAGATCCTCTCTACCCGCCGCGACCTGCTGCCGGACGACATCGCCGAGGAGCTGGCCAGGCTGCAGGACAGCGTCCCCCCCTTCCCCGGCGACGAGGCGGTGGCGATCATCGAGAAGGCCTACCGCCAGCCGATAAACGAGGTCTTCGCCGAGTTCGACAGGACCCCGCTCGCCTCCGCCTCCATCGCCCAGGTGCACTGCGCCCGCCTGCTGGACGGCACCGAGGTGGTGGTGAAGGTGGTGCGCCCCAACATCGAACCGGTGATCCGCCGCGACCTGGGGCTGCTCTATATCCTCGCCGGCAACCTGCAGCGCTTCTGGTCCGAGGGACGCCGCCTGCGTCCGCTCGAGGTGGTGGCCGAGTTCGAGAAGACCCTGCTCGATGAGCTCGACCTGATGCGCGAGGCGGCCTCGGCGGCGCAGATTCGCCGCAACTTCCTCGGCTCGAAGATGCTCTACGTGCCGGAGGTGCACTGGCAGCACTGCCGCAAGAGCGTGATGGTGATGGAGCGCATCGGCGGCATCCCCATCGGCAACATCGCGGCGATCCGCGAGGCGGGCATCGACCTCAAGGCGCTCTCCGCCCGCGGCGTGGAGATCTTCTTCACCCAGGTGTTCCGCCACAACTTCTTCCACGCCGACATGCACCCGGGCAACATCTTCGTCTCGCCCGAGGGGCAGTACCTGGCGGTCGACTTCGGCATCGTCGGCACCCTCAGCCACGAGGACCAGCGCTACCTGGCCGAGAACTTCCTCGCCTTCTTCCACCGCGACTACCAGCGGGTGGCGGAGCTGCACGTGGAGTCGGGCTGGGTACCGCACGACACCCGCGTCGACGAGTTCGAGGCGGCGATCCGCACCGTGTGCGAGCCGATCTTCGAGCGCCCGCTGGCCGAGATCTCCTTCGGCCAGCTGCTGCTGCGCCTGTTCCAGACCGCGCGCCGCTTCAACATGGAGGTGCAGCCGCAACTGGTGCTGCTGCAGAAGACCCTGCTCAACATCGAGGGGCTGGGGCGCCAGCTCTACCCGGAGCTCGACCTGTGGCAGACCGCCAAACCCTTCCTCGAGCGCTGGATGAGCGAACAGGTGGGGCCGCGCGCCGCACTCAAGCGCCTCAAGGAGAACGTGCCGCAGTGGGGCGAGAAGCTGCCGGAGATCCCCTCCCTGATTCACGACGTGCTGCACCAGGCCAAGCACGGCAAGCTGGAGATCAAGGGCAACAACGAGGAGCTGCAACGGATACAGCGCGAGATCCGTAGCGCCAACCGCCGCACCTTCTTCGCCATCCTCGGCTCCGCGCTCATCATCAGCGCTGCCCTGCTGCTGGGGCTGAGCGGCTACGCCCCGGCACGCATGGCCTACGGCATGCCGCTGGAGAGCTGGGTGCTGGCGATCCTCGGCAGCACCATCCTCATCTCCAACTGGCCCCAAGGGCGCGATTAGCGCCCGTATCTATCGCCGGCGGCGCGATTCGCGCCCGTTTCCCTCCCCGGCGGCGCGTGTAGCGCCCCAACCGAGTGTGACGGCCGTCACACTACGCCTTCCGGCGCTGCTATCATTAGCCGTGCAGCCGTAATAAGATAGACAGATAACTTTAATTGATACGGACCATCCGCCAGCAGCGGCCATCAATACGCCGCCAGCAGCGACACCACGCAAATGAGCATCGAAACGCCTGAAGCCCTGAAGATGATCGGCAGCCTCGCCGTACGCTTCAAATTGATCAGCGAGGAGCAGCTGCAGCTGGCGCTCGACCAGCACGACGAACAATCCCCGCCCGAAAACGTCGGCCAGACCTTCCTCGATATGGGCATGCTCAGCCCCACCCAGCTCAACTTCCTGCACGACGCGCAGCAGATGAAGGTGATGCGCATCCGCGACATCAAGTTCGGCAAGATCGCGGTAAAGAGCGGCTTCGTCAGCGAACCGCAGGTCGAGGGGGCGCTGCAGCAGCAGAAGGAACACTTCGTCAGGCACAAGCGCAAGTCGATGATCGGCGACATCCTCATCGAAGAGGGGGCGATGAGCGAGGAGCAGCGCCAGAGCGTGGTCGAGACCCAGAAGCGCCTCGCCCGTGAGCTGCGTGAGAGCCAGGCCCAGGCCCGTGGTGAAAAACTGCTGGGCAAGCTGGACGCCGTCAAGATCAGCCTCGCCCGTGACGGCCTCAGCGCTATCCTCTACGTCGATCCGGATGCCGAGATGGATGGGCTGCGCGAGCAGATCGACGCCATGCTGCAGGAGTACGGCGTGGTGCATGGCCTCGTCTCCGAGATCCAGCTCGATGCCTGGCTGCACCAGGGGGCAGAGCGCGAGGAGAAATTCGTTATCGCCCGCGGTACCGCACCGGTGCAGGGCCACGGCGGCGAGATCACCTACCACTTCGACACCAACCCGCTCAAGGTCGGCGAAGAGCACGACGGCATCATCGACTTCAAGGAGCGCGGCCAGATCCCGCAGGTCAAGGAGGGCGACCTGCTGGCGGAGCTGAGCGACCCGGATCCGGGTACCCCCGGCACCAACATCTACGGCAAGGAGATACCGGTCAAGAGCGTAAAGCCGGTCAAGTTCAAGATCGGCAAGGGGGTCAAGCTGGCCGCAGACGGCAAGAGCGTCACCGCCGATCTCGACGGCAGTCCGTCGCTGGCGATGAACAAGATAGCGGTCTACCCGCAGCGCCAGATCGACGGCGACATCGGCTACGAAACGGGCCACGTGGAGTTCGACGGCGACATCCAGGTCAAGGGCGCGGTCGAGCGCGACTTCCGGGTCAGGGGCGGACGCCTCACCGCCAACGAGATCGAGGCGGCCGATATCGACATCAAGGGCGACGTCGTCGTCCAGGGCGGCATCCACGGCGCCCGCATGAAGGTCGGCGGCAACCTTATCGCCGCCTTCATTCACAACGCCGAGGTTGAGGTGGCCGGCAACGTCGAGGTGAAGAAGGAGATCATGGGCTGCGACATTATGTGCGGTGGCAGCCTGTTCGCCGAAAAGGGGCGCATCCTGCGCTCACGCATCGCCACCCGGCAGGGCATTACGGTACGCGATGTGGGCTCCGACAATGCCGCCGCCTCCACCCTGATGGTCGGCAGCGACGCGCTGCTGGAGGCGCAGATCGCCGAGCTCAGGGAGGAGAGCGAACAGCGCAACGAACAGATCACCGCCCTGCGCGTGCAGATGGACGATGAGAGGGTGGAGAGCGGTACCATCGACATGGAGATCGCCGAGATCGCCCAGGTGCAGGACAGCTCACAGGTGGAGCTGCGGCAGCTGAAGGAGCAGCGCGAGGCCCTGGTCGATCAGGGCATGGAGGACTTCATCGATGATGTCGATCAACAGATCGCCGAGGTCTCCGAGCGCGCCGCAGAGGCCGAGCGCAAGGTCAACGCCATGTTCGAGCGCCAGGATGCCATCGCCGCCTCCCTGCCCGAACTGGAGCAGCAGATCGCTACGCTGGAGGAGGAGAACCAGCAGGCCGCCGAGGAGATCGAGGCGCTGGAACAGCAGATGGAGGAGGAGCAGGGCGACGCCTTCGTCAAGGTCAGCGGCACCATGCACCCCCTGACCACCATCGTCACCGCCCACACCAAGGTGAAGACCAAACACGAAATGAAGAAGCTGACCATCCGCGAGGCGGTCAGGCACAACGAGGCCGGCGACGAGTTCTGGAAGATCACGACCGAGAAGCTGTAGTCCCGAGTTATTCGCTACGGTGGCGTCTACCCAGCTCCAGTTTGACGCTCACCCCACCGTACGAATAGATACTGTTGATATTTCCCTGCAGCGATACGGAGAGACCCAGATTGCGGAAGCGCTGGCTGCGTACCGTCAGCATCACCGGCACCCCGACCGCCTCTTCGTCCGCTATCGCCGGGTTTGCGTAGCTCCTTTTCACCACACCGACACCGGCACCGAGCAGGATCCCGGCGTTGTCGAACTCACGTAACAGCAGGAGCGACTTTTCTGCAATATCATCGCCCCCACTGGTGCAGTCTTCGCCGAATAGAAACTTCAAAAAGACCACGCACTCCACGCTACTCCCAACATCCGACATATCGACCTGCTGATAGGCAAGGCCCCACTCACTCGGCATGACATTGGCGCTAAAGGTTGAACCCAGGTAACCCGAGCCGGTAGTCGCAATCCCGGTACTCAGCCACATCGGGGTTTCGGCATGGGCACGCCCTAGCGAGAACAGCATGAGCAGGCAGGCCAGTACGATCTTATTCTTCATATTCCCTTCCTTGTTTATTTTCAGCCCTTGATGCCTTCAAGCCCCGCTTCGATGGCCGCCACATCGAACTGCTCCAGGCACGGTACAACGCCAAGCAGCGGTACCCCGATACGCTGCTCAATCGCCTCGATGGTTTGGGCGGGCTCCTTCATCTGCGGGTCGACCTGGTTGGCGATCCAGCCGGCCAGTTCGCAGCCGCTGGCGCGAATCGACTCCGCCGTCAGCAAGGCATGGTTGATGGCACCGAGTCGAATCCCCACCACGAGGATCACGGGCAGCTTCAACGCCTGGGCCAGGTCGGCAACGCTCTCATCCTCGTTCAACGGCACCTGCCAGCCGCCGACCCCCTCGACCACCACGTATTCCGCCAGCGACTTCAGTTCGAGGTAGCGCTCGAGGATCTTTCCCAGCTTGATGCGTTCTCCCGCCTGGGCCGCCGCCACGTGGGGGGCGATGGCGGGCTCGAAGCTGTAGGGGTTGACCGTTTCGTAGTCGACGGCAACCGAGGCATATTGCTGGATCAGCAGGGCATCATCGTTGCGCAACCCCTCGGTGGTGCGGGCACAGCCGCTGGCCACCGGCTTCATCCCCACCACCGTATGGCCCTGGTGCTGGAGACGCTGCATGATGCCGGCGCTGCACCAGCTCTTGCCGACTTCCGTGTCGGTGCCGGTAATGAAGAAGCCCTTAGCCATCGTTGCGCCCCAGTTGATCGAGCGAGACCCTGAACTCGTCCGGGAACTCGCCGGGCGGCTGTTGCAGCGGCTCACTCTCCTGCTCGGCCCGCCAGGCGTGGCCGTAGACCACCTCGTAGCTGGCGGGCAGTTGGCCGTCCGCCATGCGGAACCGTTCGTAGGCCTGCATCACCGCCTTCAGCTTCCTCGGTGCGGTCAGGCCGCCACTGCGGCCCGGGTTGACGTTGTGGGCGCCGAGGGTCTTGAGGTCGCGCATCAGGGTCATGGCATCGTCGTAGGTCATGGTGAGCTGCTCCATGTCCATCACCGGTTCGGCAAGGCGTGCACGCAACATCGCATCGCCCACGTCGTGCATGTCGAGGAAGGTGTTGACGTGCACCTGCCCGTCCACCGCTGCCCAGCTGGCGCGCAACTCCCTCAGGGTGTCGGGGCCAAGGGTGGTGTAGAGCAGCACACCGCCCGGCTTCAATACCCGCTTCATCTCGCTAAAGGCCCGCTCCAGGTCGGTGCACCACTGGATGGTGAGGTTGGAGAAGATCATCTCGAAGCTGTTGTCGGCGAAGGGGAGCATTTCTGCATCGCCGCAGACGAACTGGTGGCCGCGACGAAAACGGTTCCAGGCCGAGAAGCGGCCACGGCTCTTTGCCACCATTGAAGTGGCCAGGTCCAGCGAGGTGATGCGCGCCCTGGGGTAGTGCGCGGCGATCTTCTCACTGCAGTAGCCGGTGCCGCTGCCGAGATCCAGCACGGTGGCGGGTGTCATCTTCAGGATCTCCAGCCGCTCCAGCAGGCGGTCCGCCACCTCGCGCTGCAGCAAGGCCACCGCATCGTAGTGCTCGGCGCTCTGCTCGAAGGCGGCGCGCATGCGCTGTTTGTCAGGCCGTAACGGGGAGTCAGCCATGGATAAATTCCTCGATCGCGGCAACGAACTCAGTCGGGTGGGAGATAAAGGGGGCGTGACCCGCCCCCTCGATCACCCTCAGGGTGGCGTGCGGCAGCGCCATGGCGCTGTATTCGGCGGCGGCCAACGGCGCCAGGGTGTCGCGTTCGCCGTGCAGCAGCAGGGTCGGCTGCTGAATAGTTGGCAGCAGCGGGCGCAGGTCGACACTGCGCAGGATCTCCAGCCCCCCCTCCAGCGCGGCCATCTCTGGCTCGCCGTGCTCAAACAGCTCGCCGCGTAGCGCGCGCAGCTCCTCGCGCCCATGCGCCGAGCCGCGCGACTGCACCGCGAGGAAGCGCTGCAGGGTCTGTTTGTAGTCGTGCTGCAGGGAGTCGGCGACCTTCAGCAGCTCGGACTCCGGCATCGCATGGGGCCAGTCGCTGCGCCGGGTAAAACAGGGGGTGGTGCCGACCAGCAGCAGCTTATCGATCAAGGCGCCATCGGCAGCACCCTGCAGGGCAACACGGCCACCCAGTGACCAGCCGAGCCAGCTACTATTCTGCGGTACCGCATCCGCCACGGCAGCGGCTATGGCGTCGAGTGAATAGTCACCCTCGACCATTTCGCTGCGCCCGTGGCCCGGCAGGTCGACCAGGTGGAGGCGGTAGTGCTTCGACAGGGCGTCTATCACCGGCCTGAAGATGCCGCCGTGCAATCCCCAGCCGTGCAGCAGCACCAGATCGGTGCCCTTACCGTGGCTCTCTACATAGAGACTCATTGCACAGCCTCCAGGGCGGTGAGCAGGCGGTCCACCTGCTCCTCACTGTGGGCGACGCTGAAGGTGATACGCAGCCGCGCCGTCCCCTCGGGGACGGTGGGGGGACGGATGGCGCTGATCAGGATCCCCTGCTCCTCCAGCTGTCGGCTCATGGCCATCGCCCTGGCGGCATCGCCGATGAGCAGCGGCTGGATCGCGGTCTCGGAGGGCATCAGCTCAAGACCGAGTTGTTCTGCGCCGGTTCGGAACCGTTCGATTAATGTTCGCAGCTTTTCGCGACGCCATTCATCCTGTTCGATGATTCGGATGCTGGCGCGGGTCGCCTCGGCAAGCGCCGGCGGGGTCGCGGTGGTGTAGATGTAGGGGCGCGCCGCCTGGATCAGCCACTCGATCAACGACTCGCTGCCGGCGACGAAGGCGCCAAAGCTGCCGACCCCCTTGCCCAGGGTGGCCATCACCACCGGCACCTCCTCGCTGCCGAGGCCGAAGTGGGCGCAACTGCCCCGCCCCTGCGGTCCGAGCACGCCGATGGCGTGGGCATCGTCCACCATTAGCATGGCGTCGTGCTCCTGCGCCGCCGCCGCCAGCTCGGGCAGCGGGGCGATATCGCCATCCATACTGAAGACGCCGTCACTCACGACCAGTTTCTCTTTGCCCTTACTCGCACGGAGCTTCTGCCGCAACGAGGCGACGTCGCCGTGTTCGTAGCGGCTAAGACGGGCGCGGGAGAGCAGACCGGCATCGAGTAACGAGGCGTGGTTGAGGCGGTCCTCGAACACCCCGTCACCCGCCCCCACCAACGCCGCCACCGTGCCGAGGTTGGCCATGTAACCGGTGGAGAAGAGCAGCGCACGCTCGCGCCCGGTGAACGCCGCCAGCTCCTCCTCCAGTGCGTGGTGGGCGCGGGAGTGGCCGTTGACCAGGTGGGCGGCACCGCTGCCGACCCCATACTCCTCCGCGCCCCGTTTGAAGGCGGCGACGATATCGGGATGGTTGGCCAGGCCCAGGTAGTCGTTGCTACAGAAGCTGAGTAAGCGCTTACCCTCGACCAGCTGCTCCGGCCCCTGCGGACCTTCACTCACACGGCGGCGGCGGTAGAGGTGTTGCGCCTGGCGCTCCGCCAGTTTGCGCTTCAGATCGAGCATGGGGGAGTCAGGCGGCCGGGGTGATACCGAGGCGCTCGAACAACTCTTTGTCGTGGTTGACGGTGGCGTTGTCGGTGGTGAGCAGGCGGTCGCCGTAGAACAGGGAGTTGGCCCCGGCGAGGAAGCAGAGCGCCTGGGCCTCGTCACTCATCCCCTCGCGTCCGGCGGAGAGGCGCACGTGGGACTGCGGCATCAACAGGCGGGCGATGGCGATGGTGCGAATGAACTCGAAGACGTCGAGTCCGCCGGCGCTCTCGCTGTCGCCGATGGGGGTGCCCGGCACCTTCACCAGCAGGTTGATCGGCACGCTCTGCGGGTGCTCCGGCAGGTTGGCCAGCTCGATCAGCAGCCCGGCACGGTCGGCTCGCGACTCGCCCATACCGAGGATGCCGCCGGCACAGACGTTGATGCCCGCGGCACGCACGTTGGCCAGGGTGTCGAGGCGATCCTCATAGCTTCGGGTGGTAACCACCTCTTTATAGAACTCGCGAGAGGTGTCGAGGTTGTGATTGTAGTAGTCCAGCCCCGCCTCACTGAGGCGCTCCACCTGGGCCGGGGTGAGCATGCCGAGGGTGACGCAGGTCTCCATGCCGAGGTTCTTTACCTCATGGATCATCTCGATCACCGCATCGAGCTGCTCGTCGCGCGGCGCACGCCAGGCGGCCCCCATGCAGAAGCGGGTCGCACCGCCCTCTTTTGCCTTCCGGGCCTCGCTCAGGACGGTTTCGGTGTCGAGCAGTTGCTCGCGCTGAAGGTCGACCTCTTTCTCGTGGTGGGCGCTCTGCGAGCAGTAGCCGCAATTCTCGGAACAGCCGCCGGTCTTGATGTTGAGCAGGCTGGAGGCCTGAATCACATTGGGATCGAAGTTCTCGCGGTGCACCTGCTGGGCGCGGTAGATGAGGTCCATAAACGGCAGTGCGAACAGCTGCTCCACCTCTTGTTGCGACCAATCGTGTCGAAGTTCGCTATTATTGCTGCTATCGTCTGCCAAGTTGCTCTGCGCCATCGGTTGTTCCTGCATCGGTGCTGGGTAATTATCGCAGGCGAGTATTCATGCTCAGGGAGGAGCTGTCAAATGGCAAATAGACACGGGGTAAACAGCTGGTTAAAAAGTATACAGCAACTGTTCTACCCTGCCCGCTGCCTGCTCTGCGGCGCCCCCGCTTCAGTGGGGCGTGACCTGTGCAGCGACTGCTATAACGAGCTGCCGCACAACCCCCACGCCTGCGCCCTCTGTGCCCTGCCGTTGACGCGGAACACAGGCGTCTGTGGTGGCTGCCTGAGGCGACCGCCGCCGCTCGACGGCAGCACCATCCCCTTTCGCTACGCCGCACCGCTGGACCAGCTGCTGCTCGGGCTCAAATTCAACCAACGGCTGGTCAACGCACGCCTGCTGGGCGGACTGTTGGCCGATGCCGTAACCGCCCTCGAATCGCCACTGCCCGACTGTATCCTCCCGGTACCGCTGCACCCTGAACGGCTGCGTGAGCGCGGCTACAACCAGGCACTGGAGCTGGCCCGCCCCGTGGCGCAACGGCTGGGGCTCCCCCTGGCGACAGGGCTGGTGATTCGCGAGCGGAGCACCGCGGCCCAGTCCAGCCTCGACCAGCAGGAGCGGCGGCGCAATATCCGGGGGGCCTTCACACTAATAGGGCAGCCGCCCGACCACATCGCCGTCCTCGACGACGTGGTGACCACCGGCTCGACGGTGAATGAGCTGGCGCGCGCACTGCGCCGGGGCGGAACGAAGAGGGTGGAGGTGTGGGCCTGCGCCCGGGTGGATTGAGGGCTTAGCGCAGCAGAACCGCCAGACGCTGTTCGACATAGGCCCGTGTCTTGGCGCTGAGGCCGCCACGCTGCAGTGCCTTTTCGTAGGAGCTTTTCGCCTCCTCCTTCATCTCGGCACCCTCCTGGGAGATCCCCAGCCCCATCCACCAGTGGGCCTGCTCCGGTTGCAGTTGCACGGCGCGGCGATAGGCGGCGATGCTCTTCTCGTAATCACGCTGCTGCTGGTAGAGGGCGGCGCTGAGGGCGAAGAGGTCCGCCGTGCGGCTATCTCGCGCCATCGCCTCTTCCAGCAGTGCCAGCGCCTCGCCGCTGTCGCCCTGCTCTGCACGCAGCCGCGCCAGCAACATCACGAACTGCATGTTGTCGGGCTGGCGCTCTACCCCCTCCTCCAGCAGCATCGCTGCCTCGGGCTTGCGCCCCTGTGACAGGTAGAGGGCGACCAGCCCTTCACGCGCCCTACTGTGAAGCGGCTCGATCTTCAGCGCCTTGAGCCACAGCTCTTCCGCCCTGCTCGCACTGCGCTGCTGCATCGCACGGTAGCCCTGCTGGTAGAGATTGCTCGCCTGCTCGGCACGGGTGGGGGGGCGGATCACCTTTTTCATGCGCCCTTCGCTGCTGCTGCGTTTGCTGCTGGGACTGCTGTTGCGCTTTGCAGTGGCGTTATCGGCAGTCGCCACCGCGGCGGGCTTTTGATTCTGCTCCGGCTCCCTCTTCTCTACCAGCTGCTTCACCGGTGGCTCTGCCACTACGGGCTCTTCGGCGACCTGCTGTTGCACGACTTCCGTCTTCACCGAGGCCGGTGCCGCACGCTGCTCTACCGGTACGGCTGCTGGTCGGGGCTTGGCAGAGATAGCCGCCACGGGGGGCGGTGAGGGGGGGAGCCACTGCTGCCACAGGGTGTAACCGATGCCTGCCAGGAGCGCCACCACCACCAGCGTGAGCAGCGGCAGCAACCAGTTGCTCTTTTGCTGCACCGCGGGGACACCACTGCCCAGCACCACACTGCCGGCGGGCAGCTGCGGAGTCCGTCGCGACTCCAGGTCCTTCAGCATTTGGTTGATAAGACTCACTGTGCTGTTCCGCTCTCGCTGTGGCCTACTGGATCAATACGTAGATCAGGGCCAGGGCCAGGATCGCGCTCAGCAGGTATGGGACGAGTACCCGGTTATTACCCTGTTGCTTCACCGCCGGCTTCAGCGCCCCATCGGTATCGGCGATGGCTGCCTCCACCTGCTTGCCGCTGATGTTCTTCACCCCCTGGCCGAAACCGACCATTAGCGACTTGTGGGCGAGGATGTTGATCAGGCGCGGCACACCGCCGCTACCGCGGTAGAGCTTCTTCACCGCCGCCTCGTCAAAGCCGACATCGCCGCTGCTCCCCGCCACCACCAGGCGGTGTTGCAGGTAGGCGGCAATGCTATTCGAATCGAGCGGCTGCAGCACATAGGAGAAGGTAATGCGCTGGCGCAGCTGGCGCATGGTGCTCTCTTCCAGCCGCTGCTCCAGCTCCGGCTGGCCGAACATCACCACGTGCAGCAGTTTGCGCTTTTCGGTCTCCAGATTGGTCATCAGGCGCAGGGCGTCCATGGTCTTCGGCGGCATCGCCTGCGCCTCATCGATACAGAGCACCACCTTTTTGCCCTCGTTGCCGAGCTCGATCAGTCGGTTGGTGATCTGTTTCATCGCCCGGTAGGCCCCCTCCTGCACATCGAGGGTGATCCCCAGCTCCTCGGCAAAGGCGAGGATCAGTGCGGTGGGGGAAAGGTAGGGGTTGGGGATGTAGGCGGTGGCGTAGTCATCGCCCAGGCTGTTGAGCAGCATGCGGCAGAGCAGCGTCTTGCCGGTGCCCACCTCGCCGGTCACCTTGATGAAACCCTCGCCGTTCTGCAGCGCCACCATCAGGGTGTTGAAGGCGTCACGGTGATGACCATAGCTATAGAAAAAGCTGGTATCGGGGGTAAGGGAAAAGGGCAGCTCACGCAGCCCGTAGTGCTCCAGATACATTATCGACTGCCTCCGCCCTTCATCACATGCGCTCGTTCATCTCTCGGATCGTACTAGAGCTACGCCCCAGCTCCTGCTGCCACACCCGGCCATTGGCATCGACAATGGTGGGCTTGAGCAGGATCACCAGCTCACTCTTACGGGTTGTCTTACGGGTGTGGCTGAACAGGCCGCCCAGCAGCGGCAGGTCACCCAGCACCGGAATACCGCCCTGCTCGTCCTCGGTCTTGTTCTGCATCAGTCCGCCGATCACTACCACCTGGCTGTTGGCGGCGCGAATCACCGTATCCGACTCGCGGATATTGCTCGCGGCCAGCGGCATGCTGAGGTTACCCATCGAGGTGGCGACGGTCTTGGTCTGCTCACGCACCTCGCTCACCGCCGGGTGAACGTGCAACACGATGTCGCCACCCTTGCTGATCTGCGGGATTACGTCGAGCGCCACGCCGGAGAAGAAGGGGTCGAGCGACACCGAGACCGAGGTGGTGCCGCCGGTAGTGGCGGTGTTGGTGTCGGTCTCGATATTGGTGACGAAGAACTCGTCGTCACCGACCTTGATCACCGCCTTCTGGTTGTTGATGGTGGAGACGCGGGGACTGGAGAGGACCTGCACATCCCCCTGCGTCTTCAGCAGTTCGATAAATGCGGTGAAGCCGCCACCGTCCACCGCCATCGAGAAGGCGCCGCCCATGGAGCTGGTGACCAGGCCGCGCACTGCCGACGAGTTGCTCGGGTCGAGCACATTGGTCTGATTCACCAGCTCGCTATAGCCACTGTCGAGCATGGTCGAAGCGCCAAACTGGCCGCCGAACACCGAACGGTTGCCGCTCTCGTGCAGCGCGGCCCAGTTGATGCCCGACTGGAAACGATCATTCAGCGTCACCTCGAGGATGCGCGCCTCCAGCACCACCTGGCGATGGAGGATATCCTGGCTGCTCTCCAGGTACTCTTCGATGATGCGCATCTCCGAGGGCAGGGCACGCACCGCCACCACGCCGGTCTGGGTGTTGACGGAGATGCGGCGCCCGTCGTCGCTGCCGATCAGCGTCTCCAGCGAGCCCTTCAGCTCGGTCCAGTAGTCGGCACTGGAACCGGTCTGAATGCTGCTGCTGTTGCTTGAACCACTGGAGCCGGAGCTGTCGCTGGCAACGGTGATCTGTCCCGTCTTCGAGGTGGTGAGCGACTCGCCGGTGCGGGTCAGCGCCGGATAGTCGATGCGGAACAGGCGGGTGTGCATAGTGTTGGGATAGACCTGGATGGTCTTGCCCTTAATCGTATAGTCGTAGCCCAGCACCGAACGCACCACCCGCATCACCTCGGGTACGGTGGTCTCCTTCAGGTCCAGTGAGACATAACCCGTCACCTTGGGGTGTATCACCACATTGTAGGGAGTGCCGTCGACCAGGCTAAGGAAGAAGTCGCGTGCCCGCAGGCGGCGTACCTTGACCGCGAAGTGGGGCTCTGCCTCGCCCTCGTCGAGCCCCGGCAGCTGCAGCTTCAGCGGCGGCAGCAGTGCGGCGCTGATCGCCGCCGGCGGCTGACCGCCGGCACCGGCCTCCAACTCGAAGGCCTCCGCCATCTGCCTGGGGGTATCCAGATCCCGCACCGTAGCCCCTGAGCATGCTCCCAGCAGCAGGCACAGTCCGACTAGCGGCAGGCGGGCGGTGTTACTTATCATGGCTTATCAGCCCCCGGTTTTTTCTTAATCTCAATTGGAAGCAGGCGCACCGTGATGCTCCTTCCCTGCTGCTTCAGGGTCACGCTGTTCGGCATGATGGCGGTCACCTCCGCCGAGCCGACATGCGAACCGACCTTCACCCGCTTGCCATTGATAATGGCGCTGTTGGGCTGGTTGCGATCAACACGAATCGCACTCAAATGGAATGTCTCACGGGCCGGTCGCCTGGCACCACTCCCCGTATTAGCGTCAGCGCTTTTCGGCTCCTCGCCGGGCGGCAACATCGGGTCGTCGAGTACCACGGGGGGCACCGGGGCCTCGGCCGCAAATGCCGGGGCGAGAAGCCCGCCGACAACCAGCATCGGCCAGAGGTGGCGTACTCTAAACACCGATCCACCCCTCGCTCATGCTGAGCGTACTGACCGTGATCACCACGCGAGCCATGGGGTAGTCGAGCATCTCCAGCTCCACCGACTCCCAGTGGAATTTCCACGGCAGCTTCTCCAGTGCCTGCAGATAGGTGCGGGTTGCGTGAAAGCTTCCCTCCAGCTCCAGGCGCATGGTGTGCTTGTAGATGCCGAGGTCGGGGCTGGCCGCAGCGGCCACCTCACCGGCGGCATTCGCCACCCCCGCCATCGGCTGCTGTGAGGCACTGCCCTCCTCCTCAGCCAGCACCGGTCTGGCACCCAGGTTCTCAAGACGCACGAAACGCAGGTCGTTCTGCCCCTTGAGCACCTTCTCCAGCGCTGCCGCCATCTCACCGGGCTCGATCAATCCCGCCAGGGCGGCGACGATCTGCTCCTCAATCTTCCCCTCGGTGGTATTCAGCTGCTTCAGCTGGGCCAGCTCCCTGGCATTGGGGTCATTGCTGTGCTCGGCGATGATCTGCAGTGACTGCTGCCCCATGGTCGCCATCTCCTGGCGCAGCTGAGTGATATTGGAGAGCAGCTGCTTCTGCACCTTCTGCTCGGGCTGTAGCAGCAGCGCGTCGAAGAGAAAGAAGAGACCGGCGGCAATGAGCACGAACAGGATGCCGCGCTCACGCACGCTCATCTCATCGATGCGCTCGATCAACTTTGCCAACTGCGGCTTAATTTCCACTCGTCGACCTCCTCTTCGCAAGGTAGGCTCGGGCCGCGCTGCCATCACCGCTGGAGCGCTTCACCGCGGCCTCCTCCTCCGGCAGCTGAGTGTTAATAGCAAAATCGACACGCCCCTTAATCTCTTCGTTGCGCTCGATCACCACGCTCTGGAAGGCGGTGCCGGCGAATACCTTCTCTTCGCTGAGGCGCTGCAGATAGACCGGCAGGTCGTCCGCCTTGTATGCGCTGCCGTGCAGCACCACCTGCTGACCATGTCGTAGCTGGATATAGCTCAGCCAGAGGCTGGGCATATCCTGGCGCGCCAACGCCTCCAGGTGCTCGGAGAAATGGACGGTGGTATCCAGCCCCAGGGTCTTCACCTGAGTCAGCAGCATACGTTTCTGCTGCAACGTCATGCGGGCCTTTTCGATACGCCCGGCAAGCGCGGCATCCTTTCTCTTCGGCGGGTACTTGGCCAGCAGTTCGGCATTAAGGGTGACCTGTTCGTTACGCTCCTTGGTCGCCTGCCTGAGCTGACTACGCATATCCTGCGTCTGCATCACGGTGTAGAGGTAGAGCAGGGCAAGGCCTACCAGCACCACCATGTTGCCCTGCAACATGGTACTGGCGGAGAAGACCTTCTCCTGTTTGCGCAGTATCGGCTGGTAGAGGTTGACCTGCTGCATCATAGCGCCATCTCCTCCTGGCGCATTGCCGCACCGATGGCGAACAGGCACTGCGACTGCAGCTCGTCACTGAGCGGCTCCTCGCTGTCGATGAGGGCGTTAAGGTCGAGCATGCGCACCGGTACCCCGAGGTTACCGCCGAGGTAGCTCATCATGCCCGGGATCTCCTGCTCCATCGGCGCCATCACCAGGCCACCGACCGGTGGCAGGCCGAAATGGCTTTCGTAGTAGTCGAGAGAGCGCTGTATCTCCAGCACGATATTGTCCAGCGAGCGCCGCAATGCCTCGGGGACGCCGGGCTCCTCACCATCGAGAACAAACTCATCGGCGCCGCTGTTGAGGGCGGAGTTGAGCTGATCCAGCCCCAGGTCGATACGGCGCGACAGGTAGAGGGTCCGATCCCGGGTCATCACCAGCATGCCGTGCTCACGGCCGATGTAGAGGGTGGCGACACCGTTGGCGTCTTCGGGCAGCAGTGCTGCAACGTTGCGCAGCACCAGTTCGGGGATGTCGATGATGGTGAGGTTGACCTCGCCCCCCTCCAGCTGGTCGATGTGTTCCTGCACGGTGCTGGTGCGGGAGGCGACCACGTACATCAGCTTGGGGCGACCGCGATCCGCCTGACCGGGGATATCGAAGACGTCGATAACGGCATCGTCGATATGGAAGTCGATAAGGTCCTTGACGCGCCAGCGCACCGCCGCCTTCAACTCCGAGGCCTCTACCTCGGGGGCCTCAACCAGCAACAGGGAGAAGCTCCCCTGCGCTGCGACGCTGATGCAGTGGCTCGACTGCAGGGCGTACTCCTTGCTGATTTTCTGAAGCTGGGGGGTGCGTGCGTCACCCTGCTCTAGCGGCAGGTATTCGCAAAGGCTAAGGCGTGGGGGCTGCTCCTCTTGCGCCGGGGTGATGCGGGCCAACGCGATCGCATCGTCGCGCAGTTCAATACCGGTCTGGCCGTTGATTTTGACCCGTCTTTTCAGCAAGGAAAACAGGTGAAGCCTCCATCTATCTTATGGGCTTGATGGTCCCGAACCCTCCACCATCAAGCGGCGTGTTTTGGCTCTCTGCAAGGGCCACCCCACTTTTATTCCTGGTAGCTCAGGGCGCCACACACAAAAGAGTGTGTTTAGACCAAGCGAGTATAACAACATATAGTGTCCGGACAAACCAATATATGCGCGGAAAAGATCCTCGAGCTGATCTGCGTCAACCGAGCCTCTTGCGGGGGAGAAACTGGGTGTTATTTGGGTGAATTTTCCAGCAAATAAAAACTCAGCGGAAAATAGACAAGATGACTACAAATATACGCATTTAAGCCGACATTAGAAACAAATGACAGCGCAATCACTTCAACCCAAATCCTTCCTGCGCTGCAGGCGATAGATCAGTGGTGATAAAAGCATGGAGATAAGCCAAAAAAGCACCACGATAGCGACAATTTCTGACATATCGACACCAAGTTGGTCATTTAACAGCCACAACGGCAACAGCGCCTCCGGGAGCTGATCCAGACCCGCTGCACGCCCGTGCGGGGCGATGTTAATCCGCCTTTTGATGAAGCTGGAGAGCAGATCGCCCACCATGGCGAAGAGGCCAAAGAGTGCACCAAGCCACCATGGCAGACCCAGCAACAGGGCAACACAGGAGGTCAGGAGAAGTGCGGCACAGAGGCCGCGCCAGCTCTTGGTCGGGCCGAATAGCGGCCTGCCATCGGACAGCTGTAGGCCGCCGTCGATAGGCGCATCGAGGCGCCCCCCCAGCAAGCCGCGAGCGAGGATAGGGGCGCCATTGGCCGCCAGCAGCAGTAACAGCGGAACGATGATGCTCAGCAACGGATCCATGTCCGGAGTATAGATGGACAACGGCCCGCAAACGCGGGCCGTGGAAGGGCTTACTGGTGGTATTTGGCGCTCAGCTCGTGAACCGCCTCAACAAAGGCGCCGGCATGCTCCGGGTCAACGTGCTGGTGGATGCCGTGGCCGAGGTTGAAGACGTGGCCGGAACCTGCACCGTAGCTCTCGAGGATGGTGGCCACCTCCTGGCGGATGCGCTCGGGCGAGGCGTAGAGGATGCTGGGGTCCATGTTGCCCTGCAGCGCCACCCTGTCGCCGACGCGGCGACGGGCTTCGCCGATGTCGGTGGTCCAGTCGAGGCCGAGGGCATCGCAACCGCTCTCGGCCATCGCCTCCAGCCACTGGCCGCCGCCCTTGGTGAAGAGGATCACCGGCACCTTACGCCCCTCGGACTCACGGTTGAGGCCGTCGACGATCTGCTTCATGTAGCGCAGTGAGAACTCGTTGAAGTCGCGCGGGGTGAGCGAGCCGCCCCAGGTGTCGAAGATCTGTACCGCCTGGGCACCGGCGGCGATCTGCGCGTTGAGGTAGCTGGTGACCGACTGCGCGGTGGTATCGAGCAGCTTGTGCATCAGGTCGGGGCGGTCGAACATCATCCCCTTCACCTTGCCGAAGTCCTTGGAGCTGCCACCCTCCACCATGTAGGTGGCGAGGGTCCAGGGAGAGCCAGAGAAGCCGATCAGCGGCACACGGCCGTCGAGCTCACGGCGAATGGTGCGCACCGCGTCCATCACGTACTTCAGCTCACCCTCGGGGTCAGGTACGAACAGGGCGTTGACGTCCGCCTCGGTGCGTACCGGCTTGTCGAAGATCGGCCCCTCGCCCTCGGCGAAGCGCAGTTGCAGGCCCATCGCATCGGGGATGGTAAGGATATCGGAGAAGAGGATCGCCGCATCCAGCGGGTAGCGGTCCAGCGGCTGGATGGTCACCTCGCAGGCCAGCTCCGGGTTCATGCAGAGGTTCATAAAGCTGCCCGCTTTGGCGCGGGTCGCCTTGTACTCGGGCAGGTAGCGGCCTGCCTGGCGCATCATCCACACCGGGGTGCAGTCCACCGGCTCTTTCAGCAGGGCCCTGAGAAAACGATCGTTCTTCAATTCAGACATGGTCAATTCCTGATCGGTCTTGTCCTCGCGACAAGCCATTCATTGTTATGTTTTATAAGGAAAAACGCCCGGGCAATGCCGGGCGTCTTCACTAACTTAGACTTCCAGGTAGTCGAGGATGCCGTCGGCGGCCTGGCGCCCTTCCCAGATGGCGGTCACCACCAGGTCGGAGCCGCGCACCATATCACCACCGGCGAAGACCTTCTCGTTGGAGGTCTGGTACTTGAACTCGCCGTTGTCGGGGGCAACTACGCGACCACGGTCGTCGACATTGATGCCGAAGTCGGCAAACCACGGGGCCGGGCTGGGACGGAAACCGTAGGCAACGATGATCACGTCGGCCGGGATCACCTCTTCGGAGCCATCCACAACCACAGGGCTGCGTCGGCCGCGCTCGTCGGGTTCGCCCAGGGCGGTGGTAACCACCTTGATACCGGTCACCTTGCCGTTCTCGCCGACCACCTCAATGGGCTGGCGGTTGAAGGCGAACTTGACGCCCTCCTCCTTGGCGTTCTGCACCTCTTTCTTCGAGCCGGGCATGTTGGCCTCGTCACGACGGTAGGCACAGGTCACGTTGGCCGCGCCCTGGCGGATGGAGGTACGGGTACAGTCCATGGTGGTGTCACCACCGCCGAGGACCACCACGTTCTTACCCTCCATCGACAAATAATCTTCCGGCGACTTCTCGTAGCCGTGGCAGTGGTTGACGTTGGAGATGAGGAAGTCGAGGGCGGCGTGAACGCCATCCAGGTCCTCACCAGGGATACCACCGGTCATGTAGTTGTAGGTACCCATGCCGAGGAACACCGCGTCGTACTCGTCGACCAGTTCCTGGAACGGCTTGTCCTTACCGATCTCGGTGTTGAGGACAAACTCGATACCCATCCCCTCGAAGATGGCGCGGCGACGCTTCACCACGCTCTTCTCCAGCTTGAATTCGGGGATACCGAACATCAGCAGGCCGCCAATCTCCGGGTGACGATCATAGACGGTCACCTTGACGCCGTTGCGGGTCAGCACATCGGCGGCGGCAAGGCCGGCGGGGCCGGCACCGACCACCGCGACCCGCTTGCCGGTGGCTTCCACGGCGCTCAGGTCCGGGGCCCAGCCGTTGGCGAAGGCGGTGTCGGAGATGTAGCGCTCGGTGGTGCCGATGGCAACCGCGCCGAGGCCGTCGCTCAGGGTGCAGGAGCCCTCGCAGAGGCGGTCCTGCGGGCAGACGCGACCGGTGATCTCGGGCAGGGAGTTGGTCTGGTGCGACAGCTCCACCGCCTTCTGCCAGTTGCCCTCGTTGATGAGCTGCAGCCAGTTGGGGATGTAGTTGTGTACCGGACACTTCCAGGAGCAGTAGGGGTTGCCGCAGTGCAGGCAACGGCCACTCTGGTAGGTCGCCTGCTCGGCGTCGAAGTCGCCGTAGATCTCGGCGTACTCCTGGATGCGCACCTCGGCCGGCTTTTTCGCCGGGTCGGTACGCGGGATCTCAAGAAACTGCAGGGGATTCTTTCTAGCCATTTTCTTTCTAACCTTATGCCGCTTTTTCCAGCATCACTTCGAGCAGGGTCTCCAGCTCGGCCGCCTTGGGCTTAACCAGCCAGAACTTGCCGATAAAGTCCTCGAAGTTGTCGAGAATATTCTTGCCGTGGGCCGAACCGGTCTCTTCCACATACTCGGCGATCATGTCGCGCAGGAAGTTGCGGTGGGCCTCGGTCGCCTCGGTATTGATGCGGTGGAAGTCCACATCGCCGTTACAACGCTCGGCGAACTTGTTCTCCTCGTCGAGGACGAAGGCGAAGCCACCGGTCAGACCGGCACCGAAGTTGACGCCGGTCGGGCCAAGCACGGTGATAACACCACCGGTCATGTACTCGCCACAGTGGTCGCCAGCCGCCTCGATCACCGCGTGCGCACCGGAGTTACGCACACCGAAACGCTCACCGGCCATGCCCGCGGCGAATAGCTTGCCGCCGGTGGCACCGTAGAGGCAGGTGTTGCCGATGATGGTGTTCTCGTTGGTAGCGTAACGGCTGTCGGCCGGCGGACGAATCACCAGCTTACCGCCGGCCATGCCCTTGCCGACATAGTCGTTGGCATCGCCGTCGAGGTACATGTTGAGGCCGCCGGCGTTCCACACACCGAAGGACTGGCCGGCGGTACCGGTCAGGCGCAGGGTGATGGGGGCGTCGCTCATGCCGAGGGTGTCGTGGCGCTTGGCAATCTCACCGGAGAGACGGGCACCGACGGAGCGGTTGATGTTCTCCAGGTGGTAGCTGAACTCGCCGCCGCTCTTGTTCTCGATGGCGGAGAGGGCATCGGCGACCATCTGCTCGGCCAGCTTGCCCTCGTCGAACGGTACGTTGCGCGGCTCGATGCAGCAATTGGGGCCCTCGACCGCGGTGTTGAACTCGGTGATCGGGGTCAGGTCGAGCTTCTGCTGACGGCTGGTGTCGCCCGGCAGGATCTCCAGCAGGTCGGTACGACCGATGAGCTCCTCCAGGGTGCGCACACCCAGCTTGGCCATCCACTCGCGCACCTCGCGGGCGACGAAGCGGAAGTAGGTCTCAACCAGCTCCGGCTTGCCCTTGTAGTGCTTGGCGCGCAGCACGTCGTTCTGGGTGGCGACACCGGTGGCGCAGTTGTTGAGGTGGCAGATACGCAGGTACTTACAACCCAGCACCACCATCGGCATGGTACCGAAGCCGAATGACTCGGCACCCAGGATCGCGGCCTTGACCACGTCGAGACCGGTCTTCAGGCCGCCGTCGGCCTGGACGCGGACCTTGCCGCGCAGGTCGTTCATCTTCAGCACCTGGTGGGTCTCGGAGACACCCAGCTCCCACGGGGAACCGGCGTACTTAACGGAGGCCGTGGGGCTCGCGGCAGTACCACCGTCGTAACCGGAGATGGTGATGAGGTCGGCGTAGGCCTTGGCGACACCGGCGGCGATGGTGCCAACACCGGGCTCGGAAACCAGCTTCACCGAGACCAGCGCCTCGGGGTTGACCTGCTTGAGGTCGAAGATCAGCTGCGCCAGGTCCTCGATGGAGTAGATGTCGTGGTGCGGCGGCGGCGAGATCAGCGGCACGCCCTCGCGGGTGTAGCGCAGGCGGGCGATCTCGGCGTTGACCTTGTGACCGGGCAGCTGGCCGCCCTCACCGGGCTTGGCGCCCTGGGCCACCTTGATCTGCAGCACCTCGGCGTTGGCGAGGTAGCCGGGGGTAACGCCGAAGCGGCCCGAGGCGACCTGCTTGATCTTGGAGAAGCGTGTCTTGTCGACGTAACGCCTGGGGTCCTCGCCACCCTCACCGGAGTTGGAGCGGCCGCCCAGCTTGTTCATCGCCAGGGCCAGCGCCTCGTGCGCCTCGGGTGAGAGGGCACCGAGTGACATCGCCGCGGTATCGAAGCGCTTGAACAGGTTCTCGGCAGGCTCGACCTCGTCGATGGAGATGGGCTCGATATCCTCGCGCAGCTTGAGCAGGTCACGCAGCATCATCGCCGGACGGTCGTTAACGATGGAGGCAAACTCCAGGTAATCGTTCCAGTCGCCGGACTGGGTCGCCTTGTGGATGGTGCGAATCACGTCGGGGTTGTAGGCGTGCGCCTCGCCACCCTCGACGTACTTGAGCAGTCCGCCCTGGTCGATCGGCTTGCGCGGGTTCCAGGCGATCTTCGCCAGCGCCTGGACATCGGTCTCGAGGTCGCTGAAGTCGGCGCCCTGGATACGGGAGGTGGTGCCGTTGAAGCAGAGGTCCACCACCTCGTTGTGCAGGCCGACGATCTCGAACAGCTGGGAGCCGCGGTAGGAGGCGACCGAGGAGATGCCCATCTTCGACATCACCTTGTAGAGGCCCTTGTTGATCCCCTTGCGGTAGTTGTAACCGAGGGCATCGACATCCTGCTCAGCGATCTCGCCGCTCTTCGACATATCGTAGATCGCCTCGTAGGCGAGGTAGGGGTAGATGGCGGTGGCGCCGTAGCCCAGCAGCACGGCGAAGTGGTGCGGGTCGCGGGTGGTGGCGGTCTGCACCACGATGTTGGCGTTGCAGCGCTCACCCTCGGCGATGAGGCGGTGGTGCAGGGCACCGGTGGCCAGGGCGGCGTGGACCGGAACACTGTCCCTGGCGATGTTACGGTCGGAGAGGATGATGATGGTCTTGCCACCCTTCACCTCGGCGATCGCCTTGTCGCAGATATCGGTGATCGCCTTCTGCAGACCGAAATCGGCCGGGTAGTTGAGGTCGATCACCGCGTGGGCAAAGTCGCCCTCGTTGTGCGCCAGCAGCTGGCGGAACTTGCCCTCGGAGAGGACCGGGGAGTCGGCGATGAGGCGATTGGCGTGCTCGGGGGTCTCGTCGAACAGGTTCTTCTCGCTGCCGAACAGGGTCTCCAGCGACATCACGATCTCTTCGCGAATCGGGTCGATCGGCGGGTTGGTGACCTGGGCAAACATCTGACGGAAGTTGTCGAATACCGAGCGCAGCTTATGCGACATCACCGGGTAGGGGGCGTCGTCACCCATCGAGGAGACCGCCTCGGCACCGCCCTCGGCGAGGACGCGCAGGATCTGGTCGCGCTCCTCGAAGGAGAGCTGGAACTGCTTCTGGTAGACCTTCAGCTCCTCGGACTCCATCGGGATCTCGGTGATGGGGTCACCCTCAAGCTTGGACTCGAGGTGGGTGGCGTTCTTCATCCACTCCTTGTAGGGCTGGGCACTCTTGAGGCGCTCGTCGACCTCGTCGGGGAGGATCAGGCGGGCGGTCTCGGTGTCCGCGGCCAGCATCTGGCCCGGCTTGAGGCGGCCCTTCTTGATAACGGTGCTGTTGTCGTATCCGTAGACACCAATCTCGGAGGCCAGGGTGATGACGCAACCGCTGTAGTCACCATCGACCACATCGCCACCGCCAGGCTTGGTGATGACGTAACGCGCCGGACGCAGGCCGTTGCGGTCGAGGGAGCAGGCGGCGTAACGGCCGTCGGTCAGTACCATGCCGGCGGGACCGTCCCACGGCTCCATGTGCATGGAGTTGTACTCGTAGAAGGCGCGCAGGTCGGCGTCCATCTCGGAGACGTTCTGCCACGCCGGCGGTACCAGCAGGCGCATCGCACGGAAGATATCGACACCACCGGCCATCAGCGCCTCGAGCATGTTGTCCATGCTGGAGGAGTCGGAACCCTCCATCGAGACCCAGGGACGCACCGCGTCCATATCGGGGATGGCATCGGTGGAGAAGGTGTAGGAGCGGGCACGGGCCCAGTTGCGGTTACCGCGTACGGTGTTGATCTCACCGTTGTGCGCCAGGTAGCGGAAGGGCTGGGCCAGGCGCCACTGAGGCAGGGTGTTGGTGGCGAAGCGCTGGTGGAAGACGCAAATGGCGGTCTCCATGCGCTCGTCGCCCAGGTCGGGGTAGAAGACCGGCAGGAACTCCGGCATCACCATACCTTTATATGACAATACTTTAGTTGAGAGGGTCGGCAGGTAGAACATCTCATCAGCGGCGGCCTCGCGCGCCTTCTCGGCACGGCGGCGGGCGACGTAGAGGCGCACCTCGAACTCCTCGGCACTCATACCGGCCGGCAGATTGACGAAGACCTGCTCGATGGTCGGCTGGGTGGCCTTGGCGGACTCACCGCAGGCATCGGAGTTGGTGGGGACCACGCGCCAGCCGGCAACGGCCAGCCCCTCTTTCTCCAGCCCCTCGGCCAGCGCCTGGCGACCCGCCTCGGCAACGGCCTCATCCCTGGAGAGGAACACCACGCCGACACCGAAACCGTCGGCCAGCTCGATGCCGCACTCGGATGCCACCGCCTTGAGGAACCCCTCCGGCTTCTTAATAAGGAGACCACAACCGTCACCGGTCTTACCGTCAGCGGCGATGGCGCCGCGGTGGGTCATGCGGCCCAGTGCCTCGATGGAGGTCTGCACCAGCCAATGGCTGGGAGCACCGTCCATATGGGCCATCAGGCCAAAGCCGCAGTTATCCTTCTCAAAGGAGGGGTGATATAAACCTGTATATTCTTGCTTCGTGTCGCTCACAGCTTGCTAACCACTTGGTTGTGTTGACAAAAACGCCAAAAACTCGGGCAACTGCCTGCTTTTCGCAGGCAAAACGGCCAAGCAGTATACTGCCGGGCGGCGTTCTGTTCAATCGTCGGGAGTTGGTCTGGCCCTAATAGGAATAGGGCTTAGCGCTTGCCGGCGGCGGAGATCTCACCCTGCAGGGCGGAGAAGGTGCGTATCCAGGGCGCCGACTTTTTCAGTGAGGCCGGCAGGCGGGCCACCGTCCCCTGTGCCGCCGCCTTACTGGCAAAGCTGCCGTAGATCAGGGTGTACCAGGGCTTGCCATCGCGTTGGCTCTCTACCACAGCCATTTCGCCCGGCAGTTTCAGGCTGCCCATCATCGCCTTGAGGGTCGCCTCGTTACCGGAGCCCGCCAGCTGAATGGTGTGGTGACTGGGGTTTTGGCTCCAGACCCAGGCAGTATCCTTGGCGCCGCCTACGGGCGCCTGGGCCGCCTTTACGGGCTTCTCCATCACCTTCTGGATGCCACCGAAGTCACGCACCCAGGCCTTGACCGGCGGTGGCAACGCCCTGGCTGCCGCATCGGCCTGCGCACGGCTGGGGTAACTGCCCTGAATCAATACATGCAGCCGCTTGCCACCGCGCTGCTGTTCGAAGCCGCCAAACGGCCCCTTCAGTTTGGGGTTCTTGGCAACGAAGGCCTGCAGCGACTCAGGCTCCGCGGCAGCCAGCAGCTGCAGGGTGAAATTACCCGCGGGCTGTCCGCCGACCCAGTCACCGTTCTGAATCAGGCCGGAGGTGGTTGCGGGTCGCTGCACCAACGGTTTTTTCTCTGCGGCTGGTTTGGGCTCCGGCTTCGCCTCCGCCACACTCTCCGCCGCCGGCTCGGCCTTCTCTACCAGCGGCCTGGGGGCTGCCGGTGCGGCTTCCACCTGTTCCGTCGCTGCTTCTTGACTGGGCGCTTCGGGCTTGGGGGCCTCGACCTCGAAGCGGAAAATGTTGGAGCGCACATTGGCTGGCGAGCTGACCTGTACCGCCCACTTCGAGGGCCCCATGCCGGTGGTGAGGTTCAGCTCCATGTGGTGGGAATCGGGCACCTTGATCTGCTCCGGCGTCAGGGCGGAGACCTTGCCCTGGCTGCTCACCGCCACTTTGCTACCGGACTCCAGGCCGGTACCCAACAGGGTCACGCTCTGCGGCTCGTCACTGCCGATCACCGGGTCGGGTACGATGCCGGTCAGTTCCAGCTTCTCGGGTGCCGTAGGCTCGGCGGGCTTCTCCTCAGCGGAATCCCCCTCCGCGACTGGCTGCGGTGCATCGGCGGCCGCCACCACGGGCGGCAACTCGGGCGCGATGCCCGGCAGCGGTGGCTTGACCACAACGGCCTCCGCCTCGGCCGGCGGCTCTTCAGCCGGTGTCTCCAGCTCCTGCAACAGCGGCGCCTTCATCACCGGCTGCTGTTCCAGCGGCGCAGCGGCGGGGCTGGGCCTTACGGCAACCGCCTGCTCGCCCGGGGTACCGCAGCTGATCTGGATACTCTCGCCATCGCGAATCACCACCGCCCAGGGGTTATCTTCGTCGGCCAGGCGCAGCACCGGCCGCTCCGCCGTCACTGCCACACTGCTCTCGCCGCCACCCAGGAAGGCGTTAATCCTGTCGTGCATGCCCAACACGGTGCCAACCAGGGCTGCCGTCGCCAGACCGACACGCAGGTTGTTGCGGGTGATACCGAACTGCTTTCGCTCCCCCTCGCTATGCTCCAGCAACAGGGCGTGAGCCGCCCGATTGAGCTTCAGCGGCACCCCCTGTGACTGGCGGTAGAGCTGCTTCAGCTCGGCGCTATTAAAAGGTGGGGTACCGATATAACCCGCCGACTGCAGGCGGTGCGTCACGTAGGCCGCGCTATCCGCCTCATTCAAGGGCTTGAGCTGCACACGGTGGGGCGAGGCCAGCTGGCTGAAACGGGTGCTGGAGAGGCGCGATTCGATACTGCTGTCGGCAAACAGCAGCACCCGGATCAGTTTACCGTGCTCCCCCTCCAGGGCCGCCAGGTGGAACACCATCTCCAGCGCATCGTCGGAGAGGGCATGAGCATCATCGATCACCAGCACCGAGAGCTGCTGCTCCAGCAGGGCGTCGAGGTGGCGGCGCAGGGCCTCGAGCAGCTGCTCCGGCGCCACCTTGGCCATGTCGACGGCAAAACAGTCGGCGACGCGGGCGAACAGGCTATCCAGCTCCAGCCCCTGGTTTCCGTCGATGCGGCAAACCTCCCAGTGCTCTTCACGTCGCTGCAGGTATTTGTCGAGCAGGATGCTCTTGCCTATCCCCTCGTTACCCACCACCAGCAGCAGCTCTTCGCTGTACTGGGTAAGGTGCTGCAGCATGTCGAGGTACTGGGTGCGCTCGGCGTCGGCGTAGAACAGATCGGCACCGCCCTTGCTACCGAAGGGGGCGCTGTGCAATTTGAGTAGAGACAGGTAGGGTGGGGAATCCGCGGAATCAGTCGAGCGGCGGAAGGCCAATCTCATTGAGGCGCGCCCTCACCCTGGAAGAACATAACGCGGTAGCCGCGCTGAATTTGGAGGTCACGGGAGCGGAGCAGGGCCGAAAGCGCCTCCTCTCGAGTATCGAAGTGTTCGCGTTGCACCCTGCCGGATGCCCCTTGAAATCCCCACTCCTTCACCAACGACCAGCCTCCAAGTAGATCCTCCTGCAGGAACAGGTGGTAGTAACGAGGCGGGCGGTCGGCGCTAAACGGAGTTTGTAGGTAGATACGCATAAGCCTATCACTGGTGCAATCCTGCCTCCCGGCCACCCTCATTGTTATTGTGGTGCCACACGACACCGCACACTAAAGAGTGTGTTCTAATCGGGCTAGTATAACAAGATATTGTGGGTCGACAAGCCCCGCAACCGACTCAGGTCAGCTCCGAGGGGTTAAACAGCTTACGGTGCTCGGCAATGGCGAAACGGTCGGTCATGCCGGCAATATAATCGGCCACCGCACGGGCCCTGCCGCTAATACCCAGGTCGTGCTCCAGCGCGGCGGCACGCTGCTGGTGGCCCCGCGGCAGCAGACGCAGGTCGTCGAGCAGTGCCCCGTAGAGCTCATAGACCATACGCTGCGCCTTCAGGCTCATGCGGTGCACCCGGTAGTGACGGTAGAGCTCCTCGCGCAGGAAGCGTTTGAGCGCCTGGTGCGCCTCGGCCATATCGTCGCTAAAGGCGATTAGCGGTTTCTCCTGCTTGCGCACCTCTTCGATATTTTGCGGTGCATTCTCGGCGAGTAAGCGCTCACTGTTCTGTAACAGGTCGATCACCTGGCGGTTGATCATGCGGCGGATGATTTCGTGAATCAGGCGCCGGCCGCTCAGCTCCGGGTAGCGAAACATCACCTCGTCGTAGGCGTCACCAAACAGCTCCATCTCACGCAGTTGCTGCACCTCGATAAAACCCGCCCGCAGGCCATCATCCACGTCGTGGTTGTTGTAGGCGATGGCATCGGCGATGTTGGCGATCTGCGCCTCCAGACTGGGCTGCCAGCCGTGCAGGAAACGCTCGCCCAACTCGCCCAACCGCTCGGCATTGCCCCTGGAGCAGTGCTTGAGGATCCCCTCGCGGGTCTCGAAGGTGAGATTGAGGCCGTCGAACTCGGCATAACGCTCCTCCAGCTGATCCACCACACGAAGCGACTGCAGATTGTGCTCGAAGCCGCCGTGCTCCTCCATACAGCGGTTGAGCGCGTCCTGTCCGGCATGGCCGAAGGGGGTGTGACCCAGGTCGTGGGCCAGGGAGATCGCCTCGGTGAGGTCTTCGTGCAGGCCCAGGGCGCGGGCAGCGGCGCGGCCGATCTGCGCCACCTCGATGGAGTGGGTGAGGCGGGTGCGGAACATGTCGCCTTCGTGGTTAACGAAGACCTGGGTCTTGTACTCGAGGCGGCGGAAGGCGCCGGAGTGGACGATACGGTCGCGATCGCGCTGGAACTCGCTGCGGTAGCGGGGGGCCGACTCCTGGTACCGACGCCCACGGGAGTGTTCATCACTGGCGGCGTAGGGGGCAAGAGTCGGACTCATCGCATTATCCTTTTAGATGGCTGTCCAGCACGCTGCGAAGCTGGTCGCTGGTCGCCTCGGCGGTGATCACCGACTGCCCCAGCCCCTTCATCAGCACCAGGCGCAGGATACCGTCCTGCACCTTCTTATCCACCGCCATCAACTCGAGGAAGCGCTCGCTGCTCAGCTCGGACGGTGCCTTGACCGGCAGGGCGGCGGCACGGATGAGACGAGTTATGCGCTCCACCACGGCAGGCTCAATCCAGCCCAGATGTGCCGAGGCCTCCGCCGCCAGCACCATGCCGGCGGCGACCGCCTCGCCGTGCAGCCACTCACCGTAGCCCATGCCGGTCTCGATGGCGTGGCCGAAGGTGTGGCCGAGGTTGAGCAGGGCGCGGCTGCCCGCCTCCTTCTCGTCGGCGGCGACCACCCGCGCCTTGTCCTCGCAGGAGCGGGCGATGGCGTAGGCCAGGGCCTCGGGGTCACGCGCCATCAGCTGCGGCATGCTCTGCTCCAGCCAGTCGAAGAACTCGAGGTCGTCGATAAGGCCGTACTTGATCACCTCGGCGATACCGGCACTGAGCTGACGCTCGTCGAGGGTGTTGAGGCTGTCGGTATCGGCAATCACACAGCGCGGCTGGTGGAAGGCACCGATCATGTTCTTGCCCAGCGGGTGGTTGACCCCGGTCTTGCCGCCCACGGAAGAGTCGACCTGCGCCAGCAGGGTGGTGGGGATCTGGATGAAGTCGACACCGCGCTGGTAGGAGGCGGCGGCAAAACCGGTCATATCCCCGACCACGCCGCCGCCGAGGGCGACGAGGGTACACTTGCGATCGAAGCGGTGGGTCAGCAGGGCATCGTAGATGGTGTTCAGCACCTCGAGGTTCTTGTACTGCTCACCGTCGGGGAGGATCACCGTCTCGACGCGAAGGCCGTCGAGGGAGGCGAGCACCTTGTCGAGGTAGAGGGGGGCGACGGTGGTATTGGTCACCACCAGCACCTGCTTGCCGCGAATGTGGGGCTGGATCAGCCCGGCACTGCCGAGCAGGCCGCTGCCGATATAGATGGGGTAGCTGCGCTCGCCGAGGTCTACGTTAAGTGTCTGCATGGGTGGGGTCTACTACTGTCCGCTGGAATCCAGCGGCATAATATAGCGGAAATGGGCAGAGAGGGTCACTCCTCGCCGTATTTCAGCTCCTGCTTGAGGCGGGCGATAATCTCCTTGACCACACTGCGTACCGAACGGTCATCGGTGTGGATGATCAGATCGGCCACCTCGCGGTAGAGCGGGTCGCGCTGCTCCATCAGCTCCTCCAGCTTCTGCCGCGGGTTCTCCGTCTGCAGCAGCGGGCGGTTGCGATCACGGGAGGTGCGCTCGAACAGCTGGTCGACGGAGGCATAGAGGTAGATCACCACCCCACGCTCCTTCAGGTTCCTGCGATTCTCCTCGCGCAGCACCGCACCGCCGCCGGTGGCCAGCACGGTATCGTGCTGCTGCGTCAGCTCGTCGATCATCGCCTCTTCGCGCTTGCGAAACCCCTCCTCCCCTTCGATCTCGAAGATGAGCGGAATACTCGCACCGGTACGGGCAACGATCTCGTGATCGCTGTCCTTGAAGGTCTTCTTCAGTGCGTTGGAGAGCTGGCGGCCAATGGTGCTCTTGCCGGCCCCCATGGGGCCGACGAGTGTGATCAAGCTATGTGACGACATTAAGGTTTCGATACGGTTACCGTTGCACTGGCATCGCCTGCATAGAAAGTGACTTCAGCCGAGTCGCCACTGGCACCGCCAACCACGGTAATGGTTGCGGTACAACCACCGTTGATATCGGTGTTAGCGCAGCCTGCGCTGTGTGTGACCGTAAGGCCGCCAGCATTTTTTGTGTATAACACGTTGGAAGTCACTCCGACAAAGGGGAGCGGTATGGTATCACCGCCATCACGCAGCTCAAGCCCAATATTCGAGTCCTTGTCTATCTCCGCAGGAGTCACAGTAAGCGTGTAGCCCGCAATCGCCGAGTAGCAGAACTTACTGGTAACGGTAGTGGCATCCGTGTCACTGACGGTTCCAACCACAAATACATCGCCACTGTCAGCCGGCGTGGTACGTGTATCGGGAGCGGCAAGTGAACAGCCGGTCAGAATGGTAGAGACATTGGCCGGGTAGGTAATACGAATCTCTCCCACACCGTTTTCTGTCGTTACACGTCCGGCAGTCAGGTTGGAGCCATCCACACCGCTGATCGTGCTTCCAAGGTCACTCTCCGTCGAGCCGACGATGAAATTGAGGTTGGTCTCGCCACCGGTATAGGCGGTCTGTACAGGAAGCGTGTTCGCATCAGTCGCTGCAGCTGAGGCAAAGCGACTCTTGTCACCGGCAACGGAGTCCAGCAGCAATACCCTGTCGTTGGCTTCGATAAAGCGCGCAATCCCGTTGCGAGTCACACTGGCGGTGCTGAGGTCAGTCGCCACGCTGGTAAGCGCACCACTGTTTGTCGCCGTATCGCCATCACTACCGCTGGCAATCACCGTATCGATCATCCCCAGATTAACGACCGTGCCATCGACCACCGGATTACCATAGCGGTCGGCAACAATGACCGAGCCCTTGCGAGAATAGACGCCGTTTCCATCGTTAATGACGGCATCGGTAATCGGATAGGTAAAGGTGATCGCGTGTGCGGGCCCGGAGGCAATGACGATTTGCGGCACGATAGCCGATACCGTTGTGGTGGAGCCACCAGAGTCCAGCACATCGATACGCACCTCGACAATACCCGGCAGGGTACCCGCCTGGATATTGAAGACGGCCTGCCCTGAAGCAGTCACGATATCGATCGAGCTGGTACTGGTTACCGTGGTTCCTGCATTGTTCACACCACTTAGGAATTCGCCACCATTCGGCTTGGTCAGCAACGAAACCCGGAGATTATCGTAGCCGGGATTGGCCACTAGCGAACCGGCATCATCCTTCAGGGTCACGGTCACCTTGGTATTCTCAGTCTGACCCACACCAGCCACGTAGATATGCTGCTCGGCGCTGGTGACCTGAATATTGGAAGGATCACCAGTACCGGTCTGGCCATAGGTCACACTACCGGTAATACCCGAGTCCTCGGCAAGGTAGAGGGTATCTGTCGCCGACTCGGAGGCCGCCTGTAAAGTAAACGTTGCACGGCCAGCAACCGTAGTGGCAGATATAGGTGTTACCACCGCATCATTTGTCATACCCAACAGGGTCACGGACGTTCCATCCGTCACCGGGTGTGAATCGGCATCGGCGAGGACAACGGTCACGGTCGCCGTCGTGCTGCCGTCAGCCGGCAGCGTCGAAGGAGATATGGTAATGGAAGAATTTGCCGCGACCGGTGGGCCCGCCACAAAATCAACCGTGGCTATCTCGGTAAAACCACCGACCGAGGCGGTGATATAGGCCTTCTCGAGACTGGACGACGAGTAGAGAAGCACTGTCGCAATACCGTCCCCATCGGTGGTAATGGTGTCAGAGCTCGTACCACTGGAGCTGGTGTTAAAGTCACCCGCTGTGGTCGAGATTTCGACATCCTGCGACTCCATCGGAGCACCATCGCGGTCAAGCACCGTTACCTCAATGGCTGTCGCCGAGGCACCATTTGCGGTGATGCTGCTTTTCGCCGGGTTGAGCGATATCGAACCCACATTGGTAGCGGCTGATGTCACCACGATATCGATGCTTTTGGTGGGGGTCGTTGCCCCGCTTGGCACAACGGTGATGGTGTCGGTTGCAGGGGTGGTAGTACCTGCAGTATAGGTAATTGATGCCTTACCATTGGAGATCTGCGCCAGGGCCGTTTCGCCCGTGGGGAAGCCGTTGAGACTATTACCGCTTACGTTATCCGCGCCGCTGCTCCCAAATTCCAGGTAACCGCTGGTAATTACGTTGAGGTGCTGGTCAAACACCTCTGCAGAGATCGTGCTCCCCCCACCAGCACCAACGGAGGTCGGGCTGGCCTTCAAAGTAATGGAGTAGGGGGAACCTGCCTTGTAGGTCACACTGGCAGTTTGGGGCGTGCCGCCGGCGAGGTAGGCCGTGACCGTGCCGCTACCGACCAGCGCCGGCGCGGTAAGGGTGACCTGTGCAATACCATTGGAGTTGGTCGATGCCGTGGTGGATGCGACACCATCGACAAGGCCATTATCGATACTGAAATAGACCGTTTGACCTGAAGCCAAAACCCCATTCGAATTTTTTACTTTTGCATAGACGGTTGTCGTTGCATCGACCGTTATCTCACTTGTCGGCAGGATATAGAGGCTATCCAGTGAGTAGGTGATCTCCGTGCCATCTGCGTTTGTGGTCGTATCCTGCGCACCATAAAAATTCGATTCTTTGTCACAGCCGACCATCGCGGCTGCCAGGAAAACCATCGAGGTTATCCGCAAAAGGAATGATTTAAAGATTCGTTTATTCATCATCACTAATTCCTTTCAGCCGCACCTAGTAACGACTGGCGCTCAGGCTATCGTCAAGAATTTTTGGTGTCACAAAGATCAACAGCTCACCCTTGTTCTCTTTATTCGACTTGGTGCGGAAGAGCGCACCCAGCACAGGTATATCACCCAGGAACGGAACCTTTGTTGCACCTTTGGATGAGCTCTGCTCATAAATGCCGCCCAGCACGACGGTGTCACCATTATCGACGAGCACCTGTGTGGTTACCGAGCGGGTATTGATGGACGGCACACCGGCATAGATACCACCAACACTGTCCTTATTGACTACCAGATCCATAATCACACGGTCGTCAGGGGTAATTTGCGGGGTCACCTCCAGGCTCAACACGGCCTTTTTGAAGGAGATACTGGTAGCGCCGCTTGAAGAGGCCTCCTGGTACGGGACCTCAACACCCTGTTCGATACTCGCGGTCTGTTGATTGGAGGTAATAACACGGGGGTTCGACAGTACCTCGCCGCGCCCTTCCGTCTGCAGTGCCGAGAGTTCCAGGTCGACCAGATAGTCGCTTCCCAGCAGGGCAAGTGCAATGCGACCTGCACCACCGCCTGCAGGCAGGTTCACATTGTATCGATCACTGGCGGAAGGCATCGTTACCGGGAATGTCCCGGTACCCGCAATATTATTGGCAATGGCGCTTGATACGATGGTATCGGTGCCAGAGGCGCTACCGGTAACGGCCGCTACACCATCGGTGCCGTAGGCAGCCGTATGTGTAACGCCAGCTCGCACACCAATGTCCCGGCCGAAATCGTCGCTTGCTATCACGATCCGTGACTCGATCATCACCTGTCGTACCGGCACATCAAGTTTGGCGATAAGAGCGGCGACCTCTTCATGTTTTTCTGCCGACTCGAGAACCATAAGGGTATTGGTTCGCTCATCGATGGTCACGCTGCCGCGGTCGGTAAGGATACTGTTCTTATCCCCCTTTAGCAGCTTCGCAATGTCTGATGCCTTGGCATAATTGATTTGGTGATAACGGGTGTGGACGGGGGCAAGCTCAACGCGTTGCTTCTGTGCCTCCAGCTCCTCTTTTTCGCGTGCTGCCAGTTCTGCATTGGGTGCAATCAACATGACATTGCCGGTCACCCTTTTGCCAAGACCGCGTGTGCGAAGAATGATATCCAGGGCCTGATCCCAGGGTACATTTTTCAGGCGCAGGGTAATATTACCCTGTACGGTATCGCTTGCCACAACGTTAAGCCCGGTAAAGTCTGCCAACAGCTGGAGAACGGCCCGCACTTCGATATTCTGGAAATTGAGCGACAGTTTTTCGCCTGAGTAGCCATACTGATCCTTTTTCGACTCGGCCACCTGCTCCTCGCTGATCGGCGAAATATTGATAGCGAACTCATTCCCTGTCTGGTAGGACATGTGCTCATAGTTACCCGTTGCCTCGACAACAAGACGTGCGCCAGCAACAGTGTTATAGGCATCAATCGTCAAGATCGGCGTGGCGAAGTCGGTCACGTCAAGACGGCGTATCAGTTTTTCGTCCAGAGAGGTATTTACGAAGTCGACAACAATTTTCGTACCCTGCTCTTCCAGGTTCACAATGGTACGTGGATCGGAGAGGGAGACACGAATCTGTCCATCGCCATCCTTGCCACGACGGAAGTTCACCTCCTGTACCTCACTGCGCTGAGCGCTCTTCACCTGCTCTGCCAAAGGCTCTTTGCTGGCACTCGAGGCACCGTCAAAATTCACATAGACATAATTCTGCTCACTACGTATTTCATACGGCACCATTACATTCAGCCCGATCACAACACGGGAGCGACCGCTTCCCTGTACCGCACGAATATTGTTAATGACACCACTATCGACACGTACCGTCTTATTCTTCAGCGCGACAGCGGCGGAAGGTACATCAATGGAGATACGCGCGGGCTTGTCGATGGAAAAACTCGTCAACTCCGAGGTCACGGGCTGGTCAAACTCCAGCTGAACCTGCATCTTGTTGCCTGGCAGAGAAACATAGTCGACACCCTTGAGCGTGATCGTATGCGGCTGTGCCTCCGCTATCGCGGCCACCGAATAGACGGTCAATGCAAACAACGCAGTCAGCATCTTGAAGATCCGTGTCAAACTCATGTTATTGGTACCGTGTTGATTCATGTTCATATCTGTTCTCCCCGGAGCATTACTCCGTGAGGCTTAGTCCTGCTTCACGCTTTATCCAGCCACCCATGCCATCGGGGATTGTCTCCTCGATTACAATCTTCTCTTCGAGAATGCCAAGGATCTCGCCATAGTTTTTTCCAACATGGTTGCCAACCGTTACCCGGTGTACAACCAGGTCCGGGCTGGTGATTATCGCCCACTCGCGTCCATCTGTTGTCAGCTGTCCTACGTACCTCAGCGTATCGAGGGGATACTGCTCAAGCGCCTCAAGGTTTCGACCCTGCAGCGGTGAGGCCATCACCTCGCTCACATCCCCTGTTTCAACCCCGCCATCGAAAATGGTAAAGGGGCTCTTTTCGTCCATCGCTTCATAAGCAAATGTTTCGTAGGCCTTGAAGGCCGGCAGTGGCTTGATCTTGCCTGGCGGCCGTGACTTTATCTGGTTCAACCTACTGTGGAGGTCGGCGTTATCTGGCGCGCTGCATCCAGCAAGCACAGTGCAAACGACAAGCAACAGGAGAGGCCCACTACCTTTTGTGCGAGTCAGCATCTTCTTGCCTTTGACTAACGTAATCATGTTCTCAGCCAACCTATTCCTTAACGCCTTAACCTAACCCAGTAGTGCCACTTCAGCCCAGACCCTATCTTCTTCTTCTACTCTTTTTCTTCTTGCTCGCAGCGGCAGCGGCAATCTCTTCATCATCCAGATAGCGGTAGGTCTTTGCCACGGCATTCATACTCAGCACACGGCTAGCCTTGTCACCCACCTTCAACTTAATATCATGGATGGTGACAATGCGTGGCAGCGCGGCGATGCCGCTCACGAATTCGCCGATATTGTGGTAGTGCCCATTGATCTCTACATCAATCGGTAACACTGCATAAAATTCTTTTTTCGACTCCTTGTTCGGCTTAAACAGCTCGAACTCCAGGCCGCTCGCCAGGCCTGTCTGCGTAATGTCCACCAGCAGGTCCGCCACCTCGTTCTTACTCGGTAGTTGCCTCAGCATGGTACCGAAGGACTCCTCCATCTCCTTCATCTGCGCCTTATAGGCACCGAGGTTCGACGCTTTCTTCTGCTTCGTCTCCAGCGACTTCCAGAGCCCATCCTCCTCAGAGGCAACCCGGTTCAGCTCCTCCTGCTGCCCCTGGGTATCGAAATAGTAGCCAGCGCCCAGCACCAGCGCACAAACGCCTATGACTATCAGGCTCCTTACCAGAATCGGCCAGTTGCCGATATTCTCCGGATCTAGATTCGAGAACTGCTCCCCAAGGTTCTTCAAATCGATACTCATTTCGTCTCTCCAGAGGGAGTAGGAGCAGCCTGCCGAACAACGAGGGTAAAGATCCTGTTTTTCCTTGCTCCTTTGCTCGTTGTATTAATGACGTCCAACGAGGGCTTGCTAAACCACGGCGACTCTTCCAATGACCGCATCAGCGCCGAGACTCGCGCATTGGACTGGGCAACACCTTTAATGGTGATCTTCGTCCCCTCTTGCGTCAGCTCCTCAAGATAGAGACCGTCGGGAACCATCTTCGCCAGCTCATCCAGCAGGTGTACCGCGGCAGGGCGGTTACTCTGCAGCTCCTCAATCACACGCATACGAGCCAGCAGTTGCTCCTTCTGCTTCTCAAGGTCCTTGATCTCCTTAATCTTCCTCTCGACCACCTTGATTTCACTTCTCAGGGTATTGTTACGGCTGTTCTGGTTTTCGATAAGCCCAGCCATATAGAAGTGCACGGCGGCGACCGTCGCCAGCATCAGTCCGGCAAAAACAGCGATAATGACGAAGAAGTCCTGCCTCTTCTGCTTGCGCAGCTCCTCGCGCCAGGGGAGTAGGTTGATATGGGCCATTAGTCGAAGCTCCTCAGTGCCAGACCACAGGCAATCATCAAGGCCGGTGCGTCGTTACTAAGTACTTGCGCCTTGATCTTCGGTGAAATGGTCATGTTGGAGAAGGGGTTGGCGACGGTCGTTGCCACGCCGATGCTTTTCTCGATCATCTCATCGATGCCCGGGATGGAAGAGCTGCCACCGGCAAGGACGATGTGGTCAACGGTGTTGTACTGGCTGGAGGAGAAGAAAAACTGCAGCGAACGACTTACCTGCTGCGCCATTGCCTCTTTGAACGGCTCCAGCACCTCGGGCACATAGTTGTCGGGTAGCCCGCCCTGGCGCTTGGCCATGCCTGCCTCTTCGTAGGAGAGGCCGTAGCGGCGCTGTATCTCCTCGGTCAGCTGCTTGCCGCCGAAGACCTGCTCGCGGGTATAGATGGTCTTCAGGTCGTGCAGCACGTTCAGGGTTGTCATGGTCGCACCAACGTCGACCACGGCAATGGTCTTGTCCAGACCGTGGTCAGGCATCTGCTCCTTGAGCATCTCGAAGGCGTTTTCCATCGCGTAGGCCTCGACATCGATGACCTGCGCCTTCAGACCGGCGATCTCGATGGCATCGACCCGCACGTCGACATTCTCGCTACGCGAGGCCGCCAGCAGCACATCGTTCTGCTCCGGGTCGTCCTCCGAGGGACCGATCACCTCAAAATCGAGGTTCACCTCCTCGAGCGGATAGGGGATGTACTGGTCGGCCTCCATCATGATGTGGGCCTCCATCTCATCCTCCGAGATATCGGCCGAGACCGAGATCACCTTGGTGATCACCGCAGAGCCCGCTACCGCCGCCGCCGCATGCTTCGCCTTGGTACCGGAGCGCTTAACCGCGCGCTTAATGGCCTCACCGACGGCATCGACATCGGCGATATTCTTCTCGATAACCGAGTTGGGCGGAAGCGCCTCCACAGCGTAGCTTTCCACCCGATAGCGGTCACCAGCCTTACTCAGCTCCAGCAGTTTTACCGCTGTAGTGCTGATGTCCAGGCCAAGTATGGTGGGCTTTTTCCTTCCCAGCAGCTGTGTTAGAGAAGCCATTTTTCCTTTAATTATCCTAGGTTACGTTCATTACCTATTTAAGAACATTAAATACCAGTGTCAACTTCAATGTCAACAAATAGTTGAGACGCCGTTCATTAGTCCGTTTCACGTAAAACCTTTATACTTGTGGTGAAGCAATAGCGGCCATGACAACGTTCACACTTCCCAAATGAAAAAACTCATCAAATTAATCAGATATGGTGCCATCACCGCACTATTGATGATTGTCGCCGGCGGCCTCTCTGCCGTAGGGCTCTATCTCTACCTCACCCCCAAGCTGCCCGAAATAGACAGTCTCAAGCATGTTCAGCTCCAGGTGCCGCTACGCGTCTACTCTGCAGAGGGGGGCCTAATCGCCGAATACGGCGAGAAGAAGCGTGTGCCGCTGCAGTATGAGCAGTTCCCCAGGTCCATGATCGAGGCGGTGATGGCGGCCGAGGACAGCCGCTTCTTTGAACACCCCGGGGTCGACTATCAGGGGCTAATTCGAGCCGCCATCCACCTTGTCACCACCGGTCAGCGCGGCCAGGGCGGCAGTACCATCACCATGCAGGTGGCTCGCAACTTCTTCCTCAGCCGGGAGAAGACCTATAGCCGCAAGCTGAACGAAATCTTCCTCTCACTCAAAATAGAGAACGAGCTCAGCAAAGAGGAGATCATCAGCCTCTACCTCAATAAGATCTTCCTCGGCCACCGCTCTTACGGCGTCGCCGCGGCGGCACAGGTCTACTATGGCAAGGAGCTGAGCGAACTCTCCCTGGCCCAGATCGCCATGATTGCCGGTCTGCCCAAGGCCCCCTCCGCCTACAACCCGATCACCAATCCCGAGCGCGCCATCCTGCGACGTAACTATGTGCTGCGCCGCATGCACGAGCTGCAGTTCATCACCCAGGAAGAGTTTCAGCAGGCGCAGAATGAGCCGGTCAGCGCCACCTTTCACGGCAAGCTGATCGAGGTTTCCGCTCCCTATGTTGCTGAAATGGTTCGTGACGATCTGCTGGCGCGCTACGGCAAGGAGGCCTATACGCAGGGGTTGAAGGTCTATACCACGGTCAGGGGACCACTACAGGCCGCGGCCAACCAGGCACTGCATGACAACCTTATAGCCTACGAGTACCGCCACGGCTACCGCGGTGCGGAGAAGTCGGTCGAACTCAAGGAGGAGGATGGTGCTGAGCAGTGGGCCGAGGTCCTTAAGGGGATGGGGGCTATTGGCGGTCTACAACCTGCACTGGTGATAGGGCTGGCGGAACAGTCAGCTGCACTCTACCTGCAGGATGGCTCCCTGCAGCAACTCGACTGGCAGGGCATGAAATGGGCACGCCGCTATATCGACGACAACAAAATGGGTCCGGAACCCAAGGGTGCCGCAGATATCCTCAAGGTCGGCGACGTGGTTCGTATCGATAGCGATAAAGAGGGTAACTGGGTGCTGGCTCAACAGCCCAGCGTCAGCGGTGCCCTGGTGTCGATCAAGCCACAAAATGGCGAGCTACTCGCCCTGGTCGGTGGCTTCGACTTCTTCCACAGCAAGTTCAACCGCGTCACCCAGGCCAAGCGCCAGCCCGGCTCCAACTTCAAACCCTTCATCTACTCCGCAGCACTGGAGAACGGCTTCACCGCCGCCAGCCTGATTAACGATGCCCCGGTGGTGTTCGACGACGACAAACTGGAGAGCGAGTGGCGTCCGGAAAACTACAGTGGCAAGTTCTACGGCCCGACCCGCCTGCGCCAGGCACTGATCAAGTCACGCAACCTGGTATCAATTCGGCTGTTGCAGAGTGTCGGCATCCGCACCGCCATCGACTACATCAGCGGCTTCGGCTTCAACCCGGATGAGCTCTCCCGCGACCTCTCGCTGGCACTGGGCAGCGCCACCATCACCCCCTACGATCTGGTACGCGGCTATGCGGTGTTCGCCAACAAGGGCTACCGCATCGACCCCTTCTACATTGAGCGCATCGAGGACAGTCAGGGCAACGTGCTGTTCCAGGCCGACCCGCTCTATGCCTGCGAACCAGAGGAGTGCCCGCAAAGACCGCTGGCAGAACAGACAGAGCCGGCAGAACCCACGGCTGACACCGAAGCGGTGGAGGTACAACGTGTCCGTGCCGCCCCCCGCGTCGCCGATCCCCGCAACATCTACCTGCTCACCACCATCATGCAGGACGTAATTCGCCACGGTACCGGGCGCTACGCCCTGCAGCTGGGGCGCAAGGACCTGGCCGGCAAGACCGGCACCACCAACGACCAGCAGGATGCCTGGTTCTCCGGCTTCAACAAGGATGTGGTGACCACCGCCTGGGTCGGCTTCGACACCCCCCGTTCCATGGGCAATCGCGAGACCGGTGCACGTGCCGCACTGCCGATGTGGGTCAACTACATGCGCGAGGCGCTCAAGGAGAGTGTCGAGGAGATCCCGCAGCAACCGGCCGGCATCGTCTCCGCCCGCATCGACGCCGAGACCGGGCAATTCACCGGCGCCGATAACCCCAACGCCATCTTCGAGCTGTTCCGCGAAGAGAACGTGCCTGCACCAACCGAACCGCAGGTGGTCGAGGAGAACACCGGCATGGATGGCGGCACCCTCACCGGCGATATCTTCTAAGGTCCCATGGGCCGCCACAGTAACCCGCAGCGGGAGGCGCAGCAGCGCATCCTGCTGGCACAGGCCGCGGCACGCCTGATGGCCGAGGGCGGGGTACGCGACTTTGCCGCGGCAAAACGCAAGGCCGCCGAACAACTAGGGGTTACAGGCAAGCGCAACCTGCCAGACAACCTCGAGATCGAGGCGGCACTACGCGAATATCAGCAGCTATTCCAGCACGACACTCAGCAACAACAACTGCACGAGCTGAGGCAGAGTGCACTCCAGGCGATGAAGCTGCTCTCCCCCTTCTCCCCCCGCCTGGTGGGGCCGGTGCTCAACGGCACCGCCGACCGCCACAGCCCTATCTATCTGCACCTCTTCGCCGACACCAGCGAAGCGGTAGACATCTTTCTCATGGAGCACAAGATCCCCTGTGAACACGGCGAACGCCCGGTGCGCTACAGCGGCGGCCGGGAGGAGCAGCGGCCGCTATTCCGCTTTCACGCCGGAGAGCATGCGGTAGAACTGACGGTGTTTCCCCTCAACGGGATTAGACAGGCCCCACTCAGCCCGGTAGACGGCAAGCCGACACGCCGTGCAGACCAAAAAGAGCTAATGCGGCTACTGGCGTCGGACTAGCGGTACTTTTCCGGCAGCGGCAATCCGGCCACACCACTCTCCACCGCTGCCCGCGCCACCGCCGCCGATACCCGCTGCAGCAGCCGTGGGTCGAAGGGCTTGGGCAGGATATAGTCGGCACCAAACGCCATCTGTCCAACCCCATAGGCCTGCAGCACCGACTCCGGCACCGCTTCGCGCGTCAGCTGTGCCAGCTCCTGCACGGCAGCGGCCTTCATCTCATGGTTGATGCAGTGTGCCCGCACATCCAGTGCGCCACGGAAGATAAAGGGAAAACCGAGTACGTTATTCACCTGGTTGGGGTAATCACTGCGTCCGGTCGCCATTACCAGGTCATCACGCACCGCATGGGCCGCCTCGGGGAGAATCTCGGGAGTCGGGTTGGAGAGGGCAAAGATAATCGGCCGTGGTGCCATCGTCGCCACCATCTCGGCGCTCACCGCACCGGGGCCGGCCAGCCCCAACAGCACATCGCTATCGACCATGGCATCGGCCAGGCTGCGCATCGGGGTATCCGTGGCGAAGCGCTGTTTATATTCGTTGAGTCCCTGCCGCTCACTGTGAATCACCCCGCTACGATCCACCAGCACCATCTGTTCACGCTTTGCCCCCAACGCCACCAGCAGCTCCATGGAGGCGATGGCGGCAGCCCCCGCCCCCAGGCAGGTAATGCGTACCTCTTCGAGCTGTTTACCCTGAACCTGCAGGGCGTTCAGCAGACCTGCCGCCACAATCACCGCGGTGCCGTGCTGGTCGTCATGGAACACAGGGATAGCCAGCCGCTGTTGCAGCCGCTGCTCGATTTCAAAACAGGCGGGGGCGGCGATGTCTTCAAGATTAATGCCGCCAAAGGTGGGAGCAATGTTTGCCACGGTCTCGACGAAGGCATCGACGGAAGCGGCCTCCACCTCGATATCGAAGACATCGATATCGGCAAAGCGTTTGAACAACACCGCCTTGCCCTCCATCACCGGCTTGCCCGCCAGCGCCCCGACATTCCCCAGCCCCAGTACCGCACTGCCGTCGGTGATCACTGCCACCAGGTTGCCCTTGGCGGTATAGCGGTAGGCGGCCTGCGCATCGGCGGCGATCGCCTCCACCGGCGCGGCCACCCCCGGGGTATAGGCGAGGGAGAGCTCCTGCTGGTTGTCGCAGGGCTTGGTCACCGCCGTGGCCAGTTTGCCCGGGCGCGGCGTGGCATGATAGTCGAGAGCCCGTTTCTGCAGCTCTTTGTCGGGGGAGGATTTCATCGCAGTGTGTCGCTATGGCTGAGGTGGAAGTCGCACATCAAACATATATATAGCAATCTGAGACAAAAAAAAGGGGCACCCGACGGGTGCCCCTTTTCTCTGCCGAATACGCTGCAGCTTACTTGCGCGCGTACTTCTGGCGGAACTTGTCGACGCGACCAGCGGTATCGACCATCTTCTGCTTACCGGTGAAGAAGGGGTGGCAGGCAGAGCAGACATCCAGGTTCAGGTCGTGGCCTGCGGTGGACTTGGTCTGGAAGCTGTTACCACAGCTGCAGGTAGCGGTAATTTCGCTGTATTCGGGGTGAATATCGGGTTTCATGGTTAAACCTCATCATACTTTGGTTATCGCGCCGCTATACGGACTGTATATGCCGAACACCGCGCAGGCCTTTAATCGAACGCGGCATCATACGGAAAAGCCGCGCGCCCGGCAAGCACTAGATCAATGTTGCCTTATCGCTTCATGGAACCGAAGAACTCGGCGTTGGTCTTGGTCTGCTTGATCTTGTCCTGCAGGAACTCAATCGCCGCCAGTTCGTCCATTTCGTGCACCAGCTTGCGCAGGATCCACATCATCTGCAGCTCCTCCGGATCGGTCAGCAGCTCCTCGCGGCGGGTACCGGAACGGTTGATGTTGATCGCCGGGTAGACCCGCTTTTCGGCGATGCGGCGGTCGAGGTGCACCTCGGAGTTACCGGTGCCCTTGAACTCCTCGTAGATCACATCGTCCATGCGCGAACCGGTCTCGACCAGGGCGGTGGCAAGGATGGTCAGGGAGCCGCCCTCCTCGATGTTGCGCGCGGCGCCGAAGAAGCGCTTGGGGCGGTGCAGGGCGTTGGCGTCGACACCACCGGTGAGCACCTTGCCGGAGGAGGGGATCACCGTGTTGTAGGCACGGGCCAGGCGGGTAATGGAGTCGAGCAGGATCACCACGTCACGCTTGTGCTCGACCAGGCGCTTGGCCTTCTCGATCACCATCTCGGCCACCTGCACATGGCGGCTGGCCGGCTCGTCGAAGGTGGAGGAGACCACCTCGCCGCGTACCGAGCGGGCCATCTCGGTCACCTCCTCCGGGCGCTCGTCGATGAGCAGCACGATGAGGTAGCACTCGGGGTGCTTGCTGGTGATCGACTGGGCGATGTTCTGCAACATAATGGTCTTACCGGTCTTGGGCGGGGCGACGATGAGGCCGCGCTGCCCCTTACCGATGGGGGCCACCAGGTCGATGACCCGGGCAGTAACATCCTCGGTGCTGCCGTTGCCCTTCTCCAGCACGAAGCGCTCGTTGGCGTGCAGCGGGGTGAGGTTCTCGAACATCACCTTGTTCTTGGTGTTCTCCGGCGGCTCATAGTTGATCTCGTCGACCTTGAGCAGGGCGAAGTAGCGCTCGCCCTCCTTGGGGGGGCGAATCTTACCGGAGACGGTATCACCGGTGCGCAGGTTGAAACGGCGAATCTGACTGGGAGAAACGTAGATATCATCGGGCCCGGCGAGGTAGGAGCTATCGGCGGAACGCAGGAAACCAAAACCATCCTGCAGGATCTCCAGCACGCCGTCGCCGTAGATGTCCTCGCCGCTCTTGGCATGCGACTTGAGGATGGCGAAGATCACTGCCTCTTTGCGCGAGCGGGAGATATTTTCCACACCCATCGACTCGGCGAGGGCGATTAGTTCAGATGCAGGTTTTCTTTTGAGTTCCGTCAGATTCATGGATTACGGCCGTTTACGGGGTAGTTTAGGGAGGATTGGAGTTATTTTTTTGCGCGATCATCACGGCTGCGGTGACCAGCGGAAATTCGAAACTGGGGTGTTGTTCGGGTGTTAACTCAGGAAATTTTTAAGGATATTAGCACTAAGCCTGTAAGGCGTCCAGCCCACGAACGGGGCCAGACACCAGTGCATCGACTTTACAGGTTGCTGTCGATAAAGGCGGTCAGCTGCGACTTGGAGACCGCGCCCACCTTGGTCGCCTCGACCTCACCGCCCTTGAACACCATCAGGGTGGGGATGCCGCGGATACCGAACTTGGGCGGGGTGTTGGGGTTCTCGTCGATGTTCAGCTTACAGACCTTGAGCTTGCCGTCGTACTCACCGGCGATCTCATCGAGGATGGGGGCAATCATCTTGCAGGGACCACACCAGTCGGCCCAGTAATCCACCAGCACCGGACCTTCCGCCTGAAGCACCTCTTGTTCGAAGGTATCGTCGGTTACGTTTACGATTTTATCGCTCAATGTACTCTCTCCATTGGATTCGTCTAAGTTAGTGCCCGAGTACGGCACGTACCAGTAATTTATTAGCAGCCATTTTGAGCCCATTCCACCGGCCATTTCAAGCCCAAAGCCATGCATTATTTGCTATTCTCCTTTCTTCATGAGCGACCAACACCTATCCGACCGCCGTTTCACGGACTTCCAGCTGCCCGAGCAGCTGCTTCAAGGTATTGAAGAGACAGGATTTTCCCGCTGCACCCCGATCCAGGCGGAGACCCTGCCCATCGCCCTCAAGGGCCACGATGTAGCGGGCCAGGCGCAGACCGGCACAGGCAAGACCGCCGCCTTCCTCATCGCCCTCTACAACCAGCTGCTCACCCACCCCGCCGACGAGCAGCGCAAGCCCACCCAGGTGCGCGCCCTGGTGCTGGCCCCGACCCGCGAGCTGGCGATACAGATCCATAAGGACGCCGAGGCGCTAGGCAGGCACACCGGCCTCAAACTGGGGCTGGCCTACGGCGGCACCGGTTACGAGCAGCAGCGCAGGACCCTGGAGGAAGGGGTGGACGTGCTGATCGGTACCCCCGGCCGCATCATCGACTACTTCAAGCAGCACGTCTTCGACCTGCGCGCCCTGCAGGTGATGGTGCTGGACGAGGCCGACCGCATGTTCGACCTCGGCTTCATTAAGGACATCCGCTTCCTGCTGCGCCGCATGCCCAGTCCGGAGCAGCGCCTTAGCCTGCTCTTCTCCGCCACCCTCTCCTACCGCGTCACCGAGCTGGCCTACGAGCACATGAACAACCCGGAGACCGTCGAGGTGGTGCCGGAGCAGGTCACCGCCGAGATGGTGGAGGAGTCTGTCTACTACCCCGCTCAGGAGGAGAAGGTGCCGCTACTGCTCGGGCTGCTGCAGCAGGAGCAACCCGTACGCAGCATCGTCTTCGTCAATACCAAGCGGGTAGCGGATCGGGTATGGGGCTACCTGGAGGGCAACGGCTACCCCACCGCGGTACTCTCCGGCGACGTGCCGCAGAAAAAACGCCAGCACCTGCTGGAGCGCTTCGCCTCCGGTGAGCTGCCGGTACTCGTCGCCACCGATGTCGCCGCCCGCGGCCTGCACATTCCCGACGTGAGCCACGTCTTCAACTACGACCTGCCGCAGGACGCCGAGGACTACGTCCACCGCATCGGCCGCACCGCCCGAGCCGGGGCCAGCGGCAAGGCACTCAGCTTTGCCTGCGAGGAGTACGCCTTTTCGCTCAGCGAAATCGAAGAGTACATCGGCCACAAGATCCCGATGGAGTCGATCAGCGGCGAGCTACTGATCGAGCCCAAGCCACGCAAGAAACCGGAACACAGCCGCCGCCCCAAGCCCGGCGGCGGCCGTGGTAACAACCGGGGCCGGCATCCCGGAAACCGCAGCGGCGGCAAACCGCGCCCCAACAACTAAGTCTAAAGATGGCGAAAAAGAAGAAGATAAAGATCACCGCGGAGAACAAGTGCAGCTTCTGCCAGGGCTCCAAGTGCTGCAGTTATGTCACCCAGCAGATCGACCCGCCCCGCTCCATGGGCGATTTCGACGTACTGCTATGGCAGCTGTCGCACCGCGATGTACAACTCTATAAGGATGAAGACGGCTGGTTCCTGATGTTCCTCACCCCCTGCCTGCACCTGCGCGATGACGGCGGTTGCGGCATCTATGAGGAGCGCCCCGAGATCTGCCGCACCCACAGCAACGACTACTGCGAGTATGACGCCCCCGCCGAGGAGGGTTTCGACAAATTCTTCGACGGCTACGACAGCCTGCTGAAATACTGCAAGAAGCGCTTTAAGGGGTGGGATAAACGGATGAAAAGGCTGCCCAAGTAGTCATCTCGGCATAATGTCGAGAAAGCTCTCGATCGCCTCGAACTCCTGCACATCGCGCCGCCCCTGCCGGGTGTCCGGCTCATACACCGCCAACAGCTGAGTGATGCCATACTCCCTGGCCGAGCGCAGTACCGCCAGGGAGTCGTCCACCAGCAGGGTACGGGCCGGGTCGAAGGGCTTCTCCTGCTGCAGCCGCTGCCAGAAGGCCTGCTCCTCCTTGGGCGCACGGTAGTCGTGGGAGCAGACCACCTCGTCGAAGTGGCCACCCAGTTGGGTCTTCTGCAGCTTCAGGCTAAGGGCCTTCATGTGGGCATTGGTCACCAGCAGCATCCGCTTGCCGGCGGCACGCACCGCATCGAGGAACTCGGTAACGTGGGGATGGACGGCGATGAGGTGGTCCACCTCCTCCTTTAATAGAGGGATATCGAGCCCCAGTTCGCGGCTCCAGTAATCGAGGCAGTACCAGTCCAGCGTCCCCTCCACCGACTTTGTACGCCGTGCGATCTCCTCGTGGGCCTCATCCAGTGGAATCTGGTACTTCTCGGCATAGCGTAGCGGCACGTGGTGCAACCAGAAGTGGTTGTCGAAGTGAAGATCGAGCAGGGTGCCATCCATATCGAGAAACACCGTGTCGATCTGCTGCCAGTCAATCATTACCTTCCCCCTTAAGCGTTGCCCCATTCTATTGGCAGCGCCCCTGAGGTGCCAATCCCCGACTATCGGGGTATGATGCGCCGAATGGATCGTCACGATCCGCCATCGGATGAGTTGATGCCGCCCAAGCCCCAAATCCTCAATAGCCAGACCCTCGCCAGGACCAGGCTGTTCCACATCGAACAGCTCGACCTGCGCTTCGCCAATGGCGTGGAGACCCGCTATGAACGGCTCGTCGGCTCACCTCAGGGGGCGGTATTGATCGTACCGATGCTGGACGAGGACACCTTCCTGCTGGTGCGCGAGTACGCCGCCGGCATTGAGCGTTACGAGCTGTCGCTGCCCAAGGGGCGCATCGAGGCGGGTGAGGAGATCCTCGCCGCCGCCAACCGCGAGATCAGCGAGGAGGTCGGCTACGCCGCCAACCGACTGCACCACCTCACCTCGCTCAGCCTGGCCCCCGGCTACCTCGGCCACTTCACCCACGTGGTGGTAGCCCGCGACCTCTACGAGCAGAAGTGCGACGGTGACGAGCCGGAGCCGCTGGAGGTGGTGCCGTGGCGCCTGAGCGAACTCGACGCCCTGCTGAGCCGCGAAGACTGTACCGAGGCGCGCAGCATCGCCGCCCTCTTCATGACCCGTGAGTACCTGAACAATGAATAACCCTCAGTGCCCCGATCATTTGAGCTGCGACCCCTGCCTGCTGCTCACCCCGGCGCTGGAGATCGCCATCGACGCGGGCAAGCGCATCCTGGAGATCTACGAGGCGGGTTTCGAGGTGGAGGTGAAGGAGGACCTCACGCCGCTGACCGAGGCGGACCTGGCCGCCAACAAGGTGATCGAGGAGGGGCTGCGCGAACTGACCCCCAGCGTGCCGGTCCTTACGGAGGAGTCGACCGACATCCCCTTCGCCGAGCGCAGCCGCTGGCGCCGCTACTGGCTGGTGGACCCGCTGGACGGCACCCGGGAATTCATCGAACGCAGCGGCGAGTTCACCATCAACATCGCCCTGATTCAGGACCACAAACCGGTGCTCGGCATCATCTACGCCCCGGTACTGGGGGTCTACTACTACGCCTGCCAGGGGCAGGGCGCCTTCAAGCGCGAGGCCACCAGCGACCCCCACCCGATCCACGTGCGCCCCTGGCACAGCGGCCCGGTCACCGTGGCCTGCTCACGCCTGGTGCACCAGGGCGGACACCTGCAGCAGTTCCTCAACAAATTGGGGGAGCACGAGATCACCATCATGGGTGGGGCACTCAAGTCCTGCCTGGTGGCCGAGGGCAAGGCCGACCTCTACGCCCGCCTCGGCCCCACCTCCGAGTGGGACACCGCCGCCGCCCAGTGCATCGTCGAGGAGGCGGGCGGCCAGATCACCGACACCTCGATGCAGGTACTGCAGTACAACCGCAAGGAGCCGCTGCTCAATCCGCACTTCTTCGTCTTTGGGGAGACGGACCAGGACTGGTCCGAGTATCTATAGGCGCTGTTTACGATTATCGATCGTAAACGGCCATCACCGACTTCAGCTCATCCAGCACCACCTGGCGCTCTTCGCTGTTAAGGGTCTGTAGCTGGGGAATCTCCGCACCGATCTCCATCGCTTCGATGGTGGCGCGCACCGCGTCACAACCGCACTGGCACAAGGCATCAACACACTGATTGACCTGGTTTGTGTCCATAATGACTAATCGTGATTGGGTTGGAAGGGAAAATGGTGGCCGGGGACGGAATCGAACCGCCGACACGGGGATTTTCAATCCCCTGCTCTACCAACTGAGCTACCCGGCCTTGAAGGGCGGCTATTTAAGCGTCTACGGCGCCTGAAGTCAAGTGCTGCTGAAAAATTACTGAAAAGTCCCTCTACGCAGCAGGAGCTTGTGTAGTGTCCAGTACCCTCAACCGGTCTGTCCGGGACCTGACGGGCTTCACAAAATTGCCTTCCATCACTCGAACGGGTGATGCGGCCCATCACTGCACTTCTATATATTGCCCTGCACGCCATTCGAATAACTACAACATTCTCAACAGCATGGAGCGAACATGATAAATAACCAGAACAAACTCATTGCGGCACTCTCAATTGCCACACTTAGCGCCTGTGGTGGCGGCAGTAGTGACAGCGGTGGTGGAGCGGCACAGACATCTCAGGTGGTCGGTGCCGTATCGGGACTTACCTACGTTTCACGCTCCTATAGCGGTACCACCGACGCGGATGGGGCTTTCCGCTATACCCCAGGTGAAGAGGTCTCATTCTCCCTGGGCGAGTTAGATCTGGGAACGGTCACTGAAATTGGTGATTACGTCTCTTTCGGCGACCCGGTAAATATTGAGAATGAAGTTGACCCCTATGCCATGAATCTGCAGCGCCTGATCATGGCGCTTGATGCCGATCAGGACCCGAGTAATGGTATCGAGCTTATAGCAGGGGCCTCGAACATAACCGCTGTTGACCTAACCGATGAAGCCGCCGTTGCCGCCGCCCTGGCTGCTATTGATCCCACTCTCCAGCTTCCCACTCAGCAAGAGTCTGTCGCCGCCTATGATGCGGCACTGTTTGTCCTGATGGAGAAAAACATTCCAGTGGCAAGCTACGAGAGCATCACCTCCTATCTTGTACCCGCCGTTGCACCTGCCACCAACAGTGGATGCCAAATCTACACCGGCGCCACCTTCGACGTCAGCAAAGATGCAAATGGTCAAACCGTCTACTCTGGAAACCTGCTGAACTCGGTCAACACGGTTGAGAGTTTCAGCTATTCAGGGAGCCAGTCGGGATACACCGACGCCGGTAGCAGCATCAAGATGTGGAACCTGTCGGATGAGTCCGGGCTCCTCTCCATCAATGGTGCGGCCCACTTAAGCAACAGCGCTATCACGGGAAGTGAGTGCCGCCAGCAAATTCGCATGAAAAAGACAGGCCTGGCCAACAAAGAGCCCATTGTGAAGACTGCAAGCATTCAAAGTGGAATGGAGGGGTGCACGACACAGGCGAATTTAAACATCATTAACGGTGGTAACTCTCTCGGGGCGCCCTATAGCGTCACCACATATGTCTCTACCTATGACCCGGATGGCACCCTCGATAGCGTTGTCTTCGAGCCTTTTCTTGATGACACGGCACAAACCAGTATCGACTTCACGCAAACCCTGGGCACCGACTCCACCACCGCGATCCCACCTGGTCTATGCACAGAGTCATCCGTACGCCTGGTGATGAATTATTCATGGGACGATAGTGTCACCCCGCCCCCGCACCTTCTCGGTTGTTATACGACACAGGTAGCCTGCGACAAGGGATACCACGATACGGTGACGGTTACCGATAACAGTGGCGCCGTTGTCAGCGTCTCTAGCGACAAACTGGATGCGCCCGATACCACCACCGACACCAGCGTCAGTCAAAACGGTTCATACTCATTCAGTAACGGTAACAGCGGCTACATCTCCGGCGTCTACCCCTACTACTCGGGTGGCGG
>JBNKUL010000087.1:0-4051 GCA_050298555.1 Thiohalomonadaceae bacterium
TGGTGGTTCTGGGACCCGGTAGAGAACGCCTCCTTTATGCCGTGGCTGGTCGGCACCGCCCTGCTCCATTCCCTGGCGGTGACCGAGAAGCGCGGCGCCTTCAAGGCCTGGACCGTGCTGCTTGCGATCTTCGCCTTCTCCCTCAGCCTGCTCGGCACCTTCCTGGTCCGCTCCGGAGTACTGACCTCGGTGCACGCCTTCGCCACCGACCCGGAGCGCGGCGTCTTTATCCTGCTGTTCCTCGGCGTGGTGGTCGGCGGCTCGCTGCTGCTCTACTCCTGGCGTGCCAGCGAGATCCGCGCCAACGTCCACTTTGATCTGGTCTCCCGCGAAACCGGTCTGCTGCTGAACAACGTGCTGCTGGTGGTCACCGCGGTGAGCATCCTGCTCGGCACCCTCTACCCGCTGATCCTCGATGCCCTCGGCGTCGGCAAGATCTCGGTCGGGCCGCCCTACTTCGACAACGTCTTCGTGCCGCTGACCATCCCGCTGGCAGTGCTGGTCGGTATCGGCGTCTTCGCCAACTGGCGCAAGAGCGATCCGAAAGAGCTGTGGCAGAAGTTGCGCCTGCCGCTGGCCGTCAGTGTGGTGGCCGGTGTCGCCGCGGTATTGATTTTCGCCCCGCGCTTTAGCCTCGGTGCGGTTGTCGGCTCGGTGCTCGCCTTCTGGGTGCTGCTCGCCACCCTCGCCTGGGTGAAGGAGCAGAAGAACCCCGCCGAGCTGTTCAAGGGCGCCTCCCGTGGAAAACTCGGTATGGTACTGGGCCATCTCGGCATCGCCATGTTTATCGCCGGGATCAGCCTCACCTCCATCTACAGCACCGAGAAGGACATCCGTCTCGACCCGGGTCAGAGCTACGAGATGGGTGGCTACAGCTTCACCTTTAATGGCGCGGCCCGCTTCGTCGGTGCCAACTACCAGGGCTACCGCGGCGAAGTGAGCGTTTCCTCAGGCGACAGCCAGGTTGCTCTCCTGCATCCGGAAAAACGCAACTACAGCACCGGCATGCCGATGACCGAGGCGGGTATCGACGGCGGTCTGTTCCGCGACCTGTTCGTCGCCCTCGGCGAACCGCTGGGGAATGAAGGCGCCTGGAGCCTGCGTCTCTACCACAAACCTTTCCTGCGCTGGATCTGGCTCGGCGGCCTGCTGATGGCCCTCGGCGGCCTGCTTGCCGCCAGTGACCGCCGTTACTTCCGCCTGGCACGCAAGGCGATGGAGCAGAACTCATGAAGATCAAACTGCGTTTCCTGATCCCCTTTTCCCTGTTCGCGGTGATGGTGGTGTTCCTCGCCGTCGGCCTCAAGCTCGATCCGCGTGAGGTGCCCTCACCGCTGATCGGCAAACCGTCGCCAGCCTTTGAACTGCCGACCCTGCACAACCCGGCGGCCACCTTCGCGCCGAAGGATATGCTCGGCCAGGTGTGGATGCTCAACGTCTGGGCCTCCTGGTGTACCGCCTGCCGCGCCGAACACCAACTGGTCAACCGGCTGGCGCAGCGCAAGGTGGTGCCGATCGTCGGCCTCAACTACAAGGACGAGGCGCGCGACGCCATCGGCTGGCTGGGCCAGTTGGGTAACCCCTACCTCACCTCGGTCTCCGACCTGCATGGCCGCGCCGGACTCGACTGGGGCGTCTACGGTGTACCGGAGACCTTTGTCATCGATAAGAAAGGCACTATCCGCTACAAGCAGATCGGCCCGATCACCGAAGAGGCGCTGGAGAAGAAAATCCTGCCGCTGCTGCAGGAACTGAAGGGAGAGAACGCATGACACGCTGGCTCGCTATCGCCCTGCTGCTCGTCAGCAGTACCGCTTTCGCCCGTATCGAAACCCACACCTTCGCCACCCCTGAGGACGAAGCGCGCTTCAAGGTGCTCACCGAGGAGTTGCGCTGCCTGGTGTGCCAGAACCAGAACATCGCCGCCTCCAACGCGGAACTGGCCCAGGACCTGCGCGACCAGGCCTATAAGATGATTCAGGAAGGGAAGAGCAACGAAGAGATCGTCGCCTACATGGTGGATCGCTACGGCGACTTCGTGCTCTACCGTCCGCCGTTTGAATCCTCCACCCTGCTGCTCTGGATCGGCCCGTTCATCATCCTCATCGGCGGTATCGGCTTCATCATCACCTTTATCCGCCGCCGTAACGCCACCACAGAACCGGAACTGAGCGCGGAACAACAGGCACGCGCCGAAAAACTGCTGGGACAAGACAAATGACACTATTCTGGATACTTTCGGCGCTGCTGCTGATCGCCGCCATTGCCATCACCGCTCCGACCCTGCTGCGCGGCCGAAAACTTGCTGCCAATGATCGGGAAGCACAGAACATCGCCATCGCCCGCGAGCGGCTGGCGGAACTGGGTATCGAACTGGCCGAGGGCCGCATCAGCCCCGAAGAACACGCCAGAGCCAAGCTGGAGCTGGAACAGTCGCTGCTGCAGGATATCGAAGGCGGTAACGCCGCCCCCGCCGCCAGCGCCGATCCCAAACTGGGCAAATTCACCCTCGCGGGACTGGTCGTCATTGTTCCACTGCTGGCAATCACCCTCTACCTGCAGCTGGGCAACCCGCAGATGATTAGCGCACAGGCGCCGAGCGCTGCAAAAAATGATGCCGGTAATCGCCAGCACATGAGCGGAAGCCTGGATCAGCTGGCAGCAAAACTGCGCCAGCGACTGGAAGAGCAGACCCCGGACGATGCCGAAGGCTGGTACCTGCTGGGCCGTACCTATATGTCGATGCAGAATTCAAACGCTGCCGTGGAGGCCTTCGACCGCGCCTACCAGCTAACCAAGGGCAAAGACCCGGTGGTCACCCTGGCCCTGGCCGATTCATTGGCAATGCAGCAACAGGGTCGAGTCAGTGGCCGTCCTGCACAATTGGTAGCCGAAGCGCTGGCGGTCGATCCCACTAATCCGGTCGCGTTATGGCTCTCCGGCATCGTCGCCGAAGAGCAGGGCAACTACATGAAGGCGCTGGAGCTGTGGAACAAGCTCTATCCGATGCTCGCCAACGAACCGGGTGAACAGCAACAGCTCGCCGCCCAGATCACCCGCGTCTCCGCCCTGGCAGGCGTAGCGCCGCCCGAGATGGTGACACAAACAACACCTGCCGCAGATAACGCCCCAGCTATGAGTAACGCTACGGTAAAGGTCAAAGTCAGCCTGTCACCCGCGCTGCAGAAGCAGGTACAACAGGGCGACTCGGTCTTTATTTACGCCAAGGCGATGAACGGCCCGCGCTTCCCGCTGGCCGCGTCCCGTCGCGGTGCAGCCGAACTGCCGCTGGAGATCACCCTGGATGAATCCTCTGCGGTGATGCCCAACGCCACCCTGGCCAACTTCGCTTCGGTCAAGGTTGGCGCACGCATCTCCCACTCTGGCAATGCCATCGCCGAGAAAGGCGACCTGATCGGTGAGGTGGATAATGTAAAAGTGGGTGGGGATAAGACGATCGAAATCGTCATCGACAAGGTTTACCAGTAAGCCAATAAAAAAGCCGCCATCTCTGGCGGCTTTTTTCTTCTCACTATCCGAATTACTTCTCCCGCGTTGCGCGGAAGGCGATATCGGGCCAACGCTCTTCGGTCAGCTGTAGATTGACCCGGGTCGGCGCGATATAGGTCAGATCACCTGCACCATCCAGCGCCAGATTCTCCTCTGCCTTGCGCTTGAACTCATCCAGTTTCTTCTCGTCGTCGCACTCGACCCACCGGGCAGTGGCGACTGTCACCGGTTCGAAAATGGCGTCGACCTTGTATTCATCCTTGAGTCGCTGCGCTACCACATCAAACTGCAGCACACCCACCGCACCAAGAATCAGGTCATTGTTTTTCATTGGCCGGAATAGCTGGGTCGCCCCCTCTTCCGATAACTGCTGCAGACCTTTCAACAACTGTTTCGATTTCAGCGGATCCTTGAGCACTGCACGGCGGAACAGTTCCGGGGCAAAGTGCGGGATACCGGTAAATTTCAGATCCTCACCGACGGTGAAGGTATCACCGATCTGGATGGTACCGTGGTTGTGCAGGCCGATGATATCGCCGGG
>JBNKUL010000088.1:0-12816 GCA_050298555.1 Thiohalomonadaceae bacterium
GGCCCACCTCGACGCCGGCAAGCAGGTGACCAAACTGGCGATGGGGTGGCGCGAGCGTATCGAGTTTGTGGTGCCCGAGGACCTCAGCATCAAGCGGTTGCGCTTTACCGACACGGTGAAGGAGGAGCTGGACGACTACGCCGAAGACCCGGTGATGCAGTTCGACAGCGACTTCGCCTTCATGAGCCTGGAGCTGTCGAAATTCATCGATGCGGTGATTAAGGCCTTCGGCGGCGAGAGTGAAATAGAGCCTGTTTAATCCATCATCCACAAACAAGCAGAAGCCTAGTCATGTCACTACCCACGCAATACCTCATCACCCCCAATCCCGATGACGAGGCGGCCTTCCTCGCCGGGCTGGAGCGCAGCCTGGCGGCGGGCATTCGCCTGCTGCAATTGAAGGCGAAGAAGCTGGACCGGGAGCAGTACCGCGCCCTGGCGGAAAAGGTGATCGCACTGGCGCACCAGTACGGCTGCCGTGTGCTGCTTACCGGCGAGGCGTCACTGGTCGAGGAGCTGGGTGCCGACGGCCTCCACCTGGACAGCAAGGCCCTCGCCGCCTGTAGTGAGCGGCCTGTGGCCGAGCCCTGCCTGCTTGCCGTCTCCGGCCATACCCTGGAGGCGCTGCAGCAGGGGGAGCGGATCGGTGCCAGCTTCGGCGTACTCTCACCCATCAACTACACCAGCGCCCACCCCGATATCGAGCCGTTGGGCTGGGAGGGGATGAAGGCGATCTGCGGACAGCTAAAGATGCCCGTCTACGCCCTCGGTGGCGTCAGTGCCGCCGATGAGGCCGACGCGATCGATGCCGGCGGCCAGGGGATCGCCGGCAACAAGGGGATGTGGCAGGCCCAGGCCTAAAGTCCCTGATCGGACCAGACGGCGTATTCGTTGCCGTTGGGGTCGCTAAAGTGGAAGCGTCGCCCGCCGGGGAAGGCAAAGATCGGTTTGACGATGCTACCGCCCGCCGCCTCCACCTTCGCCTGGGTCGCCTCCAGCTCCGCGCTGTAGATCACGACCAGGGCGCCCCCCTTCTCTGTGGAGGCGACCAGATCGGACTGATAGAAACCGCCGTCTACCCCCTGCCCCTGAAAGGCGCAGTAGTCGGGGCCGAAGTCGGTGAACGCCCAGCCGAAGACCGTGCTGAAGAAGCTCTTGGTGGCGTTGAGGTCCCTGGAGGGGAACTCGATGTAGTTGATCTTGTTCTGTTCAGGCATAGCGTTCTCCTTTTTGCTTATTGCGGCGGGTTCTCCAGCACAATAATAGCCTTTTCCTCCACCCCCAAATCGGCGGCGACCACCGCGCACTTGGCCTGCAGCAGAAAAAACAGGCCGGGGCGGCTGCCGCTGAGGCTTTCGTAGTTGGCCATCCCCTTGGCGATGATCAGTTCTGCCTCGTCGAAGCGGTGGCGGAAATCTTCATTGCACCGTTCCAGCAGGGTGCCGAGGGTGGCGGCGCCGTGGTCGATGATCTCGCACTGACTGTCGACACCCGCGGCGATGGCATCGTCGCGGGTGGCGTCGTTCACTGCCGGACCGCCCTTCACGACGTAGGTGACCGGCGCACCGAGCTGTTCGATCAGCAGCCGATCCATCACCGTTTCACCCGCATTGTCGGCGAGGAACAGTATCTGTTTGGCCCGTGACAGGGCCGCCCTGAGTTGCGGCAGATGGTTGATCGCCGGCTCGGTGCTGAGCACGCGTTCGATGCTCGCCTCCAGGTCGTATTCGCTGCTCACCCCCAGGTCGATGATGTTGCCGGCGATGGCGAGGCGCACCGCCGTCTCCAGCGGGTCGTCTGCGGCAGCGACCAGCTCTCTCAGTTTGGGGTAGAGGGAGAGGGCGTGTGCGGTCGCCTCCTGCTTGGCGGCACGGTAGGGGTCGGGCTCGCCGCCTAGCTCACGGATCAGGGCGTGCAGGTCGGAGGCGGTGATCGGCGGGGTCTCGTCGGCCGGGGTGGCGTCGAGACGACGGTTGACCGCCTGCATCAGCGTATCGGTGGTTTGGCCGTCGAGGCCGATCAGCTGCGCCGCCGTTTGTGCCTGGCGGCGGAAGCAGCGTTTGCATTCGGGCTTGGCCTGCACCTTATAGCTTCTCTTTGTTCGTCTTGTTCTCGGGGGTGACGACCGTCGGCATCCGCTCGCGCAGTCGGGTGATCGCCCGTTGCAGCCGCTGGTCGTAGAAGACGCTGTAGGACATGACGCGGCGCACATATTGGCGCGTCTCGTGAAACGGCATGTTCTCCACCCAGATGTCGGCCTCGACCTCCTCGCCCTGCTGGGGCTTCCAGCGCTTCACCCGGTGCGGCCCGGCGTTGTAGGCGGCGGTGGCCAGCACCGGGTTGTTGTCGAAGCGATCCAGCACCTGGCGCAGGTAGTAGGCGCCGAGGCGGATATTGGTGTCGGGCTCGAGCAACTGGGCGGTGCTCTTCATCGGGTATTTAAGCTGCTTCGCTACCGCCTTGCCGGTGCTGGGCATCAGCTGCATCAGCCCCATCGCCCCGGCGGGGGAGCGGGCGTCGGGTGCCATGGCGCTCTCCTGGCGTGCCACCGCATAGACCCAGGCGGGGTCGAGCTCTCGCTTCTTCGCCTCGCGGCTTACCGTGTCGCTGTGGGCGAGTGGGAAGCGGATATCGAGGTCGCTGAAGTAGCGCGCCTTGGCGAGGGTGAAGAGGGCGGTGTCGTACCACTTCCATTCGTCGGCCAGCTTACCGGCCACCAGGCGCTGCTCGCGGTCCATCTTCGCCACGGCGTGGTTCCACTCGCGACGCGCATCGTCGGTTAGCAGCAGCATGTAGAGTTCGTGGGCGCGTACCATCTCAGGCGTCTGCTTCAGCGCCTGCAGCGCCTCGCCGTCCACCTCCACCGGTTTGTGCTCCAGGTTGTATGCGGCATTGATCTGATCAGCGGCGAGAAAGCCGTAATAACTGCGCTCACCGCTCACCTCGAAGAAGAGGTGTTCCGCCTCCTGCTCATCCCCCTGCGCTTTGTGGATGCGCGCCCGCCAGTACTGCCAGCGTTTGGACTGGCGTTGTGCCACCGGCATGGCGTCGATCCAGGCGAGTGCCGCCTGCCAGTTGTGGTGCAGCAGGGCCAGGCGCACCGCCCAGGTGCGCTCCTTTTCGCTTAGCGTCTGCTCATGCAGTTGTGCCAGCCACAACAGGCCGCGCTTGTCGCCGTCGTAGGCGAAACTGAGGGCGATCGCCTTTTCCACCGCAGCGCGCTGTTCAGCGCTGAAACGGTAGCGCGACTGCAGCTTGCGCCACAGTTTTACCGCCTCTTCGGGCTTGTTGCGTGCCAGCTGCCTGAGGCCGTGGGTGACGATGCGGCGGTTGTCGTGGCTGTCCTTCTTCAGCAGTTCGCTACGGGTAATGAGGGCGGGATCGTTATGCACCCGGCGCCACAGTTTGACGCGCTGGCGACCGGCCTCGTCCAGCCCCTTGGCGATATAACGGGCGAGGCCGCTGTTGCCCTCTGCCATCGCCAGCTCGATACGCTGCCAGCGCTGCTCCACGGTGATGGCGCCGGACTGCTCCAGCGCCTTGAACAGCTCGTCGCAGGCATCGGGCTGGGAGTGTCCCACCATCCACAGCTTTATTGCCGCCGCCAGGGCCTCCTCCTTGCGGGCGATATGCAGTTTGGCGGTGTGCATGCGGCACTGCATCGCCGTGCCACCGCTGCGGTAGAACACCAGAAACTCCCCCCAGCGCTTCTCTTTGGCCAGGCGGCGCAGCCATTTGTTGCGCAGCAGCCGGGTGATGGGGAGCTGTTGGTGCTCGCTGAGGAAGGCCTCGATGGTGGCCGGGGGCTGCTCGTTTAGCTGTTTGCGCAGCTGCCAGTAGGTGAGATAGGGGTAGAGCGGGTAGTCGATAAGTTGCTGACGCTTGTCGTTGAAGGCCTCGAAATCGCCTTTGTCCAACGCCTTCTTAGCCTCCAGAAAGAGGGTGCGCTGTTGGTGCCCGGTGTCGGGCTTGGCCTGCAGCGACGGGGTGAAGAGCAACGGAAACAGCAGCAGAACCATTTTCACGAGCTGTCGACTTGTGGCGCGGGGGAGTGCCATGGTGTGCAAGTGGTTCCTGATTTGGCTGACAATCAGGTCTAGTATAGAGGGGTCCGCCCTCGGCGGTAACCCACAGGCATCAATCCATGCACAGTGTGACTACCTGCGTATGGAGGCACGCCTCGACGGCCCAGCAATTTAATCGTGTGTTAACAAGGAGAGTGTCATGAGTGAAGCCTATAGCGTCGTCGTCTGCATCAATCGCCGTTACGGCAGCCCCTCCTGTGCCGCACGCGGCGGCGTTGAGCTGGCCGACGAGCTGGAGCGCCAGTTGGCGGAGCTGGGTCTGGCGGTGCCGGTGCAGCGCGTCGAGTGCCTGGGGCAGTGTGAGCAGGGGCCTAACATGCGTATCGCTCCGGGCGGGCTCTTTTTTCATGAGGTAACCATGGATGACCTGCCTGTGGTGATCGGTGAACTCACCGCCCTCTTCAGCGGGGGGGAGTGAGCCAGAAGAAAGCCTTATACATATATGACCATGATGGTGGTATGGTTAGGTAACTGAGGAGTAATTGCAGTTATTTCAATAACTTATACCGGTATAAAAGAAACGGGAAGCCACCATGCAGTCAGGACCACGCGAGATCACCACCCCCTTCCGCCCCATCCCCCTCGATGTGCCGGAGGGGATGAAGCCCAACGAGTTCTTCAACTCCACCGAGAACCTCAACGACCTGGTCCATAACAACGGCCTGCTGGTCAATCCGGAGAACCTGCTGCTCTACCGCAAGGCGTTGGGCCACTCCAACGAGTTCGACACCTCCATCATCTACAACACCTCGCAGACCGTCCTCAACCCGCTGGGCCGCCCGGTGCGCCGCACCCAGGTGCCGGACGAGGTGAAGCACTCGTGGAACCGCATGAACCAGATCCTCATCGAGTACATGCTGGAGAAGTACCCCGACCCGGCCGACGCCCTGGTGCTGGCCGGCGAGGCAAGCCTCGACGCCACCTGGCCGCTCACCTCGCCCGGCGTGCCGAGCATCCGTATGCTGCACAACCACTTCATCGTCTTCCCCATGGAGCAGCTGCGTAACGCCGAACTGGCCGATGCCAACAACCCCAACCTTACCGACGGCGGCCAGCACTCCCTGTTCCAGGCCTACATGCGCGACGTCTATCGCCGCTTCTTTGAGGAGTCGCTCAACCTCGAGATCCTCAAACCGATGCACAACGACGAGTCGCAACTGTCACTCACCGGCTACCCGCAGGGCCTCCCCTGCTGGGAGATCCAGGGCGGTGTCGAGTCGCTGAAAAATATCCTCTTCTGGCGCGAGTACGACGCCATCCTCAAGGGCTTTATCGACTTCTACCGCACCTTCTTCTCCCAGGTCTCCAGCCGCAACGCCCCGATCCTGCCCGACGCCTACTTCCCCGATCAGGTCGAAAGCGTACTGCTGTTCAACAACGACTTCCTCGCCACCGCCAAGAAGGTACGCGAGCGCTGCATCGTCGACCCCGCCTACGCCAACAGCCTGCGCTGGCAGCCGGCCTTCAAGCAGCTCATCTACCGCAATGACGACGGCAAACTGGTGGTGACCATCAGTCAGAACTCCATCGGTAATGCGATTACGGAGTTACTTGGTGTTGTCGTGAAGCGTACCCCCGATGCCGAGGCGTATGAGAAGAGTGAACCGGCGTTGATTGAGCGGTTGTTGGAGGTGCGTAAAAGGCTTGTTGATGCGGATCTTGGTGAAGGGATCTCTACTGAGCATTGGGGGAGTGAGTAAGGCGTAATCATTTGTGTCGCCGAGTGGCTAGCCCTCGTAGCTCTGGTAAACAAAGCCCGCCAAAGCACAGGAACGACTAAGCCCTTCTCCCTGGGGGAGGAGGGAGTGACAAGCCTATCCACGCTATAATCCCTCCCATACAACAACCCCGGACCCAAACCAGTGCTCTCCACCCTCTTCTCCAGCAAACCCCTCCTCGACGAGACCTCGGTACAGTGGCTGTTCGACAGCTACGCCTGGGCGTTAAGGAATTTCGATGCCTCGTTGTTCCGCGACCACACGGTGCTGGTGCAGCCCAACGACCGCTTCTTTCCCGGTCGGGTAGATAGCGTGGAGGGGATGGCCGGTTTAATCGAGGCGAAGGTGAAGGGGTATGCGGGTATCGCCCACTGGCCGACGCACCTGCTCGATGGTCGACGCCAGCAACAGGAGGTGCCGTCGCGTCTGTTGCTGGAGGGGCCGCTACGCACTCTCGATGGCAGCGAGCCTGCCGGGGTGGAGGCGTCGCAGCGCCTGCCCATCCTCTATGACCCGGCGCTGATCAATAACCCCGAGGCGCTGATCGCCAGCTTTGCCCACACCTTCGCCCACTACCTCAGCACCATGGCCAAGGAGGCGCCGCCCGGCGGCGAGGAGAACTGGGCCCATGTGACCGAGGTGGTCGCGACCTTCACTGGCTTCGGCCTGTTGATGGCAAACAGCGCCTACAGCGCACCGGCCACCGGTTGCGGCGGCAGCTGTGGCGGCGGCGGGCCGGCGCGCCAGAGTTTCCTCTCGCAGTATGATATGACCTATTCCCTTGCTATCTTCTGTGTACTGAAGGGGATCCCCAACAGCGAGGTGTTGCCGCACCTGAAGAGCAGCCTGCGCGGCTTCTACAAAAAGGCGGCGAAGGCGGTGGCGAGGCGCGAGGAGTTGGCCGGGCTGCGCGCCCTGATGGAGAAGTAAGACGCGATGACGGACAAAACCCTCTTTACCGCTCTGCACACCCTGCCGCTGTTCGAGGGTGAGACGCCGGAGGCGCTGGCCTGGGTCGGCGAGTATGCCAGGGAGGCCTGGTACCAGGCGGGGGAGGTGCTGCTGCAGCCGGGGGACACCAATGAGCAGCTGATGGTGGTGCTCGACGGCGACCTACGGGTGGAGCTGGAGGCGGACGGCAAGGTCGCTATTTCGCACTTCAAGCACGGTGACTGTGTCGGTGAACTGTCGGTACTGGACGGCAAGCCGGTGGCGGCCTACGTGATTGCCGACAGCAGCTGCCACCTGCTGCTGCTGCCACGCGATGCGGTGTGGAAGCTGGTCGATAGCTCCCACACGGTGGCGCGAAACCTGCTGCACATGCTCTCCGGACGCATCCGCCACGACAATTGCAACCTCTCCGCCTCGGTACGCCAGCAGCGCCTTTGCGAACGCAATGCGCGTATCGATGTGTTGACCGGCCTGAATAATCGGCGCTGGCTCGAGGAGACACTGCCGCAGCTGATGGAGAGCAGTCGCCGCAATGGTTCGCCGCTGGCCCTGCTGATGCTGGATGTGGACAACTTCAAACCCTACAACGACACCCACGGCCACCAGGCCGGCGACCTGGCGCTGCAGGCGGTCGGAAGCGCGCTGCTGGAGAACCTGCGGCCCGAGGATGTGGCGGTGCGCTACGGTGGCGAGGAGTTCATGGTGGTGTTACCCAATACGGCGCTGGCCGAAATGGGCCGGGTCGCCGAGCGGCTCCGGGTGATGCTGCGCAGCCAGGCAATCGTCAGTGACGAGGGGATGCCGCTGCCCTCACTCACCGTCTCCATCGGTGCGGCGATGTGGCGGCAGGGGGAGTCGCTGGAGGGGCTGGTCGCGGCCGCCGATGCGGCCCTCTATCAGGCGAAGCGGGAAGGGCGGGACCGGGTGGTTACCCGCCAGGCGTAGTCCCCGGCCTTTGCCGCAGCGGCTTGATCACCCCCTCCAGTCCGTGGATGCGGATCTCCAGCGCCAGTTGCATCAATCGCCCCAGCTCCCCCTCGGGAAAGCCCTTGTTGGCGAACCACAGCAGGTACTCCTCCGGCAGGTCGATCAGCACCCGCCCCTTGTATTTACCGAAGGGCATGGGCTGGCGTGCCAGTTTCAGCAGGTCCTGTTTGTCGAACATGGTGCTACCCCTTAAACGAAAAACGCCCGCATCCGCGGGCGTTCTCCATTAAGCCGTATTGCCTTAGTACTCTTCGTTGTCGTTCCACATCTCGCGGTCGAAGCGGATGACGCGGTTGCGTCCCTCCTCCTTGGCGCGGTAGAGGGCGACGTCGGCGAACTTGATCGCCTGCCAGAAGGTCTCGCTGTCGCCGGGGAAGTCGGCGACTCCGATGGAGATGGTCTTCTGCAGCTGGACGCCGGGCAGCTCGATCTTGGTCTCTTCGACGGCGCCGCGAATCTTCTCTGCCACGTCGAGGGCCGCATCGCCGCTGGTGTCCTGCAGGATCACCATGAACTCCTCACCGCCGTAGCGGATCACCAGGTCGGAGGCGCGTACGCAGCTGCGGAAGATCTTGGCCATGGTCTTGATCACGGTATCGCCGGCGTCGTGGCCGTAGGTGTCGTTGACCTTCTTGAAGTAGTCGAGGTCCAGCATCAGGATAGCCAGCTGGCTCTTGCGGCGGTTGTTGGAGGCGACGATGGTATCGACGTACTCCTCGAGGAAGCGGCGGTTGTTCAGCCCGGTCATCGGGTCGCGCAGGTTGGACTCGCGCAGGGTGTCCATCAGGCGTTTCGCCTCGATAACCGGGGCGGCCTCGCGCAGGTAGATGTTGAGCAGGGTGATGGCGCTGGTGATGCGAGTCTGCTTGTCCGGTGTCGCCACCAGCTGTATCACGCTGCCGACGCTGCCCGACTGGATGATGGGGATACAGATATGCTCGGCCCCCTCGTGGCCGCCGCGGCGGAAGGAGTTACAGATGTTGGGGGTGTCGATGCTGTTGATGGTGTGGCCGGTGCGCCGTGCACGGCACGCCTCGGAGCGCACCAGGATGTCCTGGTCGCACCAGCGGCAGTCGCCGCCCTTCTCACCGTTCACCACGATGGGGGTGAGGCGGTTTTTGCTGTTGGCGACCTCGTAGAGGGAGTAGTCGGTGATCTGGAACTCTTCCTGAAGCACGCTGGAGAGTCGGCAGTAGACCTCGATCTTGCTCTCGTCCTCCTCGATCGCCTGTTTGAAGCGCGAGGCGTCGACCAGGCCGTCGACCATCTCCATGGTATTGGTCAGCAGGTTGGTGTCGGTGGAGGGCTTGCACTGGATCAGTTGTGCAACCTGGTCACGTATCTGGCGCAGCCCCTTCTCCAGGAAGGCCATCAGCTCATTCATGTCCTTGCCGATCTGGCCGATTTCGTCGCTGGTGCGGATACGGACGCGCTCACGGAAGTTGCCCTCCAGGGCCTCGTCCACGGCGTGCTGCACGTCACTGGCGGCCTCGACGATGGGGCGGGTGAGGCGGCGCAACAGCAGCAGGATGACGAGGGTGAAGAGGGTCAGTGCCAGGGTCATGGAGCCGACGGTAAGGATGGCGTCGCGCTTCATATCGGCCAGCGACATGGTGATGGTGATGGCACCCAGCACCGAGTTCTCCTCAACCTGGTGGCACTGCAGGCAGTTGGGGGTGCCCAGGCTGGTGGCGACGAAGGGGATGGTGCCGCGGAAGACGGTCTCACCGGCGTGGTCCGATACCTCGAACACCGGCTTGCCGGTCTCCAGTACCTTGCGCTCGATATCGTCGCTGGCCTGTTCGGTGGTCATGCCGGGACCGAACTGTTTGATCACGTCGGGGCCGCGCAGGACGCGTGCGGTTTGCAGGTTCTCTACCTCGCCCAGTCGCTTGAGGAAGCTCTCGCGCTTGTCGATGACGCCGTTGATCATCGACTCGGTCAGGCCCACTCGCACGATTTCGGCGGCGGTCTTGGCATGTTCGGTGGCGGAGGTGATGGAGAAATAGCGGAATGAAAGCAGCCCTGCGAGTATCAGGACAACGATTAGCAGGGCGGTCAGGATGCCGGAAAATAGTGTAATTTTTTTTGTCAGTTGCATGTTTTTGTAAACGTATCCATTGCTTAAGATAGCATTAGTAACAGTAAATATATGGATATTGCAACGCTTGCGCCATTTATTTGTAATAATGGCCTCATACAACAGGCCAATCAGGCAAGGCAGGGTATTGAAATCGTGCCACGAGTAGAGAGTACACTCTCCAGTGCACTGCTGCTGGGCAGCAGCGACAGGATCCTCGTCACCGATGCGGAACATCGCATTATCGAGGCCGGTGCAGAGTTTCTGCGTTTTGTCGCTGAGGAGGCTGAGGCCCTGATCGGTCGCTCCTGCTATGAGTTCGTGCTGCTTGAGGGGGAGGCCGAGATTGAGCAGTCGCTGACCGACCACGGGGAGTGGGAGGGGGCGCTGCTGCTCAGGGACGGCTTCCGTAACACCCTGCTGCACGATGTGCTGCTGCAACAGCTCGATGGGGACGGGCAGGCCCGGCGGCTGTGGATCATGCGGGCCGCGGAGTCCCCCGCCGACGTGGCCGCCAAGCGCCTGCAGTACGATGTGCTGACCGGCCTGCCCAACCGTTCGCTGTTTATCGATCGCATTGAGCAGGCGATGATCGTCTCCCGCCGTCACGACCAGTCGGTAGGCATTATGTGCCTCGGGCTGGACGCCTTTACCCGCATTAACGACGGCCTGGGACACGACTTCGGTGACCATGTGCTCAAGGCGATGGGCCAGCGCCTGCAGAAGGTGCTACGCAACAGCGACAGCATCGCCCGCGTGGGGGGCGACCAGTTCGACTGCCTGGTCTCCATGGCCTCTAGCGACGACGGCGTTATCGTTACCGAAAAGTTATTGCGGGTGCTCAAGGAACCCTTCCACCTCGACGGCCAGGAGATCAACCTCACCGCCAGTATCGGCATCGCCGTCTTCCCCGCCGACGGCGAGGAGGCGGGCACCCTGCTGAAGCATGCCGAGAGCGCGATGCGCCACTGCAAGCGCACCGGCGGCGATAGCTACCAGTTCTTCTCCCACGAAATGCACGACCGGGCGCGGCGCCGTATCGAGATGGAGAACGCCCTGCGGGTCGCCCTGGAGCAGGGGGAGTTCCGCCTCTACTACCAGCCCAAGGTCGACGTGAAGAGCAATGCCATTGTCGGCGCCGAGGCGTTGATACGCTGGCACCACCCGGAACGCGGTGTGGTCTCGCCGGGGGAGTTCATCCCCGTTGCCGAGGAGAGCGGCCTTATCGGCCCCATCGGCGAATGGGTGGCGCGCGAGGCTTGCCGGCAGAACCGCGAGTGGCTGGACAAGGGGCTGGATGCGGTGTGCGTCTCGATTAATATGGCGGCGCCGCAGTTCCGCGAGCGCGATATCGTTCAGCAGATGGCGGCGATATTGGCCGAGAGCGGCTTGCCCGCCGAACTACTGGAACTGGAGATCACCGAGGGGCTGTTGATCGGCGATATCGACCTTATCGAAGAGAAACTGCTCGGTTTCCGCAAGCTGGGGCTGAAGATCGCCATCGACGACTTCGGTACCGGCTACTCCAGCCTCAGCTACCTGAGCCGCTTCCCTATCACCACCCTGAAGATCGACCGCGCCTTTATCCACGACGTGGAGAGCAACCACAGTACTGCAGAGATCGCCCGTGCCATCATCGGCCTTTCACGCGGGCTGGAGCTGGAGGTGGTGGCCGAGGGGGCGGAGACCGCCGAGCATATCGATTTTCTTACTGCGCAGGGCTGCCGTACCGTACAGGGCTTTTTCTACTGCAGGCCAATTCCCGCTGAGGAGTTCGAGGAGAAGCTGCGCCGCGGCAGCTGTTAGCGTACAGCGGGCGACAGAGCGCGGAATTGGCGAATGGCGCCGCCGCGCGTACAATGTGCGGCCATTTCTAAAGATCGACTCCCATGCAATATCCCAGCTCCTTCGATGTGATAGTGGTAGGCGGCGGCCACGCCGGTACCGAGGCGGCCCTGGCGGCGGCCCGCATGGGCATGCGTACCCTGCTGCTGAGCCACAACATCGACACCCTGGGGGCGATGTCGTGTAACCCGGCCATCGGCGGTATCGGCAAGGGCCACCTGGTGAAGGAGGTCGATGCCCTGGGCGGCCTGATGGCCCGCGCCACCGACAGGGGGGGCATCCAGTTCCGCACCCTTAACGCCAGCAAGGGGCCGGCGGTACGCGCCACCCGTGCCCAGGCCGACCGCGCCCTCTATAAGGCGGCGGTGCGCGAGGCGCTGGAGAACCAGCCCAACCTCACCCTGTTCCAGCAGGCGGTGGAGGACATCATCGTCGAGGGGGAGCGGGTCACCGGCGTGGTGACGCAGATGGGGCTCGCCTTCTCCGCTCCCAGCGTGGTGCTGACCGTCGGCACCTTCCTCGCCGGGCTCATTCATATCGGCCAGGTCAACTACCAGGGCGGCCGCGCCGGCGACCCGCCCGCCAACGCCCTGTCGCACCGCCTGCGTGAGATGGCGCTGCGCGTCGACCGCCTCAAGACTGGCACCCCGCCGCGCATCGATGCCCGTTCGCTTGACCTCGGCGTGATGCAGGCGCAGCCGGGGGACGACCCGGCACCGGTCTTCTCCTTCATCGGTAGCCGCGAGGAGCACCCGCGCCAGGTCGACTGCTACATCACCCACACCAACGAGCAGACCCACGAGCTGATCCGTGGCGGTCTCGACCGCTCGCCGATGTACAGCGGCATCATCGAGGGGGTGGGGCCGCGCTACTGCCCCTCCATCGAGGACAAGGTGGTGCGCTTTGCCGACCGCACCTCGCACCAGGTGTTCATCGAGCCGGAGGGGCTCACCACCCACGAGGTCTACCCCAATGGCATCTCCACCTCGCTCCCCTTCGATGTGCAGCTCAATCTGGTGCGCTCCATCAAGGGGTGCGAGCAGGCCCACATCACCCGCCCCGGCTACGCCATCGAGTACGACTTCTTCGACCCGCGCGAGCTCAAACCGACGCTGGAGAACAAGAATCTGAACGGCCTCTTCTTCGCCGG
>JBNKUL010000089.1:0-37249 GCA_050298555.1 Thiohalomonadaceae bacterium
TAATCCTCCTCTGCATAGAAACAGGCCTGGCGGTTGTTACCGCGCTGAATGATATGGTGTGGAATATTGGGTAGGGATACCCGTGCGCGTCGTGGCATCGTGATCTTCCTTGATCATCATTCTAATTAACTCAGATTATAGGGGTTATAAGGGAAAAACGTGGTCTGTCCCCTATTATTTAGGGACTAATTTAGCGACTACGGTTCGGCCTGACCAGCCGCTTCGCCTGGTAGTTAAAGGGGGCTGGCCCCTTTGTTAATTTTAGAAAAACTGTGTTCTGACACCGTTTTTTTCGTTCATTTTAATGGCTCTATACACACCCTACGCTCAATGCGTTGTTTGCCTTCTATATGGTCGTTTATCATGTACCATGGATGTAAAGCCTCAGAAATCTCACCATCATTACTCCTTACCACGACAACCTCATATTCACACAGCACGGCATCATCCATCAGCTCATTCGTTTCAGCCAACCACTGATTCAACAAATCATTCGCAGACACGGTGACGGCACCAGCATCCTCTCCAGTGACAGTTACATTAATATCACTAGAACTAAGACCATAAGATCCATCCCCCCTCTTAATCGGGCAAGTCAGTTTTGATGATACGTAGAATTTGTCAGCCGCCATGCCTGACGGTGTCCAAGTAATTGGGATCTCTTCATTGTTTTCATACACACTCTTATCCGGCAGTATAAAATCGACTGGGGCAGGCATAATAACGTAAGAACCTGTCGCGTCTTCTTCGTAGGTTCTGTGCAACGAGAAACTGAAGCGTAGACCTTCGTGATTATATGGAACGAGCGCTCTATAACCCCCACTCGCCTCGACCATCGTATATATCTCACCACCGGCACTAACAGTCAGCGTATCGCCGTCTACCAACCTCTTACTATCCATATCGACATCACACTCTCCAGCCAAAACCCGTTCAGCAAAGAGGCAATCAAAGTCGAACTCAGGCATATCATGAAAGTGGGCATAAGCAACGGCCTCTCCATTTTCATTACCTGTAACAGAAAATTGAACGTCTAGGTCTTCTGTAGAAATCCCTCTAGATGTCGAAGTGTATGGCGCGTCAATAATTCTGTAGTCTTTCGGCTCAACTCTGTCTGCACCGACAGTCGGTTCACATATAGCAAAACGCCAATCAGTCACATCATCGTCTGGACTGGCACAGCCGGAAATAAGCGCACCAAATATGACTAATCCTGCTGTTGTCTTTATTTCCATAGATTCCCTGACTTTTCGGCTGTTCATCTTTCCTTCGAACTCATTAAAATAGGGGCGAGAGTATTATTCACTAATATTAGAAATAATTGTTCTCTGATCCGGTTTTTGGACCCAACTTATTTTCGACTAAAGGTCTCTGAGCTTTCCCCATCCATCAAAGGAAACCTCTCTGGATGCTCAATCATCTCCACACTCAGATCAACATCCAGCTCCGGCCAATAGAAGTGTCCCAGTGAAGGTTCTTCAACATTGATGATTGACTTCACCGGCTGCTCCTTAAACCAGGGGAACTCCTCATATGACATAAACAGTTCCTTATCATGCGACAAGAGCCAAACACCATGACTGGAGATATGGGTTATTTCAACGGTTGAAGTGCTGTTGCCATGCGCTAATGAGCTCATCGTAGTGGCCCTCTATCAGTGTCTCGATATTTCGTAGCTGTGCTCTTGTGTAACGATAATTCTTTGCCAGCTGGGAAAAACGGGGTCTGTCCCCTATTATTCTCTTATCTTCCCTGGACATTTCGCTAATTAACTCAGATTATAGACGTCATAAGTGAAAAACGTGGTCTGTCCCCTATTATTCGTTTTCTTGGGGGAACGTCAATCTGACCCCACTTATTTTTATTTACTGCCTAATTTTGAGCGCGTTTCTGCCTGACAATAATGAAGAATCAGATACTTTTGTACTCCTAATATCGAGTGACCTTAAGTCTTTGTGTTCTACTAATGGCATAATGCTTGCCACCTGTGTTCCTCTGAGATTAATGTGCACCAGTTTGTGAAGTTTGGATAGTGGCTTGATATCTGCCACACGTGTATCGCCCATATCTACAATTATAAGTTCTTTAAGTTTTGCTAGTGGTGTGATATCTACCACCTGTGTACGACGCATAATTAGCAGCATCAATTTGTTAAGTTTATTTAGTGATTTGATATCAGCTACTGGTGTATCGTTAAAAGTGAGGATCTCTAACTTGTTCAGTTTAGTGAGCGGTGAGATATCGGTTACTTGCGTGTCATCGAACTGAAGGAATTCTAGCTTATCAAGCTGACAAAGCGGGGTGAGATCAGACACCAGTGTATGACTAATGGTAAGGGCCTTCAGATTTTTAAGCTGAGCAAGTGGCGTGATATCAGTCACCTTCGTGCCGTCTAGCCTAATGCTAGCCAAATTACTGAGTTGTGACAGTGGTGCGATATCAGTCACCTTCGTACCATCGAGCCCAATGCTCACCAAGTTGCTGAGTTGTGACAGTGGTGTGATATCTTTTACATCAGTATCATTGAGGGCAAGATTCTCTAAATTTTTAAGCTTAGCTAGTGGCTTTATATTTGTGACTTTCGTGTTATTGAGTATCAAGAACTTTACCCCCCCGATCTCACTCAGAGGTAAAGTGTTTTTTATATTTTTATTATTTATAATGCAAAGCCGTATACGAGATTTTGTCTCTAAATTCTTAAGGTCTGTAAGTTTTATAGTAGGTAATAATGACTCCTCAGAATCATCTGTCCGGACTGAAGAAGCACCCACTATAGCTGCGTAACCAGACACTAATAAAGCAGGCAAAACCAATTTATCAATTTCTAAGTCCCTAAGCTCCCATTCTTCTATTGCACGTTGACAGCAACGACTTGCTAGAGCATCTTTCGTTTCTTCTCCTAGGCGTATGTGTCGGTCTGACAGCACACGCGCCGCCAGCGCCGCTTTCTCGCTTATTAATTGCTTATTGTTACCATCTATATCAAATAGAATCTCTGCGAGATCATCTACCCAGTCTTGCTCTCGTTCTGCTGATTGCAGTTCGAACAGGTAAACAAGGGTTTCACGCCAGAGTGCATGCTCACTCCATGTAGACATTTTTTTTCTAGTTACCGGGTCGCTATCTTTTAGCTTATTGTGAATAAATGCGCGGCTTGCAATCCGTGCATCCAAATAACAGGCACAGAAGTATTCTTGAAAGCTCAAGTGCACGAAAGCAAAGCGTTTATCGCCACGAGGTAGCAATAAGCCACTACGGCGCGCCACCCAATAAAGAAATGTTTGAGCTGACTTTTCAGGCTGTTCTACTCCAGAATCCTTCATTGCAATGATCAGCCACTTCAAAACATCCTTTTCACTAGCTAATACACCTGAATCACTATCACTTCCTTCATCTTGTGCATTATCACGCTGTTTCTGCATTTCAAAGCCGACATAAGCCAACCAGGACTTTCTATCTTTCCATGTATGGTGTACGAGAGTATCACCAGGTTCGATTTTGCGTTGCTTATCTATGGTGTTTATATATGCGTTGGCAATTTCTTCATAGAGCAGAGCCTTACCATCAGGAAGGTGCGCTCGTTCACGATGAACGATCGCCATTAGACTGAGTAAATTTGGTGTTCGCGCTAATTGCCTAATGGCATCTGATTGTGACAGAGACACAAGTAAATCGCTGGCCTTTTCTTGTGCATCTTGTTCTGTGGCACAACGTTGGCGATACCAATTCTCAGCAAATGCTGCAATACGGCTTTGATTAAATGGCATAAGGTAACGAATTTCTGCTTCTCTAATTTTAACTTCTTTATGCAGTAACGTCTGCTTATGCTCAGATCTTAGCTCACGAACATCATACTTTAGAGATGATTTCAGGTGTGATTTCTTTTCCAAGCTACTAAAATCTATCTCATCTGAATGATCTGTTATGTTTGCTTCAACAGCATCTGTTAACCCTATCGATTCGTGTATAGAGAAATCTACCGGTCCATCTTCATAACCTACGATTCGTGAGGTGGCAAGAACACATGCATTTTGCTCATGCGCATTCGCAATCCAATCTGCAACAACCTTTCGGTGCGGTACTGGAATTTCATCCACACCATCTAAGATTAGGACATATCTGCCTGCTTCTATTCGCGAGCGCAAACTAGTTTTTAGTGCGTTATCCGCTTGATTTCCAAGCAATCTGACAGCTATTGTTTCAGCTAAATCAGACAGTGTGATATTTGATGAAAATACCGATGCTGGCATTTCCCTCAACACACACGGCAGTGGTACACAATCATCCAGCAAGGGTATAAGTGGCTCGGCAAGCCCTGCCGACAGTCGCCATGCCAACCAGTTGCTCAACGTAGTCTTACCACCACCGGGATCACCCAGCACAACCAACTGCGGATATTTATTCAATGTTTCAAGCAGCCCCTTACCAGCAGGCCATGACTTGGGATCGCTATCTGCGCTTACTGGTTTCTCTGACAACATTGGAGAGACGAAAAGAGTTTCAATACGTAAAGGTGGCAGGTCGCGCATGGCCGGAAGTGCAAGAGTTTCAACAATACCATGGCGACGTCGAACTTCCCCCAGATACGGGCGCATGCTCAGGTCGTCCCATAGCCTTGGTAATACGCTGTTTGGTATTTGCTTTCTCATAGTTCTGCCGACTTGTTGTGTTGCCCACTATTCAGTAGAGGGAGAAAATCATTACTCAGAAGGTAATCTTGGTATTTGCGTATCAAGCCATCTATCCAGAATATATCGATATCACCAGGATTGGGAAATTCAGACACCCACGTTTCTTCATTTTTTCGTCCAGTTAATTTTAGTGCACTTGCCCATTGTTGATTTTTTCTTGCTGTGCCCTCGTCATTTGTGATGAGTTCACCATTGCACCAAGTTACAACTTCGGCACCAAAATTTGGATTAAAATGCCAGCGTTCCCAAAGGTCTCGGTGAAATTGATGAATATATGCTGCAACCAGTACGCGCACAGCCCAAACTTTCTTTTCCTTAATTGCATTTGGGAAGGGGATGCACTTTGCAAACCTCTCCCACTGATTAGCCAGTGCTTTTAGACGCCTAGGATTTGGAGGCAGGCAAACTGTTTTTCCGATTGCTGATTTTAGTGCGTTGCCCTGTAATTTGTTTTCTATCCAGCTTGTGAGTAACCTCACCGGCTCATTGGGCAGTGGCAACCGGTAAATATCCGTACAAATCTTTTCAAAATAGTGGGTTGCCCGAAGCTTCAGTTCTTCAGGCGAAGCATTTCCTGGCGCGGAAGTCTCTTCACAAATAGCATCTACTAACATACGTTCATTAGTGCCTAGAACAAAGACACAACCTGGAATGCTTAGATAAATTTTCAATCCTTCAAGTAGCCGTATTGCAGACTTTGGATTGCACCGATCAAGATCATCGATGAACACTACGACACGTGCAGCACCATCATCGTTTGGCAGCAAACACTTAATAGTTTCGTGCAAATGATTACGAATGGTATCAGTATTCAAGGCTTGTGCATTATGTTTCTTTTCCCAATTCTCACCGAGCTTTTCAATTTTTTCTGCACTGGGAATGCCTTCATAGCCGATGATTTTCCCAATATCTGAGAGGCTATTTAGAGTATAGCGCAGTGATATTTCCCCCAATTTTTTGAACTTCTCTTTTACCGCCGGCAATACCCCTATTTGTCGCCGCATTTCGTGGAGCAATGCTACTACAGGCATTGGCTCATTTTGGTATCGCCACGCATCAAACCAGATTGTGATGATTTCTTTCTGAAGGTCTTTTTGTGCCTGCTTTTGCTTCCTTGTTTGTGTGGGCTTTTTTCGATTATCGTATAAACCATCATCGACCATCTCCCCACCTAATCGCCACTGCAACTGTCGCATGAAGCTAGTTTTCCCGCTTCCCCAGTCGCCGTGAATGCCTAGCACATGTGGTGTTTCGCAAGACTGTATTCGTTGGCTAATACGATCAAGTTCATCAGCCCAATCAAGTTTGTCATCTAGTGTAGGTAAATCATTATGAATAGTTTCTGCAGGCATTAGCGTCCCTCAAATAAGTACTAGTTATTATCAACGGATACCAAAATTAAAGAGTGAAATTCCTTAACCCTCTCCCCTCCTGACACTAGCTCGTCATCCGCTATTATTGCGTTTTCGTATCATATCAAAAGACCAGTTCATTGATACCGTATATCCCTGCACCCGCTTTTTTAGAAATTTTCTGAATTAAAGGGGTCACTACCCTTTAACCCTCTCTCCCTTTTACCCCCCTAAGCCCCTCAACCAACCCCGGCACATCATCCCGCACAATACTCCACAGGATGTCATCATCAATCCCCAGATAGCCGTGAATCAGTCGATTACGGGTGGCAATAATCATTCGCCAGGGAATATCAGAGTAAGTGTCACGAATCTCATCAGGGATGTGAGTGGCGGCCTCACCGATCAGTTCCAGATTGCGCAGGGTAGCATCATAGGTCAATCCACTTGCAACGAAACTGTCCTGCTCCATTCCTTCCGTGTAGCTCAACACCTTTTCGGCAAATTCGAGCATGTCATCGATATAGAAGCGCCATTCGCGCTGGCTGGACTCAGACATTAACCCGTTCCCGCTCAATATAAGGACGTAGTTCAGGCCGCAGCGCCTTTTCAGTGACCAGATCGACCGAGCAACCAAACAGGTCTTCTAGGAAAAACTGCACACCAAAGTAGCGCTTTGAGGTGGCGGGGCCATCAAAATCCACCAACACATCGATATCACTGGTGGCTTTTGCGGTATCTCGCGCGGTTGAGCCGAACATAGCCAGACGAGTCACACCAAAGCGAGCCTGCAGTTCAGGTTTGCTCTGGCGTAACAGTTCTAATGCTCGCTGTCTGTTCATCAATCCACCATTTCGCGACCAGGAGGTCGCTCCTACGCCTCATAGCCAAGGTTAGGAGCCAGCCACTTCTCAACATCTGCCTTGTTCATTCCCTTTCGTTCAGCATACTCCATCACCTGCTCTTCGGTCACCTTACCGACAGCAAAGTAACGGCTCTCGGGGTGGCTGAAGTAGAGGCCAGAAACAGCAGCGGTCGGCACCATCGCTTTCGATTCAGTCAACCAAATCCCGGTCTCCTCCTCCACATCCAGCAACGACCACAACACATCCTTCTCGGTATGGTCCGGACACGCCGGATACCCCAGCGCCGGACGAATCCCCACATACTCCTCCTTGATCAGCTGTTCGCTGCTCAGATTCTCATCCGGTGCATAGCCCCACTCCTCCTCGCGCACCATCACGTGCAGCCACTCGGCCAGTGCCTCGGCGAGGCGGTCGGCCAGGGCCTGCAGCATGATGGCGGAGTGGTCGTCGTGCGCGGCCTTGAACTCTTCGATCTTTTTATCGATACCGAGACCGGCGGTACAGGCGAACATACCGACGTAGTCATTCACGCCCACCGGCGCCACGTAGTCGGCCAGTGACTCGTTCCACTTGCCCTCGGGCTGTTTCACCTGCTTGCGCAGCATGTGGAAGCGGGCAGCCTCGACATCGCGGTCGTCAGTCTCGTAGACGATGATGTCGTCGTCTTCGGTCGCATTCGCCGGGAACATGCCGACGATCGCCTTCGCGCTGAGCCACTTCTCGTCGAAGATCTTCTGCAGCATCGCCTGCGCCTCGGCAAAGAGCTCGCGCGCGGTCTCGCCCTTCTCGGCATCGTCGAGGATCTGCGGGTAGCGCCCCTTCAGCTCCCAGGCGTGGAAGAAGAAGGTCCAGTCGATGTAGGGGACAAGGTCGGCGAGCTCGATATCCTCAAACAGGGTGACGCCCAGGTCTTTCGGCACCGGCGGGGTGTAACTCGCCCAGTCGATCGGCGTGCGGTTGGCGCGCGCCTCTTCGATGGAGACATAGCTCGCCTTTTTATGGCGGGCGGCGTGGTCTTCGCGCACCCGCTCATACTCGGCGTTAAGCTCGGCGACAAAGTTGTCGCGGGTGTTCTTGCTAATGAGGTTCTGCGCCACGCCGACGGCACGCGAGGCGTCCTTCACCCAGACGGTGGGCTGGTGGTATTCGCCGTCGATCTTCACCGCGGTGTGCGCCTTGGAGGTGGTGGCGCCGCCGAGCATCACCGGGATATCGAAGCCCTGGCGCTCCATCTCCCTGGCGATGTGCACCATCTCCTCCAGCGAGGGGGTGATGAGGCCGGAGAGGCCGATGATGTCGACGTTGTGCTCCTTCGCCTTGGCGAGGATCTCCACCGCGGGGACCATCACACCGATATCGATGACCTCGAAGTTGTTGCACTGCAGCACCACGCCGACGATGTTCTTGCCGATGTCGTGCACGTCGCCCTTCACCGTCGCCATCAGGATCTTGCCGTTGGACTTGGCCCCCTCGGACGTGCTCGCCTCGATGTAGGGGAGCAGATACGCGACTGCTTTTTTCATGACGCGCGCACTTTTGACCACCTGCGGCAGGAACATCTTGCCGGCGCCGAAGAGGTCGCCGACCACGTTCATGCCGTCCATCAGCGGGCCTTCGATCACATCGACCGGATCAGTAAAGCTCTTACGCGCCTCTTCGGTGTCCTCCTCGACGTAGGTATCGATCCCTTTGACCAGGGCGTGTTCGATACGCTTGGCCACATCCCACTCGCGCCAGGCGAGGTCCTCTTTTTTCGCCGCCGCGGAACCGTCACCACGGTAGTTGTCGGCGATCGCCAGCAGGGCGTCGGTCGCCTCGGGCGACTTGTTCAATACAACATCTTCCACCCTGTCACGCAGCTCGGCGGGGAGGTCTTCGTAGACCGCCAGCATGCCGGCGTTGACGATGCCCATGTCCATGCCGCGCTTGATGGCGTGGTAGAGGAAGACCGAGTGGATCGCCTCGCGCACCGGGTTGTTGCCGCGGAAGGAGAAGCTGACGTTGGAGACGCCGCCGCTGACCATGGCGTGGGGCAGGTTCTGTTTAATCCAGCCGGTGGCCTCGATGAAGTCGACGGCGTAGTTGTTGTGCTCCTCGATGCCGGTGGCGACGGCGAAGATGTTGGGGTCGAAGATGATGTCCTCGGGCGGGAAGCCCGCCTCGTTCACCAGGATGTCGTAGGAGTTCTTGCAGATCTCGCACTTGCGCTCATAGGTGTCGGCCTGGCCCGCCTCGTCGAAGGCCATCACCACCACCGCGGCGCCGTACTTGCGCAGCAGACTGGCCTGGCGCAGGAAGTTGGCCTTGCCCTCCTTGAGCGAGATGGAGTTGACCACCCCCTTGCCCTGGATGCACTTGAGCCCCGCCTCGATGATCGCCCACTTGGAGGAGTCGATCATCACCGGCACCTTGGCGATGTCGGGCTCGGAGGCCATCAGGTTGAGGTAGTTGACCATCGCCTGCTCGCCGTCGAGCATCGCCTCGTCCATGTTGACGTCGACGATCTGCGCGCCGTCCTCCACCTGCTCGCGGCAGATCGCCAGCGCCTCGTCGAACTCGCCCTCGATAATGAGGCGCTTGAACTTGGCCGAGCCGGTGACGTTGGCGCGTTCGCCGACGTTGACGAACAGCGACTCGGCGCCGATGTTGAGCGGCTCGAGGCCGGAGAGGCGGCACTCCACCGCGATCTCGGGACACTGGCGCGGTGCGTGTTTGCCCACCTCCTCGACCATGGCGCGGATGTGGTCCGGCCCGGTGCCGCAGCAGCCGCCGATGATGTTGAGGAAGCCGTGCGCCGCCCAGTCGGCCAGCTCCTTGGCCATCGCCTCGGGGGTCTCGTCGTAGCCGCCGAACTCGTTGGGCAGGCCGGCGTTGGGGTGGGCGGAGACGTGGCACTCGGCGATGCGCGACAGCTCCTCCACGTACTGGCGCAGCTCCAGCGCGCCGAGGGCGCAGTTCAGCCCGAAGGAGATCGGTTTTACGTGGCGCAGCGAGTTGTAGAAGGCCTCGGTCACCTGGCCGGTGAGGGTGCGGCCGGAGGCGTCGGTGATGGTGCCGGAGATCATCACCGGCAGGCGCACCCCGTGCTCCTCGAAATAGGTCTCGATGGCGAAGATCGCCGCCTTGGCATTCAGCGTATCGAAGATGGTCTCGATCATCAGGATGTCGGCACCGCCGTCGACCAGGCCGCGGATCGACTCGCTATAGGCCTCGACCAGGGTGTCGAAGGTGATGGCGCGGAAACCGGGGTTGTTCACATCGGGGGAGATGGAGGCGGTGCGGTCGGTCGGGCCGAGCACCCCGGCGACGAAGCGCGGCTTGTCCGGGGTCTGGCTTTCCGCCTCGTCGCACGCCTCGCGCGCCAGCCGCGCCGCCTCGCGGTTGATCTCGTAGACGTACTCCTCCAGCCCGTAGTTGTGCATCGCCACGCGGGTGGCGTTGAAGGAGTTGGTCTCGACGATATCGGAACCGGCGTCGAGATAGGCCTGGTGGATCGCCTTAATGATCTGCGGCTGGGTCAGCACCAGCAGGTCGTTGGCCCCCTTGAGGTCGCTGGGCCAGTCGGCAAAACGCTCGCCGCGGTAGTCGGCCTCCTCCAGCCTGTAGCCCTGGATCATGGTGCCGGTGGCGCCGTCGAGGAAGAGGATGCGCTCGGCGAGGGCCTGGACGAGTTTTGCGGAGTTCTTGCCGGTGTAGGTCTGGGTCATGGGGGATCTTTTCGGACTATCTAAATGATGAAGCGGGCGATTTTAGCATGGGCGCGGCGGGGCGCCTATTTCGCCGCCGCTACCCCAGCCCCCGCGGCAGCAGCGGCAACAGCTGCTGCACGCTCAACGGCCGCCGCAGCGCCGCCACAACCTCGGGGAGCGGCTCGGCCAGGTTGAGGCGGTAGTTCACCTCCCCCACCCCGTCGCCGCGCCAGGCGAGCCGTTCGGTCGGCGGCTCGAAGCGGGCATCGACACCGGGCTTGTTGCCGCGCGCGTCGAGACGCAACCAGCCGTGGCCCGGCAGGTAGACGGTGGCGATACCGTGCAGCATAAAGCCCCCCGCATCGTCGTCCAGGCGCTGGTAGTCGAAGCCCGCCGGAATGTGGTTGGCGCGCAGCAGCGCCACCAGCAGGTGGCTCTTGGCGTAGCAGTAGCCGTGTCCCCGGCGCAGCACCTCGGAGGCGGCGCAGCTCAGCTCCTCGCCGTTAATGTCGAGGCTGTGGGCGACCTCGTCACGCACATACTCAAAGCAGCGCCTTGCCGTCTCCTCCACAGTCGCCGCGGCCAGCCGTTTTGCCAGCCGCTGTATCGCCGGCGCGTCGCAATCGACCACCGCCGTGCAAGCGAGGTAGGGCCGCAGATCGACCTCGTTACTGCTCATGGCTCATCCCCTCCATAATCCCCTCCAGCCGGGCCAGCATCTCATCGATCGCCTCGCCCGTGACGTTGAGTGCCGGCATAAAGCGTAGCCGGTCGTCGCGCGGCGCGTTGAGCAGCAGCTGATTATCGAAGGCCACCGCGACGATCCCGCCGGCGCTGTAGTGGCCGGTCTGCAGCGCCAGCAACAGCCCCCTGCCGCTCACCGCCCCCAGGCCGAAGCGTTGCGACAGCCGCTCGAGCCCCGCACGCAGGTAATCGCCGCGCTGCGCCACCCGCTGCAGGAAGGCCGCGTCGCTCACCACATCGAACACGGCAGCGCCCACCGCCGTCATCAAGGGGTTGCCGCTATAGGTGCCGCCCTGATCGCCGGGCGCGAAGCAGCTCACCTGCTCGGTCGCCAGCAGCGCCGCCAGCGGCACGCCGCCGCCGATCCCCTTGCCCAGGGTCATGATGTCGGGCGCGATGCCGTAGTGCTGGTAGGCGAAGAGTTCGCCCGTGCGCCCCATGCCGCTCTGCACCTCGTCGACGATCAGCAGCACATTATTTTCGCCGGTGAGCTTACGCAGCTGTTGCACGTATTCCGGGTCGGCCTCCACCACGCCGCCCTCGCCCTGAATTAGCTCCAGCATCACCGCCACCGTGTTGTCGTCGATGGCCTGTGCGACGGCGTCGATATCGTTAAACGCTACCTTGCTGAAACCGGGTACCTTGGGCTCGAACAACGCATCCCACCCCGCCTTGCCGCTGGCCGACATGGTGGCGAGGGTGCGGCCGTGGAAGCCGTTCCGCATCGTGATGATGCCGTAGGCGCCCCCCTTGTGCAGGGCCCCCCACTTACGCGCCAGCTTGATCGCCCCCTCGTTCGCCTCGGCACCGGAGTTGGTGAAGAAGACATGGTCGAAGAGGCTGTGCGAGACGAGACGGTTCGCCAGCGCCACCATCGGCTCGTTGTAGAAGGCGGGGCCGGTATTGAGCAGCCTCTGCGCCTGCGCATTGAGGGCATCGCGAATCACCGCCGGCGAATGGCCCAGCGCGTTCACCGCCCACCCCTGGATAAAGTCGAGATAGCGTCGCCCCTGCCCATCCTCCAGCCAGCTGCCGCTACCGCGCACGAACACGGTATCGGGCCGATGGGTGATGGGCATAACTGCATCGAATTGTGGGGACATCGCTCTTCTCCTCGCTTTGTTTCAGACAATAAAAAAGCCGTTGGTCCCGGGGACTAACGGCTTCTTAAAAAGTAGTGCTGATGTTATTGCTTAACGCATCAACTCACCCTCTCCAGACACAACGTCCCCGGCTCGGCTGCATGGTTTCGCAGCAAGCTGTTTCGGCGTCGCATTGTGTCGGTGAATCTGTTCATGTGGAGCAGTGTGCGGCAGCGGACGAGCGGCTGTCAATAACCTCATAAGTCGCGCTCAATTTGCCGATAAATATTTTCCGTTCTCCAACACATGGCGGCGGCCAGCTGCGCCTGCTAACACTCTCTCATGCAGCAGAAAGAGGAGGGCCCGTGATGACCAACGAAATCCTGATGCATATCAATGAGAACATGACGGCGGAACAGCAGCGCGAGTTCCTGCTCAACTTCGGCAACCGCCCCGGCGGTCTGGAGGCCCCCCACCACTGCGACAGGGAGCACTTTATGTTCGTCGCCTACGACCCCGAGGAGCTCTGCCCCCACGACTTGGTGGCGATTGCCGAGGAGTCCGGCCTGCATGCGCAGGTGATCGACCTGTAAACAATAGCGGCAAGTGGTAGTAAGCTGTGCGGGTTACGGCAACAGGGTAAGTCATCGAATTACTATGAGCCTGAAAAATACCTACTTCGCGATTGCCAATCCGCTCGCACAGCTTACTCGCTGGCTCAACCCCAGTGAGCATCAGGCCGAGCTGCAACTGCGTGACCAACCACTGGCGGTCCGCTGGACCGGGCGTGCCGAGCGGCAGATGCGCCGCCTGGCGCAACCGCTGCTGGTGGAGATGCAGCTCTACTTCAGTTGTGTGGTGAAAAAGCGGGTGCTGTTCCATGAGCAGCAAGGGGAGCAGCCGCTGGAGCAGGAGGGTATTAAGGTCAACGAGCGGCTTCAGGTCATATTCCGCACCGTGCAGTCCAACGCCTGCGACCCGGTGGAGTTTGCCGCCCACTACCCGGAGCAGCGGGAGCTCGACTCAACAGCGGCCAAACGGATGCATGCCCGCGCCCTGCGTATCGATTACGCCGATGGCCAGTGGCAGGGGGAGTTTGAGATCTGAAATGGTTGTGCTGGGCATGGCTGCCCAGCCTACCGCCTGGTGTTTCCATTCCCTCCCCCTGCCAGGGGGAGGGGTAGGGGCCTCAAGGGATCAGCACTGCTCCCACGGCAGGCCGTCAAAACGCCAGCCGCCGCGCGAACTGCGGTGGTGGTCGTCGTCCAGCTCCCCCTCGAAGCCCTCGAGTACGTTGTAGACATCAGGTATCCCCGCCTCGACCAGCCGGTTGCCCGCGTCGACCGAGCGGTTGCCGCTACGGCAGATGAGGATCACCGGCGCCTTGTCGTCACCGCTGACGCCGCCCAGCATCAGTTCACGCACCTGGCGTACGAAGTGGGGGTTGACGTCCCAGTCGGGCTCGTCGATCCAGGGGATGTGCACCGCCCCCTTGGGGTGGCCGACGAAGAGGAACTCCATGTTGGAACGGATATCGACCAGGATCGCCCGCGGGTTCTGCTGCAACAGCGCATAGGCCTGCTTCGCGCTGAGGTGTTGGAGGGTGGCCTCGCTCACACTCTCTCTCCCTGACATTTATTGTTGAATTTGAGTATAGGGATTATCGCTAAACATAGGAACCGGACGGCTCACGGGCTCACACACACCCGGTCCCGTCCCTCCTCCTTCGCCTGGTAGAGGGCCCTGTCGGCGGCGATACGCAACCTCTCCTCACTGTCCCCGGGTTGCGGCACCATCGTCGCCACGCCGACACTGATGGTGACATGGTCGGCCGCGGCGGAACGGCAGTGGGGGATGTGCAACAGCTTGACGTCATTACGCATCTGCTCGGCGATGTGCTGCGCCTCATCCGAGGCCGTCTCCGGCAGGATGATGGCGAACTCCTCACCGCCAAAGCGGGCCGCCATATCGCTCATGCGCTGGGCATTGGATTTAAGCGTATGGGCGACCTCGACCAGGCAGTGATCGCCGGCATCATGACCGTAGCTGTCGTTGTACTGCTTGAAGTAGTCGATATCGATATAGAGCAGCGACAGCGGTTGGGCGCTGCGCTGGTGGCGCACCCACTCATGGTCGAGGAAACGATCCATCGAGCGGCGGTTGTCCAGCTTGGTCAGCTCATCCAGGTTGGCCAGGTCGGTCAGCATCTGGTTGGAACGGGCCAGCTTGTTGGCCAGTTGCTCGTTATCGAAGCGGACCTTGAGCGACTGCGCCATGTGGTTATGGAATTTCAGTGCCGAGAGGTACATCAATACGATGTAGATCACGAACAACGCGGCCAGCGCCCGGTAGCCCTCCCCCGCGTGCTGCAGCATGACAAACATCAGGCAGCCCACCGGCGGCAGGTAGAACATCGGGAAAGCCACGAAGTAGGGGGTATTGGTATTGAAGGCGCCGGCGGTAATGCCGGTGTAGATGACAAACAGCACCACCTGGTAGGGGGCGGGCCAGGCCGGGTCGAAGAAGAGTGCCAGGGCGCCCCACACCAGGCCTCCGGCAAAGGTGCCGGCCACATAGGCGCGCCCCCAGGGCACAATCTCATCATCTGTTGGGTGGCGGCGCGCAAAGGCCACATTGATCGCCAGGCGGACAAGGGTGATGGCAACGGCGCAGAGCAGCCAGATCAGCAACCCGTGGTGGTCGGCCACCGCCCACAACATCGCCACACTGACGATGGCGGTAAAGATACCGAGGACCTGTATCGTCGCCCCCTGATGGTAGAGCAGGCGGATCTGCTCTGCCCTTATCGCGGGTTCGACAGGCTCGGGAAGAATGGCTCGCAACATATCCCAACAATTTTCATCAATGCCGCCTCCATTCGGCCTATTTACTCCCTGACTCACATCCCCTGAGCATAACACCTAACACCACCTGCCACCCCGCTGCGTTTCAGGGTAAAATTTCGCCCATGAGCAAAAAGCGCAATTTGATCAAGATCCCGAAACTGATGATGCGCCCCATCGGGCGCGCCATCGGTGACTTTAAGATGATCCGCGAGGGCGACCGCATCCTGCTGGGCCTCTCCGGTGGCAAGGACTCGCTGACCCTGCTGCACGTGCTGCGCCAGCTGCAGAGCTATGCGCCGGTCAAGTTCGAGCTGGGGGCAGTCACCATCGACCCGATGATCCCCGGCTTCGACCCCTCGGTGCTGAAGCCCTACCTGGCCGATATGGGGATCCCCTATATCTACGACTCGGAGCCCATCGCCGAGGAGGCGGAGAAGTTCATCGAGGACCCCAGCTTCTCCTTTTGCGCCTTCTGCTCGCGCCTCAAGCGCGGCTCCATCTACGCCAGGGCACGGGAAGAGGGCTACAACGTCATCGCCCTGGCCCAACACCTGGACGACCTCGCCGAGAGCTTCCTCATGTCCGCCTTCCACCGCGGCCAGCTCGGCACCATGAAGGCGCACTACCTCAACGACCAGGGCGACCTGCGTATCATCCGCCCGCTGGTCTATGTGCGCGAACGCCAGACCGCCGCCTTCGCCGAGAACGTGCAGCTGCCGGTGGTGCCCGATAACTGCCCCGCCTGCTTCTCCAAGCCGACCGAGCGCCAGCACTACAAGCAGCTGCTGGCCGAGGAGGAGGGGCGCTACAAGAACCTGTTCCGCAACCTGCTGCACACCCTCAAACCGCTGATGGCCGAGGGCAACGAACGGGCGGTACAGAACGAGATCGAGCTCTAATGACCTCCCCCCTGGGCCTGCTGCTGCGCCTGCTCGGCGCCCTGCCGCTGCCGCTGCTGCACGCCATCGGCACCCTGTTCGGGCAGCTCGTCAGCCTGCTCCCCAACCGCAACCGCCGCGTCACCCTGCGCAACCTGGAGCTCTGTTTTCCCGAGATGGGCGAGCGGCAGCGGGCCCGCCTGCTGGTGCAGAGCCTGCAGGAGACCGGCAAGACCTTTATGGAGACGGCGCTGATGTGGAGCGGCTCGCGCCGCCGCCTCCTCGGCCTGGTGAAGGAGGTGGAGGGGGAGGAGCACCTTGAGGCGGCGCTGGAAAAGGGCAAGGGGGTGATCCTGGCGGCGCCTCATCTGGGCAGCTGGGAGTTGATCGGCCACTACATTGCCGATAGCGCCCCCATCACCTGCCTCTACAAGCCGCCGCGCAGCGAGGCGGTGGAGGCGGCGATGCGCCAGGGGCGCATGCACCTGGGCGTCAAACTGGCGCCGACGGATACCAGTGGCGTCAAGACGATGCTGGGGGTACTCAAAGCGGGCGAGGTGGCCGGCATCCTGCCGGACCAGGACCCGGGAAGGAGCGGCGGCGTCTTCGCCCCCTTCTTCGGCGTCGAGGCCAACACCATGACCCTGCTCGGCAAGCTGGCCTCCAAGAGCGGCGCCACCGTGCTGGTGAGCTACGCCGAGCGCCTCTCCTGGGGGCGCGGCTACCGACTCCACTTCCTCCCCTGCGAGCCAGCGGTCAACGAGCGCGACCCGCTCGCCTCCACCGCCGCCCTCAACGCCGCGGTGGAGGCGGCGGTACGCCAATGCCCGCAGCAGTACCAGTGGAGCTACAAGCGTTTTCGCATCCGCCCGAAGGGCGAGAAACCTCTCTACTAGGTCACACCACGTAGCCTCGTAGGCTGGGCAGTCATGCCCAGCAGCGGCACTGGAATTGTGCGGGAACATCGCTGGGCATGACTGCCCAGCCTACGCCAAAATTATTCCGGCCGCGGGCGCGGCCCCGACCCCTTCACCCCCTTCATGGTGTAGGGCGGCGGCGCGCCGTCGGGGCGGGTCTGGAAGATGCGTAGCGACCACATGTACTGCTCCGGCGCCACGCGGATCAACTTCTCCAGCTCCTCATTCATGCGCACGGTATCGGCCTCGACATCCTTGCTGGGGAAATTCTCCAGCGGCGGGTAGATGCGGGCCACGTAGTCGCCGCTCTCGGGGCGGTAGACGGTGCCGTAGGGCAGCACCACCGCGCCGCTCACCTTCGCCAGCCGCGACAGGGCGTTAATAGTGGCGGTCTGCACGCCGAAGAAGGGGACGAAGATGGAGTTCTCCGGCCCCAGGTCCTCGTCGGGCAGGTAGTAGAAGGCGTGCCCCGCCTTGATCGCCTTGATCACCGGGCGCATCCCCTCCTCGCGGCGGAACAGCACACAGGAGTAGCGTACCCGCCCCTTCGCCATGAACCAGTCCATCACCGGGTTGCGCGCCTGCTTCACCAGGCCGAGGATCGGGTGGTAGCGGCTCAGGGCCAGGGCGCCGGCGTCGAGCGCGATGTTGTGGCAGGTGAGCAGGATCACCGGACGCCCCGCCTGGCGCTGCGCCTCCAGGTGTTCGAAACCCTCCACCTTCAGCAGCCTGTCGATGCGACGGCGGCTGCCCCACCAGAGGATGCCGTAGTCGAGGAAGGACTGGGCCATCAGCTGGAGGTAGCGGCGCACCATGCGCTCACGCGTCTCGGCATCATGCTCGGGGAAGCACCACTCCAGGTTGGTGGCGACGATCTCGCGCCGCTTCCTGTTCTTGCTGTAGACCAGGTCGCCCGCCTTCGCCCCCAGCCAGCGCCGCAACGCCCCCGGCAGCAGCGCCAGCAGCCCCAGCAGCCCCAGCCCCAGCCAGGTGCCCCACAGGCGTGGTGCCAGCAACTGCCGACCGAAGGGGGGCGGATAGTGGCTCTCCACCAGGGTCTCGGGGACCTTGCGCCTCTCCATCATGCGCGCAACTCCGCCAGCAGGCGCCCGGCCATCCCCTCGGCCTGGGAGCCGTAGCCGCCGCCGAACATATTGAAGTGGTTAAGGATGTGGTAGAGGTTGTAGAGGGTCTTGCGCACCGCGTAACCGGGGTCGAGCGGCCACGCCTCACCGTAGGCGGCGTAGAACCCGCCGCCAAAGCCGCCGAACAGCTCGGTCATCGCGAGGTCGGCCTCGCGGTCGCCGTAGTAGACCGCCGGGTCGAAGATGACCGGCTCACCATCACGAGTAAAGGAGTAGTTGCCGGACCAGAGATCGCCGTGCAGCAGCGAGGGCTCGGGAACATAGCCCTCAAACAGGCCGGGGAGATCCGCCATCAGGCGTTCGCCATCACTTTGCAGTCGTCGCGAGGCGCCGTTGCGCGCCGCCATCTCAAGCTGCGCCCCCAGCCGCTGCTCGCGCCAGAACGCGATCCAGTCGCGGTGCCGCCGGTTCGGCTGGGGGGTGGAGCCGATGGTGTTGTCACGAAACCAGCCGAACTGGTCGCTGGTTGTGCGGTGCAAGGCTGCCAGCTCCTGCCCCAGCCGTGTCGGCGAACCGCTGCCGCCCAGCGGCAAATCTTCCATCACGATAAAGGCCTGGCCATCACTCGTTCCCGTCGCCAGCGGCTGGGGCACCTTAATCGCACCGCTCCCGGCCAGCTCGTTCAGGCCGTCGTACTCCGCCTCGAACATCGCCAGCCTGTCACCGCCGTTAAGCTTGACGAAGAAACTGCGTGCGCCATCGGTGACGCGGTAGGCACTGTTGATGCAGCCGCCACCCAGGGCCTCCTTTTCGCTCACGCGAAAGGGTTCGCCGGAGGCTCTACTAATGGTTGCGGCTATCTCGTCCCAAAGGGCCATGGTGTTCAATCGGGTAGTGGTTCAGGTGGCGCCATCTTAAACCATGCAGCGGATAACTGTCTTGGGCCGTCCCATCTTTCAAGCTACACTCGCCCCATGTCGAACCGACCCCAAGCCCTCTGCCAGCAGATCAGCCGCGACCAGGTCGCCGCGGTGGTACACCACTTCTACCAGCGGGTGCTGGAGGATGAACTGCTCGTCCCCCACTTTTCCGCCATCGACGACTGGCCTCGCCACGAGGCTTATATCGTCGACTTCTGGTGGGGGGTGATGGGTGGCGAGGTGGCAAAGCCGCGCCCCGGTGCCATGCTTAGTGGCCATGAGGGACTGGGTATCAGCGCCGAGGAGATGGAGCGCTGGCTGGCGCTGTTCGGGCAAAGCGCCGAGGCACTGCTCCCCGCCACCGAGGCACAACAGTGGCTGGCGATGGCCCGCGGCATCGCCACCATGATGGGCGAACACGGTCTGGTCGGTAATTAAAGAGGGATAGCGATGGCAAAGGTATTGCCGGATATTAACGACGAACTGGCGGCCTGGATCGCGGCACAGCCACTCTTCTTCGTCGCCTCGGCACCGCTCAGTGGCGAGGGACACGTCAACCTCTCACCGCGCGGGCTGGACAGCTTTCGCGTGCTCGGTCCCCGTGAGGTCGCCTTTTACGACCTTACCGGCAGCGGCAATGAGACCGCCGCCCACCTGGCGGAGAACGGCCGCATTACGGTGATGTTTTGCGCCTTCGAGGGGGCGCCGCGCATCCTGCGACTTTATGGACGAGGCCGGGTAGTGCGGCCCACGGACACGGAATGGGATAGAATGCGGGCACACTTTAATCAGGCCCTGCCAAGCGCCCGCCAGATCGTCCATATCGAGGTCTCGCGGGTGCAAACCTCATGCGGCTATGGCGTGCCGCTACTGGCCTTGCAAGGCCAGCGCGATGACCTTATTAACTGGGCCGAGAAGAAGGGCCCGCAAGGGCTGCAGCAGTACCAGCGGCAGAACAACCGTCGTAGCATCGACGGCCTGACCGCACCAGGGATAGATGTGCCAACGGAAGGCGACGAGTAGCCGGCAGGCGGCGACAACCGACGAAATAGAGAGCTTCAAGACTTGGCACGTAACAACAACAAACGCACGCTGGATCAGTGGGTAAGCCTGATCCGCGACCAGGAGATGCCGATCTTCGGCCACACGGTGCAGAGCATCGTTAGCGTCGCCGAGGACGATGAGGCCCCGGCGGCCCAACTCGCCAGCACCGTACTGAAGGACGCCTCGATGACCGCCCGCGTCCTCAAGCTGGCCAACTCCATCTACTACAACCCGGCACGCCAGCAGATGAGCACCGTCAGCCGCGCGGTCATCGTGCTCGGCTTCAATACCGTGCGCAATATGTGTCTCTCCATCAGCCTGGTCGACGCCATGGTGCGGGGCAACTCCCGCGACCAGCTCACCCACGCCCTGGCCCGCGCCATCCACGCCGCGGTGCAGGCCCGCTCCATCGCTATCGCCCGTGGCGACGACTCCCCCGAAGAGGTGTTCATCGCCACCCTGCTCTACCACATCGGCGAGATGGCCTTCTGGTGCTTCAGCGATGAGATAGGGGACGAGCTGAGCGAACTGATGAAGCAGCCGGGCTACACCCCGGAACGGGCCCAGGACGAACTACTCGGCTTCCGCCTCAGCGCCCTGAGCGGTAGCCTCGCTCAGGAGTGGCGCCTCAACACCCTGTTGCGCGATGCCCTCAAGAACCCCAAGGCCAACGACGAGCGGACCCAAAATATCACCCTCGCCCACGAGGTGGCCGAGGCGGCAGAAAAGCACGGCTGGACCAGCACCGAGACACAGGATGTGCTGAAAAAGGTCGGCGAACTGACCGGCGGCTCCGGCAAGAACATCAGCGACATGGTCCACGGCAACGCCCGCGAGGCGGCCTCGATCGCCGCCTACTACGGTGCTGCCAGTGCGGCCCAGGCGATCCCGCTGCCGGGACGCGGCGGTAGCATCACCACGGTGGAGGAGGAACCCGCCGTTGAGTACCCGGAACCCGATGGCATGCTGCAGCTGAAGATCCTGCGCGAACTGTCGATGCTGCTGGACAACACCAAGGACCTGAACCTGATCATGGAGATGGTGCTGGAGGGGATCTACCGCGGCGTCGGCATGGACCGGGTGCTGTTCGCCATGCTCACCCCCGACAAAAAGGGACTGCGCGGCAAGTTCGCCCTCGGCCACGACAACGAGCAGCTATGCAACACCTTCCACTTCACCTACCTGCCCAGTGTGCGCAACGTCTTCTTCGAGGTAATCGGCAAGGGGGGCTCCCTCTATGTGGATGATGGGATGCTGGGCACCCTGGTCAACGACTCCGTCTCCAGCGTCATCGGCAGGCGCCCCTTCCTCACCTCCAGCGTCGCCATCAACGGCCGGGGAATCGGCGTGCTGTTCGCCGACCGCGCCCTCAGCGGACGCGAAATCGACGAGGAGGCGGAAGAGAGCTTCAAGCACTTCGCCAACCAGGCCAATATGGGCCTCACCCTGATCGCCTCCCGCCGCTAAGGGCGGGCCTCAATACACAAAAAATATCGGGCTGACAAGCCCGATTTGGCACTTTTTTTCACGGTTATGCACATAAGGAGCAGGGGAGCCAGGCTCTGTCAAGGGCTCTGTGCATAAAGTAGTTTAGTAGTCGCTAATACTCTATAACCCGTTGTTTTTATTGCACTTAATTTGGCGTTCAAATTATCGCCGATTTAACAAAAGTGTAGTAATGACGCGGTCTGCGGGCATTTTACCCCAAACTATCCACAAAGTTATCCACAGCTTTTGTGGATAACCGAAGAGCTTCAATCGAGACAACGACTTAGCGCATTTTTGCGATATTTCCCCTTAAAGTTCATGGGTAAGTTTTGAGGGGAAATTTGAAAAAAAAGACGTGATAAACTCGCCCCATGAACCCACCCATCCTGCGTATCGCCGTCCCCTCCCCCCTGCGACGCCTGTTCGACTACCTGCCACCCGCCGGCTGCAAAAAGCCGCAACCGGGGCAGCGCTATCTGATCCCCTTTGGCCGCGGCCGCAGCGTCGGCGTCCTGGTAGAGGTAAGCGACCACAGTGAGCTGCCGCGGGAGAAGCTGAAGGCGGCGCTCAAGCAGCTCGATGCCGAACCGCTGCTGGACGGGGCGATGATGCAGCTGTTGCGCTGGTGCAGCGACTACTACCACCACCCGCCGGGCGAGGTGTTCCAGGCGGCGCTGCCGGTAAGGCTGCGCCAGGAGCGTGCCGCCGAGCAGAAGGGGGTGGCCCACTGGCGCCTCAGCGAGGCGGGGACGGCGCTGGATATCGCGACACTGTCGCGGGCGCCACGCCAACAGGCGCTGCTTGGGCTGCTGCGGGATATCGAGCCACCGGGGCTCACTGCCGAGGCGATCGACCGCCAGGAGGAGAAGTGGCAGCCGGTAATGCGCACCCTGGTGGAGAAGGGGTGGGTGGTACGCGAGGAGGTGGTATGCGCCGCGATACAGAACGAGGGTGGCAGTGACACGCCGCCTCCCCTCAGCGAGGCGCAGCAACAGGCGGTAAGCGCGATCAATGGTGACAACGGCTTTCAGGTCTCGCTCATCGACGGCGTCACCGGCAGCGGCAAGACCGAGGTCTACCTGCAGGCCATCGCCCGGGTACTGGAGCAGGGTAGAGAGGCGCTGCTGCTGATCCCGGAGATCGGCCTCACCCCGCAGCTGGTGGAGCGCTTCTCGCGCCGCTTTGCCGTCCCCATCGCCCTGCTCCACTCCGGCCTCTCCGACGGCGAGCGCCTGGCCGCCTGGCAACAGGCGGCGGGCGGCGAGGCACGCATCGTCATCGGCACCCGCTCCGCCGTCTTCACACCGCTACCCAACCCCGGCCTCATTATTATCGACGAGGAGCACGACGCCTCCTTCAAACAGCAGGACGGCTTCCGCTACTCGGCCCGCGACGTCGCGGTGGTGCGGGCGCGACGGCACGATATTCCCATCCTCCTCGGCAGCGCCACCCCCTCGCTGGAGAGCCTGCACAACGCCCTGGCCGGGCGCTACCGCCACCTGGAGTTGCCGGAGCGGGCGGGCAGCGCAGTGCACCCGACCATGCGCCTGCTCGACGTGCGCCAGCAGCCGATGGAGGAGGGGGTGTCGCAACACCTGCTCGAGGCGATGCGCCACCACCTGGAGCGCGACGGCCAGGTCCTGCTGTTCCTCAACCGCCGCGGCTTCGCCCCGGTGCTGATGTGCCACGACTGCGGCTGGCACAGCCAGTGCCAGCGTTGCGACGCCAACATGACAGTCTACACCGGGCAGCAGCGGATGCGCTGCCACCACTGCGGTAGTGAGCGCCCACTACCCCACCAATGCCCCGATTGCGGCAGCCCCGACCTTCGCCCCATCGGCCAGGGCACCGAGCGCATCGAACAGCACCTGGGCGAACTCTTTCCCGATCGCGAGGTGCTGCGCATCGACCGCGACACCACCCGCCGCAAGGGCTCAATGGATCGCATGCTGGAGAAGATCCACGCCGAGTCGGGGCAGATCCTCATCGGCACGCAGATGCTGGCCAAGGGGCACCACTTCCCCAACGTCACCCTGGTCGGGATCCTCGATGTGGACCAGGGGCTGTTCAGTGTCGACTTCCGCGCCGCCGAGCGCATGGCCCAGCTCATCGTGCAGGTGTCTGGACGCGCCGGGCGGGCGGAGCGCCCCGGCGAGGTGTTGATCCAGACCCACGTGCCGGACCACCCCCTGCTCAAGCTGCTAATCGAGAAGGACTACGCCCACTTCGCCCGCGCCACCCTGCAGGAGCGCCAGGAGGCGGAGCTGCCCCCCTACGCCCACCTCGCCCTGCTGCGATCCGAGGCGATAGACAAACAGGCCCCGATGACCTTCCTCGAGGCGGCGCGCGGGCTGGCCGAGGGGATCGGTCACGAGGGGGTGTGGCTGCTCGGCCCCATCCCCGCGCCGATGGAGCGGCGCGCCGGACGCAGCCGCGCCCAGCTGCTGCTGCAGGCCAACAACCGCGCCGACCTGCACAGGCTGCTTCAGCGCTGGGCGCCACAGCTGGAGGGGCTGAAGGAGGGGCGCAAGGCGCGCTGGTCACTGGATGTGGACCCGGTGGAATTGTATTGATGTGGGAGCGGCGCCCTCGCTGCGAATCATTCGGCCCGAGGGCGGGCCTCCTACAGCCCTTGCGGGCCTACCGGCAGAACAGGGATAATGTCCGACTTAATTAATATTGAACACCGGTCCCGATTGCCCCTATGAAATCCCATCTCCAGGAACTCGTTAAAGCCGCCCTGCACGACCTGACCAGTGCCGGGGTGTTCGACTTCGAACTGCCCGACAACATCACCATCGAACGCGCCCGCGACAAGACGCACGGCGACTTCGCCAGCAACATCGCCATGGTGCTGGCCAAGCCGGCACGCAGCAAGCCGCGCGACCTGGCGGAAAAGATCGTCGCCCACCTGCCCGCCTCCGACCACGTGGCCGAGGTGGCGATCGCCGGTCCCGGCTTTATCAACTTCACCATGACCCCGGCGGCCTACCACGCGGTGGTGGGCGATGTGCTGGAGGCGGGTGAGGCCTATGGCCGCTCCGACGTGGGCGCGGGCAAGCGTATTCAGGTGGAGTTCGTCTCCGCCAACCCCACCGGGCCGCTGCACGTGGGCCACGGCCGTGGCGCCGCCTACGGTGCCACCGTGGCCGACCTGCTCGCCGCCGTCGGCTTCCAGGTGCACCGCGAATACTACGTCAACGATGCCGGGCGCCAGATGGACATCCTCGCCACCTCGGTGTGGCTGCGCTACCTGGAGCTGGCGGGCGAGGAGCTGACCTTCCCCGCCAACGGCTACAAGGGCGACTACATCTGGGACATCGCCGCCGACCTGCACCGTGAGCACGGCGACGCCTACCGCCAGGGCGCCATCGACGTGTTTAACGGCATCCCCGCCGATGAACCGGCGGGCGGCGACAAGGAGGTACACATCGACGCCCTCATCATGCAGGCGCAAAAGCTGCTCGGTGAGGAGGGCTACCGCCTCTTCTTCGACAAGGCGCTGGTGGTGATCCTGAGCGACATCCGCCAGGACCTGGAGCACTTCGGCGTGGTCTACGACGAGTGGTACTCCGAGCGCCAGCTGGTCGCCAGCGGCAAGGTCGACGAGGCGATCGAACAGCTGAAGAAGAGCGGCCACATCTACGAGGAGAAGGGGGCGCTGTGGTTCCGCTCCACCGACTTCGGCGACGAGAAGGACCGGGTGGTGGTGCGTGACAACGGCGTGAAGACCTACTTCGCCTCCGACATCGGCTACCACTGGCACAAGCTGGACCGCGGCTACGACCGCGTCATCGACGTCTGGGGTGCCGACCACCACGGCTACGTGCCGCGGGTAAAGGCGGCGCTCACCGCGATGGGCGACAAGGCCGACGCCGACAAGCTCGACGTGCTGCTGGTGCAGTTCGCCAGCCTCTTCCGCGGCGGCGAGAAGGTACAGATGTCGACCCGCTCCGGCTCCTTCGTCACCCTGCGCGAGCTGCGCGAAGAGGTGGGCAGCGACGCGGCGCGCTTCTTCTATGTGATGCGCAAGTGCGAGCAGCACATGGACTTCGACCTGGACCTCGCCAAGTCGCAGTCCAACGACAACCCCATGTACTACATCCAGTACGCCCACGCCCGCGTCTGCAGCGTGTTGCGGCAGATGGAGGAGAAGGGCTTGAGCTACGACCGCGCCACCGGCCTGAGGAGCCTGGCGCTGCTCGGCGAGCAGCACGAGCAGGAGCTGCTGAGCACCATGTCACGCTACCCCGAGGTGGTGGAGATGGCGGCGCTCAACCACGAGCCACACCAACTGGCCCACTACCTGCGCGAGCTGGCCAACGACTTCCACACCTACTACAACGCCCACCAGTTCCTGGTCGATGACGGCGCCCTGCGCGATGCCCGCCTCACCCTGATCCAGGCAGCGCGCCAGGTACTGGCCAACGGCCTCTCGCTGCTTGGCGTCTCGGCACCGGAGAGCATGTAACCGTGCCGCGCGACTACGCCAAGGCCACCACCACCCGCCAGCCGAAGAAGAGCCCCCTTCCCGGCTGGATGTGGATGCTGGGGGGGCTGTTGATCGGCCTGTTCGTCGCCTTCCTGGTCTACCTGCAGCAGCAGGGCGGCGCCGATGGCGACAAACGGCAGGCATCGGCCCCGCAGAGCAGGAGCACCGACACCCGCTCGGTGAAGAAACCGGAACCCAAGGCGCCGCCGAAGCGGGAGGGGATCAGCTTCGACTTCTACAGCATCCTCCCCGAACAGGAAGTGGTGATCCCCGAGTCGGAACTGAAGCGTGCGCAACAGCCCGAAGAGAAGGCCAACTACTACCTGCAGGTCGGCTCCTTCAAGAGCGACAAGGATGCCCAGGCGCGCACCGCCGAGCTGTTCCTGCTCAACCTGGAGCCCAGTGTGCAGAAGGTCACGGTGGACGGCGGTACCACCTGGCACCGGGTGCGCGTCGGCCCCTACGTGGACCGTCGCAAGCTCGACAAGGCCCGCCGCCGCCTGCAGGACAACGGCATTAGCTTTTTCGTCATCAAGGAGAAGCAGGGCTAAATGCCCTACCTAATCCTCCTCGTAATCGTTATCGCCGCCGTCTTCGGCCCGCAGTGGTGGGCCCAGCACACCCTGCGCCGCTACAGCGTGAGCCGTGACGATATCCCCGGCAGCGGCGGCGAGCTGGCGCGCCACCTGCTCAAGCGGATGGGGATCGAGGGGGTCGAAGTGGAGCAGACCGAGGCGGGCGACCACTACGACCCGCGCAGCCGCACGGTGCGCCTCAGCGCCGACAACTATTCCGGCCGCTCCCTCACCGCCGTGGCCGTCGCCGCCCACGAGGTGGGCCATGCCATCCAGCACCACAACCAGGAGCCGCTACTGGCTACCCGTACCCGCCTCGTCACCCTCGCCCACTGGGGGGAAAAGGCGGGCGCGGTGCTGATGTTCGCCATCCCGGTGGTCACCCTGATCACCCGCCTGCCCCACAGCGGACTACTGCTGTTCGCGCTCGGCTTTCTCAGTATGGGGATGGCGACGCTGGTGCACCTGGTGACCTTGCCGGTGGAGTGGGACGCCAGTTTCAACAAGGCGCTGCCGCTGCTGACGGCGGGTAGGTATGTCTCTGAAAGGGATGAAAGGGCGGTGCGCAGGATACTGAAGGCGGCGGCACTGACCTACGTGGCCGCCTCGCTGGCGAGCCTGCTGAACCTGGCTCGATGGGTCGCCTTCCTGCGCCGCTGAAACCAACTCAAGGTGTGCCGCTATTCACTGCAGTCGGTGGTAGGCAGCCACTTCTCCAGCTCCTGGCGCAGGCGATCGATCTTAATCGGCTTGGCTACATGGCCATCCATCCCCGCCTCAAGGCACTCATCTATATCGGACTGCATGGCATTGGCCGTCAGGGCGATAATCGGTAGCTGCCGATTGCGTACCGCCGTTGCGTTAGCCTCACCCTCCGCCGTGCCGCGAATCTGTCTGCATGCGCTCAGGCCGTCACACTCCGGCATCTGTAGATCCATCAGCACCAGGTCATAGTCCTGCTCAGTCAACCTGTTCACCGCGCTGTGGCCGTTATCCACCACATCCACCTTTACGATGCCCAGTTTTTTCAGCATACCGACGGCAATCTTCTGGTTAATGCGGTTGTCCTCTGCCAGCAGGATTCGACACCCAGCGAGTGACACCGAGGCACTCGTTACCTCACTCACCTCTTCCCGCCTTTGCGCCACCTGTTCGGTCCGTCGGTAGGGGATCTCGAACCAGAAACAGGCACCCTCACCCTCCTCGCTTTCGATCCCGATCTCGCCATCCATCAGCGATACCAGTTGCCGAGATATGGCCAACCCCAGTCCGGTGCCACCATATTTTCTCGACGTCGATGACTCCACCTGCTGAAAGCTGCTGAACAGCATGACCTGCTTCTCGGCAGGGATGCCAATGCCGCTGTCGCGGACCTCGAAGCGCAAACGACGGCCATCGCCGGCAAGATGAATCGTCAGCGATACCTCTCCCTCATCGGTAAATTTAATCGCATTGCCCAACAGGTTCAGCAGTATCTGCTGAATGCGGATCTCGTCCCCGATGACAAAGGGGCCCACCCCGTCGGCAAGGGAGAAACGAAACGCCAGCCCCTTCTCCTGGGCACGGATATTGAACAGGTTGTGCAGGTGCCCCAGCAGCGAGCTCAGGTCGAATGGATGCTCATCCAGCTCCATCTTGCCGGCCTCAATCTTGGAGAAATCCAGCAGGTCATCGAGCAGTGTCAGCAGGGCCTTGCCGCTACGCTCAATCATGGAAACATACTCCCGCTTCTCCTGATTGACGACAGCGGGTGCCAGCAGCTCACACGCGCCGAGAATGCCGTTCATCGGGGTACGCAGCTCATGACTCATATTGGCGAGGAAGGCACTTTTCGCCCGCGTCGCCTCCTCCGCCTGCTCAAGCGCCTCCTGCAGTGAGGCGGTGCGCTGCTCCACCAACTCATTCAGCTCCTCGTTTCTTTTGAGAATACGGCGATTGAGCGCATTGAGCTCCTTTGAACTCAGCTCCAGGGTGTGCTCGACAAATTTGCGATCGCTGTCCTTCTCATCATAGGTATCGGATACGACCTGCAATAACTGGCGAATCTCAGGCGAAAAGCCCTCCGGGTCGTAGCCCTTGCCATACAGGCGGCGAAGCTGCCTATTTAAAAGTTTGTGCATTGCTCGTTCTTTAGCGCTGTTGTGGTACGGGGTGTTCGACGGTGCCCTGTTGCGGCAACACCCTCTCACTCCTCATAAACGACGGTCAGGGTCATGGTCTGGTTATGCAGGTCGCAACTCAGTTCGTTCCTCTTCGAGGGGGCGATCTCACCATAGGAGTAGTAACCGGAGAGCTGCACATTGTCCCCGAGGATCGACTGCACCTCCTCCAGCTCCTCATCGACCAGCTGGTTCATCACCACCTTGCGCCCCAGGCAACTGACCACCAGTGCCAGCGCGGTCTTGTCATTCGCCCGCTCAATCATTTCGGCGGCCTTACCGGCACCATCGATCAGCACATCGTTATCCGGTTTCATCAGGCGGGCGGTATACCCCTCCGGGATATCACCTGCGAAGGTGATCGACCTGGCCTCCTCATCGATCGCCAGCAGGGTGCGAATGATCTCGGGATCATCCTCCTGCGCCCGGATGCTCAGGGGAAAGCGCAGGCCGCTGTTAGGCAGGTCCTGCGCATAGTCACCAAGGTAGGTCTTGTAGAGGTCAAGCGCCGGTTGATTATCCAGCTCGTAGAGGACATTGCCCTCCGAACGGGTCACCAGGCGATCGGCCCCAAACTCCGACCAGCCGGCAAAGCTGCCGCTGCTGATGGTCAGCCCCTCCCCATAGAAGCCCACCGCCACGACCCGCTTCTGTTTTGGCTCATCGTCGGCAATGACCCAGGTCTCCTGGAAGCGCGCCCCATCACCGGCCATGCCACCACTTACCGGAACCGGGCTGACCCTGTTGATGCCTCGAACAAGCGCCGAACCATTCATATACAGGCCGTCGGAGAGGATGAAGATATGCTTCATCCCACTACTGTCGAGCTCACTGAGCAACTGCTGCGATAGCTGCTCCACGTCATCGCCGGGCTCAAAGTCCATATACGCCAGGCTGACCGAGCCGTGCTCCAGACTGATGGCCGAGGCAACAATCGGGGCCTTACTCATCTCATCCCCAATGACATGACCGGAAGATGAGCAGCCGATGATATGAGCCGTTGGGTAGAGCTCCCGAATAGCATGATAGTGTTGTGGCTGCTTGAACTCGTCGGTATCGCCGAAGACACAAACCAGCTGCGCCCCGCTCTTATCTTCAATGCCTTGTTTGAGGTAGCGCCACTGCCCCGCCGAGTGCTCCAGGGTATCGATCTTCATGCTCTCTCCAAATGTTCACATATAACTTTTAAGTAATATGTCATAACCCTTCAAAAGCAAGAGTGCAGCCCCATCTATCAAGGATGGTAGCGGACAGTAGGCGGGATAGCAGGTGAGAAGAGAGGTGATACGTAGTCAAGCTACAGGGTGTCACCCTATAACCAGATAATTTAGGCGGGAAATCCCCCCCTTCAGGACGGGGGGACGATGCAGGGGGAAATAGCGTTGCAGCTGGGGCTATCGTCCGGTCAGCACCATTAACAGCACGACGATAACCATGAACATCGCAAAACCCACCACGCCAAAGGTGTTGGAGGTCTGCGCCAGCTTGCGCCGCAGTCTGGCGGTGCCCCTGCGCAGCTCTACCGCCTCCTCCTGCAGGTGCTGGTAGGCCTCACCGACCTTTTTCAGGTCGACCTTCAGCTTCTCCTTCTGCTCCTTCTCATTGCTCAGCACACGCTGTAGCTCACCGATACGTGCATTGAGCTTGCCCTCCCTGACCTCGGCGGTCTCGACCTCGACCCCCTCTTCGAGCTCACCCAGCATCACCGTCCTCGGCTCCTCGCGCTTGACGATGTAGTTCATTGCGTGCTCGTAGGCACGCAGCTCGGCGTAATAGGTCGTGTCGACGGTACCGCCGGCCTGGCGCGCACGCGCCTTCAGGCGCTCCTTTTCGGTCGCGATATTGGCCGCATTCATCTTGATACCCTTGCGATAGGTATCGGTATAGATGAAGGCATCTCTTGCGGAAAATTGTTCGATCTGTTCCGCCATCTAGTTACTCCAGGCTCTGCTCCGGCTGTGGTTCTGTTTTACCTGTATCGGCAGACAACGTCGATTACTTGAGTCTGTCGAGACGCAATCGCTCGCGCTCATCGAACAGGCGGCGCGCACCGAAGTGTACCGCCCCCATGGTACCGAAGCCGGTGCCCGAGGCAATGAGGAACATAATCAGGATCTGGTACTTCACCGCCTCCACCGGCTCGGCCCCGGCGAGGATCTGGCCGGTCATCATTCCCGGCAGGCTCACCACCCCCGCCGCCGCCATGGCATTGAGCATCGGCACCATGCCGACGCGCATCGCGTCGCGCCGTATCGCCGAGATCGCCTCACACCAGGGTTGCCCCTGAATCAGCCGAGCCTCGACCACACGGCGCTGCTGGTGCACCGATGAGGTGAGCCGCTCCAGCCCCAGTGCCACCCCGTTCATGGAGTTGCCCAGCATCATCCCCAGCAGCGGGATGGCGAATTGCGGCTGATACCAGGGCTGGGGCTGGATCACCACCAACAGGGAGAGCAGTGCAACGGTAAAGGAGGAGAGGAACATCGACAGGGTACCGACGCCGTAGCCCCACCAGCCGATGAAGCGGTGCTCCTGGCGCTCGATGACGATGCGTCCGGCGGCGAGCAGCATCACAACCGCCATCAGTGCCACCCAGCCAAAATGGGCATTGGCGAACAGCAGCTTGAGTACCATGCCGATCAGTGACAGCTGCACCGTGGTGCGCAGGGCGGCGAACAACAGCTTACGACTCACTCCCAGCGACAGGCGCAGGCTGAGCAGGGAGAGGGCGACCACCAGCAGCGAGGCGACGGCAAGATCGGTAAAGGAGAGGGAGATGTAGTTCATGCCGTCACCTCTTCAATACCGTTGCCAACGATACGGAAGTGACGTTGCGCCACCCGCTCACGTTGCGCCGGGTCGTGGCTGACCCAGATCACCACTGCATTGTACCGGCGCCGGTACTCCAGCAGCAGCGCCTCTACCCGCTCTGCGCTCTGCGGGTCGAGTGCGGCGGTGGGTTCGTCCAGCAGCAGCACCTGCGGACGGTTCTGCAACAGGCGGGCCAGGGCCAGGCGCTGGCGCTCGCCGGTAGAGCAGCGCGAAAGCGTCCACTCAAACGCCTCCGCGGGCAGCCCCAGGGCGTCTAGCTGCGCCTCGTCCCGCCGCGCGAAGTGCTCTCCCGCCGACTCCGCCCACCAGTACGGCTCGGCGGGCAGCAGACCGATACGGCGGCGCCACTCATGCCCCGCCATCGCCTCTGCAGGCTCGCCATCCAGGCGCACGCTTCCGCCATGGGGGTCGAGGTCGGCGATGGCACGCAGCAACAAGGTCTTGCCGCTGCCGCTGGCGCCGCTGAGTGAAACGCACTCGCCACGATTGATACGCCAGTCGATCGGCCCCAGATGGATAGTGGAGAGCCCCTCGAGGCAGAGTCCCGAACTGTTTTTGCAAGTCACGATCAATGCACTAACTTTAAGCTGGAAATTAATACTGGAGAATACATCATGTCAGATCCCCACATCGCAAAGAAAGGGCCCTACATCGTCGAACTGGAGGCGGGCGACCACTGGTTCTGCACCTGCGGGCGCAGCAACAACCAGCCCTTTTGCGACGGCAGCCACCAGGGCACCGATTTCGAACCGCTGAAGTTCACCCTGGAGGAGGGACGCAAGGCGGGGCTGTGCGGCTGCAAACACAGCAAGAACCTCCCCTTCTGCGACGGCACTCACAAAACACTGTGAGCCCCGTAGGCTGGGCAGTTATGCCCAGCGCCCGCCAACGAATAGAACTTTATCGCTGGGCATAACTGCCCAGCCTACAACACGCAACGCACACCCATATCTACAGACACAAAAAAGGGCACCCGAAGGTGCCCTTTTCGTGCGCTTGGAGTGTCGCGCTTTGCTTACATGCCGGAACCTTTGGTGCCGGTGAACTCCGGGTAGGCCTCGAGGCCACACTCGGCGAGGTCGACACCCTCGAACTCCTCTTCTTCGCTGACACGCAGGCCCATCACAGTCTTGATCACCATCCAGGCAACAAAGCTGGTAGCGAAGACCCAGGCGAAGATGGTAGCGATACCGATCAGCTGAGCGGTCAGGCTGGCATCGGGGTTGGTGAAGACAACCGCCAGCAGGCCCCAGATACCGACCACGCCGTGAACGGAGATGGCACCGACCGGGTCATCGATCTTCATCTTGTCCAGGGTGAGGACAGCGAAGACAACCAGGACACCACCAACACCACCGATAAGGGTAGCGGCCAGGGCGCTCGGGGTGAGCGGCTCAGCAGTGATGGCAACCAGGCCAGCCAGGGCACCGTTAAGGGCCATGGTCAGGTCGGCCTTACCGAACAGCATCTTGGCGGTAATCAGGGCTGCGACAACACCACCGGCAGCGGCCATATTGGTGTTTACGAAGACCGCGGCAACAGCATTGGCCTCACCCACGTTGGAGACAACCAGCTCGGAACCACCGTTAAAGCCGAACCAGCCCAACCACAGGATGAACATACCCAGGGTAGCCAGCGGCATGTTGGCACCAGGAATGGCGTTCACTTCACCGTTGGGACCGTACTTGCCCTTACGTGCGCCCAGCAGCAGGACACCGGCCAGAGCGGCGGCAGCACCAGACATGTGGACGATACCGGAACCGGCGAAGTCGAGGAAACCAAGACCGTCGAGGAAACCACCGCCCCACTTCCAGAAGCCTTCCATCGGATAGATAAAGGCAGTGAAGATAACGGCGAAGGCAAGGAAGGACCACAGCTTCATGCGCTCGGCCACTGCACCAGATACTACCGACATTGCGGTCGCTACGAACACAACCTGGAAGAAGAAGTCGGACATATTGGAGTAGTAGATATCGCCGTTGCTGGCCAGAACCTCTTCAACGGTATTATCGCCACCCAGCAGGAAGCTGATGCCAGGCCATACACTTGATACGGCATCGCCCGGATACATAATGTTGTAACCAACCAGCATGTACATGATGCAGGCAATAGCGTAGAGCACCACGTTCTTGGTAAGAATCTCGGCGGTGTTCTTGGAACGAACCAGACCCGCCTCCAGCATGGCGAAACCTGCCGCCATCCACATAACCAGCGCGCCCGATACCAGGAAGTAGAAGGTATCGAGTGCGTATTTTACTTCAGTAATTGCTTCCATCTCGCACGCTCCTCATTAAAGTGCATCGGTGCCAGTCTCGCCGGTACGGATACGTACCACCTCTTCGAGGTTGGAGACGAAGATCTTGCCGTCACCGATCTTGCCGGTGTTGGCTGCCTTGGAGACCGCCTCGATCACCTGATCGACCAGTCCTGCCTCAACTGCCGCCTCAAGTTTTACCTTGGGCAGGAAGTCGACCACGTACTCAGCGCCACGATAAAGTTCGGTGTGACCCTTCTGACGACCAAATCCTTTTACCTCGGTGACGGTAATGCCCTGCACCCCGATATCGGAAAGGGCCTCACGCACGTCATCGAGCTTGAAAGGCTTGATGATTGCCGTAACCATTTTCATTGAGTGTTTCCTCCAGTTTTCGCAGGGAACAACTCCCTGCCTTTTCGTATGAACTAAAGCTCGCAGTTAATCTTTTGCATGAGCTGTGCCAACAACGGAAAAGCCCTAAATAGCGGGCTTGCGGCCTATATCCAGTCATCCACTGCACAAAATCGGGGCACATAAAACGTGCATGGATCGTTGTAGTGCAGGGGGGGGCAAGCGGTAAAGACGAAAAAAAACCGCCACGGCTAAGCGGGCGGTTTAAAAGGAGAACGTTTCGCATCAACCAAGTTGATGCAGCTGCGGCAGACTCTTAGAAAGAGGTGCCCCAGGATACTGCAACACGGTAATTGTCGCTTTGGCCAAAGGCCTTGTTGTTGTTGGTGTCGCTGAGCGCAAGGCTGAAGTCACCCTTGCTGACGGTGACACTATAGTCGGTGTAACGGGGAGTTGTATCGAACTGATAACGACCGACGTGAACAGTCAGCCCCATATCCTGAGGGAGTGCGAAATCAACGGCGCCCTCGTAGTAGGCATTTTTGTTGTCTGCATCGTAGGAGAGCTTGGCGCTGAACTGCTGGAAGCTACCGCCCACATACAGCTCGGAGAAGTCGAGGCTGCTGTCATTCGGATACATGTAGCTGATGTAACCGACGTCGTAAGCAATACCTGAGGCCTCACCCGCGTAACCCAGGTAGAGATCCAGCTCGGAGCCGGAACTCATGTTCGCGGTCCAGGTGCCGACGTAGCCACCGGACTCGTGCGCATAGTCAATGCCGCCGGATACCGAAGCGCCGTCAGCACTTTGGGTCACACCGCGCCACATGTAATTAGAGGTGGCACCGATGTTTGCACTCAGCTCGGCCATTGCCGCACCGCTAAACAGAGACGTAGCCGCCAGTACGGAAACTGCAATTACAGATTTTTTCATTTCAAGAATACTCCTATCTTGTATGACTAAAAGTGAAGTGGAAGTAACACTTCCACTTCAACTGCTCGCACATGAGTAATTAGAAGGACTGGCCCCAAGAGACCGCAACGCGGTAGTTATCAGACTGACCAAGTGCAACGTTCTCGCTGTTGTCACTCAAAGCAAGGCTGAAATCACCCTTGGAGACAGAGACGCTGTAATCGGTAAAGTCGGTACCACCATCGGAGTTATTAGAACCAAAGTGGACACCCATACCGAAGTCGTTACCCAAATCGAAATCGACAGCGGCCTCGATGTAGGTGTTCTTGTTGTCACTGTCGTGGGACAGTTTGGCGCTGAACATTTCATAGCTTGCACCGACATAGACCTCAGAGAAGTCCGCGGCACTGGTATTGGGATACATGTAACTGATGTAACCCACGTCATAACCAATGCCACTCATCTCACCGGCGTAACCAAGGTAGAGGTCCAGCTCAGGGCTGCCGAAAGCGGTATTGGATCCCCAAGTGCCGACATAGGCACCGGACTCATGCGCATAATCCATACCACCAGAAACGGCGGCGCCGTCAGCGGTCTGGGTGATACCACGCCACATATAGTTTGAGGTCGCACCAATGTTTGCAGTCACTTCCGCCATCGCGGCGCCACTACTAAGTGAGCCCGCAGCCAGAACGGAAGCGACAACCAGTGACTTACTCATTTTCATCATTACATTTCTCCCAGGTTAAACAGGCAACGTCATTGCCATTCGAATTGAACTCATCCGCAGATGACTTACGCAGACAGTTGCACATGCCGTGCCAGCTAAAATGGGGGTAAAAAGCGGTAAATCAGGGGTAAAACGCACTGATAGAGAGCATAACCGGGATAATTGGGAACTCCATTGGTGCATGCAACAAAAAAGCGCAGACAATAAAAAACCCGCTGAGGCGAACCTCAGCGGGTTTTTATGCTTTCGCGAAACGACGAACTGATTACAGCTCGAAGCCCTTGCTCACGCCGACCCAGAACTTGGTCTCACCGACAACAGCGGCATCGCTGTTGGTGACATTGGCACTAACATCGAAGCCTTCGAAGTTTTTGCTAACGCCAACAGAGAAGTCATTAACCTCGGAGTCAAACTCACGACCGAAGTGAACGCTAAGAGTAATCTCCTCCGGCAGCACCTCGGCCATCTCTGCACCAAGGTCCAGATATTTGTAGTCGTTCTCACCGATGTAGAGGGTACCGCTGAACATATCCATGGAGGCGCCAAGCTTGAACTCATGGGTGGCGTCAATGCCGCTGTCGGTGTAACCGTAGTAGATGAAGCCGAGGTCATAACCGATGTCACCCGCCTCGCCGGTAAAACCGCCATAGAGGTCGTACTCCGCACCCGGGTCCACATTAGAGGCCCAGGCACCGACATAAATACCGCTATCCATGGTGTAGTCAACACCGGCCTGCACGGCAAAGCCGTCGTCGGTCTGAGTGAGGCCACGCCAGACGTAGTTGGAGACCACGGCGGCATTGGCGCTCATCTCCTCGGCCACAACGACACCGCTGGTCATACCAGTAGCGGCCAGTACAGCGCACGCGATGAGGGACTTGGTCATCTTTTTCATCAAATAAACTCCTTAGTTATCGGGTTATATATGTCGTGTAATACGGATTACCTCTCCCCATGCATCAGCACATTCCGTGCCAGCGAAAACCGGGGTCAAATAGGGGAAATCCGGTCTCGAACGCACCAGGAGGGGGCACGAAGGGAAAAACTGAGAACACGATTGGTGCAATCGGGGAAAAACGACGGGTAATAAAAAACCCGCTGAGGCAAACCTCAGCGGGTTTTGAGCTTTAGCGAGGTACGCTAATTACAGCTCGAAGCCCTTGCTCACGCCGAGCCAGAACTTGGTCTCACCAACAACAGCGGCATCGCTGTTGGTGACATTGGCGCTGACATCGAAGCCTTCGAAGTCCTTGCTGATGCCAACACCGAAGTCAGTAACTTCGGCCTCGAGCTCACGGCCGAGGTGAACGTTCAGGACGATATCTTCAGGCAGCATGT